>CALXLA010000001.1 GCA_944389075.1 uncultured Spirochaetaceae bacterium
AAGGGGCTCTTCGGGAAGCAGGTGCAGAACAGTGCACTAGGGACGCTGAAGAGGAAGCTGATGCTTGATCCTCATGTCGTCGTCATAGACCGCTTCTTCCCATCGACGAGGATGTGTCCCCGCTGCGGAGCCATCAATGAAGGCATCACGCTTTCTGACAGGGTATTCACATGCGGATGCGGATATTCTGAAGATCGTGATGTCAAAGCCGCAAAAACACTGCTTCTTGCAGGAAAGCATATAAAGTCCTGCACCCGTGCGGAACACACGGGTACTCCGGAGGAGCGGAAGTCAGCCTTCTATACCTCGTATGAGGCATGGGAGCATTCTGCGAAACGCCCTGAAAAGGAAAGAGCCCGGAAGCTCCATCTTCAAGCGTCAGCTAAGATGGAGTAGTTCACTTAACATGGAGTTTGCGAATGCGGTCAGTTGTTCTATAATATTCATTGGTTGTTGTGGGTGGTAATTACCATCCTTCGTTCGAAGTTGGAGGAGAATATGAAAGATTTCTTCTGTCTGCAAGAGAAGGGAACGAATGTAAAGACCGAGGTATTGGCAGGTCTGACAACGTTCTTTACGATGGCCTACATTATATTCGTCAACCCGAATATGCTGGCCGAGACCGGCATGAGCTGGCATGGCGTCTTTGTCGCCACATGTCTTGCTGCGGCTGTCGGAACGCTTGTTATGGCATTGTTTGCCAATGTTCCGTATGCAGTTGCTCCAGGAATGGGTCTGAATGCCCTTTTCACATATACGATCTGCATGGCTGGAGGGTTTGTCTGGCAGGAAGCGCTTGCGATGGTATTCATCTGCGGTGTGATCAATATCATCATCACGGTCACAAAGCTCCGCAAGGCGATTGTGAAATCAATACCGGAGAGCCTGCAGAATGCAATCGGAGGCGGAATCGGTCTCTTCATCGCATATCTTGGACTGAACAATTCCGGTCTCATCTCATTCACAGGCGCCTATCCAAGCGTGACACCTGGAATGCATGCATTCAATGAGCCGCATCTTCTCCTTGCTGTCATAGGGCTTCTGATCATAGTCATCCTCATGGTCATGAAAGTGAAGGGCGCTATCCTCATCGGCATTGTCGCAACAACGATCATCGGCATTCCTATGGGAGTAACAAAGCTTCCTGAGACGATCTTCTCCGGAAGCGAGACGATGGCTGGATTCAGGGAAGTCGCATTCAGCTTCTTCGGCAATCCGGGATTCGGTTCCCTGTTCTCCGATCCTTCGAAGATCCCGTTCGTCATCGTCACGATCTTCTCGATGAGCCTTTCAGATACATTCGATTCAATCGGAACATTCATCGGAACAGGTCGCAAGAGCCATATCTTCGATGCGGAAGACGAGAAGGCGCTTGAAGGTTCAGGATTCAAGAGCCGTCTTGACAAGGCCCTTGTCGCTGACAGCGTAGCGACAAGCATCGGCGCATGCTTCGGCACAAGCAATGCAACTACATTCGTAGAGAGCTCTGCAGGTATCGCAGCAGGCGGACGCACAGGTCTTACCAGCCTCATCACAGCTCTGATGTTCATCGTATGTCTTCCATTCTCCGGTCTTATCGGAATGGTTCCAGGTGCTGCCACATCGCCGGCTCTTATCGTTGTCGGTATTCTCATGGTAGAGCCATTTGCGGAAATCCAGTGGAAGAAGTTCGAGGATGCTGTTCCTGCATTCTTCACAGTTGCCATCATGAGCTTCACATACGGTATCACAAATGGTATCGCAGCTGGATTCGTGATGTACTGCATCACAAAGATCTTCACGAAGAAGGCAAATGAGATTCATCCTATCATCGCAGGTGCGACAATCCTGTTCATCGTGGATTTCGTCCTCAAGGCAATAGGCTGATTTATCCTATGAACTGTCTTGATCCCAGTCACTCCGGCTGGGATCTTTTTTCATTGATGAGGCGCTCGATCATATCGGCAGTGCCTTTCAGGTCTTTCCTTATATCGTGTTCCCAGACACGTATCACTGTATATCCCATTGATGTGAGGACATGATTTGTCTCTATATCCTTTGCCATGTTCCTCTCTATTTTAGGTATCCAGTACTCCCTGTTGCTCTTTATCTGCTTTTCCCTGTTTTCCCAGTCATAGCCATGCCAGAAGTCCCCATCGCAGAAGATTGCCACCTTGTATCTCTTTATCGCGATGTCAGGATGGCCATAGATCAGTTTCGAGTTCTTCCTGAATCTGAATCCCCTGTGCCACAGTTCTCTGGAAAGCATTCTCTCTATGGAGGTGTCTTTCCCGTGTATGCATGACATGTTATAGCTTCGCTGCTCGTCAGTCATATAGCTGTATGCTCTCTACGGAACGTCCTGATATGAATTGCTTTATGGCGTTCTCGGTTTCCTTCCTGCCTATGGCATGCCTGTATGGCATGAAACCATGCAAAGCTCCTTTCGCGATTTGGCAGTTTGCCTTGGTTCCCGCCTCGTTGAGAGCTTTGCCATACAATACCCCATCATCGGAAAGGGGATCTATCTCGGCAGACACTATCAATGCTGGCGGCAGCCTTGAGAGATCGGGGCTCAGAAGAGGGGAGAACATAGGGGAAAGTATGTCCTTTGGTTCTCTTGCATAATTCTTTATATAGAATGAGAGCATATTCTCATTAAGCATCGGGCTGTCTTTGTATTCAGTCATCGAACTTGTCCTGAGCCGGCAGTCGGTTATAGGGTAAAGGAGGATCTGTCCGGCAAGCTGTGGACCTTTCCTGTCACGCGCGAGCATCGCCGTGACAGTCGCAAGAGCACCACCTGCGCTGTCTCCCGCGATGAATATCCTGTCAGGATCAGCTTTCCAGTATTTCACGCCTTCCGATGCCCAGATAAGCGCATCATAGCAGTCTTCTGCGGCTGTCGGGAACTTATGCTTCGGCGCGAGGCGGTAATCGATGAGGAGTATGGCGGATCCTGTCACCTCGGCAAGATGACGGAGGAATATGGAATAGAAGTCCATATTGCCGAATACCCATCCACCACCATGGCAGAATATGATCAGAGGCACGGTGCCTGAGAGCTCTGCCATATGCGGATTCGTAAAATAATACCCTGTGACAGCACCTTCTGTAACAGGGATTATGAATGTCTGCGTAATCACGTTGCGGGAAGGGCATAGCACTTTGCGGGCTTCCCGTGGTGTGATCGTCATGTTGTTTATATCATCAATCAGGTCGTCTGTAAGCAATTCCGGATCTCTGGCCTGATATCTGCTCGATATCGCTATGATCCTTTTTGCACGGCCTGTAAGTCTATATTCCGGCATATGTTATATCGTAAAAGCAATTGCATCGGCTTGCAAGCATATATTGTTCTTATATAAGAATTCATATGCAGAAATCCTGATTTGTGAAAATTTCATGAAGAGCGGTAGCCATACTTGACGTTCAAGTGTATCATAGGGCACATGGGGAGAAAGAACCGAGAAGGAAGAAGGATCAAGTCTTTGGATCCTTTTTCTGGAATGATACCGTTTATCATGCCTAGGCGCACAGGAGCCATGAACAGCTTCTCGACATATGTCGAAATAGGTCCTGCAGAGGCTCTTGTAAAAAAGCTGCGCGCTGAGGGATATAATTCCATCGGCCTTATGCACGTCATCATCGCAGCATATGTCAGGGCTGTATCCCAGCGTCCTAAGGTAAACAGATATATAAGAGGCCAGAGGGTCTATGCCAGAAATGGCATTGTCGTGAATCTGACAGTCAAGAAGAAGATGAGTCTTGATGCGGAGGAAACCGCGATGAAGATGCACTTCGATCCGTCAGATACGCTTTTCGATGTGTACCGCAAGTTCACAGCAGAATATGAGAAGATCGTCGGAATCGGCGCTGAGGAAAATGGTACGGATAGATTCGCACGTATCGTCATGGGTGCTCCGAGATTCCTCGTCAATGGCTGTGTGTGGTTTCTCAAGCTTCTTGATTATTATGATCTGATCCCGATGTCACTCCTCGAGATCTCGCCTTTCCATGGTTCCATGTTCATCACCAATATGGCATCGCTGAACATACCGCCAGTGACCCATCATCTCTATGATTTCGGCAATGTTCCTATTTTCATCGCATTTGGCCAGAAACGCTCAGAGCTCATTGCGAATGAGGACGGCACTGTGGCAAAGAGCAGGGTTATGGATGTGATTGCGAACCTTGATGAGAGAATCTGCGACGGGTTCTATTATGCATCTGCGATCAAGCTGATGAAGAAATATTTCCAGCATCCTGAGGATTTGACAGTTCCACCCGAAACTGTCATACAAGACGATCCCTGAGTGTTGAAACCATAGTTCCAGATAAGTAGAATCGTTCCATGAAAAGAAACTGGAACAGCTCTACTATTTGCGTTCAGGGAGGCTATATCCCTGGAAATGGGGAAACACGTACCCTGCCTATCTACCAGAGTACTACTTTCAAGTATGACACATCCGAAGAGCTTGCGAAGCTTTTCGATTTGGCGGAAGACGGCCATATATACACGAGGATATCCAATCCGACATGCAGCATGGTCGAAAAGAAGATTGCTGAGCTCGAGGGTGGTGTCGGTGCCATGCTGACATCATCCGGGCAAGCTGCATCCCTTATCTCCGTGTTCAATATCGCATCAGCCGGCGATAATTTCGTAATGATGTCCAATCTCTATGGCGGCACTACGAATCTCTTCCTTGTCACTATGAAGAGGATGGGCATCGAAGCCCGTGTCGCCACATCTGATATGTCTGATGATGAGATCTGTTCCCTCTTTGACGAAAGGACCAGATGTTTCTTTGGCGAGACAATCGCGAATCCCTCTCTTGAGGTCTTTGATTTCGACCGCTTTGTCCCTATTGCCCATTCGATGGGTGTTCCTGTAATCATCGACAATACATTCGCGACACCGGTTCTCTGCAGGCCGTTCTCCTTTGGTGCCGATATCGTTGTCCATTCGACTACGAAGTACATGGATGGCCATGCTACGGTCGTAGGAGGCTGCATTGTCGACGGAGGAAGCTTCGACTGGGAAAAGGACGGGAGATATCCGGAGCTTTCCGAGCCTGATGAATCATATCATGGTGTCGTCTATACGAAGAACTTCGGAAAGGCGGCTTATATAACAAAGGCAAGGACTCAGCTGATGAGGGATCTTGGATCGACTCCTCAGCCTATTTCCGCATTCCTTCTCAATCTCGGACTTGAGACGCTTGATGTAAGGATAAGAAGACATTCGGAGAATGCGCTGAAGGTTGCCGAGTATCTGAAATCAAGGCCCGATATCATCGAGACTGTCTCTTATCCTGGACTTGCGGATGACAGTGAGCATGAAAGAGCAGGGAAGTATCTTCTCGATGGCATGGCTTCAGGTGTTGTCTCATTCTGCATCAAGGGTGGAAGGGAGAATGCGATGAAATTCATGGATTCCCTGAAGCTTGCTGCCATCGTGACCCATGTCGCCGATGCAAGAACATGCGTGCTCAATCCTGCATCTACAACACACAGGCAGCTTTCGGATGAGATGCTCCGCAAAGCTGGCATTGAGCCGGGTTTTGTCCGTTTCTCAGTCGGTATTGAGGATGTCCGGGATATCATCAGCGACATCGAAGAGGCGCTTAAGGCATGCCGATAAAGATACCTGACAGGCTTCCTGCAAGGCAGATACTTGAAGATGAGAACATCTTCGTGATGACGGAACACAGGGCGCGTACGCAGGATATGCGTCCTCTGCGCATCCTTCTTCTCAATCTCATGCCAACCAAGATTGCTACGGAAACCCAGCTTTCCCGTCTTCTCGGCAATACTCCGCTTCAGGTCGAGCTTACGCTCATGCAGGTCGAAAGCCATGTGGCTAAGAACACATCCGCGGAGCATATGCTTGCTTTCTACAGGACGTTCTCCGATGTGAAGGATGAGAATTTCGACGGAATGGTCATAACAGGTGCTCCCGTGGAGAATATGCCTTTTGAGGAAGTGGAGTACTGGGATGAGCTCTGCAGGATAATGGAATGGTCAAAAAGCCATGTCCATTCGACATTCCATATCTGCTGGGGAGCGCAGGCAGGGCTTTATTATCATTTCGGGATAGGGAAGAGGAAGCTTGATAAAAAGCTTTTCGGTGTATTCCCCCATAAAGTGATATACCGCAATCCCGTGCTTCTCAGAGGGTTCGATGATGTCTTCTACGTCCCCCATTCACGCTATACCACTGTCGATATCGAGGATATGAGAAAAGAGCCTAGGCTGAAGATTCTTTCTGTATCTGATAAGGCAGGCGTGTATGCATCGATGACGCAGAACGGAAGGCAGATCTTCATAACAGGACATTCCGAGTATGATCCTGATACGCTGAGGAATGAGTACCTCAGGGACAGGAATGCAGGCCTTGATACGGCTGTTCCTGAGAATTACTTTCCTGATGATGATCCTGAAAGGGACCCTATCGTCAGGTGGAGAGGCCATGCAAATCTCCTTTATTCCAACTGGCTGAATTACTTCGTCTATCAGACAACGCCTTACGATCTCACGACTCTGGAGGCTGACAGATGAGAGAAGAAGATGTCCTGGGAGTACTCAGCGAGGATATCGTTGAGTTTGCGGATATCATGGAGGCTTTGAGGAATCAGGGCTTCCGGGTCTTGCATTTTTCGGACGATGGGATTGTGATCGCGGACCGCCATTCGGCAATGGCGGCTTTGTTCGATGGAGGCAGTGCTGAAGCTGTCGTAGGAAAGATTCCTGAACGTATGCTTCATGTCATTCATTCTCAAGAGCTTTTCGAGGAGTTCTCTGCATACAGGGTCATTTCTGAAGAGCCTCAGCTTACATGGCAGGAAGTCTATACCGGGAAGGATATCGATGCTGATATCCCTGAAGGATGCATCATAAGGCCTCTTACGATGGACGACTATGATTATGTCCATAGTCATTATAGGCTTTCGGATGGCAGATATGTCGCTTCAAGGCTCAAGGCCGGTGCATTGATCGGATTGGAAGTCAATGGAAGCCTTGTCGGATTCACAGGCCGGCATACCGAAGGTTCTATGGGCATGCTTGAGGTGGATGAGGCCCATAGGCGCAAGGGCTATGGCGAGCTTCTTGAGAGAGTGCTTATCCGTAATGTACTTCAGGATGGCGGTATTCCGTTCTGCCATATCATCGATGGAAACACCAAGAGCATGCTGCTTCAGCATAAGCTGGGGCTTAAAGAGGCTGAGAATCCTGTATATTGGATCTGATATGCAGAAATTTTAAATATTTATGCATGGATACTAGCCAAAGACCTCATTCTATGTATAATTATGCCATATTCTGGAGGGATTATGATTAAAGCTGCAGTTATGGGTGCAACAGGATATGCCGGTGCCGAGCTCGTCAGGCTATTGTCCTGCCATCCCGATGTCCAGATAGTTTTCCTTGCCTCGCATTCCTATGTGGGAAAGAAGTTCTCTGATATCTATCCGGGAATGCGTTCTGTTTGCGATATCGTGCTTGCCGATGATGATATCAGCAAAGCTGAGGAATCGGGTGCAGATGTCCTTTTCCTTGCACTGCCTGCGGGGCTTGCTTCGAAATATGTGACTGAGAAACTGCTTTCCAGAATGTGTGTCATAGATCTTGGTGCTGATTACCGCTTGCATTCCGCAGATGTATACAGGACCTGGTACAAGACTGAACATTACAGTCCGGAGCTTCTTGAGAAGGCTGTATATGGGCTTGTCGAGATACACAGGGATGAGATAAAGGGAAAGCGGCTTGTCGCCAATCCAGGCTGTTATACCACTTGTTCGATTCTTACTCTGTATCCTCTTGTCAAGAATCATCTCATTGATACCGATACGATCGTGATTGATGCAAAAAGCGGTACATCAGGAGCTGGAAGGGGAGAGAAGCTGACTTCGCTTTTCTGCGAGGTCAATGAGAATTTCAAGGCGTATGGTGTCGCTACCCACAGGCATACTCCGGAGATTGAGCAGGAACTCTCGCTGGCATCCGGCAAGGATATCATTCTTCAGTTCACGCCGCATCTTGTCCCGATGAACAGGGGAATTCTTGCGACATGCTACGCTAAGCTTCTCGATGGAGTTGGCGATGACGATGTGAAGGCGGCATATGAGATGTACAGCTCAGAGCCATTTGTACGGATCATAGATGAACTTCCTGAGACCAGGTATGTCAAAGGAACCAATGATATAGATATAAGCTGGCGTATCGATAAGCGTACAGGGCGGATCATAGCGTTAGGCGCGATAGATAATCTCGGCAAAGGAGCTGCAGGTCAGGCTGTACAGAACATGAACCTGCTTTTCGGTCTCGATGAGACAATGGGCCTCGCAATAGCTGCAGGCTCGCCATTCTAGGAGTCAGTATGGAAATTTTCGAAGGTGGTGTCACAAGCGCGAAAGGCTTCAAGGCATCCGGTGTGTTCGCAGGCCTGAAGAAGGCCAGAAAGGATATGGCGATGATTGTATCTGAGTGCGAAGCTGTCGCTGCAGGTACATATACGACGAATAAAGTGAAGGCTGCCCCGGTCCTGTGGGATATGAAGCTGACAGGACAGGGCAAGGCCAGGGCAGTTGTCGTGAACAGCGGCAATGCCAATGCATGTACAGGGGAACAGGGACTTAAGGATGCTGAGGAGATGGCATCATATGCCGCAGGTCTCCTTTCGACAGAAAAGGAGCTTGTTCTTGTTGCATCGACAGGCGTAATCGGCGTGAATCTCGATATGGCGAAGATAAAGAAGGGCGAAGAGCTGCTTGTCCAGTCCCTTTCCGATGACTGGAAGGATGCCGCGCAGGCTATCCTGACTACAGATACATTCGCAAAGACAGCGGCATGTTCTGTGGAGATCGGGGGAAAGACCGTGACAATCGGCGGAATGTCTAAAGGCTCGGGAATGATTCATCCGAATATGGCGACAACGCTTTCATTCATCACCACGGATGCCGCAATCTCCCATGATGTCCTGCAGTCTCTTCTGGGAAAGACTGTCGATGATACATACAACATGATCTCAGTCGATGGCGATACTTCCACAAATGATTCAGTCCTCGTGCTTGCCAATGGCATGGCAGGAAATGCTGAGATCAGGAAAGGAAGCGCTGAGGAGGCTGTGTTCGAGGAAGCTTTCAGATATGTTCTTGGGACTCTCGCAAGGATGATAGCGAGGGATGGGGAAGGCGCTACAAGATTCATCGAGATGACAGTGAAAGGCGCAAGGACAAAAGAGGATGCGAAGACACTTGCACGCTCAGTTGTCTCTTCCTCTCTTGTAAAAGCCGCATTCTTCGGAAGTGATGCGAACTGGGGAAGGATTCTCTGCGCTATGGGCTATTCAGGTGCTGACTTCGATCCTGATATCGTGGATCTCTTCTTTGTATCTCCAAAGGGAAGCATTGAGGTGCTTTCTGGTGGACAGCCAGTTCCTTTCGATGAGGATAAGGCCAAGGAGATCCTTCTTGAGACGGAAGTAGGGGCTGTCGCTGACTGCCATCAGGGTGATGGCGAGGCCTCTGCCTGGGGATGTGACCTCACATATGACTATGTGAAGATAAATGGCGATTACAGGAGCTGATATGTACGAGACGGAAAGGGCCAAGGCGGATGTCCTTGTCGAAGCTATTCCATATATAAGGAAATTCGCGGGATCTGTCGTAGTCGTGAAGTATGGCGGATCTGCGATGGTTGATGAGAAACTGAAGCGCTCTGTGATCAGGGATATCGCGCTTCTGAAGTACATTGGACTGAAGCCTGTTGTTGTCCATGGAGGAGGAAAGGAAATCTCTTCTTTGCTTGACCGCCTTGGAAAGGAGACTGTCTTTGTCGATGGACTGAGAGTCACTGATTCCGAGACAGCATCTGTCGCTGAGATGGTGCTTTCCGGCTCTATTGCAAAGAGCCTTGTCGAGAGCCTTGAGTCATATGGCATAGAGTCATGCGGCATAAACGGAAAGGATGGGCATACTCTTATCGCAAAGAAGAAGATTGATGAGAAGGGCAGGGATCTTGGCTTTGTAGGCGAGATCGAGAAAGTCGATACCCATCTTTTAAAGACGCTTATCGGTGCTGGGTATGTTCCTGTAATCTCACCAGTCGGTGTTGATGCCTATTCGCAGACTTATAATATCAATGCGGATTATGCGGCATCTGCAATCGCAGGAGCCCTTGATGCCCAGAAGCTTGTCTTCCTTACCGATGTTGAGGGGATTCTCCGGGACAAAGAGGATCCTTCCTCCATCATAAGGCGCATGAATGCATCAGAGGCTAAGGCCCTGATTGCCGATGGAACGATAAAGGGAGGCATGATTCCCAAGGTAGAATGCTGTCTTGATGCTCTTGATAAAGGTGTCAAGACAGTCCACGTCCTCGACGGGAGACTGCCGCATTCGATGCTCCTTGAGATCTTTACGGCAAGTGGTGTAGGTACGATGGTTACTCCGGAGGTTGATTATGACAAATAATGCTGTTGTTGAGCTTGGCAAGAAGAACTATATGAACAATTATTCCCAGTTTCCGATAGCAATAGCTTCTGGAAAGGGAATGTATCTTAAGGATGAGGATGGCAATGAATACCTTGATTTCGTAGCAGGTATTGCCGTAAATGCGCTAGGTTATGGAGATGAGGATGAGAAGAAAGCATTGCTTTCCGTGATTGAGGAAGGAGTCCTGCATACATCGAATCTCTATTACAACCGCCATGCGGTGAATGCAGCCGCGGCCCTGAATAAGCTTGCAGGTTCTGAGGAGGTTTTCTTCTGCAACAGCGGCGCTGAGGCGAATGAGGCAGCCCTCAAGCTTGCGAGGAAGTATGGTTCTGGAAAAGGACGTACAGAAATCATATCGTTTCATCATTCATTCCACGGGCGCACATATGGTGCTATCACCGTGACAGGGCAGGATAAGTATCATAAGGGCTTTGCTCCCATGCTTCCTGGTGTGTCATATGCAGAGTACAACAATCTCGACTCAGTGAAGGCTCTTGTCAATAGCCAGACTGCTGCCATAATCGTCGAGCCTCTTCAGGGAGAAGGCGGCATCATCCCGGCAGAACAGCCATTCATGGAAGGGCTGAGAAAGCTTTGCGATGAGAATGATATGCTTCTCATTTTCGATGAAGTCCAATGCGGAATGGGAAGGACGGGCAAGCCTTTCTGCTTCCAGCATTATGGCATCAAGCCAGATGTCCTCACACTTGCAAAGGCCCTTGGCGGCGGGCTTCCGATGGGTGCTTGTGTCGCATTCAGCCGTGCCGCGGGTGTATTCACCCCAGGAGATCATGCTGCTACATTCGGCGGCAATGTGGCTGCTGCCGCTCTTGCAGAGCTTCTTCTCTCGAAGCTCCAGGCTCTTTCTGCAAATGCAGCTGAGAGCGGTATGTATCTTACGCAGAAGCTGAAGGAAATTGCGGCAAAGCATCCTGACAAGGCATCAGATGTCAGGGGAATGGGGCTTATGCAGGGTCTGGATCTCAAGGTTCCGCCACGCGATGTCATCGCAGAGTGCATGAAGAGAGGGCTTCTTGTCTGCTCCGCAGGATATACGGTCCTCCGCTTTGTTCCGCCACTTATCGCATCAAAGGATGATATCGACAAGGCTGCTGCCATCGTCGATGAAGCGCTTTCAGCTCTCTGATTATTTTCTGAGGGCTGATGCCCTGTATTGCAGAGGGGTGACACCCTCTGCCTTGCGGAATGCCCAGGTGAAGTAGGCGGGGTCGCTGAATCCTGTCCTGAACGCGATGTTCTTCACGCTTTCCTTTGTTATGGCAAGCAGTTCCTTGGCCTTGCTTATCCTTATCTGGGTGAGCGAGTCAATTACGGTCTTTCCGGTTGCTTTCTTGAATATCCTGGACAGGTGGTACTTGCTGTAGCCGCAATCTCTTGCAATCTCATCAAGGCCTATGCGCTTATCGTAATTGGTCTCAAGATATGCTGAGACTTTCCTTGCAATCTCGGCGCTGTCGCTGTCGTCATCGAGTGCGAGGCTTTCCTTCCTCACTTTCAGATAGCTTCCTATTTTGGAAATCTGCTCTTCTTTTATGCGCTCCTCATCAAGACGCTCTATCGATTTCTGCACGCTTGCTATAAGCACATCATCATCGACAGGCTTCACAAGGAAATCCACGGCGCCTTCCTGCAGTGCCTTCACGGCATAGGAGAACTCATCATACGCCGTCGATATTATGACCTTTGCCTGCGAGCATCCTGCTCTGAGCATGGACAATGCCTCAAGGCCGGAAAGTCCTGGCATGTTTATATCCAGTATTATTATGTCCGCATGGCATGATCCTGCTTTCTCAAGCATCTCGCGTCCGGTTGCGGCATCATCAATCATCGCGATCGGAAGCCCCGCATTCCTCAATACCATCTTCACAGCATTCCGCTCTATAACCTCATCATCCACGAGAAGTATGTTATACAGATTCCTGCTCATTGCCTCCTCCTAGGCGTATTGTGATGACAGTTCCTTTCCCGCGTTCGCTGCTGATTGAGAATACATCGTCGCGTCCTTCGAAGATTTCAAGGCGCTTCTTCGTATTCGCGATGCCTATATGTCCATCTGAAGCCAGTTCCGCAAGCCTTGATGCATCCATGCCGATTCCATCATCGGATATCATTATAACAGCATGATCGCCATCTTTATGGGCCGTGATTCTCAGATGACCGCCTTTCTCTTTGGGAGTGAGTCCATGGATTATGGCATTCTCTACAAGCGGCTGCAGGGTGAAACGCGGCAATGTCGTTGTGTATGCGATATCCTCATCAGTTTCGATTATGTACTCAAGGCGCTCGGAGAAACGCATCTTCTGGATTATGAGATACTTCTCGGTTATCTCGAGCTCTTCCGCGAGTATCGCAGGGATATCGCCATTGGAGAGGTTATAGCGCATCAGGTCCGAAAGGGACTTCAGCATAAGTCTCGCAGCATCTGTGTTTCCAAGCTGGATAGTCCTGTCTATTGAATTGAGAGTGTTGTAGAGGAAGTGGGGATTTGTCTGTGTCTGCAGGGCAAGGAACGTGGCCTTATCCAGCATTGCCTCGTATTCAAGATTCTTCTTCTTTTCCTCGAGAAGACGTTCCTCCGCATCTACTTTGTCCCTCAGGTCCTGCATCATCTTGTCTATATCTTCTGCCATCCTGTTGAATGTGCTGGAAAGAAGCGCCACCTGCGGATCGCTGTCCGAAAGCTCCGTTCTTGCATCAAAGTGGCTTTGGGATATCATCTCTGCCTGCTTCACAAGTTTGTTCAGCGGCATCCGGAGCTTTGATGAGAAGATCGATATCGTTGCAAGCAGCGAGCCTACGAAGAAGAGCAGGAAGACGACATTCAGCAGCATCAGTGTCCTGGATGAATGCATATTGCTGTTCAGCGCATCGATATCGTCTGCAATTGTCATCGCAAGCAGCTGGTCTGCATATGAGAGCAGATATGATGCTATCAGATCAGCTTCCTGTTTCTTCTGGTAATAGCTGTTCTGCCTGTTTGCGAACATATTATAGGCATCTGTAGTCGTCTTTGAGTATGCTTCAAGGCTTTTCAGCATTGCCTGATAAAGATATGAGGCCTCATCATCCGACGATATGAACTGACCGATTCCTGAAAGTATCGCATTTGCATTCGCTTCAGCTTCAAGGTGCTCTGAGAGCTTATAGATGTTTTCAGTGGCAAGATATCTAGTCAGCCCGTTCTGGCTTTCGATTATTGCCTGCCTGAAGTCCTGGGTATCCTCTATGAATGTGATGTTCCTTCCCTGTGCGGTGTAGCTGTCCGAGAGGATGCTGTTCATCAGAATGGAGAATACAGCGAAGATCGCGAGAAGGGCCGCAAGAAGAAGCGTTATCGTCAGGGAGATGGGAAGATTGATACGTTTCATAAGTATGTTTCCCTGACGCTCTTTTCCCTGGAAATCGACGGAATGAGATTCTCTTCCGCACGCAGAAGCAGGCTGTTGGCATATAGAGAGGAAAGATATGCGCAGTTCGATATCAGAATCTGATCTTCTTCTCCAAGCGACTGGAATACATCCCTGCTTGCAATCAGGAACACGGGCTTTGCCTTTTTCTCAGAGAGTATTATATCTGTCGAGAACAGATAACGCTCGCTCTGGCAGAAATCAACAAGGTTCTCGGCAGTAGCATCTACAGAGCCTGTTGATAGCGCATTATATACATTGTCCTTATCGAGACTGACTGTGCTGTATACGCTTCCCGACAAATCGATCCCATCCAGTTCTCCGATTGTCATCTGGGAAAGGATCCCGTTTATCTGCCGGGTTGAGTAGAAGGCAATCAGTTCTGGCCAGTATGCCGCAAGCATGACAGCAGATTGCTTTTCCGCACAGACTGAAAGCTCATCCCAGCATTCTTCTGCCGCATTCATCACATCATCTCTGCCTTCTGCCATGAGGATGCCATCGATGCCGGAGAAGGCACCTCCATTGACAAGGGCCAGTGCGATGCCGCCGAAGCCGATCTGGTTCAGGGTGCTTTCGGTATCACCGAGAGTACCATCCGTATACAGTTTCACGCTTATCCTTCCTCCGCTTCTTCTCTCTACAAGGCGTACGAAATACTCAGCGGCTTTTGAATGCGGATGCGATATGCTTGTCTGTACGGACATCCTCAGCAGGATCTTATCGCTGCCGCTTTTCCCCGCTAATGGGGACAGCAACATGAAAATGCTGAGAAAAATGGCAACATACTGGCGCATGGCATGATTATATCATATGAAAAAATTGCTATTCGACAGGAGAAAATTGCCTTTTTCGATATTTTCTTTGACTTGCCCCGGATTGGATGAAAACATGGAGAAGCTACACGGGAGGAGGAATGGAAATTTTCTTGCAGGCCTGCGTGAACGGCCTTCTCATAGGTGGCTTCTATTCTCTTATGGGCATGGGGCAGAACATCATCTTCGGCGTTATGAAGATCATCAACTTCTGTCATGGCGAGATGCTCATGATCGGAATGTACCTGACTTTCGTCTTCAATACATTCTTCGGAATAGATCCCTATCTTTCTATACCGCTTGTCGCCTTGTGCATGTTCGGCCTTGGCGCGCTGATACAGCATACACTGATCACACCTTCGCTTGGTACGAAGAGCTTTACGAACCTTCTGTTCCTTACAGTAGGCCTTGGTATTCTTTTCCAGAACCTTGCCCTTGTGATCTTCAGCCCTAATTACAGGACCATCACTACATCATACAGCTCGATAACGGTTCATCTCGGGCCTGTGACGATGGCGCTTCCCAAGCTGATCAGCTTCATAGCGCTCATCATAATAACGATAGCGCTTTTCTGGTTCCTGAAGTACACATCAACAGGAAAGAAGATCAGGGCTGTATCGCAGAATCCGATAGGTGCTGAAGTCGTTGGCATCAACAGCAAGAGGATCTATATCATCACATACGGTCTTGGCTGTGCGCTCGCAGGTGTCGCAGGTGCCCTCCTTACGCTGTTCTACATGGTCTATCCGATGGTTGGCTCATCGTTCGGCTTCAAGGCCCTGATAGTCGTTGTAGTCGGTGGCTTCGGAAGCATTCAGGGTGCATTCTGCGCAGGTATCTTCCTAGGTCTCCTTGAGACCCTCAGCTCCCTTATTGTCGGACCTACTTACAGAGATCTCACGGTCTTCGTGACATTCATCGTCATTCTGGTCGTTCGCCAGATCATCATCCTCAGGAGGAGATAATATGAAAGGACTGTCACAATACACGATCAGGAAAAGGATCGCTATGGCGCTCCTGATGATTCTTCTCCTTGCGATACCGCTTTTCCTTTCGGGTAAGCCATATCTGATGAATGTCTTCATCCTGATATTCTACACATCCACAATGTCTATGGCCTGGAATCTTCTCGGGGGAATGACAGGGCAGAACTCACTTGGACATGCCGCATACATGGGGCTTGGTGCATATGTCGCATCGCTTTTCGTAACGAAAGCAGGTATGAACCCATGGCTTGCAATGGTTCTGTCTGTCGTGATCGTCGGAGGGATTGCTGGTGTCGTTTTCTATCCATGCTTCCTTCTCAAGGGGCCTTATTTCACTCTCGTAACGATTGCGTTCGGAGAGACTATAAGACAATTTGTGATTAATTGGGATTTTGCTGGCAAGGCAACTGGCATCTCACTCCCATTCGGTGCCCAGTCGTTTGCTGAATTCAGGTTCATGAGCAAAGTCCCATATTACTATATAGGTCTGGCTATGATTGTCGGAGTCTACATACTGATGAAGATCATCAGCCGCTCGAAGTTCGGCTTTGCCCTCAGGACCATAAGGGAGGATGAGGATGTAGCCGCGGCTATTGGCATCAAGCCAATGAGATATAAGGTCTATGCGCTGATTGTCTCTGCGATGATCGCAGCCATGGTCGGTTCATTCTATGCATACTACAACAGATACATAGATCCGGATCTGATGCTCCAGACATATTCTGTCGAGTTTGTCCTTCCTGCGATTGTCGGAGGTGCGGCATTCGTCGAAGGTCCTCTTGTCGGAGGTGCAATCCTCATAACGCTCTCAGAGTTCCTCCGCAATGAGTTCGGCGCAATACTTCCTGGCATCAATCTGATTCTCTATGCGGTAGTCCTTCTCGTTGTCATCCGCTTCCGTCCTGTTGGTCTTCTTGGCTGGTACAGCCAGAGCAAGGCAAAGGCTTTCGTGGACACGAAGATCCTGAAGAAGACAGATGCTGACAAGGAGGCCTGATATGGATAACCCGATTATCGAAGTAAAGAACATCACAAAGAACTTCAAAGGACTGAAAGCTGTATCCGATGTCTCTTTCCAGATTGAGGAAGGGAAGATCACGGGAATGATTGGTCCGAATGGTGCTGGAAAGTCCACTACATTCAATATGATCTGCGGCTACTATCCTGCTTCAGAAGGACACATATTCTACAAAGGCCAGGAAATCACGCACAAGAAGGCCTATGACTATACGAATATGGGTATTGCCCGCACATTCCAGATCATGAAGCCGCTTGGCAATCTTCCCGTTGTCGACAATGTCGTTCCTAGCGCATTCTTCGGACGCTATGGCGCGAAGTCGCTCAAGGAGGCAAGGGAGATAGCGCTTGAGGTGCTTGAGTTCACTGGGCTTTATGCAAAACGCAATGTCCTTGCGAAGGATATGGGAACTCCTGACCAGAAGAGACTCGAAATGGCAAGGGCTCTCGCTACAAAGCCTGAAATGCTTTTCCTCGATGAAAACATGGCAGGCCTCAATCCTGCCGAGACTGAAGAGGCCATAGCTCTCATCAGGCGCATCAATGACTCCGGAGTAACGATTTTCCTTATAGAGCATATCATGAAGGCGGTTGTCAGCCTCTGTGAACGCGTCATCGTACTCCATCATGGAGAGAAGATCGCGGAAGGAACGCCGGAGGAAGTCATGAACGACCCGTATGTCATGGAAGTCTATCTTGGGACTAAAGGAGGCCATAACAATGCTTAAGGTCAGGAATTTGTCATCTGGTTATGGCAATGTACAGATTATCTGGGATGCCTCGTTTGAAGTCAGGGATGGAGAGGTTGTGGCAATTCTCGGAAGCAATGGTGCCGGCAAGACTACGCTCGTAAGGACAGTCACGGGAATGATTCATCCGAAGTCTGGTTCCATCGATTTCGATGGCGATGAGCTCTGCGGCAAGCCGAGCCGCTATATCCTCGACAAAGGCATCGTGCAGGTTCCTGAAGGAAGACAGCTTTTCACGGAGATGACTGTCTATGAGAATCTCGAGATGGGTGCTTTCAGCAAGGAAGCCAAGGCGAAGCTGCAGGAGTCCCTTGAGTTTGTGTACAAGTGGTTCCCGAAACTCAAGGAAAGGAAAAGCCAGGCAGCTGGAACGCTTTCAGGAGGAGAGCAGCAGATGGTTGCTGTCGGAAGGGCCCTCATCGGACTGCCGAAGCTTCTCATCCTTGATGAGCCATCGCTGGGACTTGCGCCTAATATCGTGGATGACATCCTCTCGGTAGCCCATTCGATGGCAAAGGAGCAGGGGCTTTCAGTCATCCTTGTCGAACAGGACATCACAAAGGCTCTCGCAATGTCTGACAGAGGCTATGTCGTAGAGAACGGCAGAATCGCCCTTGAAGGAACTGCTGAAGAGCTTGGAAAGAACGAACATGTCAAGAAAGCATATCTTGGCATCTGATATAGGAGGAAGAGAATGAAGAAACTTCTCGCTGTTTCTGCAGTACTGCTTCTTGCAGCTGGCATGGTCTTTGCAGGTGGTTCTCAGGAAACAACAACAGAGTCTGGCACGGAGCCAATCAAGATCGGTGCGATGTATGCGCTTTCCGGTACTAATGCGGCAATCGGCACAAACATCATGCGCGGCGTTGACTTCGCTGTCGAGATGATCAATGAGCAGGGTGGTGTGAATGGCCGTCCTGTCGAAATCGTCCGCGGTGACACTCAGGGCGATCCGAAGGTAGGAAGATCGGTTGCAGAGCGCCTCATCACACAGGATGGCGTACATGCGATTCTTGGCTGCCATCAGTCAACAATCACTCAGATTGTCGCACAGGTCTGCGAGCAGTATCAGATTCCTGAGCTCACAGCTATCTCTACTGTAGATAATCTCTCGACATTCGGATTCAAGTACTTCTTCCGCATGTGCCCGATGAACTCGCTCTATGTCGAGAATCAGTTCATGTATCTTGAAGACCTTGCAGCTCAGACAGGCACTCCTATCAAGAGAATCGCCATCTTCGCTGATAACTCCAATATCGGACAGGAACTCATCAGATGCTCACGCATCTATGCGGAGAAGTATGGAATGGAGATCGTGGCAGAGATCCAGTACTCATCTGGAGCTACAGACCTTACATCAGAGGTCCTCGCCCTCAAGGCAGCAAATCCTGATGCAGTTCTCTGCGAAAGCTATATCAACGATGCAATCCTCTTCACAAAGACGCTTGCAGAGCAGGGATATAAGCCACCAGTAGTCGTTGCAAAGGCAAATGGATTCGCAGATCCTAGCTACATTCCTGCAACAGAAGGCATCTCAAACGGCATCGCATCTGTAGTCGAGTGGAACCCGGACCTCACAAAGGGACAGGATATCAATGCCAAGTTCAAGGAAAAGTATGGCGTCGATATGAACGGACACTCAGCAGAGTCCTTCACAGCCGTATGGATTCTCAAGACTGCATTCGAGCAGGCTGGAACAACAGATGGTCCGGCAGTACGCGATGCACTTGCTTCGATGGACATCCAGGGTTCGTTCCCTAACGGACCTCAGATCATCCTTCCATATGACCGCATCAAGTTCGGTGACATGGAAGTCGATGGTGTCCAGCACACACAGAACAACCTCTATGCATCTGTCGCTATCGCACAGATCCAGGATGGAGAGTACAAGACGGTATGGCCGTTTGAGTTCTCTGCAACAGAGGTTCAGTATCCAGCACAGTACGAATAACTTCGTAAGTCTCCCTATTTTGCCGCATGTTCTGCCGACATGCGGCTTTTCATTATCATCAGGTCCGACGCCTCCCCGGTGATCCGTGAGCGGCTGGTCCCAGACCATGTATTGGCTATGTTTGCGGGAGTCCTTTTTTTTGATATCTTGCCAGTATCGTATCCAAAAAAATGCAAAATTATTCACCAAATATACATTGAAGCAGTGACATAAATCTGATTCCTTTGTATTCTTTAAAATAGATAGTGGTGCTTTTCTCAGATGTTATTGCATTCTGAACAAGGAATTATCTTCAAGCAAGGAGGAAAAGATGAGAAAGAAGCTGCTCGTATTGGCTATGTTTCTCCTTTCATGTGCTGTGATTTTCGCAGGTGGTTCTGGTGAAAATGATTCCACAGTTGTGAAAATCGGTATCTTCGAACCTGCTTCTGGCGACAATGGCGCGGGAGGCAAGCAGGAGACGCTTGGTATCCAGTATGCCAATGCCCTGACTCCGACAGTCATGGTAGGTGATACTGAGTATACGGTTGAGCTTGTCATTGCTGATAATGAGAGCTCGAACGACAGGGCTGCCTCCGCAGCGTCTACGCTGATCAATGCAGGTGCTGCCGTAGTTCTCGGATCATATGGCTCCGGAGTATCAATCGCGGGTAGCGATACATTCCGCGTGGCTGGTGTTCCTGTAATCGGCATTACATGTACGAACCCTCAGGTCACTGAAGGCAATTCGCATTATTTCCGCATCTGCTACCTTGATCCTTTCCAGGGCACGGTCCTTGCAAACTATGCATACAATACACTTGGCGCGAGAAAGGTATACTGCCTTGCAAAGCTTGGCGATGATTACTCGGGTGGCCTTGTGAATTACTTCGTCCAGCAGTTTGAATCCCTTGGAGGTACTGTCGTTTCCGAGACATTCCCAGAAGGGAATTCCGATTTCACCTCATATATTGCCAATGCCAAGAACAGCGGCTGCGAGGTGTTCTTCTCACCAGTCTCTACAGAGGCTGCTCAGCTGATTATCAATCAGAGCGCAAGCCAGGGCCTTGGCATGCCTATCCTCGCAGGCGATACATGGGACAGCAATGTCATACTCCAGGCAGCGCATGGCAAGGACGTGGATATCACGGTGACCACATTCTATCCAGAAGGTGCGGATCCTGAATTCGATGCATCTTTCAAGGAATGGGTCAATGCGGATTCCACTCGTCTTTCGAACAATGGCGGCGATGATACCATCAGTGCTGTTACAGCCATGGGCTATGATGCATATTATTTTGCCCTTCAGGCTATTTCCAATGCTGGAAGTACTGACAGCGCAGATATCATGGAGGCGCTCTGGACAACTGAGATAGATGGCGTCACAGGTCATATCGCTCTTGATCAGGTAAATGGCGATGCAGTGCGTAACACAGTGTACGTAAAGCATGCGAATACCGAGACAGGTGGCTGGGATGCCCTGCCTGCCGTAGTTGTCGATTGACAGACAAATGGCGGCAGGAATCCTGCCGCTGATTCTTTTTCCAAGGAGATGATTCATGGTGGACTTCTTTCATCAGAATCTGTCATATTTCCTTTCCGGCATATCAGTCGGAGGACAGTATGCTCTTATTGCCATAGGTTACACGATGGTCTATGGCATTCTTCGCCTTATCAACTTCGCGCATGGGGATGTCTTCATGTGTGCAGGCCTTATAATGGTCTATCTTTCTGCATCGTTGCCGTTTGCCATATCGATTCCTCTCGTCATCGCTATTACCGCGGTACTCGGATTTGTGATAGAACGTGTCGCCTACAGGCCGCTTCGCTCAGCTCCGAGGATGTCTGTGATGATCAGCGCAATCGGTGTGTCATACCTTCTGCAGAATGCGGCCCTGTATTTCACAGGAGGGCTTGCGAAGGTCTATCCTGAGATCGGTTTTCTCTCCCGGTCCGTGGATATCTGGGGTGCTACGACAAGGATGGTCACGATTGTGACTCCATTCGTGACCGTAGCCCTGGTTCTCATACTCACATTCCTTATCAGGCATACGAAGATCGGTATGGCAATGAGAGCCGTTTCACGTGATTTCGAGACGAGCCAGCTGATGGGCATAAAGATAAACAGAGTCATATCAATTACATTCGTGATTGGTTCTCTTCTCGCGGCTGTCGCATCGCTTCTGTATTTCACGAACTATGCATCCGTCACGCCGACAAGCGGTTCAATGCCTGGTCTGAAGGCTTTCGTAGCTGCCGTATTCGGAGGAATCGGATCGATTCCCGGAGCTGTGATAGGGGCATTCATCATAGGTATCTGTGAGAATATCATAAAAGGCGGTGCTTCCATATTCGGCATCCCCGGTTCTGGCTGGACGACATTCTCGGATGCATTCACCTTCGCATTCCTCATCATCGTACTGATTGTGAAACCTACAGGGCTTTTCGGCGAGAAGTCCGTGGACAAGGTCTGAAGGAGGAAATATGGATAGGGAAAAACGTAATCATTTCATAAGGTTGTTTGTAGCAATTGCCGCCGTCTATGGCATAGTCCTTGTCCTTGAGATGACGCTTCGTCCGACCAATATGCTGTTCACTGTCCTTAAGAAGGGTGCGATCTATTCGCTTGTAGCGGTATCGGTCAACCTTCTGAATGGCTTTACGGGCCTGTTCTCACTGGGTCAGGCGGGATTCATGCTTGTAGGTGCATATACATATGCGATACTGACGATGCCTGTGGCTGTCAAAGCTTCTGACAGAGTGTACAGATACTATGACTGCATAGTCGGGTTCGATACTGGTGTATTCGTCGGGCTTATCGCAGCAGGTCTTGCGGCTGCTTTGTTCGCGTTCCTCATAGGGTTGCCAGTCCTCAGGCTCAAGTCTGACTATCTCGCGATAGCGACTCTCGGATTCGCGGAGATCATCAGAGCTGTATTCCAGTGGGATGTCCTCGGGCCTCTTACCAATGGAGCCAATCTCCTGAGGGAATTCAAGGATCTCTCAAGGATAACATTCCCGTTCACCGATATACCGGTTCCGCAGACATTCTTTGTATTCACGGTCTGCGGGATATGCATTCTGCTTATAGTTCTCCTGATAAACTCTTCATATGGACGTGCTTTCAAGGCAATAAGGGATGATGAGGTAGCGGCAGAGGCTATGGGCATCAATCTGTTTGTCCATAAGGAACTTTCGTTTGTGATCTCATCCTTCTTCGCTGGCGTATCAGGTGCCCTGCTTGCCATGTTCCAGTATACCGTGCAGGCACAGCAGTTCCGTTCGATGCTGACTTATGAGATCCTGCTCATAGTAGTAATCGGCGGCATAGGCTCGATTTCAGGTTCATGTATCGCATCATTCCTTTATATCGCGCTTTCTGAGTGGTGGCTGAGAGGACTTGATATGGGTACATTCCTGGGGATACATGCGGAGAACATATTCCGTTCGGGCTTCAGGCGACTTGTATTCTCTGTGATCATCATGGTGATTGTCCTCTTCTTCTCACGGGGACTCATGGGCGATAAGGAGCTTTCCTGGGCACGCACATCGGCATGGCTCAGACGTACATTCAGGAAAAGGGAGGCTGTATGAGCAGGATTCTTGAACTCGATTCGGTCACCATGCAGTTCGGAGGTGTAGTAGCTGTCAATGATCTTTCGATGCATGTCGATGAAGGCGAGATCGTAGCGCTGATAGGTCCGAATGGAGCCGGGAAGACCACGGCGTTCAACTGCATAACAGGAGTCTATGAGCCTACGAATGGTGCCATTCTGTATAAAGGCAATGCAATCATACAGAACCATCCCTCAGGGAAAATGAAGAGACTGTATGCGGGGCTTGAACCCGACAAGTTCTCATCATCGAAGGTGCTGAATCCCACTCCTGACAAGATCACGAAGCTTGGGATTGCAAGGACTTTCCAGAATATAAGGCTGTTCAGGAGCATGACTGTCTTCGACAATGTCCTTACTGCAATGCATATGAGGATGAATGCCGGTATTTTCTCTGATGTATTCAGGATATCACATGCGGAAGAGGCGAGAATGAGGGAAGAGACGGAAGTCCTTCTCCGCCGTCAGTCCCTCTGGGAGCTACGTGATGAGCTTGCGACAAGCCTTCCATATGGAAAGCAGAGGAGACTTGAGATCGCAAGGGCATTGGCGACGAAGCCGCAGCTGCTTCTTCTTGACGAGCCGGCTGCTGGAATGAATCCTCAGGAGACGCAGGAGCTCGCATCATTCATCCATGAGATAAAGGATGAGTATAGCCTTACAGTTCTGATGATCGAGCATCATATGGATCTTGTCATGAGAATATCAGACAGGATATATGTCCTTGATTTCGGCTCGCTGATAGCAGAGGGAACGCCGAAAGAAGTGCAGTCAGATCAGAGAGTCATCGATGCTTATCTGGGAGTTGCTGAAAATGTTTGAGATAAAGAACCTATCTGTCAATTATGGCGGTATCGAAGCTGTACGTGATATCTCGTTCTCTGTCGAAGAGGGCAGCATCGTAACGCTTATCGGTGCGAATGGAGCAGGGAAGAGCACTACGCTCAGGACAATTGCGGGGCTTGTGAAGCCACGGTCAGGCAGCATCAGCTTCCTTGGCGAGGATATCACTGGAAAGGATCCTTCCTATATTGTAGGGAAGGGCATAACACTGGTTCCTGAAGGCAGGAAGATCTTCCCGGATCTCACCGTCCTTGAAAACCTCAGGATCGGCGCATATCTCAGAAGCGATGATCTGAGCAATGACCTTGAATGGGTCTATTCGCTGTTCCCGAGGCTCAGGGAAAGAAGCTGGCAGTATGGTGGAACGCTCTCCGGCGGTGAGCAGCAGATGCTTGCTGTCGCCCGTGCGCTGATGTCGAGGCCGAAGCTGATGATGATGGATGAGCCATCGCTCGGGCTTGCCCCGCTCATCGTGAAGGATATCTTCCAGATCATCAGGGAAATAAACAGGAACGGAGTTACAATCCTGCTTGTCGAGCAGAATGCGAACATGGCGCTTCAGATTGCGGATGCTGCATATGTAATGGAGACAGGCAGCATCATGATGTCTGGGAAAGGTGCTGAGCTTCTGAATGATGAGAGAGTGAAGAAGGCATATCTCGGTACATGATCCCTATGCTGCTTGAGGCAGCATAGGGGGGGGGTAATGCAAAAGGCCTGATCGATCTTGGTATATGGAAAGATCCGGGAACAGGTTCTGCTGTAATGAGTTATGCGCCGATGATGAATGCGCTGACTGAAGAGGAAACCACATCAGGAGAACTTCATAGAATCATTGAATCAAGATATTCAAGCTTCAGCATCTATGATTTCAAGTGCTTCATGGAGAAAGATGATGTCATCATCAATGATGACTACATGTATCTCAGGTTCTATGTGAATGGCGCAGGTGATAAGATAAGCGGCGGAATCGACTATTGCCTGAATCTCAGTACACAGCATTTCTCATACAGGGAATTCATTGCATTGACTATGAAAACCGGAGAGGAATATGAGGAACCTGCCATTCTCGCAATCCAGCTTGATGATGTGGCTATAGACCAGAATGGGAGCTTTTCTGTAAAAAATAAGAATGCGATTGTCGACATCCTCTCAATCGATGAATATGGTAATGGTTTCCTGTTGCGTACATATCCTGTGATGAAGAGCGAAGGTGGAGAACTTGCTGTATTTATCAGGCCCACTGAGACAGAATACTGGCATATAGCAATCGGCGAAGAAGTAAAAGCTTCGATAAGAAAAGCTTTTGGAGACGATTATATTATTGATAACGAAGAAGAGGCTTCTGGATTCGGCCATAAAAAATTTGGCGTTCTCTTCAATCAGTATTATGGCAAGAAAGAATTGCTTGCCGATTATGATCCAAGGCTCGGCGGAAATGATGTATATTCGAGCTATCAGGAATATCTGGATGATTCAATCAGGGAGCTGAAGAATAATACGCTAGTTACTGACACTGGTCTCTATTCTGCAGAAGAGTTCATCGTGTTCGATTACAATGAAGGCAAAGCCGCTACTCTCAGGACAGGTCGTTATGCACATGAGACTATGGGGCAGCTTGTTGATTGTGATAAAACAGCATTAGAGAGTATGGGCTTTGACCAGTTCTATCCTGACGTATTCGACGACTTCAAAATTGAAAACTTCATAGAAGCTCATCTCCGAAATGCAGGTGCCGAAGATGACTATATAAAGTCATATATAACAGACTGGGAAACAGGCTGGAATGCTCAGAGATAGCTTATCGTCATGTCATTATGGACGGTGACAGAGTAGACGATGCTTTCTTCTTCTGTGTCTTCCCAAGGACGGCCATATGATAGAGTCAGCGTTACATGACCGGGCTTTGTACCCGCGAATATGAATTCCCTTGTCCCTGAGGCGCCAACCAGATTCTCATCTCCGGGAGTGAATTCATCGCTGACAGCTATTAGCTCACCGGCTCCCATCTGCTCCCAATTCCATGAATAGCCTGTAGATGGATTCTCTGATAGCGTGATTACCATCTTCGTGTTGTCCATGCTTTCTTTTTCGGATGTGGCGCATGATGCGAGAAGAACGACAATGGATAGTGCAATCAATAGTCTTTTCATACTGCATTCTCTATGATGCTGCATACTGCATCCCTTGCGGTTTTCAGTTCTGCGAAATCAGAGACAGCCTTTTCATGGTTCACTTCCTCAATCCGTGATGCAAGCTTCGCGATTTCATGAAGTCCGAGCTTCTCTGCGCATTTGCGGATCTTGTGGGCTTCTTTCTTCATCCCGTCAGCATTTCTTTCCGAGATACTCTGCTCAAGAGCTGTCAGATCTGCGGAGGAGGGAAATGCCATCAGTTTGTCCTTGAGAGCCGAGACATCCCCGCAATAATCTTCCATGACCGCTTCATAGTCCATGCCGATTTTTTCTGCAATTGCTTTTATGTTCATACAAGTAACCTGACAATAAATATAATACAGAACCCCTCTGCAGAAGAGGGGCTTCTGTGGATTTTAGCTTAAGACTCCGTAAATTCCGTTGATTGTGACAATCAGGATGATTATCGGAAGTATGTACTTGCAGTATATGCGGAGCCAGGATGGGAACTTAAGTCCTTCGCCCTGATCGGCTTCCTTTATGAAGTTATCCCAGCCCCATCCTCTCTTCATCGTACAGAAGAGGACGAATGCCATGCTTCCGAGAGGCAGGATGAGATTGGATACGACGAAGTCCTCGAGATCAAGGATTCCTGTTCCCGGTCCGAATGGCTGGAAGCCCGAAAGGACATTGAAGCCAAGAACGCATGGAATCGAAAGTATGAATAGGAGGATGAAGTTGAGGATCACGGCATTCTTTCTTGTCCAGCCTCTCTGATCCATCCAGTATGCGACGATGTTCTCGAACACGGCAATAAGCGTGGAGATCGATGCGAATATCATCGCGAGGAAGAAGACAGCTCCCCAGATATTACCCAGTCCCATCTGCGTGAAGACGTTCGGAAGCGATATGAAGAGAAGGGAAGGTCCCGATCCTGCTTCTACGGAAAATGCCGAACATGCTGGGAAGATTATGAATCCGGAAAGGAGCGCAATCGTCGTATCAAGGCAGATAATCCTTACGGATTCTCCTCCAAGCGAACGCTCATTATTGAAGTATGAGCCGAAGATGGCCATTGCGCCGATGCCGAGCGAGAGTGTGAAGAAAGCCTGTCCCATCGCTGCGAAGATCGACTCCGAGAGGCCATATTCATGAACAAGGTTGTTGAAGCTTGGCTTTACATAGAAAAGCAGGCCCTCCTTGCTTCCCGGAAGGATACATGAATGGATTGCGAGGATGAACATGAGCACGAAGAGAATCACCATCATGACTTTCGTGATTTTCTCGACGCCGTTCTTGAGGCCGCCTGATACAATCAGTGCTGTAAGTCCAAGGGCAATAGCCATATAGATGATCTGAAGACCCGGATTTGCCGTGAGCTGCCCGAAGAAGCTGGCTACTGCCGCCGAATCATATGATGAATCAAGCTTACCTGTAAGGAAGCTGACGAAGTAATAGATAAGCCAGCCCGTGATTACCGAGTAGAACATCAGGAGTATATAGTTTCCTGCAACAGCTGCTGGTCCTATATAGTGCCATTTTGTTCCTGCTGGCTCCAGCTTCCTCAATGCTCCATCGATATTCTTCCTTCCAGCTCTTCCGATGGCGAATTCCATTGTCATTACAGGAAGACCTATCAGAACAAGGAACATCAGATAGATGAGCACGAAGGCTGCACCGCCATAGCGTCCGGTGATGTATGGGAATCTCCATACATTGCCCAATCCTATGGCGCATCCTGCGGAGAGCAGAATGAAGCCAAGACGAGAAGACAGTCTCTCTCTTTCTTTCATAAACCATGCGGCAATCATATGGTTGCCGCAACCTCCATTTTTCCGGCAGAAACCTGCCTGTGTTGTATTTCCCCACTCAACGAGTGCTTGAATCAGATATTCTTCTGCGGATATCTTGGATCGCTTGTGTACTGGATGCCAAGCTTCCTCAACCCTGATATATCTCCAGGCGATGGGATATGGGTAAGGTGCACTTCAGTGTTCTTGAGGGCTGGAAGAGCCTTCATCGCCTTTTCAGCATCCTTGTCCTGAGCTGCGCTCATCGCAAGCGCAATCAGCGTCTCATCAAGATTCATGCTGACGCCACGGCCATTTAGGATATCCCTCTTCATTGCCGTGATGTTGCTGATGACGTTGTGCCCTATGAGATTCTTGCTGCTGTCGATGCCTTCCATGACCTTGAGCGCATTGAGAAGGAGAGCGGAGCATGCATGCATGATGTCGGAGTTGTGTGCTGTCACGATCCTGCCATCATCAAGCTCTATGGCTGCTGCGCATACAGTGCCATTCTTTCCCTTTCCCTCTGCGATTGCTTTCTCCAGAGCCTCCCTTGCAGGGATTACTGTTGATCTGTTTTCTTCTTTCAGGCCAGCTTTATCCATGATCGCGGAGATCCTGTTCACAGTCTCCTCGCTTTCGATTCCTGCTGCATAATCCGAAAGGATCTTGAAGTAGCGGCGGATTATCTCCTGCCTGCCTGCTTCCCTGCAGACCTCATCGTCAGTGATTCCGAAGCCGCATCTGTTCACTCCCATGTCCGTAGGGGATTTGTAGATGCAGTCGGTTCCCGTGATTTTCGACAATATCCTTGCGAGAAGAGGGAAGGCCTCAAGATCACGCGAATAGTTCACTGCGATAGTCCCGTATGCATTGAGATGGAAATGATCGATCAGGTTCACATCGCCGATGTCTGCAGTAGCAGCCTCATATGCGATATTCACAGGATGGTCGAGCGGAAGATTCCATACAGGGAATGTCTCGAGCTTCGAATAGCTTGGAGTGCTTCCCATCTTCGCTTCATGGTACATCTGGGAAAGGCATGTCGCGAGCTTTCCAGATCCCGGCCCGGGTGCTGTGACTATCACGACAGGTGCCGATACAGGGATATACTCATTTTTCCCGTAGCCATTTTCAGAGACTACGATATCGATATTCGCAGGGTATCCAGGAGTCTTAGGGTGTGTATAGACATGTATGCCCTTCCTTTCGAGCTTCTCCTTGAAACTTGTCGCAGCTACCTGATTCTCATATCTTGTTATGACGACTTTGTCGCACTTGATCCCATATTGTGCGAAATCATCGATCATCTTCAGGACATCCGCATCATAGCTGATGCCGAAATCAGAGCGTATCTTCCTTCTTTCGATATCACCTGCATAAATGCAGATGATCATGTCCAGCTTGTCCTTGAGAGACTGGAAGACCTTCATCTTGTTGTTTTCGTCGAATCCTGGAAGCACCCTTGATGCATGCAAATCATGCAGAAGCTTTCCTCCGCACTCTATATAGAGGCGTCCGGAAGAACTCCGGACTCTCTCTAGTATGTATCTTGTCTGTTCTTCAACGTACTTTGTGCTATCAAAGCCGATTTTGTGCATCAGACGTAGCCCTCTGCCATCATTGCGCGGGCGACCTTCATGAAACCTGCGATGTTCGCGCCATCGACGAAGTTGTTCTTTGTGGAATATTTCTCGGCAGCTTCGCTTATGTTCCTGTAGATATTGCCCATGATTGTCTGAAGCTCCTGATCGACTCTTTCCCTTGTCCACTGCATGCGCTGTGAGTTCTGAGCCATTTCAAGGCCTGAAACAGCAACACCGCCAGCATTTGCAGCCTTTGCAGGCGCAAGCAGGACATTATTGCCCATGAGCACCTGTTCAGCCTCAACGGAGCATGGCATGTTCGCACCCTCGCCGACAAGCTTGATTCCGTTCTTCACAAGGTTCTCTGCATCAGCCTTGAGAATCTCGTTCTGAGTTGCGCATGGGAATGCATAGTCTGCCTTGATGTCCCATACAGGATTTGGAGTCTCTGGGTTGCGTTCGATGTATTCGACGCCTTTGTATTCCTCTGCGTACTCCCTGATCCTTCCGCGCTTTATGTTCTTGAGTGTCTTGACGTACTGGAGCTTCTCAGGAGTGATGCCGTTTGGATCGTAGATCATTCCTGTCGAATCCGAGAGAGTCACTACCTTCGCACCGAGTGCGTTGAGCTTCTCCACAGTGAACTGGGCGACATTTCCGGAACCAGATACAAGACATGTCTTTCCTTCAAGATCCATTCCTTCGCCTCTGAGGATTGCCTGTGAAAGATATACAAGGCCATAACCTGTAGCTTCAGGCCTGATATTTGATCCGCCGAAGTCCATTCCCTTTCCTGTGAGGACTCCTGTGAACTGGTTCGTGATTCTCTTGTACTGGCCGAAAAGATAGCCGATCTCCCTGCCGCCGACACCGATGTCACCAGCTGGAACATCTGTATCTGCTCCGATGTGCCTGTAGAGCTCTGTCATGAAAGACTGGCAGAAGCGCATGACTTCCGCATCGCTCTTTCCCTTTGGATTGAAATCAGAACCGCCTTTGCCACCACCCATAGGGAGGCCTGTGAGGCTGTTCTTGAAAACCTGCTCGAATGCAAGGAACTTCATGATCGAGAGATTTACGGAAGGATGGAATCTGAGACCTCCCTTGTATGGTCCGATTGCAGATGACATCTCGACCCTGAATCCTCTGTTTATCTGGACATGTCCTTCATCATCAATCCATGGAACGCGGAACATAACTACTCTTTCCGGTTCTGTCATCCTCTCAAGAATCTTGTGATAAGTCACTTCAGGAAGCTCATCGATGATTTTGTCGATAGACTGGAGGAAAGTGAATACAGCCTGCTGGAATTCCTTCTGGTCAGGATCCGTCTTGAGTACATGGTCATATACTCTTTGTGTTTCATCATGCATAATTTTATTCTCCCTATGGCCTATGATTTTGCCGATATTGAATTCCTGATGCAAGACAAGAGGGGAAAAACTGGGGCGATTCATGAAAAATATTCCTTGATAAGATGACAGTATTGAGGCTTGATTTCGATTCTGAGAGTTGACCTTTCGATGACTGCTGCATTATCAACATGTATTACGCTCCCTGTTGTTATACTGTTCCTCATAACACAGAAGAAGGCTATGGAAGGAATTGCGGCAGGCAGTGTCAAAGGCTGATTAGGAGGTAACAGATTATGGAAACAATGGAGAAGTATTATGATCATCTCCATCTCAGGACATTCGATGCGGCATTAAGGACAGCCCCTATCACAGCTGATTCCCTGATATTCACATCCGGTAGGAAGGCTGAGAAGCTTGATGGGATATGGAAGTGCATGCCTGATGTGTTTGACACTCTTACAAGAAAACAGCTTTTCTCAGGAAGGGAAAAGGAAGATGGCAATGGGATGAAGATCCCTTCGGACTACA
>CALXLA010000002.1 GCA_944389075.1 uncultured Spirochaetaceae bacterium
AAGTTCTGGGGATCGGGACTCTGGTCACGCGGCTGCTACTATGGAAGCGTTGGTGCCGTTACTGAAGAGAGTGTGAAGAAGTATATTGAAAACCAGAAATCCAACATCGGAGGTACCGAATAATGAAATGTCCAATATGCGGCAAGGAAATGCTCAGGGGAACAGTCATATCGTCAGGGAGCATGCCATTCAGCACGAATGTCATATTCAAGCCTGACAAGAATGATGGGTGTTCCAACCTTATTCTGGAAAAGGAAGCGGACGCTTATGTCTGTATGGATTGTGGCCAGGTATTTGCAATCTACAAAGTGAAATGATTACAGCCGCATTCATCCTGCAGGACAAGCCTGTCAGGTTTTCTTGCGGCAACTTTCATAAAAACACGGCCATTTCTGGCCGTGCCCTCATTCTGGGTTCAGAGACCCATTGTCTTTTCCTTTTCCTTCTTGGCCGCAGCCTGGATTTTATCTGCAAGAAGCTCAATGCCTTCGTGCAGTTCATATGCATCCTGTGATACTACTTTCTCCTTCTTCCACACGAAATGAAGAGTAGCATCCAGATGGAAACCAATGCCTTTGCTCTCTTTTTTCGCTACAACATCGAGATCATGCAGATAGTCCTCTGCGAATCCGAGTTTCTTCAGCTTCTTGTTGAGAAATTCACGGTCATCATCGTCTGGAGTGAATCCAATGCCTCTGAAAGTGAGATTCATACATTGCCTCCTTTGTTTTAGTTAACTTTATTGTAACCCAGGAAGGAAGTGAACTCAAAGAATTATTCTCAGCGTGTATATGAAGATTCGATGTCAAGCTCTTTCCGGTATTTGCTGACAGTCCTGCGGGCTGCCTTTATGCCACGGGATGCGAGTATGTCGCTGATTTTCTGATCTGAAAGGGCTTTCCCCGTCGTGTTCTCTCCGATGATCTTCTTTATCATCTCCTTGACAGCCGAACGCGAGACAGATTCTCCGTCATCTGACTTCACACCCGATGTGAAGAGAGCCTTGATAGGGTAGATTCCCCAGTCCGTATCGATGTATTTGGACGATGCGATTCTTCCGATTGTCGTCTCGTGGACACCGATTTCATCCGCGGCTTCCTTCAGTGTTATGGACTTGAGGTACAGAGGTCCTTCGAGGAAGAATGGCTGTTGCTTTGCCAGAAGGAATGCTCCCAGTTTCTCAAGAAGCGATGCCCTTGCCTCAAGTTGCGATATGAGGCTTTCGGCTGATGCTATGTTCTCCTTGAGGAATTTCCTTGCATCTTTCTCATCTTTCCCGCGGCTTCCCTTGAGCTCATCTGCCATTTCCTTATAGCTTGCGTCAATTTCTATTGAAGGGATCGCATCCTTCTCTATCTTCATTTTCAGCTTGCCGTCTTCCTTCTTTATGGAAATCTCAGGAGTGACTATCTCATCATATGCAGAACTGTATTTTCTTCCCGGGAATGGCGTGAGTGTCTTGAGGAAGGAGAACAGGGCATTGACTTCCTCCTCATCTGTCTTCATCTCTTTTGCGGCCTGCTCAGTCTTCCCAAGTCTTAGCTGGTCGAGATGATTGTCGATGAGATCCGAGAAAAGCCTGAGCTCATCCTTTTTCATTCCAAGCCCTTCGGCCTGTATCTTCAGGCTGTCTCGCCAGTTCAGGGCACCGACGCCCAGAGGCTCAAGCGTATGGATTATGGCAAGCGCATCATCTGCATACTGTCTGCTTTCCGGCGGCAGGAGAGTATCTGGAGGAGCAGGCAGGAAACCATTCTCATCCATTGCCGTGATGAGTACTGAAGCTGCATCACGGACTGGTTTTTCAGCATCGGTCTCCCATAGCTGTGAAAGCAGATGCTCAGAGAGACTTTCCTTTTCAGAAATCATTCCTTCTATCCAGTTTGTCTCCGGACCGTTATCTTCGGAATATGTGCTATCTGAATAGCTTTCCCTTTTGTCGGTGATGCTTGAGTATTGAGATGCGAAGGAAGAGTAGGAGGGGCTCTTTTCCTTTATCACAAGGACTGGATTCGTTTCGGCTTCCTTGCGGATCTTCTCGCTCAATTCCTCGGCAGACATGGCAATCGTTTCCATTGTCTGTACCATCTGCGTACTGAGCTTCAGTTCCTGCTTTAGCGATAAATCCAGCCTTAGATCCGTCATCAGCTCTCCTTTCCGAAATCGCGGCCGAAGTAGATTTCCCTTGCTTTCTCGTTGTTCAGCAGCTCTTCCTTTGTTCCTGATACAAGGATCTCCCCTTCCGAGATGATGTGCGCCCTTGTCGTTATCTCAAGGGTATCACGTACATTGTGGTCTGTAAGGAGTATTCCGATCCCGCTGTCAGCAAGCCGCCTTATTATCTGCTTGATCTCATGGACAGCCTTGGGATCTATTCCTGCAAACGGTTCATCAAGAAGGAGAAACTTAGGTGATGTCGCGAGAGATCTTGCGATTTCCGTTCTGCGTCTTTCGCCTCCTGAGAGCGTATAGCCGTACTGTTTCCTGACTTTCTGGATGCCGAAGTCATCTATCAGCTTCTCGAGCATCTCTTCCTTCTCTGCCTTTGAGAGATTCTTCTGTGTCTCAAGCACGAGGCGTATGTTGTTCTCCACAGACAGCTTGCGGAAGATTGATGCTTCCTGCGGAAGATAGGCAAGGCCCATCTTGGATCGTTTGTGCATAGGCATGTTGGTGATATCGTGTCCATCTACGATGACTGCCCCTCCATTTGCCTTTATGAAGCCTACGATCATATAGAAAGATGTCGTCTTTCCGGCTCCGTTCGGTCCCAGCAGTCCTGTGATATCTCCTGAATTCATTGAAAATGTCACGTCTTTGACAACGTGTTTCTTCCCATAGAATTTTGATAGGTGTTCTGCCTTAAGCTCAGCCATTTATATTACCTGTTATTCTTCCTTCAAGACGTATTTCATCTGTATTGAGATCTACCGTGACGACCTCTGCACCATATTCATCCCCATCCCATATTACACGCGCATTACCTCTGAGCGAAAGCGTATTCTCGCTCCTTGAGAATACAACGGACTCTGCCTGGCATCTCATTACGCCGGTATCTGTCGTCTTCAGCAGATTCACATTCTTATCAAGCTGAAGACGCTCATCACTCAACCTGTATTCAAGGGATGCTCCTGTTGCTGATACTTCGTTCACTGTATCATCGACCTCGAACCATGAGGAGATGAGTATGCGCTCATCTATCCTGTCATACCAGATTGATGATGTCCTGATATTGATGCCTCGTTCCTCGTCCGTGACTGTGGTATTTCCCGAGCAGTCAACATAGCGCCAGTTGTCACCATAAAGCCTGATCTCATCTGCATGGATCTGCATCGATCCAACCGCAACATCCGCACCATCTGAGAGAATCACTTCCTCGCGTCCTTCCCTGAGTACGATTGAGCTGGTGCCTCCTGCGAAGCTTATGTTCTCTTGTTGACTGGCAGCCGGCTGTTGTATGTCATCTGCGTGAATTGATGCAGCCATCAGTGCGAATATGATGAGAAATGCCATTCTTCTCATAAGTTGAAGACTCCTTCATCTATTGACTGGAACGAGTAGATATCCATCTTCAGGTCACCTGCGAAACCAGTACCGCTGAATATTCCGTCGCCTGTCTGGACATATACACTTCCATCGGCTGTTATCATGCTGTTGCCGCTGTCGAATACAAGGCTGTCAGCCTGGATGAACATATCATCATCGACTTTCCTCAGCATGACGCTTCCACTCAGGTCTATGACCTTCGTGTCGGTGTTGATGTCAGAGGAATCCGCCTGTCCTTCTATGATTATATTCCCATCATCGTCATACTGCACGAAAGATAAGGCTTCAGTCACTGCTCTGTTGTCAGATGAGTAGAACGTCATTCTGGGACTTTTGATGAATATCGGATTCTCGCCGGCCTGACCTAGCGTGTATTCTGCCCCTATCAGAACGATATCGGGACGTACTGTATCATCTGTGCTGCCTTCCTCTTCGGATACGAATGAGCATGAAGAGAGAAGGATGATCAGGAACAAGCAGAGAAGTCTCACTCATCCTCCTTCTGTACGACAACCGGAAGATACTTTTTCCTTGTGAACCTGAAGTACAGTCCGGAGATGAGGAAACCAATGGCTACGGAAGCCATTGCTGCTATGAATCTGATTCCTTCGCCATCTGTTATGGCTGCGCCTATGAAGTACCCGGGAACGAACATCAGAATAGGGAAGATAAGGCTCATGAATATCGAGAAGAGCGTTTTCCTGCTTTCCATCTCAACAATGGCCTTGTCTCCTTTCTTCAGATCGATATTCTCAGGGTTGAGTATCTGGAAGTCTACTTTCTTAGATGTGCAGAAGAATGATCCGCTGCAGCCCGCGCACTGCGATTTGTCACAGCCTGCTGTTATGCATCCATCCTTATTTTCCTGTATTGTCACTATCTGCTTCATTGCTCTTCTCCGGCGGCTCTATTTCCAGATGCTCCATCACACGCTGGATGGCCGTGCTTTTTCCGGTTGTCTCATCGATATCAACGATGACACCTTCAATTATGCCATCATCCCAGCATTCCTGGCTTCTGACTGGGATCTGGCTCCGTATCTTCTGTATCTCGGTTTCCGGAAGGAATCCTCCGACAGAGAGAGCCGAACCGACCCTGCCATTATCTGTAATATAAGCAAGACCCTGATCTGTGACCATCTCATCTGCTGTGATGACTTTCGTATGTGTGCCGATAAGGGCTGCTGCCTTGCCATCGAGGAAGAATCTCATTGTCTTCTTCTCTGCGGTGGTTGCTGCATGGAACTGTATTACCGGAATCACTTCTTCCTTTTCCTGCAGTTTCTTCAGAAGCGACTCAATTGAATTGAATGCATTCTGTATGCTCTGCCTCTGGAACATGGAATTACCCTGGAGATTTATGAATGCGAATTTCCTGTCATTGAGCGTGACTATCCTGTAGCTTCTTCCAGGACATTGTGGCGGGTAGTTGGCTGGCCTTAGCACGAAGCCTGCTTTCTGGATGAATTCAACCATATCTATTTTGAAGAAGAGCTTCTCTGCTCCTGTGATGAGATCGATCCCCATTTTTGAGAGCTGTATAGCCGTAGCCCTACCGATGCCGAATCCGCCAGTTGCACCTTCGCCATTCGCAACTGTGTAATCTATGTTGTATTTCTTCTTGAGCTCAGGCAGTCCCTTCCTTATTGCAGTTATCCCGGGCCTTCCTGTTATTTCCCCTAGGAAAAGTATTCTGACCATGTTCGATAGGATAGCGATTTGCCTGATTTTATGCAAAGGAATTGACATTGATGGGGATTAGAAAGTAAATTACAGACTACCTGCCCAGATGGCGGAACTGGTAGACGCGCTAGTTTCAGGTACTAGTCTCTGCAAAGAGATGGGGGTTCGAGTCCCCCTCTGGGCAAAAACAGTAACATCCTATATGGCCTTTTGCACACCTTCCTTATCCCTAAATATAGCATATTTAAGGAATTATCAGGAAGGATGTTTTTTTCTAAAACCTCTGGATCCCTCCGGATTTCATGCCCAATAAAAGGGTTCATCCTGAACTACAGTATGGGCTTTGCCCTGCAGTAATTTGTATTGCCTTATTCTTGATGTTGTTTTCCATTGCTTTGTACCGATAGAATAATTATTGATTAGAGCATTTTTGCTTGTATGGAGGTTATTTTTTATGAGTGAATGGTGGAAGAATGCTGTCATATATCAGATATATCCAAGAAGCTTCATGGATTCTAATGGGGATGGAATAGGTGATATCCCGGGAATAGAGAAGAAGCTTGATTATCTTGCATCCCTGGGTATTGATGTGATATGGCTCAGTCCTGTCTATAAGTCCCCGAATGTGGATAACGGATATGATATAAGCGACTACAGAGATATACAGGATGAATTCGGTACGCTTGCTGATATGGAGCGGCTCATTGATAAGATTCATGAGAAAGGTATGAAGATACTCATGGATCTTGTCGTCAACCACACATCGGATCAGCATCCATGGTTTATTGAGGCAAGGAGCTCAAAGGATAATCCGAAGAGAGACTACTATATCTGGGCAGATCCTAAGCCGGATGGAAGCCTTCCAAATAACTGGGAATCTCATTTCAGCGGTTCCGTATGGCAGTTTGATGAGAAGACCGGCCAGTATTATCTTCACATCTTCTCTGCAGGACAGCCAGATCTCAACTGGGAGAATCCTTCAGTAAGAAAGGAAGTCAAGGATATTGCTCTTTTCTGGCTTGATAAGGGAGTTGATGGCTTCAGAATGGATGTCATCAACTTCATATCGAAGGTTCCTGGCCTTCCTTCTGTTCCAGGAGCGACTGGTCTTGTCCGTGGGAATATGTTCTATATGAATGGTCCTAAAGTCCATGAATATCTTCATGAGCTCAATCAGGATGTTTTCAGTAAATATGACATAATGACGGTGGGTGAGACTCCTAGTGTTACTCCGGAGATTGCGCATCAGTATGTCGATGAAGACAGAGGAGAGCTTTCTATGGTTTTCCAGTTCGAGCATATCAATACGGATATCAAGGGAACACGCTGGCAGATAAAGCCATGGTCCATAAAGGAATTCAAGGGGATTATTTCAAAATGGCAGAAGGCTATAGGCGATAAAGGCTGGAACAGCATCTATCTCTCGAATCATGATCAGCCCAGAAGTGTCTCAAGATATGGCAATGATGATAAGTACCTCCTTGAGAGCGCGAAGATGCTCTGTACGATGAATATGACTCTCAGAGGTACTCCTTATGTATACCAGGGCGAGGAACTAGGCATGACGAATGTACGTTTTGACGATATCTCGTCCTATCAGGATGTAGAGTCTCTTGGTATGTATGAGGACTATGGAAAGAAGGGTGTTTCCGTTCATGACAGGATGGAGCTTGTGTATTATCGTGGCAGGGACAGCGCACGTACGCCTATGCAGTGGGATTCATCGGAGAATGCAGGGTTCTCTCATGCGAGGCCATGGCTTGCAGTCAATCCGAACTATACATGGCTGAATGCGGAGAATGAAATGGATAATCCAGATTCCATATTCAGTTTCTATAAGAATATGATTGCTTTCAGAAGAAAGCATCCAGTGATCATTGATGGAAGCTTTAAAGAATACTTTGAAGATCACGATAGACTTTTCGCTTATATGCGGGAGAATGATGATGAGCGCTTATTCACCATGCTTAACTTCAGTGCAACCCAATTCACTCTGATACTGCCAGAAGATATCGATGTTTCTTCCATGAATCTTGAGGTTTCGAATATCGGAAGAAAAGATCTTGGTGGAAATATAATAACCGTATACCCATATGAGTCATTCGTGCTTGTTGGAAAGAAGTGATGGTGTGGCCGGGGATTCCCCGGCCTATGCATTATCCTCTTTTGAGGATAGCATCAATCATCTTGTTTTCATCGTCTGAGAATGGAGCAGAATCAAGAGCCTTAAGGTTGTCTTTTATCTGGCAGAGATTCCTTGCACCAAGTATGACGCTTGCCATCTGCTTTTGAGCAAGTACCCAGGAAAGGGCCATATGTGAAAGGCTGTCCCCGCGCTGGTCTGCAATCTTCTTAAGCTTTCTTGTTGTTTCCATAATTTCAGGAGTCAGGGATGAGTTCTTAAAGAACTGACTATGTCCGTTTGCTCTTGAATCTTCCGGTATACCATCGAGGTATTTTCCAGTCAGTATTCCTTGCTTGAGAGGGGAGTATGCAATAGCGCCGACCCCTTCTTTCTCAAGTACATCAAGAACCTTGTCATTCGAGCAGTCCAGCATTGAGTAACGCATCTGATGGATAAGGCAATGGATTCCCATGTCTTTGAGCATATGGCAGGCTTTTTCCGTATCCTCGGGACCATAGTTGCTTATTCCGACATACAGGGCCTTTCCTGATTTCACGATATCAGCAAGCGTGCTCATCGTCTCTTCAAGCGGTGTTTCCGGATCCGGACGATGATGATAGAAGATATCAACATAGTCAAGATTCATCCGCTTCAGGCTCTGGTCAAGGCTTGCTATAAGATATTTTCTGCTCCCCCAGTCCCCATAAGGCCCTGGCCACATGTCATAGCCAGCTTTCGTTGAAATGATTATCTCATCCCTGTATGGCTTCAGATCACTGCTGATGATCTTCCCGAAAGTCTCTTCTGCGCTTCCGGGAGCAGGACCGTAGTTGTTTGCAAGATCAAAGTGAGTGATTCCAAGATCAAATGCCCCTGTAAGCATTTCCCTGCAGTTTGACAATACTGCCTGATCTCCGAAATTATGCCAAAGCCCCAGACTCATCGCTGGAAGCCTGAGTCCGCTGTTGCCGCATCTCCTGTATTCCATGGAGCTGTATCTCTCTGTGTTTGCTGAATAAACCATAACTAACCTCAAGGACATATTAAAACGTGAAATTTTTTCTTGACAAGTGAAAAAAGCAAGATATCATAAAAGCATGGTTGGTGTATTAGTTTACTACTGATTGCTGACTTAGTTTGGTTATGGTGTCGTATGATATGTTCTTTATATATAATACGATATATTTTCGTTGCTTGATAATCTTCTGTATTACATGGTTGCTCATGTGATATATTAGGTGTATCAGTTTACTAGGATCTGGAATTGCAGAAGGAAGTAGTCAACATCTCGATGATCGCCGATATGGCAGGGGTGTCAAAGGCAAGTGTTTCCAACTACCTGAACAACAGGAGCGGGAAGCTTTCCAAAGAAACTTCTGACCGCATTGCTAAGGTTATCAAAGACTGCAATTACATACCGAATTTCGGTGCGCGCCGCATAAGGAAAGCAGGACTGAGCAAAACGATAGGGATTGTCCTTAAGGATACGCTCCTGCAGTCCATGTTCACGATTCCTTTTTACAGTTTCATGATGAAAGGAATAGGGAACGTACTTGGAAAAGCCGGATATGCGACAATTCTCATACCGGAGAAGGATCATGATTCACGTTCTTCTCTTGATTACATAAAGGAACTGAGTTCCGGATTTGTCGATGGCTTCATATTGTTCGATATCCATGTTGATGACATATATGTGAAAGAACTATCGGCGTGCGACATTCCTTTCATATCGATGGGCAATGTCTTTGATGATACTTCCCCGAATTATGTAGGTACTGATTATTATTCAGGATCAAGGGATGTCGTGAATTACCTTGTTTCCTGTGGATGTACGAATCTGGCTGTGTCTATCGGAATACCTGAGTCCATAGTCAGCAGACAGCTTTTCGATGGTTTTTCCGATGAGTTGGCAGCTAATGGCTTATCTGTGAACAGCAATTTTGTGATACAGGGGAAAAGCGATATGGACGAATCCATCTTTGATGAGCTCCTTACGCTTTTCCAGCAGGATAACAGGCCAGATGGGATTCTTCTTTCGGAGAGACATTTCTATGACCTGTCGGAGGTTGCAAAAGTCCTGGGATTCAATCTTTTCGATACCGTAAGAGTAGTTCTCTATAGCTATTTTTTCAGGATGGTGGAGATGGATTTCTCCTATCTTGATATTCCTTATGAGGAGATTGGTGCGGCTGGTGCTACGAATCTGCTGAATCTCCTGGAGGGAAAGACTATACAGCCTTTGCTTTTCAAGCCCAGGCTGGTCAGAAAATAGGTTAGATCCGTTACGGATTTGAATATGTATCATAAAGGACTTTAAAAGGAGGTATCTTTATGAATAAGGCATTCAAGGTTCTGGTTTGCGCACTCATGCTTGCTCTTTGCATGGGCGGTATATTCGCATCCGGTTCTGCTGAGCAGGACAAGCTCATCATCTGGGACAAGTCTGAGTATGTAGGCGCATACAATGAACTTGCAAGAGCTCGTTTTGAAGAGTTCTGTGCTGCTAATGGCGTAGAAGGCGAATATGTAATCGTACCACCAAACGATCTCAGACAGCGTCTTTATGCAGCTATCGAAGGCGGAAACCCACCAGATATCGTTGTAACTGACGATTTCATGGCAAAGCAGTTCGCAGGAATGGGACAGCTTGCTGATGTGAGCGATATCAAAACATCGCTTCCATTCATCCAGGCAGGACTGAACGTATCATTCTGTGAGGATGGCGAATACATTGTTCCTATTGCAATGCTTGCACCTGGTCTCTATCTGAGAGCCGACAAGTGGGCTGAAGCTGGTCTTGACTATCCTACAACTTGGGAAGAGCTCAGAGAGGATGCAAGAATCATCAACGATCCTGAGAATGATTTCTATGCACTTGGCTATCCAATGGGAACATCCGGTGGCGGAGATGCAGAGGGTATGTGCCGTGCAGTTATCCTCGCATTCGGCGGTGTGCCTGTTGATGTAGAAGGAAATGTGACAGTCAATTCACCAGAGACACTTGCAGCTCTTGAGTTCATCGCATCTCTTTATGAGGAAGGTCTCTGCCCACCATCAGCTATTACATGGGATGATATGGGCAACAACACAGCATACCTTGCTGGTTCCGTTGGTGTCATCCAGAATTCAGGAAGCCTCTACTCACAGCTGAGAACTGATAATCCTGAGCTCTTTGAGAATACGATCATTCTTCCTTTCATGGCTGGTCCTGCTGGCTCATTTGCTCCTACAGGTTCTAACTGCTTCATCATCTTTGAGAATGGTGGTTCTGTCGATATGGCAAAGAAGTATGTCACAGAATTCTTCGATATGGACTTCTATAAGAACCTCGTTATCCAGATGGGTGGTATGTGGCAGCCTGTCATCGAAGGTGCTGACGATGATCCGTTCTGGGAAGATCCTGAGAATTCTGGCTGGCTTGCCAACTCTCTCGGTGGTGTTCCTAACACATATCCAGCTCCTGTCAATGATGCTACAAACAGAGCATTTAGTGAGCAGGTATGCGTACGTGCTGTACAGAAGATCGTACTCCAGGGAATGGATCCTCAGCAGGCACTTAATGAGCTTGAAGCGGATTTCAACAGAATCCTCGGCAAGTAATGAATCACTGAATAAGGGTGTGGCATCACGCCACGCCCATTTTTTACCAGGAGGTTGGTATGGGACATGAAGCTTCGATTTTCAGGACAGAACGTAAGCTTGGACTGGCTTTCACTCTGCCTATTTTCATCCTGATATTCCTGCTGATGGGCTTCCCATTCGCATATACTATATATCTCAGTCTTACAAACAAGACAGTAGGAATGCCTGCGACATTCGTAGGTCTTGCAAATTATATATCGATTTTCACCGATCCGACTTATTGGCGCATTGTCGGCAATACGGTTATCTACACAGTAATATGTATCGTTGTAAAGCTTGTACTGGGAATGCTTTTCGCGCTTCTTCTCAATGAGAAGTTCCATGGCAGGGCGATAACAAGAGTTGCGATGCTTCTGCCTTGGGCAATACCCGGCATGGTTGCAGCGAATACGTGGAAATGGATGTATAACGATCAGTATGGAATCATAAATGAGATTCTCAGGGATCTGCATCTGATTTCAACGCCAATACCATGGCTTGGAAGCATGAATCTGGCACTCTTCTCCGTAATCATTGTGAATATCTGGAGGGGTGTTCCCTTCTTCCTTTTCAGTATTCTTGGAGCTCTTCAGTCGATTGATGATCAGCTTTATGATGCCGGAAAGATTGATGGCGCGAATGTTTTCCAGCGTTTCTTCAATATAACTCTGCCTTCAATTATGCCTGTTGTTGCAATATCCACATTGCTTTCGACGATCTGGACATTCAACGATTTCGATAATATCTGGCTTATTACCGGAGGCGGTCCTCTCAATGCATCTAGCGTAATCGCTACATATACCTATGAGCAGGCCTTTATGTATAACGATATGGCTAGAGGTATGGCTGTCGCTGTATCTGTAGTACCTGTATTGCTTATTCTCATGGTTCTTGTCATGAAACATAGGTCTACAAACGAATAAAGGAGGGAAACATATGAAATCACTTAAGCATTCATATATCGCAAAGCGCGTAATGATTTATGTTGCAGCTATCGTCGGCATAGTATGGTCATGTTTCCCTGTCTACTGGATGATCAAGTCATCGCTTACACCTAACGATGAGATGTATGAGCTTCATCCAAGCCTTATCCCATCGAGACTTACGCTAGATCATTACAAGCAGCTTTTCACTCAGTCTGAGTTCATGACTTTCTTCTGGAACAGTCTTTATGTTGCTGTAATAACTACAGCTATCGCAATTATCCTTTCGATTCTTGCATCGTATGCAATGACGAGGCTGCGCTTCAGGGGAAGATCATTCATCAGGAAGGCTATTTTCTATGCATATCTTCTTCCTACAGCGGTTCTCTTCATACCGATGTATATGATGATAAGCAAGATTGGAATGATCAATGACAGGAATAGCCTTATCATCGTATATCAGACAATCGTAATACCATATGCCTGCTATATGCTTATAAGCTATTTCGCAGCAATTCCAAAGTCATTGGAGGAGGCAGCTTTTGTTGATGGATGTACTCATATAGGGGCTCTTATCAAAGTTGTCCTTCCAATCGCAGCACCAGGTATTGCAGTTGTCGCAACATTCTCCTTCACGATGTCATGGAATGAATATCTGTATGCTATGGTTCTTACGACAAGTCCTAGCCAGCAGACAGTTCCTGTAGGCATATCATCATTCAGATACTCAGACAATATGATCTGGGGCCTGATTATGAGTTCATCGGTAATCGCATCTCTTCCTGCAGTAATTCTATACATGCTTGCACAGCGCTTCATGGTGACAGGTCTTGCCGCAGGTGGTGTTAAACAGTAATTGAAGTATTCACATAGGAGGAATTATGGATACTTTTGAAAAAGGTCTGGGCAATTTCAACAGATGCTCGTCTCCATCAGATCTCAGGATAACGGATATCAGAGTCGCAAAGATCCAGGGTGCACCAATGGATTGCATTATGGTCAAGATTCTGACAAACAGCGAATTGGTCGGTTATGGCGAAATCAGAGACTGGAGCTCTGAAACATACGGCCTTATGCTCAAGAGCAGGCTTATCGGTGAGAATCCCTGCAACATCGATAAGATATTCAGGAGAATCAAGCAGTTTGGCGGACACTCAAGACAGGGCGGTGGTGTATCAGGTATTGAGCTCGCTCTCTGGGATCTTGCTGGAAAAGCTTATGGTGTTCCTGTCTATCAGATGCTTGGTGGCAAATTCCGTGATAAGGTCCGTGTTTATGCTGATACGGACTGTGAAGGAAAGCCAGATGGCAAGAAGATGGGCGAGGCTCTCAAGAAGAGAATGGACCTTGGCTTCACATTCCTGAAGATGGACTGGGGTGCTCCTGAACTTCTTGAAATGGAGATCCCTGGAACTCTCTGTGCACCTCTCGGTTTTGTTGATGAGCTCAGAGAGCTTGAGCCGTATACGAATGATTCAAGAGAAGAGAACAGGCATCTCTACAAGAAAGCCTGGGATATCGTGAATACGGCTCATCCTTTCACAGGTCTTCAGATCACAGAGAAAGGCCTCGATGTTCTTGAACAATATATCGCAGATGTTCGTTCCGTTATCGGATATGAAATACCGCTTGCAATAGATCATGTCGGACATATCGGGGTTACGGAATGCATCAAGCTTGCAAAGAGAGCAGAGAAGTATAATATCGCATGGATTGAGGACATGCTTCCTTGGCAGATGACAGAAGGCTATAAGAGGCTTGCTGCAAATACAACCATTCCACTCTGTACTGGTGAGGATATCTATCTCAAAGAGAACTTCAGACCTCTTCTTGAGTCTGGTGCTCTTGGCGTTATCCATCCTGATATTCTTTCCACTGGCGGTATTCTTGAGACAAAGAAGATCGGAGATATGGCTCAGGACAATGGAGTTGCAATGGCTATCCATATGGCTGAGACACCGATTGCAATGATGGCTGCTGCACATACGGCAACGGCAACTGAAAACTTCCTTGCCCTCGAATTCCATTCGGTGGATATCCCATGGTGGCAGGAGCTTGTTGAGATGGATAACAAGCCTATCATCAAGAATGGATTCATCGAAGTATCAGATGCACCAGGACTTGGTATCAAGGGACTTAATGATGAAGTCATCAGAGAACATATGCACAGTTCGGAGAAGGATATCTGGCTTCCAACTGATGCATGGGACAAAGAATGGTCACACGATAGGCTCTGGAGCTAATAGGGAGGTTTGTAGCTATGAGCGAGATTGACAACATTGTAGAACTTCAGAAGCGCTGGATTAAGATCCGCAGTGCTAACATCTATGACACACTGGATAAGATGGGATATCCGAATCAGTGCATAAGCCTTGCTATCAAGCCGATAGTTCCTGGAACACGCATTGCTGGATGTGCTGTCACGATGCGCGGTATCAGAGCCCCTTACTCGGAAGAGGAAATCGAAGCCAATAAGGCAGAACTGGATCCTCCTTTCGAGCAGATCCAGAGCTATGCATATCCTGGATGTGTAATCGTAATCGATGGTGGTGGCGAGCCTATGACTGGAAAGTGCGGCGAGATGACAAGCTGGGCTTTCAAGCAGAAAGGTGCTACAGGTATTGTAGTCGATGGCTATATCAGAGACTATGAAGGGCTTCTTGATATTCCTGATTACACTGTATGTTCAAAGGGCACTGCTCCTATCGAATCGAAGCAGCGCTGGATGCTCAGGGAATTCAATACAGTAATCGGTATGCCGGGTACTCTTACTACAACTGTAAGGGTAAAGCCAGGTGACTGGATTGTAGGTGATACTGATGGAGTTATGGTAATTCCTAAGGAAATCGCGGCAGAGGCACTTGTAAATGCAGAGGAAATCGAAGCACGCGAGGAAGGCATGAGAAATGATATGAAGAAGGGAATGTCATTCCAGGATGCTTTCGAAAAGTGGGGAAGAGCCTGATAATTCCAATTTCCTGATGATGAGGCTGTCATGGAGTTCTGTCTTCTGGCAGCCTCTTCTGCTGATATATGGCAATTATGCTATCATCTTTGCAGGAGGTCATAATGACAGCTTATTCTTTCCCTTCTGATTTCGAATGGGGAACAGCAACTGCAAGTTATCAGGTAGAAGGTGCTGTGCATGAAGATAGCAGGAGCGATTGCATATGGGACGTTTTCTGCAGAGAACCCGGAAAGGTGTATATGGGAGCTGATGGCGGTGTTGCATGCGATCAGTATCATCGATATGAAGAGGATATAGCGCTTATTGCATCTCTGGGGTTCAAGGCATACCGCTTTTCGATTGCATGGCCCAGAGTCATTCCTGATGGAACAGGTACAGTAAATGAAGCAGGGCTTGATTACTATAAGAGACTATGCGACTGCATACATTCACATGGCATGAAGGCTATGGCAACAATCTATCACTGGGATCTTCCTGCTGTATTGCAGGAGAATGGCGGATGGGCCTGCCGCGGCATAGTAGATGTCTTCACGTCCTATGCTGAAGCATGCTTCCGCGGACTTGGTGATAAAGTAGACAGCTGGATAACAATCAATGAGCCATTCTGTATCGCTTATCTTGGATACTATGAAGGTGAACATGCCCCAGGACACAGGGATCTTCAGGAAGCCATAGCAGCTATACATCATCTGAATCTTGCTCATGGACGTACTGTGAAGCTTTATCGCTCGATGTCCCTGACAGCGCCTATCGGCATTACCTGGAACCTTTTTGTTCCGCGTCCTTTTGATAATACTCCTGAGTCGAAGAAGGCTGTAGAGTATGCCATAGCTGTGAAATCCAGAGTATTCACAGATCCTGTGCTCAAGGGAAGCTACCCAGAGCTTGTTAAGGAGCTTGGATTCAGATTCCCCGTTGAGAAAGGCGATATGGAGGATATAAGCCAACCTATCGATTTCATTGGGATTAATTACTATTCGGAAGATGCTGTCACTTATTCTGAAGACGAATTATTCAGATATAAGGTATGTCCAGACTGGCATCCTGTCTCTGATATGGGATGGCCTGTTGTGCCCGATGGTCTTGCCAGGCTTCTTAGGTGGATAAGCAATGAGTCCGGAAACCTCCCTCTGTATATCACAGAAAATGGAGCTGCTGAGCCTGATGTAGTATCTCCTGATGGCCGTGTCCATGATGCAGACAGAATTGATTATCTGAGGAAGCATTTCAAGGCCGTATCCAGGGTGATTGCGGAGGGCGTTAATCTCAAAGGCTATTATATCTGGTCATTCATAGATAATTTCGAATGGGCTAAGGGATATAGCAAGCGCTTCGGAATTGTCTATTGCGACTACGCGACTCTTGAGCGCATACCGAAAGACAGTGCCTATTTCGTGAAGGATGTCATTGGCGGGCTATGTGACTGGACGTGATATCTTAATGCTTCCCAGGCGCAAGATTTTTCTTAATGTGCTTTGCCTTTTGCTTCCGATGGTAAATGGCTGATGAATCCGGGAAGAGATCAGAATGAAGATATTGGATGCCTTTTGCAGTATGCTTACATGTGTCTGAGGCCGTATTTAGGTATGGTATTTATGTAGCATGATTATGCCACCGGCTTGGCCGGTGGTTATGGATTTAATACCGATTTATGATGTTTTTTTGAAAATCATTAGACTCTGTATGGTATCTTTGCAACAATTTTCCTGACATTTTCGCTATGAGTGAGGACTAGGCCAGGCGTATGAGGCTCATAAGGGAATACTATTATAAAGCTACCACTTTTGAGCGGGATATCTACACGGTCATCTACATCAAGGAATCCAATATCATTATCATCGTCAAATGATTTTGGAAGTGAATCGATTTTCAGAAATGCGCCAAATTTCTCATTTCCATCCAACATCAGCTGTACATCCATGTAGCTTCCATGGACTTCGGGTCTTTTCTCTATCGCAGTGGCATATTCCTGAACCATATATTTCACGGAGTTTTCTTTTGTATAATATGTCCCTACTGGAAGTTTTCTGAGATCTCTAGTCGTAAGTTCCTCATTCAACTCTTTCAAATATGGAATTGAATCATAATACAATCGTATGTTTTCGAATCTGTCATATATCATTATTTGATCCTCCTATTTCACCTTTTCAGTTGCCTTATATTCTGTAGGCACATCTCCATTCCAGACTTCATTTGGCCTTTTATCTCATCGATAAGCCTCCTGTCATGGAGTATTGCATAGTCAAGTATGGCTTTATGATTCTCATAGAACTTTGATGAGAATCTTTCTAAGTAGTCCTTATTTAGATTTATCGAAAGGAGTGTCTTGATTACAGGTGCAAGCGAGCACCATGCTCGGTATATCGGGCGATTGCCAGCGGCCTCGACAAACGCCATATGGAACTGCATATCGGCATCAATATAATAACTCACATCTTCAGACCTTTGATGAATGTTCTCTTCATTCTGAGAATATTTTGATAATACATCGGCAAGAGGAACGTATGATAAGTCATTTCGTTCAAGTATGATTTCCGCAGCCTGAAGTTCAAGCAACTGACGGAACATATATGTATCCTGGATTATCTTCTCATCGATGCCTACGACGATGCATCCACCAGACTCAAGAAATTCAATGAGTCCTTCAGATGAAAGCTCCTGAAGGGCAGATCTTACCGTTCCTCTGCTTACATCATATGAGTCAGCTATGTCCTTTTCCCTGAGCCTTGTACCAGTACTGTATTTCCCGACAATGATATCGCTTCTCATTTTGTTGACGATATCTTTTGACAGGCTTGCTTTCGAGAGCATTGCTTTCGATATATTTGTCCTCAATCAGAACCTCCTTGTTAAAATCGTATGGCAATTCACAACCAATTTCAATAAAAGTTTATTCAATTGTCAATATAGTCAACAAAATTAAAAAATTGTTGACAAAATTTAAAACCGGTTAATACTTGTTCATGACAGGGAGGTTGATATGGAAAGAATGATTGCCCCTCAGAAGCTGAAAGAGCTTGAGATTGGGATATTCCAGTCACTTGGTATCTTGCCAGATAATGCAAATACTCTTGCAGACTGCCTGACTCAGGCGGATTTGTGGGGAATATCAAGTCATGGAGCGATACGGGTTCCGATCTATGCAAAAAGAATAAAGGAAGGGCTTACGGATATTTCATCCGAACCTGAAGTAATTGAGGATCATCCGTCATCAGCAGTAATCAATGGAAAGAATGCAATAGGCCCAGTAGCTGCGGAGAAGGCTATGCATATTGCAGTTGAAAAGGCTAAGAATACTGGAATAGCCTGTGTGGCGCTTGGCAATACCAATCACTTTGGCACCTGCGGACGTTATTCAGCACTTGCGCTTGAAGACAATATGATAGGTTTTGCTTCTGTGAATACAACCCCGCTGATTGCGGCGTTTGGTGGTACAAGGAAGGCTATAGGGAATAATCCGTTCTCAATTGCGATACCTGCATCAAGGCATTTCCCGATTATCCTTGATATGGCATGCGGACCTGCACAGGGAAAGATTGAACTTCTGCAGAAACAGGGAAAGAGAGTTCCTGATGGGTGGGCTGTCGATGCCGATGGGTATCCTACTGATGATCCTCAGAAAGCTCTTCATGGTGTGCTCCTTCCGATTGCCGGTCCAAAAGGTTCAGGACTTGCTATTTCTGTCGATATCCTCTGCGGTATTCTTTCACACGCGGGAATCGGTGCTGAGATTGGGCATCTCAATGATTCAAGGCCACAGAATCTTGGTGCATTCTTTGCTGCCATAGATATAAGTAAGTTCGTTTCAGTTGATAGATTCCTAGAACGTGTTGATGGTTATATCGATTATGTCAAAGGAACTGGCCGTGAGGGCGAAAAAATACTGATGCCTGGTGAAATAAGCTTCATAGAAGCTGAAAAGCGTACAAAAGAAGGTATTCCTCTTCCTTCTGTTCTGATTGATGAACTCAATGAGCTTGCTGCTAAGTCTGGCATATCGACAAGGATATAGGAGTTAGAGTATGAAGATGGTTCTTCTTAGCAGGTTATATTCTGCAGGACATATGCTTCTTGAAGGAAAGCTGGATATGAAAGAATGTTTCACCGATAATCCTTGGGAAGCAATTGATGAGATTCGGCAAGCTGAATGCATCCTGATAGGAAATCAGCGATTCGATAGAGCATTGTTCAATGAAGCTGTATCGCTTCGTATTCTTGCAAAGCAAGGAAGTGGTACAGATAACATAGATCTCGAAGCAGCTGCAGATAAAGGAATAACTGTCGTGACAAGCCCAGGAGCAAATGCAAAGACTGTGGCGGAACATGTCATGATGCTTATACTTGCAGCTTCCAGAAATCTGCATATGTATGACAAGAACGTTCGTCGCGGAAATTTCGGTATACGTTCCAGCTGTAATGAGTCTGGGCTTTATGGAAAGCAAATCGGTCTTATCGGTTATGGTCGCATAGGAAAGGAAGTCGCCTTGTATTCAAGGGCCTTCGGCATGAATGTCTCAGTGTATGACCCATATGTCAAGGATGCAGATGGCATATCATGTTGTAAAGACCTTGATGAGCTCTGCACAGCATCGGACATTATATCAATTCATGTTCCTCGTACTCCCGATACAGTTGGCATGATATCGGCAGAAGTAATATCAAAGATGAAGAATGGTGCTGTTCTTGTCAATTGCTCGCGCGGAGGAATAGTTGATGAGAATGCTCTTTATGATGCTTTGAGAAGCGGTAAGCTACATGCTGCTGGCATTGATGTATTTGCAAATGAGCCAGCTTCTGCCAATAATCCACTATTTTCACTTGATAATATCGTGGTTACGCCTCATTCAGCGGCTTTGACGAAGGAAACAGCTGATGCGATGAGCATTGTGACAGCTGAAGGAATACTGAAAGCAATTCAGGAAAGATAGCAAAAAGGAGGAATAATATATGGAAAAGCAATTTGAGCTTGTGGATAAGCTTTTTGAGAGACTCAGGGATGGTGAGACCCTTATAGGTACTCATGTAACATGCAATGATCCGCTTCTTACGGAAATAATAGGGAATGCCGGTTTCGATTATCTGTGGATTGATACAGAACATACATACATAGAGAAGACTATGCTGATAAACCATCTTATCGCAGCCAGAGCCTGCCGAATTCCTGCTTTCGTTAGAATTCCATGGAATGATCAGGTTCAGGCAAAGCCTATCCTTGACATGGGGGCTGATGGAATAGTCTTTCCTATGATTAAAACCGCGGCGGATGCCGAGTACGCGATAAAGTCCTGTATGTATCCACCAGATGGATTCAGGGGATATGGTCCACGGCGATCAACGCAGTTTGGAAAGTATTCAACCAAGGACTACATAAACGGTGTTCATAAGAAAATTGTAAAACTTATCCAGATAGAGACAAAGGAGGCCGTTGAGAATATCGACAGTATAGTTTCTATTCCGGATCTCAGCATAATCGTCATAGGTCCGATGGATCTTTCAGGCGCGTTCGGCAAGCTTGCGCAGACAAATGATCCCGAGATCCAGGATGTATATAGATATGTTGCAAAGAAGGGAAGGGATGCAGGTAAGCCTGTCCTTGTCTCTACCGGTAGCTATAGTGCTGAGAACATCAGGTTCTGGTCATCTATCGGAGTGAACATGATTACTATAGGCAATGAGCCAAGCTATATTAGCGAGGGGCTTTCGAGGACGCTTCAGAGTTTCAGAAGCGTAATGGCTGAAGGGAAATAGGTTATATGAGGAAATATAAGGATTTAATTACGGGATTGGCAGTGTTCTTCCTGTCGCTCTTCTATCTTATCAACATAAGATCCGTAAGAGTTTTCACAGGTGCTGGTGCCACTGCAATCAATGCAAGGACCATACCTCTGATAGAAGGATCGCTTCTGATGCTTCTCAGTGTGATTATGCTGATAAGATATGGCATAAATGCAAGAAGAGGAGGCTATGTATCTGAATCTGGCAAAGAGGATTCATTGGATGGACAGCCTTTGAGGATAAGGATGGCTGTGCCTCTAACGCTCTGTCTTCTTCTCATTTATGTACTGGCAATTGGTAGACTCGGTTTCGTGCTTACATCGATAATCTATCTTTTCTTCCAGATAATCATACTGTCGCCTAATGGAAAGATCCGTGTACCTTTTGCCGCAGTAATCGCTGTCATAGCTCCTGTGATTATCTATCTGGTTTTCGTTTATCTGCTTAATGTGCCGCTCCCACGCGGAATCATGCCTTTCTAAAGGAGGAATCATATGTTCATAGAAGGATTTTCTGCCGTATTTGGCAACCCAATGACTGTGGTCCTGATATTCTTCGGTGTTGCTGTCGGCATAGTGTTTGGTGCTATTCCAGGACTTACAGCGACAATGGCCGTGGTTATGTTCCTCCCTCTGACGTATACCATGTCACCTATTATGGGTATAGCGTTGCTTATAGCCCTTTATATAGGAGGTACATCTGGAGGATTGATATCAGCAATCCTGCTGAATATACCTGGTACACCATCATCTGTCGCGACATGTTTCGATGGTCGTCCTCTTGCACTTAAGGGAGAAGCGCCCAAGGCTCTTGGAATAGGTATATTCTATTCGTTTATCGGTACGATATTCGGTGTCATTGTCATGATGCTGCTTGCTCCTATCGTTGCAAATATTGCTATAATGTTCGGTCCATTTGAGTATTGTGCGCTTGCGATTTTCTCACTTTCACTCGTTATCATGCTCACTGGCAAGGACATGATAAGAGGACTGATGGCTGCCCTTATCGGAATGATGCTTGCAACCGCAGGATTAGCTCCGATAGATTCTGCAAGAAGATTCACATTCGGAAATGCCCAGATGAATTCCGGTTTCCAGCTGCTGGCAGTGCTTATCGGTCTTTATGCAATAAGCGAAATTCTCGGCGCAGCTGAAGATGTCGGCAAGCCTCAGGCCCAGATATACAAGGGAAAGGTGAAGATAAAGGGACTTGGATTTTCGATGAATGAGTTCAGATCACAGATTTCGAATTTCCTATATAGTGCAGCAATTGGAACTGGTATCGGTATACTTCCAGGAATTGGTGGAGGAACAGCGGGAATGCTTTCCTATACATTCGTCAAGAATAAGTCAAAATATCCTGAGAAGTTTGGCACAGGAGTCATTGATGGTGTCGTTGCCTCTGAGACTTCCAATAATGCCTGTATTGGCGGTGCACTGATCCCTCTTCTTACTTTGGGAATCCCAGGGGATGGAACTACGGCAGTGCTTCTTGGAGCTCTCATGGTCCATAATGTTGCAGCTGGTCCGCTCATTTTCCAGAAGAATGGAGCTGTTGTATATGCGATTTATGCTGCGATGATTATCGGAAGCATTGCCATGCTTGTCATCGAGTATGCTGGAATCAGGGGGTTCATAAAAGTTCTTGCAATTCCGAAGCAGTTCCTCCTTCCGGTAGTGATGGTTCTCTGCTTTGTCGGGGCCTTCGGTAATTCCAACAGACTTTTCGATATCTACTGCACTGTAGGCTTCGGAATCCTCGCATTCCTTATGCGCAAAGGAGGACTTCCATTCCCGCCTGTTATCCTGGGATTCATTTTAGGACCACTCTTTGAATCTAATTTCAGAAGAGCATCACAGTTTATTGCAATAGATCCCATGGCATGGACGGCTCATCCTATAGCTATTGCATTCATAGTCATAACAGTTGTGCTTCTAGCACTCAATATAAGGAAAATCATAAAGAATTCAAAAAAGGAGGAGAAAGCAGTATGAGGAAGGTATTTGTATTCACGCTTGCCATCGCAATTGCTTTGTCAGGGGTTTGGGCAGGAGGTGCCAGCGAGGCAGCCCCAGTAGATCCATCGGCGTGGCCATCAAAGCCAGTCAATATCGTTGTTACCTCGAGTGCAGGTGGTGATGGTGACTACTTCATGAGGACTCTAAGCGTTCCGCTTGAAGAGGAACTCGGCGTTCCAGTCGTCATAACGAACCTTGCAGGTGGTAATGGTACGATTGGTATGGATGAACTTATGAACAAGGAACCTGATGGGTATACGTTCTATGTAAACAATACATGTGCTCTTGCAGCCAATCAGCTTACAGGTCTTGCAGATTATGACTGGTCCGTATCGGATCCTGTCGCTGTATTCGCCAAGCACAGCGGAGAGATGCTGTGGGTAAGAAGTGATTCTCCATATAACACTGTTGAAGAGCTTATCGAGGCGTCAAAGGCTGATCCTGGCAAGTTTACCATAGGAGTAAGTCTTGGAGGCTCTGTATATGTAGCATCGCTTATGCTTCAGAATGCAGGTGCAGAATTATCAATAGTTGATGCGAATGATGGTGCAGAGCGTATCATCGCGCTTCTTGGCGGTCAGGTGGATTGCTGTATTGCAGGATACGGTATCGGAAAAGAATACATTGAGAGCGGAGCATTGAGACCTCTGTGTACTCTGATGGCTAATCGTTCAGCAGCTCTCCCTGATGTCCCGACCGCAGATGAGTCAGGTGCTCCTGGACTTATCATCAATAATCTGTTCGTTATCCTGGCACCGAAGGGCACGAACCCTGAGATTATTGAGAAGTTCAATGCAGCTATATGCAAAGTGGTGAATGAGAATGAATCCTATAGGGAGAGTGTCTATCAGTACAGCGGTCAGGAAGCCTATGCCCTGAGCGTGGATGACACGATTGCAGCTCTGGAGGAGACGAAGAATCAGTTCATGGCGTATAGTGATCTTGTCTGATATTTTTTCTGAAGTTTAGATGCCCGTATTCATGCGGGCATCGATTCATGTGCTTTCAATGCTTGCTCTGTTTTTCTGATTTCCCCTACCAATTACTTCGATTAGATATTCTAGGCTTGCATTTACAGAGAATTTTGATTTTTTCTGAATATTTATTTTCCCTCAAGCGCCATTATCTTATCGATTCTCCTCTGATGCCTTCCACCTTCGAATTCAGATGAGATGAATGCATCAAGAATCGATATCGGATCCTCTCCGTATTCTATTCTGCCACCGAAAGCGATGAAGTTCGCATTGTTGTGCTGTTTTGCCATGGTTGCTGCATAGCAGTTCTGGGGAAGAGCGCATCTTACTCCTTTCATCTTGTTTGCAGAGATTGATATCCCGATGCCTGTACCACAGAGAAGCACTCCGAACTCGTAGTCGCCTTTGCGGAATTCCTCAACAGCTTTCTGGGCCATATCAGGATAATCAACACTTGCTGTATCTATTGTGCCAAGGTGATTCACCTCAAATCCTTTTTCCTCAAGATGAGCCTTCATTTTCAATGCAAGATCTACAGCTCCATGGTCATTTGCCATTACGATTTTCTTCATCTTTTCCTCCAGGACGATTCATTATAACATTTTCGTATGGAAGTTTTCATTACCGGACACCGCAATCCTGATATGGATTCAGTCTGTTCTGCATGGGCATATGCGAAACTGAAGAATATCATCGACAAGGACAACAGTTATGTTCCTGTCATGCTTGGACCTGCGAACAGGAATACCCGCAGGGCATTCTCTGATATGGGACTGGATCTCCCGAGATTCATACATGATGTCAGGGCAAGAGTAGGGGAAGTTGCGAGGAAGCCGACATATACAATGGAATCATCAGATCCTGTGTATCTTCTGATGGACCTCTTCGCACGGATGAAGCCTACGGTAGTTCCCGTTCTTGACAACGGGGAGTATAAGGGCCTCCTTTCTGCTGATGATATCAATGCATTCTTCCTCCGGGAGAGCGTGAATGGCTCAAGACAGAGCTATCTCATCTCAGAAAAGAATATCGAACGAGTGATAAAAGGAGCATTCCTGAAGCGCAATGGGCTGGATGTCAGAGCTCCATATATGGTTGGTGCTATGGAGTATCAGGTATTCCTGTCACGTCTTGGAAGATGCCGGGAGAAGCCTGTTCTCATCATCGGAGACAGACGCAAGCATCTGGAGGCTGCAATAGATGCGCAGCTTCCAGGCATTGTCCTTACGGGTATAGAGAATCTCGATGAATTTGATTTTGATTTCACATCATTCGATGGCTTTGTATATCTTTCCGCGCTGGATACAGCTGAGACACTTCGCCTTATGAGGCTTTCGACTCCCATTTCCGACATCCTCAATCCTGATGATGAGTTCTCTGTGGAAGCAGATGATCTTTTTGATGATGCGAAGAAGAAGCTTTCCGAGAGCGAGAGAAGGGGAATGTCAGTATATGAGAAAGGCATATGGACTGGCTTCGTTACACGACGTTGTTTTCTGGACAAGCCGCATCAGAGGCTTATTCTCGTAGATCATAATGAAGCTGCGCAGTCCGTTACAGGAGTGGAAGAAGCAGAGATTGTCGAGATAATCGACCATCATCGCCTTGCGGCTCCAAGAATGCGGAATCCGATCTACATATCATCAGAGCCTCTTGGTTCCACATGTACGATTGTCTATGAGCAGTACAGGAAATGGGAAGTGGATATCGATGCAGTCACAGCCAGGGTTCTTCTTTCCGGCCTTCTTGCGGATACCGTGATACTCAAGAGTCCGACGACCACGGCTTTCGATATCCATGTCGCTGGGAAGCTTGCACGCATTGCCGGCCTTGATATCCAGGAATATGGCAACAGATTGTTCTCCGATGACCTTGGGCTGGCAGCTCAGGATCCTAAGGCTGTCATAGCTTCTGATATGAAACGCTATAAGGAGAAGAACATAAGCTTCGCCATATCTCAGGTTGAAGTCACAAATCTCACGGAGATAAAGCAGATAAAGGACAAATACCTCGAGGCTCTGGAGAATGAGAGGGAAGCCCTTGAGCTTGACTGGGCGATGCTCCTGATAACCGATGTGATATCAGAGACATCAGTTCTTCTCTCAACAGATTTCTATGAACTTTCAAGACTACCTTATGAGAGAGTATCGAAAGGTGTATACAGTCTTCCTGATGTGCTTTCAAGGAAGAAGCAGCTCCTGCCAGAGATCCTCAGCATGCTTGATGAGCTCTAGTTTGGTGCTGTAGCAAAGACTTATTCATTGTTTTTCTCTGTCCATCCTTCGATGAATGTCTGGACCTCTTCTTCCAGTACCTTCTTCTCAGGTAGATAGAGAACATATTTTGAAGCAAATATCCTGTTCTCGAGTCCTCCAAGGACGTATTCGATTTTCGCAGAAGGTTTATCTGTACAGAGGATAATCCCGATAGGATCATTATCATCAGGATCATTCACCTCGGCTTTGTAATAGTTTAGGTACATATTGAGCTGACCAACAGCAGCTGGCAGCAGTTTCCTTGTTTTCAGCTCGATTATCACATAGGCTCTGAGAATCTTGTTGTAGAAGACCATGTCTGCATAGTAATGCTCATTGTCGAATGTTATTCTCTGCTGTCTTCCGACGAACATAAATCCTTTGCCAAGTTCAAGAAGGAACTTCTCCAAATGACTGATGAGGGCATCTTCCAGATCAGATTCCATTACAGGCTTGTTCTCAGGAAGGCCGACAAACTCAAAGACATAAGGATCTTTCAGAATATCCTCAGGCTTCTCTATTTCATGTCCCTTTTCTGCAAGCCTCCTGACTTCTTCCTTGTTCTCTTCCCCGCGCGAGAGAAGCAGACGTTCGTATAGCGATGAATCAAGTTGCCGCTTGAGTTCTCTGACAGACCACTTAGATGCAATGCATTCCTTCTCATAGAAGCTTCGTTTGCTGTCATCTGAGATTGTCAGAAGCTCGCAGTAGTGAGACCAGCTCAATTTAACAGACAGTGTCTGTTGATTTGGATAGGTGAGGAACAAGCGACGCATAAACTGGAGATTGGAAATCGAGAAACCGTTTCCAAGTTCTGCTGTAAGTCTTTTTGAGAGAGTCTTCAGTATCTGTTCACCATACTTAGCTCTTTCCTGATTTTTCTGCTCATCCTCAACAATGAGTCTTCTGATATTCCAGTAGGTAGAAAGCATTTCTGTGTTGACGCTGTGGACAATATTATTGCGGGATGAGGAGATTATCTTCTTGATGTTTTCTATGAGATTGCTTTCATTTGCTGTGATATCGGCTCTCTCCATTCTGATCTCCGGATTGTTTTCTTTCAGAAAGTCTCTGCTATTGCTTATACGCCTTGGATTCTTATGATAGATGGGATCTGACGTATTGCTGCGATAGTCCTTTTCATATCGTTATCGCTGTCAGCGCTGACTGTGAATGTGCCGACGAGCCCTTCCGGAGCGACATCCAGAGCACCCTGGATGAGATGGCCTCCATGCTTTCTTACCGCATTGTCGATCTCTCCGAAAAGCTCTGCATTGAATTTAGCAACTACTGAGAAGCGTCTCACAAGTTCCTGGCTGTCCCATTCTACAGGAACGATTCTGTCCTTTGCCTCAGGCATGTTCCTGAGGTTAGGGCAGTCTGCCCTGTGTATCACATAGCCTCTGCCTCTTGTTATGTATGCGACGATCTCATCGCCATGGACAGGATTGCAGCACTTAGCGAAATCGAAGAGGATATTGCTGTTATTGCCGATTATGACTGCGCCTTTCCTGTTGTCCGTGTTGACGAACTTGAGTCCCTGCATGAGAGGAATGATTGATTTCGCGCTCTCTATGGGGGAGAGCTGAGGCTTCTTCTCTTCCTGAGGTGCCGCAATCGGTATATTCGTCTGGGTATTCTTGTTGAGCCATGCCCTTATCTTCTTCTTCGCGGAAGTCGTCTGGGCATACTCAAGCCACTGCTGGTTAGGATGCGCAGAAGGACTTGTGAGAATCTCGACTATCTGCGTGTTGCCAAGCGGTTTGTTGAGCGCGATTATCGAGCCATCTGCCTTTGCACCAGAACAGTGATTCCCGATATCCGTATGGACCTTGTATGCGAAATCAAGTGCTGTGGAACCGACTGGAAGCTCTATGACATGGCCCTGTGGAGTGAAGATTACGATGGAATCCTTTAGGAGCTCATTCTTGATCTCATCCATGAAGTCTTCCGACTGCTCAATCTCCTTTGACCATGTCTTTATCTTGCGTATGATCTTCTGGTAATTGATTGAATCGACAGTCTTCCATGTACCGGATTCAGAGCCTGATGCGGCCTTGTATGCCCAGTGCGCTGCAACACCTTCCTCAGCGGTCTTGTGCATCTCCTGTGTCCTGATCTGGATTTCAAGATGCCTGTTCTGAGGTCCGAGCACAGTCGTGTGCAGGGACTGGTAGTTGTTTGCCTTAGGCATGGCGATGTAATCCTTGAACCGCCCCTCGATAGGAATCCATGTGGAATGGATGATGCCAAGGATCGTGTAGCACTCGACTGTCGTCTGGCAGATCACACGGATGCCGAGGATATCGTAGATCTCATCGATTTCCTTCTTTCTCTTCTTTATCTTCTGGTAAATCGAATACGCATGCTTCACGCGCCCTGTTATCTCGATATCCGTGATGCCGGCCTTCCTGCATGCTTCCTCTATTGCACGTGATACCTGCTTTATATAGGCAGTGTATTCACCTTTCTTCTCAAGAAGATAGCTGTTTATATAGTCATATGACTCAGGCTTCAGAGCTTTCAGTGAAAGATCCTCAAGTTCGCTCTTGATAGTCGACATACCTAAGCTGTCTGCAATCGGCGCGAATATCTCAAGGCAATCGTTCGCGAACGCGCGCTTCCTTTCAGGGGAAAGCCCCTGGATCGTACGCATGTTATGAAGCTTATCCGCAAGCTTTATCAGTATCACTCGGAGATCCTTCGACATCGCGAAGAACATCTTCTTGATTGTCTCAGCTTCCTGTATGGACTTCTCGTCCGTGATCCTGCTTATTTTGGTGACAGCCTGCACCATATGGCCGACTTCCTTGCCGAAGATCTCGGAAATCTCTTCCTCGGTGGTATCTGTGTCCTCTATAGTGTCATGCAGCAGACCTGCTGAGACAGTATCAGCATCCATGCCGATCTGCATGAGAATCTCAGCCACTGCTATCGGATGAGTTATATAGGGCTGACCTGTCTTTCTTTTCTGGTCGCCATGCTTCTGGGCTGCGAATATCGCGGCTGCCGTTATCTTGGCACGGTCCTCATCGCTGTACCGGATGATCTTTTTGACGAACTTATCCACCAGTTCCTTGTTTGGGATAACTTCATTAAGTTCTCTTTCGTCCATAAATCACCCGCTCTTTACCAGCAAGGTCCTTTTTCACGGCAATATGCCCAAGGCCTGCTTGTTCCATTATTCTAGCACATAAAGCAATCTGCCGATAGTCGCACTCTATAAGGAGGTATCCGCCATCATTCAGATGCTCAGGAGCTTCCGCGATTATCTTCCTGATGATATCAAGGCCATCATCACCTCCGCCGATCAGTGCAAGCTTAGGCTCTGTCTTGACATCCTTGTCGACCTCTTCATACCACTTATCTGTAACATATGGCGGATTTGTAGCGATTATATCGAAACTTACACCTTCCCACGGCTCGAAAAGACTGCCAAGCCTTGCTTCGGGCTCTCTTCCTGTGATTCTGGAATAATTCTCTGTTGCAGTCCTCAATGCTTTCTCTGAGATATCGGAAAGAGCAACAGGGACAGACAACGTATGGGCGATTGCCGTACCTACAGCGCCGCTTCCCGTGCAGAGGTCAAGTATCCTTGGATTCTCGAAAGATGAAGCGCATTCGATAGCTGCATCCACAAGGGTCTCAGTGTCAGGACGCGGAATCAGGACATCCTCATTTACAGAGAAGGGAAGGCCATAGAATTCCTTCTCCCCCGTGATATATGCCATAGGCGTGCCAGAAAGCCTCTTCCCGAGAATTCTCCTGGCCTTTGCCTCTGTATCCGCATCAATCTCATCATCTGCATGGACGATCTGCGCAATATCATCGAAGCCTGATGCCATGCGGATGATCATGCGCACATCCACCGCATCGATTTCATTCAGGAATTCTGCCTTGAGCTCTCTAAGCTTCATGCGTCAGGCTTTGAAGCTGTTGCTTCCTGCAGCGCCTTTTCGCCTGCCGCGATCTTCAGCGCATCGATAACCTCATCGAGCTCTCCTTCCATCACGAGATCAAGCTTGTAGAGGGTGAGATTGATTCTATGATCCGTCAGCCTGTTCTGAGGGAAGTTGTATGTACGGATTCTCTCGGATCTGTCTCCTGACCCTACCTGGCTCTTCCTCTCATCAGCACGCTCCTGCTGCTTCTTGCTCTCCTCAAGCTCATAGAGCCTGGATCTTAGGACTCTCAGAGCCTTAGCCCTGTTCTTTATCTGCGACTTCTCATCCTGGCAGATTACTACAAGACCTGTCGGTATATGGGTCATCCTCACTGCGGAGTCCGTCGTATTGACGCACTGTCCGCCAGGGCCCCCGGCTCTCATGACGTCGATTCTCAGATCCTCGGGCCTTATCTCGATATCTGTCTCCTCAGCCTCTGGAAGCACTGCGACAGTTATCGCGGAGGTATGTATGCGCCCGGATGACTCTGTCTCTGGAACTCTCTGTACACGGTGGACACCTGACTCAAAACGCAGCGAGCCATAGACATCCTTGCCGGAAATCGACACGACAATCTCCTTAAGGCCTCCGATGCCTGTCTCGTTCTGGCTCATGATATCCATCTTCCAGTGCTTTTTCTCCGCATAGCGGGAATACATGCGGAAGATATCAGCAGCGAACAGAGCGGCCTCATCACCACCTGTTCCTGCCCTTATTTCCATGATGATGTTCTTGCCTTCAAGCGGATCTGGCGGAATAAGGAGCATCTTGCACTCCTTCTCGGCTTTCACAAGCTTCTCCTCAAGCTCCGCAAGCTCTTCCTTTGCCATCTCCTGCATCTCAGGATCAGCTTCTGAATGAATAAGCTCTCTGGCACCCTCGATATCACTTTCCAGCCTGATCATCTCCTCAAGTTTCTCAATAACAGGGACAAGGTGAGACCTTTCCTGCATCAGGCTCTTGTATTGCTTCATATCGGAAAGGACCGCCTGAGATGAAAGCCTGTCGTCGATCTCTTCAAGCTGTCTTTTGTACTCTGGTAGCTTTTCAGTCATAGCAATGAGTATATCAAGCGAATGATTCGATGCCAATTGCTATGGCGCAATCACTTTCCTGTACAGTTCCTCACCATATTCCCTGAGCTTCAGGAGTATCGTCTTGCTTCTGCCATCAGTATCGAGCGAGTCAAGCTTCTCCTGGACCTCCCGCATGTAAAGCTCATATGTCTTCACATTGTCCAGGATAGGAGAGAGCAGGCGCTTCGCGCAGAAGTTGCGCCACATGATCTTCTCATTTTCCGGAAGCGCTTCTGGCCATGATCTGGCGACCTGACGCCAAAGAAGCTGATGATACTTGGGGTCATCGAATACATACTCTCCCGATCTCAGCCTCTCTTCAGGTCTGAGTGTGCGGATTCTCGATAGCAGATTCTTGTCATGGATGCTCGTAAGCCTGTCATAGATCGCAAGGTCAGGATCCGTGTCAGCTGCTTTCTGCCTTTCCTCTTTCGCCTCAAGGATGTGCTGGCGTGAAAGAGATGGCGCTTTCCTTGCCTGTTCCGCTTTTGCAAGTATATCCTTTCTGGTGAATCCGAGACGCTCTTCGCTTTCGCTGTCGAGCACACTCAGCGGAGCTATGAACGGAATGCGGTTTATGGCAAGGCGGAATATACCGGTATCAGGATAGGAGCATGCAGAGCTTTCAGGTATATCCTTTGTCAGGTCGAAGCAGTATAGCGTATTCGACTCAAGCGGATCGATTGCGATCGGAAGCACAGGATGGGTATTCCCTTTCTCTGATACGAACATCGATGATGTATAGAGCATAGGCGCGAAATGAGACGTATTCAGGAAATTCCTTATCTCGGTTTTCGACCTTATGGAGAGCGCCCATGAGAAGAGGTTGGGCTGCTTTTCCTTTATCAGCTTCGCGACAGCTATAGTTGCCCAGACGTCGACAAGTGCATCATGTGCACCGACCTGGTCGATATTGTTCTCAGCTGTGAGATCAGTAAGCTTGAAAGATGATGCTCCTGTTTCCGGATTGATGATGGAGAAGTTCATTCCCTGTGGCCTGAGGTCCCTTGCTGCCCTGACAAGGTTTATGATGTCCCATCTGGATCTTCCAGCGCCATACTCCCTTTCATACGGATCATACAGATTCCTGTAGAAGAGATTCCTCATCACCTCATCATCGAATGATACGGAATTATAGCCTGTTACTATTGTGTCAGGCTCCATGAAGAGATCCCGTATCCTTTCCGCGGCCTCCGCTTCTGCGATTCCCTTGCTGTTCACCTCCTGAGGTGTTATTCCTGTGACAAGGCAGGAATCCGGGGAGGGGATGTAATCCGGAGACAGCTTCACATAAATCAGGACAGGCTCATCAATCACATTCATGTCCATATCAGTACGGATTGCTGCGAACTGAGCGAGCCTGTCATACTTCGGATTGAGGCCGAATGTCTCTATGTCGTACCAGAGGAATGTCTTCATCAGTGGTGGCAGTGGTGTCCTTCACCATGCGAGCACTGATGCTCGCCTTCGTGATGATGGCATGTGGCGTTCATATCATAGGAGAGATTGCCTGCGATAAAGGCATTCACAGCCTCATCAGCGCTCCCTGTCACTCCAGGGAAAAGCTGTATGCCGCAGTTCGCAAGCGCAACCCTCGCTCCCTGTCCGATTCCTCCTGCGATCAGAACCTCGACATTGTTCCTTGCAAGGAAAGGACCGAGTGCCTCATGCCCTCCTGTGCCAGATGTGCTGACGACTTCGCTTCTGACTACAGAGCCATTTTCGACTGTGTAGATCTTGAAATATTCTGTCCTGCCGAAATGACCGAAGACAGTTCCATCTGTATTATCATAACAAGCTGCGATTATCATAAATATGAATATAATCCCAAAAAATCATATTGTGAATGTATTCATTGACACTTTGCTCAGAGGAAAAATACAGTTAACATCAGAGTGCTTATATTCAGAGGGGTATATTATGAAGGATTCCAGAAAAGAGATAATATCATGGTCGCTGTACGACTGGGCGAACAGCTCATTTGCGACAACTGTAATGGCGGGGTTCTTCCCGATATTCTTCTCTCAATATTGGTCTTATGGCGCTGACAGCACGCAGAGCACATTCTTCCTCGGGCTTGGCAATTCGATTGCATCGCTTGTCATCGCACTCATCGCGCCTATAATCGGAGCTATAGCCGACAGGGGAAGCTATCGGAAGAAGCTCCTGATTTTCTTTGCCTTCCTTGGCTCTGTCATGACGATAGGACTTGCTTTCATCGCCATGGGAATGTGGCCTATGGCTATATTCTTCTACATTGTCGCGACAATAGGATTCTCAGGTGCGAATACATTGTATGACTCCCTTCTTCCTTCCGTCGCTTCGGAGAAGAAAATCGATTTCGTCTCATCTCTTGGCTATGGTCTCGGGTATATAGGAGGCGGCCTTCTCTTTCTCATCAATGTCGCCATGTATATATTCCCGACAGCTTTCGGTCTTGAAGATGGCATCGAAGGTGTCAAGGCTTCTTTCATAACGGTAGGAGTCTGGTGGATGGTCTTCACAATACCGCTTATCCTTTTCGTGAAAGAGCCGAAAGGAGAGAAGATAAGTCTTGGTGTCGCTGTAAAGGATGGATTCGGGCAGATAGGCAGGACTCTGAAGGATCTGAGGAATCTGAAGAGCATAGCATGGTTCCTTGTCGGATACTGGTGCTATATCGATGGTGTTGATACGATCATCAGGATGGCCACGGATTACGGTACAGCCCTTGGATTTTCTGCAACAAGCCTGATCATCGCACTGCTGATTACCCAGTTTGTGGCTTTTCCTGCTGCAATCGGCTATAACTTCCTCGGTCAGAAGATCGGAATCAGGAAGGCCCTGAATATCGCGATATTCGCATACATTGCCATTGCCACTCTCGGCTATTTCATGCAGACAGAGATTCATTTCTTCATTCTTGCGATGTGCATCGGCCTTTTCCAGGGTGGAATCCAGGCCCTCTCACGCTCATATTACGCCCGTCTTATCCCTAAGGAGCATTCATCCCAGTTCTATGGATTCTTCAATATGCTTGGCAAGTTCGCTGCCATCATAGGGCCTCTTCTCGTAGGCGTGATCTCAGTCATCACCGGAGACCAGAGGAACGGCATATTCTCGCTTGTCATCCTCTTCATAATCGGATTCTTCCTTCTCAGAAAGGTGGATGAGGATAAAGCCGCGGAGGAAGTTGAGGCATACAGGCAGCTTCAGTGATTGCCCGATGAGGCAGTGGCTGTTAGAATCTCTGTATGCTTAGAAGGATTTCTATTCTCATTGCCATTCTTCTATGCCTTGGCTTTCAGGCTTTCAGTGCAGCAAGTCCAGATGAGAGGACAGCCTCAGAAGCGGCTCATTTCGCATTTGCTGCTGCAATTGCTTCCTATTATTCAAATCCTCAGGTAAGCCTGCAGGGTGTCACTTTTGACACATACGATGCCGCAGTTCCCGGTCAGATATCATTCGTCCGATCTGACCTTTCTACATACCAGGATTCATTCGGTTTCTTCTCTGATGACAGACGGGCAGGCTTTGTCATGAATATAATCGCCAAGTTCATCTCAGGCGATATGGAAATGCCTTCTGCGGGGGAACTGATTGCTGATGGAACAATCAGGGTGACTGAGAGCTCGGGACTTGGTCCCTGGCTGAAGGAGACAGATGACTGGAGCGGAACCGGATTCAGGTTTTCCGTATCCCTGATGATAGATGGTTCGCTTCTTTCCGGCGGGAATGTCGTTGAAGGAAGCTTCAAGGTGACAGGTTCAGAGAATAGGACAGTTCTGATTGAACCGGAGTACTTCAGGATAAATGGTTCTGATTTCAGGCTTGAAGATAGTGTATACTCTTTTACTGACTAGGAGGATTCTATGAATAAGGCAGAAGACTTTATTTCAAGACATATGCTTGGTGCTGAATGCGTGGATGAGGACAAGGTCCTCGCATTCTTTCTTGATGAGATGGGAAAGGGACTTGCTGAGGAAGGCGGCAGTTCCCTTGCGATGATTCCTACATACATCGCTCCGGATGCGGATATCGTTGCGGATAAGTCCGTGATAGTCATGGATGCCGGCGGCACAAATTTCCGTACCTGTCTTGTCACATTCGACAAGGACAGGAAGCCAGTCATCTCGGATTTCCAGAAAGTCGGCATGCCTGGAGCCAAAAGCGCCGTCACTGCAGCTGAGTTTTTCTCGATTCTCGCAGACAACGTCGAACGCCTCATAGATAAGAGCGACAGAATCGGATTCTGCTTTTCATATGCCACGAAGATCCTTGAGAACCACGATGGGATCCCGATGATCTTCTCGAAGGAGATAAAGGCAGAGGAAGTCATTGGCATGCCGCTTGGCGAGAATCTCCTTGCAGAACTTGCACGCCGAGGGCACGATGTATCGAAGCATAAGGTATCAGTAGTCAATGATACGGTCGCGACACTTCTTGCCGCAAAAGCCTGTTATCCTGATAATGCATCTTCCTATGTAGGATTCATACTCGGGACAGGTACGAATACAGCTTATATCGAGAAAAATGCCTCAATCGGCAAGATCGCGGGAGACAGCGGGCGCCAGATCATCAATGTGGAATCCGGATGCCTCCGCCTTGCGCTTGGAGACCTCGATAAGAAGTTCATCGATAGCACGAAGGATCCTGATTCCTACTGGTTCGAGAAGAAGATATCAGGAGCATATCTCGGAGAGTTCTCCGCATGCGTGCTGAGGGAAGCTGTCGCGGAAGGTGTGCTCTCCGAAGAGTTCGGAAAGCGCTTCAGCCAGATCCAGCCTCTCAATACGACACGCATGAGCAACTACCTTGAGATGTGCCATAACACTGATTACGACCTTGTGCGCTGTGTTGAGGGCTCTGAAGAGGATGCATCCGCGCTCTACAAGATCCTGAAGGCTATAATCGAAAGAGCCGGAAAGCTTACGGCAATCAACCTCACAGCTGCGATTCTTGCGTCCGGCGAAGGAATGAATCCAAGAGAACCTGTTGTCATCAATGCAGATGGGACGACATTCTACAAGACAGAGTTCCTTGAATTCTATACGAGGCTGTATCTCGACAAGATCCTTGAGAAGAAGCATGGAAGGTATTATCAGATGGTACAGATAGACTCGTCTCCAACACTTGGCGCGGCAATAGCAGGACTATCAATCTGATGGCTGTCCTTGCAATACACGATCTTTCGTGTTTTTCCAAATCATCGCTTACAGTAGCGCTTCCTGTAATGGAGGCGCTTTCTGTAGAGACAGCAGTCCTGCCGACAGCTCTTCTTTCAACGCAGACAGATGGCTTCGATGATATCTACATAAGGGATCTTTCCGGAGATATGACTGCGATCGATGGCAGATTCTCATCTCTGGGACTCAGGTTCGATGGCATATACTCAGGATTCCTTGCATCTGTTGAGCAGATAGATATCGTTTCATCCATCATCGATAAGTATGCTACGCTTACCCTTGTCGATCCCGTGATGGGAGATGATGGCAAGCTTTATCAGACGATAACGGAAGATCATGCTGCTGCCATGATCCGTCTTGCACGCAAGGCAGATATAATCACGCCGAACTTCACTGAAGCATCGATCATCGCGGACATAGGCCCTCTTCCTAAGAAGCTTGACCAGCGCGATATCAAGGACCTCGTGACTGTCCTGAGGTCTCTCGGGCCACAGAAAGGCGCCATCACATCCATACCGCTTTCCTCAGGAGGCCTTGGCAATGCAGCATGGGACGGGGATGAGATTAGACTCTTCCAGTATGAGGATATCGGGGTATCATATCCGGGTTCCGGTGATCTGTTCGCCTCAATCGTCTTTGCTCTTACCGTGAAAGGCGACAGTTTCTTCGGATCTGTACTTCATGCGACATCGATAGCTTCCATCGCGATAGCTTCCGCGAAGGCGAAGGGACGTGACAGGCGCTTAGGCATTGAGCTGTCTCCTGCCATAGCCGAGATCAGGCGCAGAGCCCTTTAGCCTCACACTGTCATGCACATCCTCATCAACAAGCCATTCCGCATATTCCCTGAGCTTGCGCTCTGAGAGGTCTGCCATCCTGATTCCTGCATCAAGCAGTTCCTTCGTATCAGTTGGCTTTATCGAATCGAGCTTGATCTTCTTCTCCAGGACCTGCTCCCAGATCCTGGTATATGAGATATCGCGGATGCTGCCCGCGATGATATCCACATTCTCAAGCCCGGCTTCCGTGTATATCTTTATGACAGGGGATGCCCAGCTCTTGATTCCTCCTCCGATGTCCTTGTCCTCAAGGCGGAATCCCGGAGAGCCTGTGGAGAGAGACAGGATCCTGAACTCATCCGCATCTGGATAGAGTTTTCTTGCCTCTGAATAGGCGAGCAGGGCAGGATTGTTTGCGATAAGCCCTCCATCCACAAGCCTCAGCTGCCTTCTTTCCCTGCTGTCGTAAAGTTCGGAGAGGGGGAAGTACATAGGGGCCGCTGCGCTTGCACGGGCTGCTTCCCTCGCAAGGAATGGATTCCCATCCCAGCTCCTGAAAAGATAGCACTTTCCGCTTGCTATATCGAAAGAGACAGCCATTGTAGGCACAAGCATATCCTTCATCATCACATCGCGGAGCATCGTCTTCAGGAAGTCCTCGAAAGGCGCTGCTGTATACTTGTCCTGCAGTATCGGGTAGAGGATTGTCTTCGAACTCAATGTGGATGGGAATATCCTCGGGCCATTGTCTATGTATATATCCTTGAAAAGAGTCGGATCCGCCCCCGGCGCGATATATCCCTTTACGTAGTTCTCCTTTCTGATGAATCCTGTCTTTCTTACGCTCTCCACGGCGAACGGCTGCAGATTCTCAGCAGTCAGTGCCGTCTTCTCTGCAGGAGATGCAAGGCCCAGCGCAAGAAGCGCTCCTGTACTGGTTCCCGCAATCATGTCGAAATGAGAATAGAGAGGACGCCTGTCACCCATCGACCGGAGTATGCTGTTCAGGCGCGCGAGCACGACTGAAGGGATTATGCCCCTCATGCCTCCGCCATCTATCGAAAGGATGTATCTTATCTCTCTTTTCCTGCTGAAGAACCACATGTGAATAAGATAGCCTCTTTTGGTGTAAATTGACAGTGGAGAAATAGGGAAGTAACATGCACTCGCTATGGAAAAGAATGAATACAGCGACTGCATCCTCTGTCCGAATATGTGCCATGTGAATCGTATGGAAACAACAGGCATCTGCCGCCAGAAAGATACTGTCAGGATTGCATGGGCAGGACTGCATAGAGGCGAAGAGCCTCCTATAACAGGAGAACATGGCTCCGGCATGATTTTCTTCACAGGCTGTCCCCTTCATTGCCAGTACTGCCAGAACAGGCAGATCTCCGGAAGCGATGGCGATAATTACGGAATAGATGTATCAGAGGATGAGCTTTCATCCATCATGCTTTCGCTTCAGGAAGATGGGGCGGCGACGCTCAATCTTGTAACTGGAACGCATTTCATTCCTTCCATAACAGCTGCTCTTGATAAAGCCAGAGCAGAAGGTTTCTCGATTCCTGTCGTATGGAACAGCTCAGGTTACGAATCAATCCATGGCCTTGAATTGATCGATCCATATGTCGATCTCTACCTTCTGGACTGCAAGACTCTTTCATGCCAGACAGCTTCCAGATTCTGCAGAAAAGAGAAATATGCAGATTATATCATTCCGGTAATGGACTGGATTAAAGAACATCATCCAACTACAGATCTGGAAAGTCTCAGGGGTACTGTCCTCCGGCATCTTGTATTTCCAGGAGAGCTTGAGAGCAGCATCAGTTTCCTCCGCTATTTCGCGGAGCACTATAAGGATAATTTCATATTGTCATTCATGACGCAGTTCGTACCGCCAAAGGAGAAGATATATTTCCCATCTATCTCTGAAGATGAGATAGACAGGATTCTTTCGCTGATGGATTCACTCGGAATAGAGGATGGATTCATGCAGGATCCTGATGAGGATGACATCCTGTGGATTCCTGATTTCACGAAGGATGTACCTTTCCCTGAGTCATTTGCTGACCCGGATCCTTATTTCCTTTCCATCAAGCACCGATAATCGTTCCGACAGCTTCTCTTCCTTCGAGGATTGCTATCGTATTTTCGATGTTCCTTCCGTCTGCGCAGATTACGGTTATCCCGCTTTCCTCAGCCATACGGGAGGCAACAGGGTCGAATGGGGTGTTCTTTCCCGGAGACCATTCATCGCCGACCATTTTCCTGAAGTCCTGCCAGCTTATTGTGTCGATTGGCGTTGCGTCCGGGTTTGTCCTCGGATCGTCTGTATAGACTTTCTTTATGTTCGAGAGATTAATCACCCTCTTCGCGCCGTAGCGTTTCGCAAGGTATACAGCGTCCGTGTCTGTGGAGAAGCCCGGCTTCCAGCCACCTGCCACGAGTATCCTTCCTGAGAAGCTTATATCCTCAGCTGTGGGATCTGTCACGATCCCGGGTGATGAAAGGGGGGCGAAGGCAGCCTGAACGAGCATAGCGTTCAGATGTGTTGCCCTGATTCCTATCCAGTCGAGTGCAGCTGCCGATGCCTCTGGCGATACGGCCTTGAGTGCCTGCTGGTAAATCCTTGCAGGAGCTCCGCCGCCGATGACGAATATAAGCTTGTCGTCCTTGTTCGCTGCAAGATATTCTCCGATGCTTTCCCTGAATGATCTGAGAAATTCAGGATCCGGCCTGTCTGGTGCGATTATCGAACCGCCCACTGATAATACTGTAATGCTCACACTGAGAATATATCACGGACTGGCAGAAATCGCCACTGAGCGTGTATTAATTACAGGAGGTGAGGAATGAATCACTTGAACAGCATACTTCTTGAGGGAGTAATCGTGGATGACCCCAAGAAAATCGATCTTTCGGAAAAGGATCCGATGACCACATCACGTCTTGCGAAATTCGATATTGCAAGCGACCGCTATTACGTTGACAAGAATGGTGCGAAGAATGTCGAGACAGTCTTTATCGGCATACAGTGCTGGAACATGATGGCGGACAGGTGTATCGAGAAGCTTGAGAAAGGAATGACTGTAAGGGTTGTCGGAAGACTGAGGCAGAACAGATGGATCACGACCGAAGGAGCCGCCAGACGTTCGATAGAGATTGTCGCGGATCATGTCGAATACAGATCCCTCAGATCAAAGAACAAGGCTGAGATCCTCGAGAGCGATGAGTCTGAGCGGGAGAAGATGGGTGAGCCTGAAGTCCTTTACAAGTTCTGAGATGCCGCTGTCTCCGGCTACCAGTGGTAATGTGGCGGTGGAGGTGGCGGCGGTGGCGGGTAGTGCACATGCGGCACATACCACGGCCCAAGCGCGATATCAATCATATCCGATGCGATATCAAGCGTCCTTGATGCATAGAACAGCTCTGATGTCGTGCATGATGTGATTGTGAACACAAGCAGGAATATGGCCATGAGTTTCTTCATAGCCATATTCTACTTCAGCATGCTGAAATCAAAAACCATTATTTCTCAGTTCCGAACGCCTGATCTTGCCGCTTATTGTCTTCGGAAGCTCTTCTGAGAATTCGATGTGCCGTATCCATTTGTATTCAGCAAGACGGGTATTGCAGAATTCCCTGATCTCATTCCTGAGCTTATCCGAAGCCTCGGCTTTGTCCGAAAGAACCACAAAGGCCTTTATCGCCTGACCGCGGAGTCTGTCTGGTATTCCGATAACGGAACACTCAATAACAGCCGGATGCTCAAGAAGTATGTTCTCAATCTCTCCGGGGCCTATCCTGAATCCTCCGCTTTTTATCACGTCATCAGCTCTTCCGTGGAACCAGAACAGTCCTTTCTCATCCTTCCAGCCAGTGTCCCCTGTGTGGTATACGCTGCCTCTCCATACATTGCTGTACAGCTCTGGATTATCGAGATAGGAAGTGAAGATGCCAAGGCTGTGGTCTTCTTTCGGCCTGACCACGATTTCACCGATTTCCCCTGTAGCGGCTTCCGTACCATCCTCCCTCTGTATGAAAACAGAGAAGAGAGGGGAGGGACGCCCCATGGAACCTGGTTCCGCATCTCCGCTGAAATCAGCAGTAAGCAGCACAGTCTCGCTCTGGCCATAGCCTTCGCGGAGCTTCAGGCCTGTCTTCTCATAGAAAAGCCTGAAGACCTCAGGCGAAAGGTATTCCCCTGCTGTCGAAGCGCTTTCAAGCGATGGAAGCTCCGGAATCCCTTTCTTCGCGAGATATCTGTAGACAGTCGGTGGTGCGCAGAACGATGTGACTGAGAATCTGTTTATGACAGATGCAAGCTTCAGGGGATCGAATGTATCGAAATCATAAGCCATTACTGCTGATTCCGTGAGCCACTGCCCATAGATCTTTCCCCAGCTTGCCTTTGCCCATCCTGTCTCCGCGACAGTGAAATGGAGTCCGCCATCACGGGTTTTCTGCCAGTCCCTTGCCGTGATTATATGGGCAAGAGGGTATGTGAAATCATGGATTACAGCCTTGGGATATCCAGTGGTGCCTGATGTGAAGTAGATGACCATGTCATCATGAGCGGATGTCTCAGGTCTCTGAAGGTATTCAGGCTCATCCGCAGCCTCCTTCATGATGTTTCTCAGCCCGAAGCCATCTTCCACTGTCCAGAGAATGATATCATTTCCGGTTTTCACTGCACCTTCCCTTATATGGCTGATGAGACTTGCCTCCGGTGCTGCGATCACCGCATCTGCATCTGATGCCGAGAACCTGTATGCGAAATCATCAGGGGTGAGCATGTTCGTCATCGGAATCATCACTGCGCCGATTTTGTGGAGCGCCACGGATATCAGCCAGTAGCTCCAATGCCTTTTGAGGGTAAGAGCGACTCTTTTACCTCTGCCTATTCCTGAGGCGATGAGTGCATTCGCAAGCTTTGAGCTTTCCCTGTCGATGTCGCCGAATGTGAAGGTCCTCTCATCGCCTTCATCATTGCACCAGACAAGAGCTCTCTTCTCTGGAGTCCTGGAAGCTATCCGCGAGACCACATCCCAGCCGAAATTGAAGTTCCCAGGATATGTTATCTCTTCTTCCGTGCTTCCATCGCTCAGCGTCCTGATCCTGAGATATTCCTCAAGAATCATATCGCCACCCCGGATCCGAATGCGCGGAAGCGCTGATAGCGGTCTTCCTTTATGTCCTCAATCTGAAGAAGCTTCTGCATTTCGCTGTAGAGCTCTGAGCTGAGTTTCTTATAGAAAGATGGACTGCCGATGTCATCCTCAGGGATTATCCTCTCACAGATTCCGAATGAATATGCATCCTGTGCTGTAAGCCGCAGATTCTCCGCAGCAGCATCCGCAAGAGATGCATCCTTGTAGAGTATTGATGCACAGCCTTCCGGGGATATCACGGAATAAACTGAGTTCTCAAGCATCCACACCCTGTTGGCTGTCGCAAGAGCCAGAGCTCCTCCTGAGCCTCCTTCACCGATAAGCACGGCAATAACAGGTACAGGAAGATCCATCATCTCCATAAGGTTCTCCGCAATGGCAGAACCCTGTCCGCGCTCCTCGGCACCGATTCCGCAGTAAGCTCCCGAGGTGTCTACGAATGTTATTATGGGCCTTTGGAACTTGGCTGCTTCCTTCATGAGACGGAGCGCCTTCCTGTAGCCTTCAGGCTCAGGTGCGCCGAAAGAGTGCTCGACTCTCTCTGCAGCTGTATGGCCTTTCTCTATTCCTATGACGGTGACAGGCATATCCTCAAGCATTGCGATGCCTCCGATTATGGCTCTGTCATCCCTGTATCTCCTGTCTCCATGGAGCTCGAAGAAGGAAGAGAAGCATGATCCTATATAATCGGCTGCTGTGGGCCTGTCTGTCTTCCTGGCAATCCTGACGCGCTCATATGCATCCATCAGATAGCCCTCCTGTGCATTCTGAGAAGCGAGGATATCGCAGCTTTCATTTCGCTTCTTGGTACGATTGCATCGACAAATCCATGTGAAAGAAGGGACTCAGATGTCTGGAATCCTTTCGGCAGGGGCTGTCTTGTCGTCTGCTCGATGACTCTTGCGCCTGCAAAGCCTATCGTTGCACCCGGTTCTGCCAGGATTATATCGCCTTCCATCGCGAAGCTTGCAGTCACTCCGCCTGTCGTCGGATCCGTGAGGACAGTTATGTACAGAAGCCCCTTGCTGCTGTGTCTTTTCACGGCACCGCTTGTCTTTGCCATCTGCATGAGGGAAAGAAGCCCTTCCTGCATCCTTGCTCCTCCTGATACCGTGAATCCCACTACAGGCAGGCAGTGCTCGCTTGCATATTCAAACAGTCTTGAGATCTTCTCGCCGCATGCAGCTCCCATCGAGCCCATCATGAAGTTCGGATCCATTGCGAATATCGCGGCATCAAAGCCTCCGATAGTGCAGAGACCTGTGATTGCTGATTCCTTTTCACCGCTGATGGCCTGAGCCTTTCTCAGCTTCTCCTCATAGGAAGGGAAGGAGAGCGGATCAGTGCTTACGATATCCTGGAAAAGCTCCTGGAAGCTCTTCCTGTCAGCAATCATCGTGATGCGCTCTCTCGCGCCAAGGCGGAAATGATAGCCGCATCTGCAAGTCCAGTTGCTGTTCCTGAAAGCGCTTTCCTTCATAGTCACATGGCAGTTCGGACAAGTTCTCTCTGCCTCACCATGAAGAGGTTCCGCAGATCTTCCTGCCTTCTCAAGCGCATTATCCGGGTGATATATGAATCTGATTTCCTTCATTTTTCCATTACCTCTCAAGCAGCGATGTATCGTAGCAGCCATCTTCGAAGGCCTTGCCCGATATTATCCCTATCTGCTTTCCGATGTTTGTATCGACACCGTAGATGACAAGCTCGCAGAGCGATGCCTTGAGCTTCCTTATTGATTCCTCGCGTTTCCCTGCGAAGACTATCAGCTTGCCGATAAGCGAATCATAGAACGGCGTTATGATAGTGCCCGGTTCTACGAATGTATCGAATCTGACGAAAGGCCCTCCGGGAAGGTGTATTGCCGTTATCTCACCGGCACCTGCCGCATTGACCCTGACCTCGATAGCCGATCCCTTCAGCCTGATATCCTTTCTTGTGAATGCAAGCGGTATACCTGCCGCGATCCTGATCTGCCATTTTACAAGATCAATTCCTGTCAGGATCTCAGTGACTCCGTGCTCGACCTGCAGCCGGACATTCATCTCAAGGAACCAGAATCTTCCATTCTTATCCATGAGGAACTCAAGCGTTCCGATTCCTGTGTATCCGATTTTCCTTATCGCTTCCTCGCACTTCGAAAGGAGAGCTTCCCTGGCTGATTCTGAAACAGCAGGGGAGGGAGATTCCTCGATAAGCTTCTGATGATTCATCTGTATGGAGCAGTCCCTTTCCCCCAATGCGACTGCATGGCCTTCCTCATCAGAGATTATCTGCACCTCTATATGCCTGGCGTTCTCTATCAGCTTCTCAAGGTACAGGCCCTCATCGGAGAATGCCGCGAGGCTCTCAGCTCTTGCTATCGGCCAGATGGACTTAAGCTCATCACTGCTGTATACGGGCCTGATCCCGCGTCCGCCGCCGCCTGAGCGTGCTTTGAGCATCACAGGGTATCCTATCTTTTCCGCTTTGCTCAGTGCAATCTCAAGGGAGTCGAGGCTTTCTGTTCCCGGAATCGCCTCAAGTCCTGCTTTCTCAGCAGCTTCCTTCATGGCAGCCTTGTCCGAGAGGCGTTCCATCTCATCTGATGCCGGACCGATGAATGCAATGCCATTATCACGGCAGAGGCGTGCGAATGATGCATTCTCAGAAAGGAAACCATAGCCAGGATGTATTGCGGCCGCTTTCACCGCAAGGGCCGCACTGACAATCCTTTCTGCGTTGAGATAGCTGTCTTTCGCGGCCGCAGGTCCTATGCATACAGCTTCATCTGCAAGTGCGGTATGGAGTGAGTTCCTGTCTGCTTCGGAATAGATGGCCACAGTCTTTATGCCCATCTCCTTGCAGGCCCTGATGATCCTTACGGCAATCTCGCCGCGGTTCGCAATCAGGATTTTTGAGAACATAGGCTGTCCTTGTCTGCAAGAGCGAAGGAGAACTCGGCTTTCACCGCAATCTCGCCATCAACATATCCTGTGCCTTCCGCAAAGTAGAAGATTCCCTTTGATTTCGTGATCCTGCATACAGTCCTCAGAGTATCTCCAGGCCTTACAGGTCGCTTGAACCTGACCTTGTCGATGCCTGCATAAAGCGGCATGCTGCCTTCCCCGAGCTGCTTGTCTATCAGCACACATGCTGACTGCGCGAGGATTTCGCAGAGTATGACGCCAGGTACGACCTTGAAAGAAGGGAAGTGTCCGTCGAGGAAGAATTCATCTCCTCTGACTGTATAGCTTGCATGTGCTTCGTCACCGATTTTCTCAGCTTCATCGAGAAGAAGCATCGAGTTCCTGTGAGGCAGTATCGCCTTGAGTTCTTCCTTATTCATCTTTAGCAATCCTGAAAAGCCTTGAGCCATATTCGACAAGGCTTCCGTTCTCTGCGCAGATCTCGAGGATCCTGCCATCGCATTCCGCCTTGATCTCATTCATGAGCTTCATTGATTCGATGATGCAGAGCGTATCTCCTTTCTTCACCCTGCTTCCCGTCTCGACATACGGATCCGCATTCTCGGCGCTTGCCCTGTAGAAGATACCGATCATCGGAGATGTGATGAATGTACCTTCCGCTTCTTTCTTCTCAGCAGGTGCCGCATTCACAGCAGACTCAGCTTTAGGCAGTACTGCCGCAGCAGCCTTGTTCTTCTCCATCCTGACGCTGAGTCCCTCATCCTTGATTTCGAGGGCAGAGAGATCCAGCTCATCCATCAGCGATGCATAGCGCCTGATATCATCATCGTTCATTCCGGCCTCCTGAATGCAAGAGTCGCGTTGTGTCCTCCGAATCCAAGCGAGTTCGATATCGCGATATCAGCCTGGAAACTGCGTGCCTTGAGCGGTGTGTAGTCGAGATCGCAATCCTCATCCCTCTCCTCAAGATGGATTGTCGGAGGGATTATGCCTGTCTCAAGAGCCTTGATCGATGCAATTGCCTCAATGGCTCCTGCCGCACCGAGCATATGTCCTGTCATGCTTTTCGTGGAACTTATGACTGCCTTATATGCATCTTCCTCTCCGAGTGCCTTCTTGATGGCCTTTGTCTCGCCGGAGTCATTGATCGGAGTTCCTGTGCCGTGTGCGTTGATGTAGATTTTCTCTCCGCTTCTGTATCCGGATTCCCTGAGGGCATCTCTCATGGCTCTCGCACCGCCTTCAGCATCCGGCGCCGGTGCTGTCATGTGATAAGCATCGCAAGTCGAGCCATAGCCTGTGATGAGCGCATAGATATGAGCGCCTCTCTTCACTGCTTTCTCGTAATCCTCAAGAACAAGAGCCGCAGCGCCTTCCGCGATTACGAAGCCGCATCTGCGCTTGTCGAAAGGAAGGGAAGCTGCCTCTGGATCTGTGGAAGATGAGAGAGCCTGCATATTCACGAAACCAGCGACCCCGATAGGTGTTATGGGAGCTTCCGTTCCTCCTGTTATGACTGCATCGGCATAGCCATGTCTTATGAGACGTACAGCTTCTCCGATGGCGTTCGAGCCGGATGCACATGCCGTGACCTGTGGCAGTGCAGGGCCCTTTGCCTGATAGCGGATTGCTATCATCCCGGCTGCCATATTCGCAATCATCATGGGAACGAAATATGGAGAGACTCTTCCCGGACCTCTCTTCATCATCTTGTCCATTTCAGTGCTGAATGTGCTGATTCCGCCGATTCCGGTACCGAAATAGACTGCGAAGCGCTCAGGATCGACATTGCCTGTGATTCCGCTGTCCTTCACAGCCTCATCAGCTGCAGCAATCGCATACTGTGTGAAGAGATCTGTCCTGAGAAGCTCTGCCTTCTCGAAGTAATCGCGCGGATTGAAGTTCTTGACCTCTCCATCGACCTTTGCCTTGAAATCAGATGTATCGAATCTGGTGATCTCACCGATTCCTGACACGCCATCTATCATGGCCTGCCATGTGGAACTGACACTGTTCCCGAGCGGGGTGATTGCTCCTATTCCTGTTACTGCTACTTTTCTGTTATCCATGCTTTACCTACATTGAGATGCCGCCGTCGACTCTGATCACTTCTCCTGTTATGTATGGAGACAGAGCCAGGAAGGCAGCTGCTTCTGCGATATCCTCAGGCGTGCCCATCTTCCCGAGAGGGATTGCCTTGACGATATTCTCCTCCTCGATATCCTTTGTCATATCTGTCGCGATGAATCCGGGTGCTATTGCATTGCATGTTATCCCGCGGCCTGCGAGCTCTTTCGCACATGATTTCGTGAAGCCGATGATACCTGCTTTCGATGCGCTGTAATTAGCCTGACCCGGATTGCCCATAAGCCCTGATACGCTTGAGATGTTTATGATTCTTCCTGTCTTCCTGCGCATCATAAGCGGAGCTGTGTGGCGGATCATGCAGAATGCGCCTTTCAGGTTTGTGTCAATGACCCTGTCCCAGCTTTCCTCGCTCATCATCGCGATGAGAGTGTCATCTGTTATTCCTGCGTTATTCACAAGGATTTCCACGGATGGGAATTCCTTTCTTATTTCCGCAACAGTCTGCTTCGTCTCCTCAAATGATGAGACATCACATCTGTATGCGCATGCCTTGACACCAAGGCTCTCGATTTCCTTGATGCACTCAGCGGCCTTGTCGCTGCTGCCATGATATATAAGGGCAATATCAGCACCAAGGGATGCGAGCTTCAGCGCGATTGCCTTGCCGATTCCCCTGGAGCCTCCTGTAACGATAGCTGCCTTGTCTTTAAGAGTCATGCCTCAATGCTCCTTACGCTTACTGTCTTATCAATGCGCTTCACAAGCGAAGAGAGGACAGTGCCTGGTCCGATCTCTATGAATTCATCGATTCCATCCTCAATCATCTTCCTTATGAGGCTTGTCCATCTCACAGGCGATGAGATCTGCTGCGAGAGCGTTGTGATTATGTCATCTGGATATCTGTCCGCTGTAAGGTCCGAGTAGACGGGTATTGAGGGCTTTGAGAGCTGTATTGATGAAAGATATTCCCTGAAGCCCTCTGCTGCCTTTGCCATGAAAGGGGAGTGGAAGCCTCCTGAGACAGCAAGCCTCATGGCACGCCCTCCCTTCGCCGCGATATCCTTCTCGAATGATGCTATGCTTTCCTCGCTTCCTGCACAGACTACCTGTCCCGGCGAATTGAAGTTGACAGGAAATACATCGCTGTATTTGCTTGCGGCTTCGGCGACGTCCTCATCCGAAAGCTTCAGCACTGCAGTCATAGCACTTTTGAGATTCTCGGTTTCCCTCTGCATGAGTTCTGATCGCTTTATCACGGCCCTGAAGCCATCTTCTGTGCTGAAGACACCTGCATAGGCAAGCGCCGAGACTTCCCCGAGAGAGAATCCTGCGACTGCTGCCGGCCTGATATCCATTGCCGCTGCCGCTGCCATCTCCACGGCATAGAGACATGGCTGTGTGTTGATTGTCTGCTTCAGCTCTTCCTCTGAGCCGCAGAAACACATATCACTGGTTCCCGGACGGATTGAATCCAAGCTCCCGAATACAGTTTTCGCAGCTGGAGATGACTCATAAAGAGTCTTCCCCATACCGCTGTACTGAGCGCCCTGTCCTGAGAACATGAATGCTACAGCACCCATTTTCCGGCTCCTTTCAGGATAGGCTCTGCCTCTTCGACAACCGATTTCACGATAGCTGCCGCAGGCTCTACCTTGTTCACTCTTGCGACGACTTGGCCGGCGAGGAAGCAGCCTTCCTCTGCATTGCCGTCAACAACTGCCTTGCGGAGAGTACCGACTGCAAGCCTCTCAAGCTCATCATCAGGCATCGCTGAATATTCAGCCTTCGCATATTCCTTTGCGAACTGTGTACGAAGAGAACGTACCGGATGGCCGAGTCTCTTTCCTGTTACTGCTGTCGCAAGATCTCCTGCCTTCAGGATCTTCTCCCTGTATGTATCGCTTATTGTGCATTCTTCTGCAGAGAGGAATCTCGTTCCCATCTGTACGCCTTCGGCTCCGAGCATCATGGATGCGGCAAAGGCCCTTCCATCTGCGATACCGCCAGCTGCGATGACAGGAAGATTCGTTGCATCTGCGATCAATGGCACGAGGACCATTGTCGTAAGTTCTCCGACATGCCCGCCGCTCTCGCCGCCTTCCGCAATAAGGGCAGAAGCTCCTGCTCGTGTCATCATCTTCGCCATCGCTACAGAAGCTACGACAGGTATGACGACAGCTCCGCTTTCCTTCCACATCTTCATGTACCTGGCAGGATTGCCGGCACCTGTCGTGATTACCTTCACGCCTTCATCAGCTGCGACAGCCACAACTTCATCGGCATGGGGGCTCATGAGCATGATGTTAACACCGAATGGCTTTTCCGTGAGGCTTTTAGCAATCTGTATCTGCTTTCTGACATAATCGGCATCAGCACTGCCTGATGCGATGATGCCAAGACCACCGCCTTCAGAGACAGCCGCAGCCAGACGACCATCCGAAATCCATGCCATACCACCCTGAAAAACGGGATATTCGATTCCCAGAAGCTCTGTGATCCTTGTCTTTATCATATTCAGTTCTGCGATGTGATGAATGTGACAAGCTCACCGATTGTCGTGATCTTCTGATCAAGCTCAATGGACATTCCGAGCTTGTCCTCAAGGTCCATGAGAAGGTCCACCGTATCAAGTGAATCGATACCGAGATCGCGGAAAGTGCTCTCGCTCTTGATTGTCGCGATATCGCATTCTGTCCTGTCCGAAATCGTTTCAGCTACTGCTTTGAAAGCTTCCTGTTCTGTCATTTTAAAACTCCTTATATTTACAGTCTGACAAATTTTGTAAAAATGTCAATAAAAACACCGAAGATGTCCCTCCAGAATTGATTATTGCCTAAATCTTTGGTATAAAAGGATATGCAGAAAACTGGGCTTATTTTCAAAGCATTAATGATTTTTGTTTTTTCTGTGTTTCTCCTTGTTTCGTGCAATATTCCTCATATTGATGGACCACAGCCGGGATGGGGTGATATTGAGAATCTTGTGCTTTCTATCGATGGTGATCAATATCAAGGAGCGGAAGTCCCTACAGTGCTTGCTATGTTATTCGTTCAGAAGGAGCTGAAGGCAAACGGAAATGATGGCTCTCAGAATGCGCGAGTCCATATTCTGCAGGAAAAAGGCAGGGATATTTACGGAATTGAAGTATCTGCGGCTGGCGATGCTTCCCGCAGCAATGGTAGAGATGGTCTCACTTTTGAATTTGATGATTTCTACCTGAAATATGGAGATGATAATGCAGAGGAAGATTATGTATATGTCCTGAATGGGAAAGTGTCGGAAGACAGCGGCGAGACAATATACATCAATGGTTGGCCTTTTACTATTAGCTGGAATAATGATTTTCCTGTATCTTCTGGCGGATGAGAATGAAAAGACGTCTTATATTCGGAGATCTTCATGGTTCTCTCAGGGCTTTGATGCAGTGCCTTGAGAAAGCTGGATTCGATTCATCTGAGGATTTTCTGTATTCCGTCGGTGATATCGCTGATTGGTATCCTGATGTGTATGAGTGTCTTTCTTTCCTGAAAGGTCTTCCTTCATTTCATCCTGTCATAGGCAATCATGATGTATGGCTGCAGAACTGGCTTGTATCAGGTGATGCTCCTTATATATGGACAAGCCAGGGAGGTAGCAAGAGCATAGCATCATTCGACAAGAATAATGTATCCGAGGACGAGAAGATGGAGATTGCCAGATGGATGAGCACCTGGCCGTATGCAAGAGTGCTTGAGGATGCTGTCATCATGCATGGTGGTCCCGGGCTTTCTCTGTCAGATGAGGATATCATTGCGATTGCTTCTGTGGAGCGCGGGCTGACGACACCTGCGCCTGATGGTTACTGGATACCCGATGGAAAGGAAGACACAATCCTCTGGGACAGGGAATATTTCCGCTCCGCTTCCTATGATGAGAAAACAGGACAGCGCAATCCTATTGGTGCATGGTCTGAGAAGAAAAGACTGTTTACAGGACATACCGAGTATGCCTCGGCTGCTGTATTTATCAGTAAGCTGCATAATATGGTCAATCTTGATACACGCTGTGGCTCCTATGGTGTCCTTACGCTCATGGATATGGATACACTTGAGTACTGGCAGTCTGATAAATCTTCTGAGCTGTACCCGGGATATGGTCCCGATTTCTGGTGATATATAGACTGAAAAAGGCATTTGATGCAGAATAAGGCGTACTGATATGGCAGAAGAATTCGAGAAGAAAGATTTTCAGAAAATACTCAAGCACAATGCACTTGAAGCGCATCGCTGGATGAAAGAGACAGATTCAACGGCAGCAAGAGTCTATGACAGGAATCTGGGAGCTTTCCCTGTGACTGTCGATCTCTATGGAAGCTATGCGAGAATCGTTGATTACTCTGTTCCTCCGATGGAAGATGATGATGTCGTTGAGATGAAGGATATTGTCTCCAGATATCTTTATATAGAGCATGATAAGGTCATCTACCTTTCAAGGAAGAAGCGAGAGGGCAGGGAACAGCATGAGAAGACAGATGAGAGCCTTGTCCTTGATGTGATGGAAAGCGGTCTTTCATTCGAGTGCGAGCTTCTCAAGTACATCGATACAGGTCTTTTCCTCGACCAGGTGAATACAAGGCGGATGATCCAGGGAATGTCAAAGTCGATGAGAGTTCTGAATCTTTTCTCATATACTTCGGCTTTTTCCGTATATGCGGCCGCTGGCGGTGCCGAGACAGTCACCAGTGTCGATCTCTCGAATGTATATTGCCAGTGGTCCAGAAGGAATCTTGAGAAGAACGGATTCCTTGACGAGAACAAGTATAGCGTGATAGCCTCCGATGCCAGTGCATTCCTTGATGATGCAATCTCATCGGGACGTGTCTACGATATCGTGATATTCGATCCTCCTGCTTTTTCCAATTCGCATAAGGCAGAGGATTTCGATGTGAAGAAGGATTACCTTGGTTTCCTCTACAGAATCAGCAAGGTGCTTGCGGAAGGCGGAGTATGCCTTTTCTCTGAGAATCTTGCAGGCTTTGCATTCGATGGCAAGGCACTTAAACCGTACTGGAAGGTAAGGGAGCTGAGTCAGGATCTGCTGGCTCAGGGGTTTTCCTCAAAGAGGAGTTCTTTGAGGATATGGCTGATGAAGAAGACTGCCGAGATGAAGGAAATAAGAAGTGCATATGGCAGGAAGAGAAGGGAAATGAACGACGAAGAAATCGATCGCCTCACATTAGATGAAGAGGCTGAAGAGAAAGGAACTCAGAGAGAAGACATGCCGGAAAAGAGGGAAGAGAGAAGGGAAAGAAGGGAATATCCAGAGCGCAGGAGCTATTCAGATAGAAGGGATGGCGGCAGAAGGGATGGCAGGCGTGATGATCGCCGCAGCTTCGACAGGCCGAGGTATTCCGATGATAGAAGAGGCGGATACGGCGACAGGAGAAGCAGCTACCGGGATAGGGATAACGACAGACCGAGAAGATCTTATGACGATGACCGCTATTCTGAGAGAAGGGATTACCGCGACAGGGATTCAAGGAGATTCAGCGATTCCCGCCGCTCATCGGACAGGCCATATCGCAGCAGGGATGACTGGGATAACGATACCGGCAGATTCTACCGAGGCGAGAGAAGGTATTCCGATGACAGAAGAGACAGCTATGGCGACAGAAGAAGCAATAGCTACAGCAGGGATAATGACAGGCCTAGAAGATCCTTCAGTGATGACAGAAGGTCTTCACGCTATCGTGAGGATGGCTCCGACAGACGTCCTTTCGGTGGTGAGAGAGGTGGAGAGAGGCGCAAGCGCACAGCCCCTAAGCCGTATGGCTATGATTCCTTCATGGCAACGAAGAAGAGGGAGAGCGCAGATGCTTTCTGGCTAAAGAACACTGTCTATCAGAAGTCTGAAGAGGACAACGACTGATTCAGAGGGCTATCAGGAAAGCCAGAAGGCTTTTTTGAGGCCCTTGTTTTTTAGAGATTTTTTGGTCGGCATTTCATGTATTCAGGGGCCAGCAAAGTGTATTGTGGGCAGAGCCTGAAAATACAGAACAAATAGGAAGAATGGCCGTGTGATGAATTCCTTCAGAATATAAAAGCAATCAGTTGAAATGCGTACTTTTTATTGACTTTTATTTAATTTGCAATAATGTATGTAATACATAAGGAGGATGTCATAATGTCTCAGATGTCAACTTATAGCATAAGAATGGACAGTGGGCTCAAGAAAGCCTTCGATTCGATATGCGAAGACTTTGGGATGTCTTCAACCACCGCAATAAATATCTTCGCAAAGGCTGTCGTCCGTGAACGTCGTATACCTTTTGAAATCAAATCTGAGAATAAAGGAGTTGAAGCTCTCAATGCCTTACGGCTGTCTGCAAAGAGAAATGGACTACAGGACATGAGTCTTGATGAGATTAATGAAGAGATAAGGCAAGCAAGAGAAGGAATCAGTGACTGATGCGAAGAGCCGTCATTGATACTAATATCATTGTCTCTGCTCTCCTTTCTAGCAATGATGAGGCCGCAACGGTAAAGGTACTTGAGTTATTGCTCAAAGGTCAGATCTTATCAGTTGTTACGGATAGCATCCTACAGGAATATGAAGAAGTTCTCAGACGGAAAAAATTCAGTTTTCCCGAAGAAAATGTATCCGTTCTTCTTAATGAGATAAGAAGTAAATCGGTTTTTGCTTCTCCTTGTAAAACAGATACCGAACTGCCAGATGAAAAAATGATCGGCCATTTTTCGAGGCAATGCTTTCTGATGATGATATCGTGCTAATTACAGGTAATATGAGGCATTTCCCAGATCACGAAAGAGTGATGACCGCAAGGATGTTTCTGGATTTATATGAAGAATCTGTTTTTCGCCCGGTAAGTCCTTAATCAATCATTTTACTTTGCTATGCAATGATATATTGCTTCTCTTGTGATACATTGATGTAGATACCCTGATACTTTTTCAGCGTTTGAATTGAAGGAAGATTCTATGCCTCAGCACATAACAGTCCTGGATTATGACCCAAAGTGGCCATTGGAATATGAGAAGGAACGGGATTACATCGCGGAAATACTGAATGACAACTGTATCTGTATCTACCATATCGGAAGTACTGCCGTTCCTGGATTGGCGGCAAAGCCTGTAATCGACATAATGGCTGTTGTCAGGAGCCTTGAAAAGACAGATGACGCAGCTGGGAAATTCTCTGCTATCGGATATGAGTATCTTGGGGAATTCGGAATCGCAGGAAGACGTTATCTCCGGAAAGGCGGCGATGAGCGTACGCATCAGATCCATATTTTCCAGGCAGATGACTGGGAGAATATCAGGAGGCATCTTGCTTTAAGGGATTATATGCGCACTCATGAAAAGGAACGCAAGGAGTATGCTGAGATCAAGAAAAGCCTTGCCCTGAAGTATCCCTATGATATAGATGGCTACTGTGACGGGAAGGATGCATTCGTCCGTGAGATGGAAAGGCGTGCGCTGTCCCTGTTTGAGGAGACATGGGACAGATTGTACATTGCAGCGAGGAACGCTCAGTATGAAAGGAAGATATCTCCTTTGATTGAAGCTGGAACTGTCTCTGCCGCGATTCTGACAGACAAGGGAAATGTCTATATCGGTGTCTGCATCGATACAGCCTGTTCATTAGGCATGTGCGCGGAAAGAAGCGCGATTGCCAATATGATAGCAAATGGCGAGAGCCGGATTCGCAGGATAGCCATCGTCATGCCAGATGGCAGGGCCGGAATGCCATGCGGTGCATGCCGTGAGCTGATGATGCAGCTTGGAGGAACGGCGGGAAAAATCGAGATTCTGTGCGACTATGAATCGAAAGAATCCGTACGTCTTGAGTCGCTGATTCCAAACTGGTGGCATAATTGATATGGAGGACTGGAGTGAGATTCGCTTTCCTGATTATGGGTGATTTCGACAGCAATATTGATAAGGCAGCAATCCATGATGGATCTGCTCAGATTATCGGCGTTTCCGATATGCAGCAGGCAATAGAGGAAGCCCGCAGGCTTGAGAAGGAAGGTATTGGCTGCATTGAGCTCTGTGGTGCGTTCGGAGAGGAGAATGCTCGCAGAATCATAGAGGCGACAGGGAACAGGATTCCTATCGGTCATATAGTCCATCTTCCTGAGCAGGATGAAATCTACAGGATGGCTTTTGCTGCGGATAAGCAGGGATGATATTCAGCCAGCTGTGTTGTTTTGGTGGCCAGATCTTGTGAATCAGCTAATAAGCCCGTTGTTCAGTACTTTGTCCTGATATACAATTGGATAAAGGAGATGAGAGAAAATGACCAACGAAGAAATTTATGATTTCATTGGAGAACTTGCCATAGCTCTCTATTCGAAGAAAATCCAGATTTCACTTGGTTCACTGAGGGCCATCATGCTCGACAAAGGCAAGGACTATGTGAACAACAGAGGTATGGCATCGGCTGTTTCCGCAGCTTATCGCAGATGGAAGACAAAGGATCCGATCATCTACTATGCGATTGCATACACCTTCACCGACAAGGAAGGCAACCTTGCCTGGGATGAAGCAAAACAGTGAATTGACATAGGAAGGATTTCGGATAACTGGGGAAGCTCCTGTGCTGAAGTAGGCATAGGAGCTTTCATCTTGCAAAGTGAACTGTACAGTCCGGTATCGGGGACTGTGATGGGGTTATTGAATTCCGCATATGGCGTATGAAGGCCACGATATGGTCCTGATTTGAGGACACCTCTTTCCAATCCTTCTTGAGAAAGGCGACCAATTAAGATTTTCACACATCGGCATGTATTTGCTGTATAATCATGATGATGAGAAGCAAGTTATCATTGTGCAAGGAAAAACATAATGGAAGGAGGCCATATGTCCGCAACTAAAATCGACGACAGAATCGTGAGAGTCGATGCTATGGAGAAGGCCCGTGGAGAGGCTCTGTATGTCTCGGATATCAAATTCCCGGGCATGATTTACGGAACACTGGTGAGATCTTCCATCGCCAGAGGAAAGATAATCTCTATCAATGTGCCGGACCTTCCTGAAGGATACAGCTTCATCACCGCTGATGATATCCCGGAAGAGGGACGCAATGAGCTCTGGATGATAGCGAAGGACTGGAGATGCTTTGCATCAGGTGATGTGAAGTATGTAGGTGAGACTATCGGCATACTCTGCGGTCCGGACAGGAACATGCTTTCCTATCTCAAGGAGAGGATAAAGGTAGAATATGAGGAGGAGGTCCCTGCCGTCACGATCGATGATGCTCTTTCCCTGAAGGGCGGGCCGATTGCAGGCGAGGACAACATCATGTGCTCCCTCTACTGCGAGAAGGGCGAGAAGATGGATGATGTCTTCAGAAAGGCCGATTCGATATTCGAGGAGACGCTTGAGACAGGCTTCCAGGAGCATGTGCATCTTGAGACCAACAGCGCAATCGTAAGACTTGAGGATGGCAGGTTCACATTCTACATCTCCGCGCAGTGCCCGTTCTATGTACGCAAGTCAGTCGCAGGGCTTCTAGGCCTCAGACCTGAGGATATCGTCGTGAAGCAGACAACGACAGGCGGTGCATTCGGCGGAAAGGAACACTTCCCCGATGTTCTTGCTGGTCCGCTTCTCGTTGCATGCAATAAGATAAGGAAGCCGATAAAGCTTGTGTTCGAACGTGAAGAGGATATGCTTTATTCAGTAAAGCGCCATCCATCGAAAGTCCTGTTCAAGACAGCGCTTGATAAGGAAGGCAACATACTCGGAATCGATGGGAAGATATACTACAACTGCGGTGCATATCTCTCTGCATCATATGTTGTCCTCCAGAGAGGTGTATTCCACGCAAATGGCGTCTATGACATACCATCAACTCATCTTGTTGGCTATGGTGTTGCGACGAATACATTCCCAAGCGATGCATTCAGGGGCTTTGGTGCTCCTCAGACGCTTTTCGCAATCGAGATGCATCTGTCGCATATCGCTAGGAAGTTCGGTTTCGATCCAGCTGAATACAAGTCGAGATATTTCCTGAAAAAGGGAAGCGAGACAGTCACCAATGGACATATCGTCGAGGATGTGAAGCTTCCTGAGATGTTCAGGCAGATTGCTGATGCTTCCGATTATGAGAGGAAGTCAAAAGAATATGAAATAGGTTCTGGAAAGGGCATAGGCATTTCCTTCTACAATCATGGTGGTGCATTCACTGGTAATGGCGAGCAGGCAATCATCAAGGCCCATGCCCGTCTTGTGAAGACCGGCGACAGGGTCAGAATCGAGGTCGGCTCCACGGAGATGGGGCAGGGGTTCCAGACTGCATTGAGGAAAATAGCAGCCAATGCTCTGGAGATAGATATCTCAAGAGTCGATTATCCTAATCCTGATACATCCAGAGTTCCTGACTCAGGTCCTACAGCTGCTTCACGATCCACGATGGTCGTCGGAAAGATCGTAGAGGACTGCGCACTTGAGATGAAAGCCAGATGGGATGAAGGAGACTTCTCTGTCGAGAAGGAATATGTCCATCCTGACGGGCATCCATGGGATCAGGACACGTTCCGTGGAGATGCATATCTTGGCTATGGCTGGGGAGCCTGCATAGTCGAGGTCGAGGTCGATAAGCTTACGAACGAAGTGACGACGAAAGGAATATGGTCAAGCCATGATGTAGGCAAGGCCATCGATGAGCTTATTGTCCATGGCCAGGTCAATGGCGGTGTGATCCAGTCGCTTGGCTATGCTTCCATGGAGAAGATGGAGAACAGGAATGGCCATTTCAGACAGTCATCGATGTCTGATTATGTAGTACCGACATCGATGGATTTCCCGAAGCAGGAATGGTTCCTTGTGGATAATCCTTATCAGTGGGGACCTCAGGGGGCAAAAGGCATGGGTGAGCTGGTGTTCAATGGTGCTGATGCCGCTTATACCGATGCTGTGGAGCGTGCACTTGGTGCGACAATCTGTAAGATTCCGATTCCACCGGAAGATATCGAGGAGGCAATCGACAATGCGAGATAAGGTAGTTTTCCATGTGAATGGGAAGAGAGTAGAGTTTGAAGGCAATCCGATGACACGCCTTATCGATATACTCAGGGATGATCTGGGCCTTACCGGCGTCAAGGAAGGCTGTGGTGAAGGCGAGTGCGGAGCCTGCTCGATCATCAAGGATGGGAAACTTGTCACAAGCTGCATAATCCCTGTAGGTGCTGCAGATGGTTCCGAGATTCTCACGATCGAGGGAATAAAGGATACTCCGAAAGGAATCTGCATCACTGAGGCATTCCGTGATGGTGGTGCTGTCCAGTGCGGTTTCTGCATTCCGGGAATGGTGATGGCGGCATATGCCCTTCTTGAGGAGAACCATCATCCGACAGAGGAAGATATAAGAATGGCAATCAGCGGCAATATCTGCAGATGCACAGGCTATGATCTTATCGTCAGCAGCGTACAGCTGGCAGCTGAGCGCGGAGGTGAGCTATGGCAGTAAGGAACTATATACCTGAGACACTGGAAGAGGCACTGACGCTCAGGATGAATGAGCATGCCGTCCCTCTTGCGGGCGGTTCTGATATCATGGTCCAGCACCGTAAGGGAATGGGAATAGCCCCAGACCTGGATAAGCCTGTGATGATCATCTCGAATCTTCAGGAGCTGAAGGGGATATCGAGGCGCGATGATGGCTATATCGAGATAAGGGCGCTCGAGACTCCTGCGTCGATTGCAGCATCAGAGCTGGTTCCATGGCATGTGAGGCAGGCTGCCTCCAGAATGGGTGCCATCGCGCTCCGCAATGTCGCTACAATCGGCGGCAATATAGGTAATGCATCGCCGAAAGGAGATCTTCCTCAGCCTCTCATCCTTCTTGATGCAGAAGTTGTCCTCGTATCCCTTACTTCCGAAAGGCGCATGCTTCTCGATCAGTTCATACTCGGTTCAAAGAAAACCGCGCTTGCAGATGATGAGATCATCAAATCGGTACTGATTCCTGAAAAGGAGTTCACCCATCTTTTCTACAGGAAGATAGGAACAAGGCGTGCAAATGCGATTTCGAAACTTTCGCTCAGTGCCGCAGCTGTTGTCCGTGATGGGATAATCGAGGACTTCAGGGCATCATCGGGAGCCGCAGGCCCTAAGGTGATAAGGTCAAGGGAAGCTGAATCTCTTCTGACGAAGAGACAGATATCCGAGATTCCGGAGATTGCCGATGATTTCATCGCAGCCTGGGACCGCGCGATAAGCCCTCATGCGATGCCTGTCTACAGAAGGAATACGACATCAAGGATGCTGCTTCATTTCCTTGAGGCGCTTCAGGATGAGGAGCGCAGCGGCATAATCGAATAAAGTCCTCTGTCATCCATGGCTTAAGCGGTAGTCTGCCCTTAAGCCATATCATCCTCATAGCAGGGACAATAGTTTACAGATGGAGCAATTGATGAAGATACATAATCCGAAGAGCCTGGAAGAGGCTGTTCAGTTGAAGAAGTCATATCCGGAAGCTGTCTATTTCGCAGGCGGTACATACGTCTATTCGCTTGGCCATGATTTTGCCGATGCCATAGATATTTCCAGAGTCGTCAGGAACGAGATTTACCACACGATGAATCATGTGCATATCGGGGCCATGGCTACTCTGGAGAAGATACTGCTCTCAGAGCTTTCGCCTCTCATCCTCAGAAATGGTGCTAAGCTTTGTCCGTCTCTTCAGCAGAGGTCCGCAGCTACGATCGGCGGGAATATCGCGCAGAGAAGGGATGATGGCTATCTCACAGCGGCGGTTCTAGCATCTGAGCCGGTTATTGTCCTCATGACGGAGAATGGCAGACTGGAGGTCTCTGCTGATGACTATATGGCAGGGAAGTATGATGGGCTGATTCTTGAATTCATCTTCAGGAAGAACCTCAAGGGTGATGTGAAGAGGATTGGCAGGACAAGTCATATGCATATGGCTGTTTCCGGAGCTGAGTGCAATGGAGTATATGCGTATACAGCATCGTCATCGGGTTTTGCCAAGGGTGGCAAGGATTCATGGCAGGATATCGCCTTCGAATCAGATAGCCTCGGAAGCGCTGACTATAAGCGCTATCTTCTCTCGGTGATGTTCTAGGAGGCCGTATGGAAATCAGATGTAAACTCAATGGAAGGAATGCGATACTGAAAGGCCGAGAAGATGAAAGGCTCCGCAATGTGCTCTATCGTTATGGATGCACCTCAGTCAGGGACAGCGATGATGCCGAGGGTTTCACAGGTTCCGATACCATAATCTTCAATGGCTCATTGATGTACTCTAATCTGATTCCGCTGTGCAGGGCGGAGAATGCCGAGATCCTTACAGCTGAAAGTCTTATGAACGGAAGGGAAATCAATGATGTCCAGGAGGCAATGATTGCCGCAGGAGTTGTCCAGAGCGCATACAACTCTCCTGCGATGGCGCTTGTCCTCACATATCTTCTCAGGATCAAGCCAGAGGCAGATAAGAATGATGTCAGGAGATTCCTTTCCGGCATGTTCATCCGTGATGCTGGCTATGAGAACTTCTATCTGGCAGTGAAGCTTGTGCAGGAGAAGAGGAAGTATGGCTCCTACAGGAGCGAGATCGCCCCATCGTTCAGACCTGAGCTTTCCGTGATTGGAAAGCCGTCCGGGAAGATAGATGGAAAAGCGCTTGTCTCCGGTGAGAAGCTGTTTGTTGAGGACAGGGTGACTCCGGACAGCTATGTGCTTCATGTGCTCCGTTCTCCATTTGCCCATGCATGGGTCAGATCCATCGATACATCAAAGGCGGAGGCACTTGATGGCGTTGAGGCAGTCTATACTGCATTCAATATCCCGGATGTCTATTACATGCAGGCGGGACAGGGCAATCCTGAGCCATCTCCATATGACAGGAAGCTGATAAACCGCAAGGTGAGGCATCAGGGGGACAGGGTCGCTGCGATTGTTGCCTGCGACGAGGAGACAGCCATGAAGGCTGCATCCCTTATTGATGTCGTATACGAGCCACTTGAGCCAGTCCTCTCTGTGGAGGATGCGATGGCGGAGGGAGCGCCTCTTGTCCATAATGGTGTTGTCGAGTATGTCTCAGGAGCTCCTGAGAATCTGGATGAATACAACAAGAGTGCTGACAGGAATGAGGAGAAAGTGATCTATCAGTTCCCTCTCCATGGCGATATACATAAGAATATCGCAGCAGCGGCACATGGCGGTATAGGTGATGTCGAGAAGGGCTTTGCTGAAGCTGATGCCATTGTCGATGAGACATACCGCACATCACAGCCTCAGTGCACGCCTCTTGAGCCTCATGTCTGCTTCGGGCACATAGAGAATGGAAGGCTTGTGCTGAATGCATCAACACAGGTCCCTTATCATGTGAGGCGCATCGTTGCCAGAGTCTGTCAGATTCCTGAGCACAAGGTCCATGTGATAAAGGAGAAGGTCGGCGGAGGCTATGGCTCCAAACAGGATATTCTTGTTGAGGATCTTCTTGGTTTCTGTGTGTGGAAGACAGGCAAGCCTATCTATTACAGGAATACAAGAGCAGAGGAATTCTATGCCAACTCAACCCGACATCCTATGAGGATACGTGTGAAGATGGGCGGAAAGAGGGATGGCACGATCACCGCAATCTATATGGATGTAAGGGCAAATACAGGACCTTACGGCAATCACTGCCTGACAGTTCCGATGAATGCCTCTTCAAAGACGCTTCCGCTTTTCAAGGTCGATAACATGTACTACGACCTCATAACCTACTATACCAACTGTCCTCCTGCCGGTGCTTATCAGGGATATGGAGCTCCTAAGGGATATTTTGCCATAGGCTCTGCTCTGGGTGAGCTTGCCATGAAGCTCGGCATTGATCCTCTTGAGATGGCCAAGAAGAATATGGTAGAGGAAGGTTACATGCTTGAGATCCTCAGGGGGCTTGGAGAAGGAAGGGAAGGTGCTGTCGTACCTGTAGGTTCCTGCGGACTGGCCCAGGCTCTCGATAAGGGTGCTGAGATGATCGGCTGGGGACACAAGGAGGAATCTGAAGATCCTGACTGGAAGATCGGAAAGGGCTTCGCGATGATACAGCAGGGCTCAGGACTTCCGGGTCTTGATCACTCCAACTGCCAGGTGAAGCTTCTGACAGATGGCACATTCGTAGTGCTTTCAGGTGGTGCCGATCTCGGAACAGGTCTTGATACAATCTCTGCAAAATGCGTATCTGAGATTCTCAAGGTTCCTATGGAGAATGTATCTGTGGTCTCCGGTGATACGGACAGCTGTCTTTTCGATACCGGCGCATATGCATCATCAGGCACATATTTTTCTGCGAATGCATCGCTCAATGCTGCAAAGGACCTGAAGAAGAAGATGCTTCAGGAAGCTGCTCTCCAGCTTAATGAGAATGAAGAGGATCTTGAGCTCAGGAGTCCGGGGCTTATCTATTCGACGAAGACTAAGAGGGTTCTCAGCTACTATGAGCTTTCGCATACTGCGACATCCGGTTCCGGCCGCGGTGCCCTTATCGGGACAGGTTCCTTCACTACGCCGAATTTCGCGATTCCGTATGGTGCCCATTTCGCGCAGGTTGCCGTCAATGTTAAGACAGGAGAGATAAAGGTACAGAAGTTCTATGCGCTTCAGGATGCAGGAACTCCTATCAATCCTGAGCTTGCTATGTGCCAGATGTACGGCGCTGTAATGAAGAGCATAGGCCATACGCTCTATGAGGATCTTGCTCTCGACAAGGATGGCAGATGCCTTACGACTACATTCACTGATTATGGAGTTCCGATGATACAGGAAGCCCCTGAGGACTTCAGGAGCGTTCTCATAGATATCAATGACGAGTATGGCCCATTCGGCGCGAAGTCGATTTCGGAGATTGCCTGCAATGGTGCGGCTCCTGCGATTGCAATGGCTATTGCGGATGCAACAGGCGTATGGGTCAGAAGCTGGCCGATAACAGGCGAGAAGATACTCAGAGAGCTTGGGCGCTTCTAGGCCTGACTGCCGAGAAAAGGACTTTGAGGACACCGCCACAGATCATGGCGGTGTTTCCTCCTTCTCTCAGGTCATACTCCGCAACGTACAGGGATTCACCTGAGGAAAGCATTTTCCTTGCCTTGTCTTCGGCAATCTTCTCAAGCGCACCGCCTCCGATTGTGGAGTATGTGCGCTTTTCAGTTACGAACATGGTCGCTCCCACTTCCTGAGGACTTGAACCATCTTTTGATATGATCCTCACTTCGATTCCTTCGTTTCTGGACATGATATCGAGAAGTTCCGTATTGATCTGCACAGCTTTCCTGTCCTTGCGGATCTCTGAGATTATCTCAGCCATTATCGAGACGGCGATCTCTTCGGGAGTGACAGCATTTATGCTCAGTCCGATAGGCGCATGGACATGCTTCAGTACTTCATCTGAAAAACCTTCCTGCCTTAGGATGCTGAACTGTGCCTCGACTTTTCTTTTAGAGCCTATCATGCCTATATACATCGCATTATGGTCAAGCGCGTATCTCAGGCATTCAAGGTCATAGCTATGTCCATGAGTGAATATGATATAGCAGGGGAATGGATGGTATTCCTTTGAGAGAAGCTCCGGGAAGGAAGCCGTATGGCATTCAGCGCCAGGGAATCTCTCTTCCGTCGCAAGTTCTGTCCTGTCATCAAGGATGATTGTCCTGATGCCGCAGAGCGCCGCAATGCTGTGGAGAGCCTTTCCTACGTGTCCTGCGCCGAACATGACGAAAACAGGCTCTGCCGTGATTGTCTCGGAGACATCATAGGATGAATCTTCTCCTGATAGGAGCTTCCCTTCCTGCCATATTGATGTCATACCTGATATAGATGATGTATGGCGTTCGACAGTACCGTTTTTCAATGCATCGAGCAAAACAGAGTAATCGATCATCCGAGGATCTCCTTCAGCGCAGATAATGCGCTATCTATCTCATCATCTGTAGTGAAAGCCCCTGGGGATATCCTGAGCGTCCCTGTCGGAAATGTGCCGATTGCCTTGTGTGCTGAAGGCGAGCAGTGGAGCCCGACTCTTGTCTCTATCCCATATCTTGATGACAGACTTGCGGCAATATCCGCGATATCCATCTTGTCAGAAACGATAGAGACCACAGCTGTCCTTTCTTTTTCAGGTGAGGGACCTTTTATCTGTATTCCATTGATTCTTTCAAGACCTGTATAGAGTCGTTCAAAGGCTTTCCGTTCTTTTTCTCTTATCCTTCCGATATTCTCTTTCACATAACTTACTGCCCATTCAAGACCGACGAGACCTGTGACATTCTCAGTTCCTGCTGTAAGTCTGTCCGGAAGATAGTGCGGCACATCCTCCCAGTCGCTTTCGCTTCCTGTTCCTCCCGTTACAAGCGGTGCGAATGATTCAGCAATATCGCGGCGGAGTATCATGCCTCCTGTTCCCTGCGGACCGAGAAGTCCTTTGTGACCTGTGAAGCATATTGCGGCGGCATTCAGTTTCATCATATCTATCGGTACGATAGGTGTTGCCTGCGCTGCATCGATTATCAATGGTATATGGTATTTCCTGGCTTCTTCTGCCATGGGGCCAAGATCCTGCACAGCTCCTGTCACATTGGATGCGGCATTTACGATGATTGCACAGATGTCCGGAGAGATGACCGATGACAGGCTGTCATAGCAGATGAAGCCTTCTTTGTCGGATGGAAGCTTTATTATATCCGCACCGCACTGATTGAGCGGCCTCATCACTGAATTGTGCTCATTGGATGATGTTATGACTTTGCTTCCTTTCCTTACGAAGTTCTTTATGACAGCATTCAGAGCTTCCGTGACATTTGCCGTGAATGCGATTGTCTCATGATAAGGACATCCATAAAGTCCAGCAATCATAGCTCTGAGATTATCCACAGAGGAGAAGACCATTTCTTCAAGCGGACTGTCTGTCCTGTAGAGGTTCACGACCTCCTCGTCGAGATATCGTCTTATCCTGTCCGATATTCCCGGAGCTTTCGGAAATGATGTAGCAGCATTGTCGAGATAGATCCTGTGCATGCAGCTATTTTACCATATTTTCCATTGTTTAATGAGTTGGCTAATGGTAGGATGTCATCATGAGCGACAAAATAAGAGTAGCGGCAGCCGGTATTGTGATCGGCTTGTCTGCAGTATTGCTTGTCAGTTTCGGCAATCCTCAGAATATGGGGTTCTGCATCGCATGTTTCATCAGGGATAGCGTAGGAGCCATGAAGTTCCATTCAGCACCGATTGTCCAGTATTTCAGACCAGAAATCGTAGGAATCGTTCTCGGTTCATTTGCAATCAGCGTGGTCTTCGGTGATTTCAGGCCACGTGCAGGTTCTAGTCCTGTACTGCGTTTTATCATAGGCTTCGCTGTTATGACAGGAGCATTGGTATTCCTTGGCTGTCCTCTGAGAATGGTTCTTCGTCTTGCAGGCGGAGATCTGAATGCCGTTACAGCGCTTCTAGGCTTTGTCGCCGGAATAGGAGTTGGCTGTATCTTCCTTTCCAATGGATTCTCGCTTGGCAGGGCAAAAGAGGAATCACATGCCGAAGGATCCGCTTTCCCTGCTGTCATGATTTTCCTGTTCATACTTTTCCTTGCAGTTCCATCGTTGTTCGCTTTCTCAGAATCAGGCCCAGGTTCAATGCATGCGCCTGTATGGATAGCTCTGGCTGCTGGTCTTGCTGTCGGTATCGCATCGGAGCGCACAAGGCTTTGCATGGCTGGTGGTGTCCGCGATATATTCCTTATCCGCGACTACACGCTTCTCATAGGATTTGCCGCTATATTTGTTTCCACTCTCATTGGCAATCTTGTCACGGGCAGATTCTCACTTGGCTTAGCTGATCAGCCTGTTTCCCATAGCATGCATCTCTGGAACTTCCTCGGCATGTTTGTCGTCGGTCTCGGTTCTGTGATGCTTGGAGGATGTCCTCTCCGTCAGCTTATTCTTGCAGGAGAGGGAAATGGAGACAGTGTCATGGCGGTTCTCGGAATGGCTGCGGGTGCTGCGGTTGCCCATAACTTCTCGCTTGCATCATCTGCAGGCACAGGTCCCGGGATAAATGGGAAGATCGCGGTTGTGATTGCTATTGTCATGCTGCTTGCTATTGCAGCGATCAAGACAGCAAGGAGGGAAGGATGATTGAGGTTGACTGCAGGGGACTGAGCTGCCCTGAGCCTGTCGTGAGGACTAAGAAGGCCCTTAAGGATAATGCCGAGATCGATGTCATCGTCGATAATCGCGCATCTCTTGAGAATGTGAAGCGCTATGCTTCTGCGATGAAAAAGGCCGTTAATGCCGTACAGGAAGGTTCTGCATGGAGGATTTCGATAAGGTAGTAACCTTCCATACGCACTATGGGGCGCTTACGTTCAGCAGAAGATATGGCAAAGGCTGTACGCTTCGTCCTGTTCCCAGGAGCCTCTCGTCATCATGCGGGACTGCGGCTTACGTGAATGGTGATATCGCTGAAGAGTTTATCGATGATTATGTCGAGGGCATTTACATAAAGGATGGCAATGGATGGAAAAGGATAAGGTAAGGCTTACGGAGCTCGTGCATTCCTCCGGATGCAATGCGAAGCTCCCGCCAGGTGATCTTGATGCCGTACTGAAGAGTCTTCCGGTCTTTCCGAATGGCAAGCTTCTGGCAGGCTATGAGACTGCTGATGATGCATTTGTCTATGATCTGGGCAATGGCCTGTCAATGCTTCAGACTGTCGATTTCTTTCCGCCTATGGTCGATGATCCTGTGGTATTCGGGGAGATAGCGGCAGCCAATGCGCTCTCTGATATCTATGCGATGGGCGGGGATCCTGCTGTAGCTCTCTCCATCGTATGTTTTCCATCATGCCTTCCTCTCTCAGTCCTTCATGACATAATGCTTGGTGCGATAGGCAAGGCCAAGGAAGCGGGGTGTACGATTGCCGGTGGACATACGATTTCAGACAGAGAGCCTAAGTTCGGCCTTGCTGTGACTGGTTTCGCGGAGAAGAGCAGGGTATGGCAGAACAAAGGTGCCGTCCCTGGAGATGTCCTGGTACTTACCAAGAAACTCGGTACCGGCATAACTATGACTGCGCTGAAAGGCGGGGAGGCCGATGAGAATAGCGTCAGCGAAGCGCTTCTATCGATGCGTACGCTTAACAGGAAGAGCAAAGAGCAGGCAGAAGCTGCAGATGTCCATGCCGCAACAGATGTCACTGGATTTTCTCTCATGGGGCATTCCTCAGAGATGGCTGCGGCAAGCGGCGTCTCGATAGTTATCGACTGGAACAGACTGCCTCTTCTTGAAGGCGTGAAATATGCTCAGTTCGGGTTTGTGCCTGAAGGCCGGTATACAAATGAGGATTACATAGGACCTGATGCAGATACATCCGCTCTCGATCAGACTGAGCGCGACATCGTATATTCCCCTGAAACATCGGGAGGCCTTCTTCTTGCTGTTCCTGAAAGCGATGCCCATCTTATCGATGGCTGGGTAATCGGAAGGGTGACGGAAAAACGCGATAAGAATGTCTTCGTAAAGAAGTGAACAGTTATTTCCCTGCTGAGATAAGCAGGGATTTCTAATATTTAGGCAGCTTTGTTTCCTATTCGTTAGGATACAATAATTTATCTTTGAATTGCCATACGGCCGTTTTTCTATTAGTCAAGTTGGCAGATATCATATATTACCGGTGTGGATGTATCTGATTCCATTGCCGCTTAAAGAGTCTCGCAGTTTTCGGATATATGCGGCTGATGATGGAGACCTGTCTGACATGAATCTCCGCGGATAGAATGCCGTTATGTGCCAGATATCTATTCCTGCATCAACAAGCATGTCTTTCAGTTCAGCCATCATCTCTTGAGTATGAATACCTTCGATTGCCATTGTCGTCACTTCGATATGAGCGCCATATGATGAGATTCTTGCGATGCTTCGGAGGACAGGCTGGATATCCCCATGGACATATTCTTTGTAGAAGGATGCATCTCCTTTGAGATCTATATTGTATGCATCAATCAGTGGAAGCATCCTCTCAAGAGCTTCTTCCGAAAAAGCCCCATTCGATACCATGATGGTCTTCAGGCCTTCTGCTTTTGCAATGGTTGCTATGTCAGCAGCATAATCCTGCCAGACAATCGGCTCTGTGTATGTGAAGCTTATCGAAGGAGTTTGATTCTTTATTGCTGTTTTTACAATGTCTTCCGGTGAGATGAATCTTCCTGTTTCCGGATTATCCTTCGCAATCTGATGATTCTGGCAGAAGGCGCAGTTGAATGAGCATCCTGCCATTGCGACAGAAAGCGTTTTCGTACCGGGCATGAAATGATACAGGGGTTTCTTCTCAACTGGATCAATGGCAATTGCAGAGACTTTTCCGTATGCCCTGTCCCTTATCATGCCGTTCATATTTGTTCTTGCATTGCAGTAGCCATAATAGCCTTCCTCAATGCTGCATCTGCGGAAGCAGAAGTCACAGGATGCTCTCATCGAACACCTCCGCCCGGAATGTCCTGAATTCAGCATCTTCCTGTTTCCAGCTATCAGGAGGCAGGCCTGCTTTTCTGGAAAGAGCAGAAAGCATCTCTTCCTTTGTCCATCCGGTTTCTTCAGCTACTTGCGGAAGGAATACAGACCTCCTTGTGCCGACAGTCATATATATACCATCGCGTCCGGGCACGAATTCATCCAGTGTTCTGATCTTTTCAGGTTTTGTCAGCAATGAAATGGAGATCGTGCATTCGTCCAGTTCTACTGGAGATAACGGAGGGAAGCGTGGATCAGAGAATGCTGCTTCTCTCGCGAGGTCCGCAATCATCTGTTCAAGAGGCTCTATGTCTTCCATGAATCCTGTGCATCCTCTGAGGTTGTTATTGATCTTCAGCGTCACGAATGCGCCATTGTTCTCTGTACCATCATCCTGGATGCTGTCTTTTCTCCCATTGAATGCACTCCTGATGGATTCTCTTGCTATCATGAGAAGCTGTTTCTTCTTATCATCTGTCATTCTTTTCCCTCCAGAATACAGTTGCATATGAGACGAAATCATCTTCGTCCCCTGTGATATCTGCGGATGTGTAATGAGGACCTGTTTTTCCTTCGAGGTCCAGCATCCTTGAGAGTGATGAGACGATAGATGCAGGCGCTAGACCGCATATTGTACTGTCTGAGAACTCAGCCAGAAGCTTTTCCGTATTGCCTTCTGCCATAAGCGAAGCGGCATCCTGATCATACCCTTCGACAAGCTTTTTTGCATTAAAGCCATATGGCATGTACCGGAATCGCGGGCCATAGTGAGTGAAATCAGAAGAGGCTATCACGGCAGTATCATCGGAAATAGAGTTTCTCAGCTGGGAGGCTATTTCCTCAGGATCTGAGACTCTGCTTATCAGGGCAAATGAAACGGAAAGCCTCCTTTTTCCTGCAAAAGGGAGGAACATCTCTATGCCATGTTCTCTATCCAGGGCTTCTCTGAAAGGCACGTAGTCTGCTGGGAAATCGAAACAGGGGATATTCCCATAAGGCGTAACCACCTCATCATAGCTGTATGAATATACAGTACCTTCCTTCAGGCGATAGTAATGGGATGGTGAGATTATTATGACTTTACTGATACTAGCTGAAAGCGACATGAAGAATGAGGAGATGAGAGGAGCTGAATAGAAAAGACCTGCATGTGGCAGTACCGCATTTCTCGCAGGCATTATGTGCTGCCCTGAGCTGATTAGGCCATCGAGTTTTCCGGTTTCAGATGGATACCATGTTCCGCTGAATGCAAGGTTTCTCTTCATACATCTATGATACTCTGCTTTTAGTTGTTGTGATATTATGCGATGCGAGGTAATCGATGATGGTACATCTCAGGGATTTCACTCTTCATTGTGAGAATGCGGCAAATGGCATCGCGGAAGCAGTCTTTGAAGCATCGCGCAAAAATGAGCCGCTTATCATTGATAAGGGGGTCTGGAAAACAGGTCCTGTGGATATCTCAGTGCCTGTAAGGATCATATTCGAAGATGGCGCGGTTCTTTCGATGATTCCTTCCGTCAGGCTGTACAGGCCATGTTTCACGCGCTGGGAAGGTGTGGACTGCTATGGTTTCCATCCATGTTTTCTCATCCATGATACGTCTGATGTGGAAATTTCCGGTAACGGTATCATCGAAGGGAATGGCAGCTGGTGGTGGGAAACTGCAGAGAAGAAACGGAATGTCCAGATGGAGCCTGTTACCGATGAGGAGAAGGAGCTCGCAGCTCTCAATCCTGGTTTCAGGAAAATGGAAGGCGGAGGCGGAGGAAGGGAGAGCCAGTTCCTGAGGCCTGATCTTTTCCAGATTTATAACTGTAGGAATATCTCAGTTTCGGATATCACGCTTCAGAACAGCCCGTTCTGGACTCTCCATCCTGTTTATTCATCATTTTTGGATATCTCATCGGTTTCTGTCAGGAATCCGTATGATTCCCCGAATACGGATGGGATCAACATAGATTCATGCCATGGTGTACGTGTACATGGCTGTACAGTCGATGTAGGGGATGATGGAATCAGCATGAAAAGCGGCTGCAATGAAAGCGGAATAAGACGTGCACTTCCAACCCATGATGTTGAAGTATGTGGCTGTACTGTCCTTCATGCTCATGGTGGTATCGTGATCGGAAGCGATTCCTCTGGTGGCGTTCATGATGTTTCTGTCCATGACTGCCGTTTCATAGGCACCGACAGGGGTATCAGGCTGAAGACCAGAAGGGGACGCGGCGGTGATGTCCATGATATTTCCATCAGCGATATCGATATCGACGGATGCCTCGCGGCTTTCACCGTGAATATGTACTACAGATGCGGAGCATATGATCCTGATGATTTCTCTCTGAATCCAAGGCCTGTTACTGAAAGGACGCCACATATCCATGGCATTTTCCTCAGGCGGATAAAGGCCAGGGGCTGCAGATCCATGATCGGATTCATCGCAGGTCTCCCTGAGAGCAGGGCTGATGGGATAACCATTGAGGACTCCTCGTTCTCGCTTGTTTCCTCGGGTCTTGAGAAGCCCTCATCTGCGGAGATGTACTCAGGCCTTCCTGAATATGATTTCAGGGGAGTAAGGATAAGGCATGGGGAGCTTGTCATAAGGAATACAGAGATAAATTTGCCTGAAAATGAGCGGATACTTATCGAAGATGGTGGTTCTGCCGTATTCTGCTGATGCAACAGATTGCAACATAACTTGCCAGTATCGTAAACTGATGATAGAGTATTCTTGATAACCCCAAGGAGGACGCTATGGCCAAAGACAAAGCCGATATCAAGCGCATGATCGAAGAGCTTAAAGCTCTTGATACCAAGAGAATGTATCTCAATGACTTCTTCCATACATGGAAGGAGAGCGATGATGAGATTTCCGCTGTTTTCCATGTCGCAGAGATCCTGCGTGGACTCAGGGAGAACAATATTTCCGCAAAGGTTTTTGATTCCGGCCTTGGCATCTCGATCTTCCGTGACAACTCCACAAGAACGAGATTCTCTTTCGCTTCTGCCTGCAATCTTCTCGGACTTGAGGTCCAGGATCTCGATGAGAAGGTATCACAGATTGCTCATGGCGAGACTGTCAGGGAAACTGCGAACATGGTTTCCTTCATGGCTGATGTAATCGGTATCCGCGATGATATGTACATCGGCAAGGGCTATACATATATGAAGACAGTAGCTGATGCTGTGGAGCAGGGCTATAAGGATGGAATTCTTGAGCAGAGGCCAACGCTTGTGAACCTCCAGTGCGATATCGATCATCCTACTCAGTCCATGGCTGATATGCTTCATGTAATCAACTACTTCGGTGGTGTTGAGAACCTGAAGGGAAAGAAGATCGCAATGACATGGGCATACTCGCCATCTTATGGAAAGCCGCTCTCTGTTCCTCAGGGAATCATCGGTCTCTTCACAAGATTCGGCATGGATGTCGTTCTTGCTCATCCGGAAGGATATGATGTGATGGGCGATGTGGAGGAAGTCGCAGCTGCAAATGCAAAGGCATCCGGCGGTTCATATAAGAAGGTATCTTCAATGGAAGAGGCTTTCAAGGATGCAGATATCGTATATCCGAAGTCATGGGCACCATATGCTGTGATGGAAGAGAGGACGAAGCTTGTCGGCGAAGGCAGATTCGATGAGCTCAAGGATCTTGAGAAGAGATGTCTTGAGAACAATGCGAAGTTCAAGAACTGGACATGCACGGAAGAGCTCATGAAGACAACAAAGGATGGCAAGGCTCTCTATATGCACTGTCTCCCTGCTGATATCTCAGGTCTTTCATGCAAGGAAGGCGAGGTTGATGAGTCTGTATTCAACCGCTATCTCGATCCTTTGTACAAGGAAGCATCCTACAAGCCATATATCATCGCTGCAATGATCTTCCTCTCGAAGTTCAAGGATCCTTCCTCTAAGCTTCAGGCTCTTCTTGATGAAGCAAAGCCAAGGGTGAAATAAGGGAATAACGCTTAGGCAAGCTAAGAGTATTCAGACTAGAAAGACCCTTCAAGTTGGATTAACGACTTGAAGGGTTTGTTTTTTAGTAATGTGTCAGATTTATTTCAAAGCTTGCCCACGCTTTGCCCACGGAAATCATGAAAACGCAACGTAGTGGCTGATAATGATAAAGAACGCTAAAGAATAAGCTTTATGAATTCATTGCAGTGCAAATAATAGCTGAAAGAAAAACGCCTGAGAACAGCTCAGGCATAATCCGGATCAATGTTGAATTTGAATGTATATGTAGGGAACGCATCTTCAAGAGCTTTTGAGGCCTGTGTCCTGAACTGTGCATAGTTGGTGACAGTGAAATCGACGACTACATCGAAATGGACCCTAGAGTCTTCGAAGTGGATGTGGAATGCATGGATCCCTATGACACCTGATGATACAGTCTTGAGTACTTTAAGGACCTCAGACTTCATCAATCTCACTACCGGATTGCTGCTATTCACGGCATACATTCCGAATGTCATGTAGATGCCCATATCAGCAAGAATCTCTTCCTGAGCATCTGTCATCGCATCAAAGACTTCCTCTGCAGAAGCTGTTGATGGAACTTCGACATTACATGTACCTATTGATCTTGATGGGCCGTATGTATGTATCTGGATATCGAATCCGCCGGAAAGTGGAGGATGCTTCGATATTATCTTCCTCAACTCTGCTACAGTTGCCTTTTTCGGACGCTCTCCTACGATTGTCGAGACTGTCTCAATGACGCTTCTGAATCCTGTATAGAATATGAAGAGGCTGACAACCAGTCCTGCCCAGCCATCGATCGGGATATCCGTGAATGTACCAATGAGCGCTGCAATGATTGTCACTGATGTGATCATCACATCGGAAAGCGCATCAGCGCCAGATGCGGAAAGTGCTTCGGAATCTATCTTCTTGCCTGCGGCTGCTGCCATGCGCCACAGGAAGAGCTTCGCACCAATCGTTCCAAGAAGGAGAATCAGCATCGGTACTGACAGAGATACAGTCTCTGGATGGAGTATCCTGTCTACTGATGTGGAAAGGAACGCGGAGCCTGTGAGTATCACGAAGATCGCGACAAAGAGCGCAGAGATATATTCGATCCTCCCGAACCCAAGCGGATGTGAATGTGTAGGCTTTCTTTTCGCAAGCTCAAAACCTATGACAGTGACTATCAGGGAAAGGGAATCCGAGGCATTATTCACTGCATCGGAAAGAATTGCGACAGAACCTGAGATGAGGCCTGCAAAGACCTTCACTCCTGCTATTATGAAGTTGATCAGTATTCCAGTTATCGATGATTTCTTCAGTATCCTGTTTCTTTCAGATGCGTCTATCATTAAAGCTGAAGTATAGCAGAGCATTGAAAATAGGTGAATTATGTTTGCAGAAGCTTACTGTCTCTTTTTGTGATATAATCGCTTCCATGCATCTGACATCCTTTCTAGAACCATACTGCGGAAGATTCATCTCTATAACTGGAGGTGGTGGAAAGACATCGCTGCTTTCGCTTCTCGGAAGATATTTCAGGAATCAGGGAAAGAGCGTTCTTCTCACCACAACCACAAAACTCATGTCTCCGCGCCTTCATGATTATGGCCAGGACATCATATTCGAGGATGAGTCAGTTCTCGGCTATCGTCCGGAGAAAGGGCAGACAGTCTTCTATGCAGAGCACAGCACGATGGATATGAAGAAATGGATTGCCCCCAGGGAGGAAGTCCTTTCCGCTCTCTCATCATTCTATGATGTAATCATCTCCGAAGCCGATGGTTCCAGAGGCCTTCCTGTGAAGATCCATACCGAAAGAGATCCTGTCATCAACCCGATGACCGATACCACGATTGCAGTTATGGGCTTATGGGCAGTCGGTGACAAGATATGCTCATCGGTTTTCGGCGATGGAAGGGATGGTATTGTCGATAAGGATTATGTGCAATGGTATCTTGATTCGGACGAAGGGCTTCTGAAAGGGATGAAGGGGAACAAGGTTATTGTCTTCAATGGAGCGGATACATGTCCTTATGACATCGTAAATCAGCTCAGGATTCCCGATGATGTGACTTCTGCTGCCGCATCTGTGATGAAGGATGAGATCTATGGATGATATTGTCGTAGTCAGAGGAGCCGGTGATCTTGCATCCGGTGTGATTCTCCGTCTTATGAGGGCGGGGTACAAGGTTGTCGCGCTTGAGACTGACAAGCCTACATCGATAAGACGTACTGTCTCATTCTCGGAAGCAGTCTATGATGGAAGATGCCGTGTCGAGGATATCGAGGGCGTGCTCGTGAAATCAGAGTCAGAAGCGTTTGATGAAATCAGGAAGGGAAATCTCCCTGTGATGGTCGATCCCTGGATGAAATCCTCGTTCGAGCCTTTCTGCATAATCGATGCGATCATCGCAAAGAAGAATCTCGGGACAAGGAAAGGAATGGCACCTTTCGTGATAGCGCTTGGCCCCGGTTTTGAGGCTGGAGTGGATGCGGACTGTGTCGTAGAGACAAAGCGCGGGCATACTCTCGGAAGAGTGATCTGGAAAGGATCCGCAATCCAGAATACAGGAATCCCCGGAATAATCGCAGGTTATGGTGCTGAACGTGTTATCCATTCACCATCAGATGGGACATTGCATTCTCTTCGCAGTATCGGTGATATCGTCATCAAGGGAGAGATCATCGCATATGCAGGCAATGAACCTGTTCATGCCTCGATTGACGGAATGCTCAGAGGTCTTATCCGTGATGGCTTTGAGGTATGGAAGGGGATGAAGATCGCTGATATCGATCCGAGAGGCAAGGATGCTGATTACCTTACTGTCTCTGATAAGGCCCTTGCGATAGCAGGTGGGGTACTGGAGGCTCTTGATGGCTTTTCTCGCAAGCATGCCTTGTTTTGAAAAGCCTGCAATGCTAGTCTGTAAATATGTCAGAAAAAGAACTGAGAAACGAAGTTGCCGCATTAAGGAAAGCTGCTGCTGTCCTTGCTGCGACTGATGATAAAACACGGCAGAAAGCACTATTCCTGATGGCAGGTGCGATACTTTCGAATCGCAGTGAGATCCATAAGGCCAATGAGGAAGATATCAGGAGGGCGAAGGAGGAAGGCATATCCCCATCGCTTCTTCACAGGCTTGAGTTCACTGATGAGAAGATCGATACGGCCGTAAAAGGACTGAGGGAGCTTGCGATGCTTCCGGATCCTGTAGGAAAGACTCTTATGAGAAGAGAGCTTGATCCGGGATTTGTGCTTGAGAAGAAGACATTCCCTATCGGTGTGATTGCCATGATATTCGAAGCACGTCCGGATGCACTTGTCCAGATGGCCGGACTCTGCCTCCGATCCGGTAATACAGTTGTTCTCAAGGGAGGCAGGGAAGCCATGGATACGAACAGGCTCCTGTGCTCGATAATCCTTGAGGCAACAGCTGAAGCTGTCGGCTGCTCCTGGCTTCTTGGCATTGAGAGCAGGGAAGATGTCAATGCGCTTCTCTCGATGGATGGGCTCATCGACCTGATCATCCCGAGAGGCTCAAACAGTTTTGTCCGCTTTGTCATGGATAATACAAGGATTCCTGTGCTTGGACATTCCGATGGAATCTGCTCTGTATTCATAGATGAGAGCGCCGATATCGAAAAGGCAATCCGCATATCCGTAGATTCCAAGTGCCAGTATCCAGCGGCCTGCAATGCTGCGGAGACATTCCTTGTGCACAGGAATATAGCAAGCCGTTTCCTGCCGCTGTTTGCTGATGCGATGAGGGATAAGGGAGTCAGGCTCCATTGCACTGATGAAGTGCTGGAATACATTCCTGATGGCATAAGGGCAGTGGATTCCGATTTCGATACGGAATATCTCTCTCTGGAGTGTGCTGTCAGGATCGTATCTTCCGTAGATGAGGCCATAGAGCATCTTGCGGAACATTCATCACATCATACGGATGCAATCGTCACGGAAAGCGCCGAGAACCGCGATAAGTATTTCAAGCTTGTTGACAGCGCGGATGTCTTCTGCAATGCATCCACGCGCTTTGCTGATGGATTCAGGTTCGGGCTTGGCGCGGAGGTCGGCATCTCGACATCGAAGATCCATGCAAGAGGTCCTGTAGGACTTGATGGCCTGATGACGACGAAATGGCTGCTTTCCGGCAATGGGGAGACTGTCGCAGAGTATTCAGGGCCAGATGCGAAAGTCTTCCATCATAAGGATCTGATATGACAAAGAGGGATTTTTCGCACGTCAGGCGCATTGTGATAAAAGCGGGAACGAATATCCTCTCATCCAAAGACGGTATCAATATGGAGAGGGTGAGGAGCATCGTTGACCAGATCGCAAAGGCGAAGGAGAAAGGTTATCAGGTGCTGCTCGTCTCATCTGGTGCTGTAGGACTTGGGGCAAAGGCCCTTCATCATACGACACCTGTCGCATATATCGCGATGAGGCAGGCATGCGCGGCAATCGGCAATCCTGTCCTGATGAATGCATACAGTCATGAATTTGAAAGACACAACATGCTCTGCGGACAGGTCCTCATCACGCGCTTCGATCTGAACAACAGGACAAGCTACAACAATCTCAGACAGTCCGTGTCCATGCTTCTTGCGCTAGGTGTGGTTCCTATCTTCAATGAGAACGATGTAGTCTCAACAGCAATGGTGCGGAATCAGTTCGGGGACAATGATACGATGAGCGCGCTTATTGCATCGAAGATCGATGCGGACCTCCTGATTCTCCTTACCGATATCGATGGAATATATACAGGGAACCCAAAGAAGGACAGCAATGCAGTCCTCCTTCCGGAGATAAACGAACTCACTCCTGAGATCTTCTCCTACGCAAAAGGCGCAGGTTCCACATTCTCTACAGGGGGAATGAAGACGAAGCTGCTGGCGGCCCAGATCGCGCAGAAAGGCGGATGCGGCACAGTCATCGCATCTGGCTATGAGGATGATATCATAGAGAGGATTCTCTCAGGCGATCAGGCCGGTACATACATCCTTCCTGCGGAACGTCTCAGCCAGAGGCAGAGATGGATACTCAACACGCAGTATGAAGGTGCCATTGTCGTGGATGACGGTGCGAAGGAAGCTCTTCTTTCCCATAAGAGCCTGCTCCCGAGCGGAGTGAAGGCTGTGAAGGGAGTATTCAGCGCGGGAGAGGTCGTTGCCGTGATGGACAAGGACGGGAATGTCTTTGCGAAAGCTGTTCCATATTTCGACAGTACGGAGCTGGAGATTCTCCAGGGACACAAAAGCTATGAGATAGAGACTCTTATAGGAGGAGGAAAGAAGGATGTGATCTTCAGACCAGAAGATCTCGCCTTCATATGTCAATGAGCGAATATAAAGTACTGCACCGCATGCAGGATCTCGGCTTGCGCATTTCATCGCTTTACAGACAGGAGCAGCTTGCCATCGGCATACTCGATATCTCTTCGAAAGAGGCCCTGATATCCACGCTCAAGTGGTATACGGAGAATATGAGCAACATCTATGTGATGACTACCCAGTCACGCATGGAAGATGGTTCTATACAGGATGCTTTCCCTGATGTCAATTTCATCGTCTTCAAAAGCGTCTGCTCTTCAGGAAGATACATCAACGCGCTTGCGGATGAGTGCTATGCGACATACTTCCTTGTCGTGCGTTCTGACTGCCAGCTGATAGCATTCGAGGGAAGCAAGCTGATGGAGATGATGTCTGAGCGCAATCATCCTGCGATAATCTGCCCTGTGATGATTTCATCTGCCGGAGATATCCTTCCGACTCTTCAGGCTCCTTATATCAAAGGCCGCATCGTCGATCCGATTTCCTTTGTTCCCGCAATAGACAGGGATCTTGAAGAGGATACGCTTTATCCGATGATGGAGCTCGGGCTTTATGACAGGGCACTGTTCCAGCGGCTCAGAGCCTATGATACGCAGATCATGGGAGAGTTCTATCAGGCGATGGATTTCGGTGTCAGATGTTTCCTGTATGGATACAGGATCTTCACGACACGTTCACTTGCGATACAGTTCCCGGACAGGATATCGATCATAGAGGACCGCTCTCTCTGCGATGGCGCGAACAGGTTCTATACCAAGGCATTGTCTGTCAGGCATATAGCTGGCAAGAATGTCGTTGAGAAGTGGAAGCCTTATGTCGATAAGGAAGTCCTCAATGAGGAAGTCCGGAAGAAGCAGGTTATACTGCAGAAAGTGGACTTCCAGTCTCTTATCGATAAATGGAAGGTCAGGGAAGGCGCTGAGAGATGATGGCTGCTTGCATTATCATGCGGGCTGCTTTAGGATTTCCATATGATTTACGACAGATTCAGCCGGTTACCTCTGTATGAAGAGGCGGTTCCTTATTTAACGGAAATATATGGAGAGCTTTCACAGAAGGATCTTCTTTTTCTGGAGCCAGGCACGTATTACACGAAGGATAATGGCATAAAGTACATGGTGCAGTCATATGAGACTGCTGAGAAGAAACAGCCTGAGCTTCATGGCAGATATGCTGATGTCCAGATAATGGTGGGCGGCACTGAGAAGTTCGGCTTTGATGTGATTGCTGAAAGACCTGAGGCATTCAACGAAGCTGATGATATCGGGTTCCTTGAAGGGGAGTGCCGCAATCATCTCATTCTCTCATCTATGGATGCTGTGATAGTCTTACCCGGAGAGCCTCATACCCCAGGGCTTGCTGATGGCAAACCAGAGCAAGTGAGGAAGATCGTCGTGAAGATTCCGGTTGCCTGAGGGTGAGATGGAAGAGTCTGGCATCCCTGATTCAGGTGCTGTGTTCTCTAATGAATATGGCACATCGGTCTTCCTGAAGAACATAGTCAAAGCCGAGAACATAATAGTAGGTGATTACACATACTATGACGATACGAGGTCCCCGCTGGACTGGGAGCATAATAATGTGCTGTTCAATTATCCCTTCTTCGGAGAGAAGCTGGTCATAGGCAGGTATTGCGCATTGGCAGAGGGTTCAGTCTTCATGATGGGAGCTGCCAACCACAGGCTTTTGAGCGTGACGACTTATCCGTTCAATGTATTCGGCGGTAAGTGGAGGGATATCTCAACTCCTCATATAGATGAGCTGCCCCATAAAGGCGGTACAGTCATAGGCAATGATGTCTGGATTGGTCATAAGGCTGTGATCATGCCTGGTGTCACGATTGGAGATGGCTCTATCGTTGCCGCATGGTCTGTCGTGACGAAGAGTTTCCCACCGTATTCGGTAATCGGAGGAAATCCTGCCCGCCTTATAAGAAAGAGATTCGATGATGAGCTGATTGATCTTCTTCTGAAGCTCAGATGGTGGGATAAGAGCCCGGAGGAAGTGACAGAGCTTATTCCGTTGCTTGTATCACCTGATCTTGATGATGTGAAAAATAAGCTCAAGGCTCTTCTTGAAGAGAATGGCTCCCTTTCCTGAAAGGAGCCGTTCATATCAGTGCTTTTCTGCCCAGATTCCATCTGCGACTTCGCCCCAGCGCTCCGCTTTCTCAGTGCACTTTGATGCGAGTTCATGGACATCCTCAGGAGCTGCGAGATCTGTGGAATCAGCCCCGGATGCATCGACCATCTCAGGAAGCCTGTCAGGATTGTCGAGAAGCGGGCATGGCCTCAGATGATTGCCATTGAATGGCTGTCCTGCCTGATAGCGCCTGAAGAGAGGAGACTGAAGGATTTCCAGCAGTGTCTTGTCCTTGATGTTGTAGTTGGAGTAGTGGATGAATGCGCAAGGCTCTGCATCGCCATTTGCATTGATGTGGAGGTAATAGCGGCCTCCTGCGACACAGCCTCCTACATATTCGCCATCATTCCAGAAGTCCATCGTCCAGATAGGCTTCGTCCTCCTGAAGCCGCGGATTCTCTCATACATCATCTTCCTCTGCTCAGCAGTAACCATCAAGTCTGTAGGAGAGCCTTTTCCGACAGGCATGTATGTGAAGAGCCAGCAGAACTTCGCTCCTGTATCTATCATCCAGTCGAAGTACTCATCACTGCCGATCACATCGCAGTTCGCGCTTGTGTAGCAACATGAGAATCCGAAAGGCAACTTCTTTCTCTTAAGGATGGAAGCAGCCTCTACAACCTTTGAGTATGTTCCGTTGCCTCTTCTGGAATCAGTTGCTGTCTCGAATCCCTCGACGCTGATTGCAGGAACGAAGTTCTTCACCCTGAGCATCTCATCAGCGAAAGCCTCATCAATCAGCGTTCCGTTCGTGAATGCGCTGAATACAGAATCGCTGTGCTTCTCGCAGAGCTTTATGATCAGATCCTTCTTCACAAGCGGCTCTCCACCGGAGAAGTGGAAGAAATGCATATTGAGTTCCTCTGCCTGGGAAATGAGCGAATCGAGAGTCTCGAAGCTGAGATTCAGCTTGTTGCCATACTCTGCAGCCCACACCCATTGCAATGAAGATTGCAGGCGGATGTCAGATCGATGAGCATCGTCCATGGAATCGAGAAGCCATATTTTGCAGCCAGCTCATCACGGCTTTGTGACCACTTGTAAAATGCGTTTACGATGAAGTTTCTGGCCAGTGTCTTCCTGACATCTGTATCTATATCATCGAAAAGCGATACAAGCAGGCGGTGCCAGTTGCTGTTTTTATAAAGTTAGCCGCCAGAAAACCGACAAGGCTTGTCCTGCCGGATGAAGGCGGCAATGATCATCTGATCTTATAATCGGCAAATACATGTCCACAGGATTGGCAGACATATGCCTCCGCCTTGTTTTCAAGAGCAAGAGTGCAAGATCCATCATTCCTGTCAGGTTTGAACATGACATTTGTGCTGAAGGGCATGCTGCTTGAAGATATGACAGCTCCTTTGACCATATCCCTGCCACATGCCGGGCATTTCATCATTCGGTACCTCCGATGTTCGACTTCTGGTTTTCGATGTACTTTTTAACACTGTCTTCTGTAATGGCACCGACGCTTCCGTAGTAGCAGCCGCGTGACCAGAGTCCCGATCTCCAGAACTTCCTCTCTTTCAGTTGTGGAAAGGCTGCGAAGATGTGTACAGCAGAAATGGACTTCAGCGTACGTGCTATTGAAGAGGGTGCATCATCAGGAGAGGCCTCGAGAAAAAGATGGACGTGGTCAGGCATGACCTCTATGGCTTTCAACGTCCAGCCGTACTCTGTGCAGGTCT
>CALXLA010000003.1 GCA_944389075.1 uncultured Spirochaetaceae bacterium
AAGGCTGAGAAGCTTGATGGGATATGGAAGTGCATGCCTGATGTGTTTGACACTCTTACAAGAAAACAGCTTTTCTCAGGAAGGGAAAAGGAAGATGGCAATGGGATGAAGATCCCTTCGGACTACAGATTCGGCGATGGCTTTGATGCAGAGGTGCCGGGCTGCTGGAATCTTGTTGATCCTGCGTTCTTCCTCTATGAGGGAAGCACCGCATATGCACGTCATTTCACGTATTATCAGGATGATGCAGATGACAGGGTATTCCTCCGCATAGGAGCTGCGAACTATGAATGCCGCATATTCCTCAATGGAGAGTATATAGGACGTCACTTAGGAGGTTTCACGCCGTTCTGTGCGGAGCTTACAGGCAAGCTTCAGCATGAGAACGAGCTTATGATCATCGTCAACAACAGAAGAAGCTTTGAACAGGTCCCTTCCGAGAACTATGACTGGTTCAATTATGGCGGTATCACAAGGTCTGTTGCTCTTTATGAAGTTCCATCGGCTTTCATAAAGGATTTCCAGATCGAGCTTGTCCCGGATGGTACGTTCAGCCATATAAAGGCCAGAGTGAAAGCGGAGGGGAAGCTGACAGACGGAGTTGTCAGAATCCCTGCACTTGGCGTTGAGAAAGCTTTCACGTTCGAAAATGGCCAGGCTTCCGTGGATATCGAGGCATCTCCTGAGCTATGGAGTCCGGATTCTCCTGTTCTGTATGATGTTTCAGTCGAAGCTGGAAATGACAGGGTTTCCGACAGGGTAGGATTCAGAGAGATAAAGGCTGATGGCAGGAAGATAATGCTCAATGGCAAGGAAATCTTCCTCAAGGGCATCTGCTGCCATGAAGAGAGCTATGATGGCGGACGCACTCTCTCCGATGATGAGTGCCGTCAGATCCTTGTGACGGCAAAGGAACTCGGATGCAATGCACTCAGGCTCACTCATTATCCCCACAGCGAGCGCATGTCGCAGCTTGCTGATGAGATCGGCGTGATGCTCTGGGAAGAGATTTCTGTCTACTGGCTGATTGATTTTGACAACTCTGAGACTCTTGCGAATGCGAGGAATCAGCTGAAGGAGCTGATGACGAGGGATTACAACAGGGCAAGTGTCATAATCTGGAGCGTGGGAAACGAGAATCCTGATACTGATTCAAGACTCAAGTTCATGTCTCAGCTTGCCGATGACTGCCATGCATTCGATAAGACGAGGCTTGTCAGTGCGGCATGTCTTGTGAATATCGACAAGATGGCAATCTGTGACAGGCTCACGGGCGTTGTCGATATCATATCATTCAACCAGTACTATGGATGGTATTTCAGGAACTACGAAGGCCTCAAGGAGATTCTCGATAATTCCGTTGTCGATAAGCCTCTGATGATTTCCGAAACAGGTGCAGGTTGTGATTACGGTCATCATGGCAACAGCGAGGAGATCTTCAGCGAAGAGCATCAGGCAAAGGTCTATGAACATCAGATCAAATACTCGGATGGACGCATACAGGGACTTTTCCCATGGATCCTCTATGATTTCAGATCACCTGTGAGGATGAATCCTTATCAGCAGGGATACAACAGGAAGGGTGTCATCGCAGATGATAAGATCAGCAGGAAGATGGCATTCTATGTCCTGCAGGATTATTACAGGAATAAGAAATGATCCAGCATCAGGCCGGAGAAAATCCCCGGCCTGTAATTCTGTTAACACGAACTTCCTCCATATTTTACAAGCTTCTCCTATCATTCCTCTTTTAGTGATACGGCTATGTGCTAAACTGAGACAAAGGAGCTAGAAATGAGAATAGGAATTCTTACAAGTGGCGGAGATTGTCCGGGACTGAATGCTGTTATCAGGGGATTTGCGAAATACGCATACAATCAGATCAAGGATGTAGAGCTTATCGGTATATCCGATGGATATCTCGGGCTTATCACTAATGATGCGAAGAAGATGAAGCCTTCGGACTTCTCAGGCATTCTCAATGTCGGCGGCACGATCCTTGGTACATCGCGCCAGCCTTTCAGCAAGATGACGGAAGAGGACAGGAATGGCGAGAGCAAGCTTGAGAAGATGAAGGAGAACTATAAGGAGATGGGCCTTGATGTGCTTGTCACCCTTGGCGGTGCAGGTACACATAAGACAGCAGCGCTTCTTTCATCCGTAGGTCTCAATGTCGTGGGAATTCCGAAGACTATAGATAATGACATCTATGGAACCGAGGTCACTTTCGGTTTCCATTCCGCAGTCGATATCGCGACGGAATGTATTGACAGGATTCATACCACAGCTGCAAGCCATGGACGCACGATGCTTATCGAGATTATGGGAAACAAGGTAGGTTGGCTGACACTGTATTCAGGTATAGCAGGCGGTGCTGACATCATCCTTCTTCCAGAGATTCCATACAATCCTGAGGAAGTGGTGAAGACCGTGAAGAAGAGGCTCAAGAACGGAAGCGATTTCACAATCATCGCAATCGCAGAAGGCGCAATGAGCCTTGAAGAGTCGAAGATGAAGAAGAAGGAGCTTGCGGAATACAGAGGAGGGAAGCCTACAGGCACAGAGCTTCTTGCCAGGTACATCGAGGAAAATGCAGGCGTTGAGACAAGAGTCGTGGTCCCCGGGCATCTTCAGCGCGGCGGTGCTCCGTCTCCGTATGACAGGCTGCTTTCGACAGAGATGGGCTCTTTTGCAGGAAGGCTTGTGAAACAGGGCATCTATGGAGTCACTGTGGCCTTGAAGGGCAATGAGATCTCGTACAATGCGCTTGCAGATATCGCTGGGAAGATGAAATTCGTTCCGGTAGGTGACCAGAGGATACAGGTCGCAAGATCAATCGGCATATCATTCGGTGATGGCAAATGAGGGAAGCCCTGATAGATTTCTCCAGTACAGGTCTTTCGCTTCTCGTGATGGATGATGGGAAGAAGCCTGTCTTCCGTCTCAGGAGAACCCTTTCTGTAGTCGATTTCATGTCGAGGAAGGGGAAACTCATGGATAGAGGCATCGACAAGGTTGCGGAAGCTGTCCTTCATCTGAAAGATGCGGCGCTTGAAGTCGGTGCCCTGCGTATCTATCTCATAGCGACTGCCTCAATGAGGCTGATCGTGAACCATGATGATGTAAAGAACAGGATACTGGAGAAGACAGGACTCTCGCTGTCGATACTCAGCGGCAGCGATGAGGCATATTGCACAGCTGCTGTGAACAGGGAATATGCTGAGGACTGTACTGCACTGCTTCTCGATATCGGCGGTGCTACATGCCAGATCGCGGATCTCAGAGAGCCCGAGAGGGATAACATGTTCTCTCTGCCAATCGGTCCTATGAGCCTTTACAAGCGTCTTGATGATATCCTCCCGACAAAGAAGGAAATCAAGGATATGCGGCGGTATATCATAGATGTCCTTGCAGGAGAGATGGTGTATCAGGGTGCCTCATATGAGAGGATCGTATTGGCAGGAAGCACAGCAGAGGCTCTGCTTAATATCTATGCGGACTACTATGGCAGGCTGGATTCTGATATGAAGATGATGAGCCGCAAGATGCTGAAGAGGCTTGTGGATCACCTTGTCGGAAGCGGAGAGGGCCGCAGCTTGATACTCAGGAATGCTCCTGAGAAGATTCATGTGCTGATACCTGCTGCTGTTCTGGCGCTGACATGTGCAAAATACTATGATTCAGATGAGTTCATATACTCAGAGATGGGTGTCAAGGAAGGCTATTTGAGGATATTGGAGGAAAACAGATGAGTAAGGAAAAGACAAGATGCATCAGGGCACCATATATCAATAGGGAATACTCATGGCTGCAATTCGATGATCGTGTTCTTGATCAGGCGAGAGATGCGGAGAATCCTCTTCTTGAGAGATGCCGTTTCCTTTCCATATTCATATCGAATCTCGATGAGTTCGTACGGGTACGCCTAGGTTCCCTGATGAACCTTCAGATGCACAGCCCTGATTACAGTGATAACAAATCCGGTATGGATGCGGCAGAGCAGATAGATATGATTCTTTCGCAGCTGCCAGCCTATTACAGGAAGGCTGATGAGACATTCTCCAAGCTCAGGAAGGAGCTTAGGAAAGCCGGTATTGATATCCTGATGTCGAGTTCTATCTCAGAGACACAGAAGGCAAAGGCGCTTGAGTATTTTCAGGAGAATGTCATGCCGTTTGTCTCTCCGCTGATCCTTGATGCGAAGCATCCTATGATCAGGTTCGAGAACCAGAGGCTGTATCTTGTCCTCCGCCTGGAGCGGGATGGCCGTGATATGTTCGGTGTTGTCTCAATGGGACGCAGGGTTGAGGATCTTGTTCAGCTTCCCGGTGGCAAGAAGTGCCGTCTCATACCTTCCGCGGAGCTTCTGTATCTGTTCGGGGATATGCTTTTCCCTTCATGCAGGATCAAGGAAAAGATTCTTGTCAGGGTGACAAGGAATGCTGATTTCGAAGCTTCTGTCGAAGATGCGGATATCGAATATGATTTTGACTTCTCGAAGCTTATCCGCAATAGAGTGGAATCCAGAGGAAGCCTTGCTGCCGTAAGACTTGAGATGAATAAGGAGTCAGAAGAGCTCAAGCAGTTCCTCCTGAAGCATCTCGGCATAAAGAAGAATCATGCATTCGTTGTCAACGGATGCTTCTCATACAAGTATATGTTCTCCCTCGATTCCTATTTCCCGGAAGGGGAAGCTCATGCACTCCGCTATCCCGGATTCAAGGGAAGTGTCCCCGCTGGTCTTCATAAGGGCGGCATGATTGATTTCGCGCTCAGGAAGGATATCTTCCTTTCGTATCCTTTCCAGTCTATGGATCCGCTTCTCTGGCTTCTTGAGGAATGTGCGGACGATCCCCGCGTGACGAATATAAAGATCACGATCTACAGGCTTGCGACTCATTCACGTATCGTCCAGTCCCTGATACGTGCTGCGGAGAATGGCAAGGATGTCTCTGTCATAATGGAGCTCTGTGCACGCTTTGATGAGGAATCTAACCTATCCTATGCACAGAAGCTTCAGGAAGCTGGCTGTTCTGTCTTCTATGGCGTGGAGAACTACAAGGTCCATTCGAAGATCATCTCGATTGTTCTCAGGGATAAGGGAAAGGTCAGATACATAACTCATCTTGGAACTGGCAATTACAATGAGAGCACATCAAAGCAGTATACGGATTTGAATATCATAACATCAGATAAGGATATCGGAACTGATGGAGTGTCATTCTTCCGCAATCTTGCGACTCTCACCATCGATGCGAAGTATAAGAAGCTCCTTGTGGCGCCATACTCGCTGAAGCAGGGAATCATGGCATGCATTGATAAGGAGATAGAGAAGGGGCCGAAAGGTTCAATGGCTTTCAAGATGAACTCGCTTTCTGACAAGGAGATCATCGACAAGCTTGTGGAAGCTTCAATGAAAGGAGTCCGTGTCCGCCTGCTCATAAGGGGCATATGCTGTCTTCTGCCAGGTGTCCCGGGCCTTACTGAGAATATAAGCGTGAAGAGCATAGTAGGGCGCTTCCTTGAGCATTCCAGAATCTATTCATTCGGCTCTGGCGATATGTTCATCTCTTCTGCAGACCTCATGACAAGGAATGTTGACAGACGTGTGGAGATCGCGACTCCTGTGACCAATCCTGAGATAAAAGCCCAGATCAGCCGCATGCTTGAGCTTATGCTGAATGACAATGTGAAAGGCAGGGTGCTTGGCAATGATGGGAAATACACAGAGGTCCCAAGACTCCCGGAACCAATAAACAGCCAGGAAGCATTTCTTTCATACTTCCATTCATTGAATGGGAATGCTAACTGAAATCAGTATATGAAAAAGGGCAGGGCCTTTTGGCTCTGCCTCTATTGTGTCGGTACTGGTTACTTACCGATTTTCACCTCAATCTTCTTAGGCTGTTCTTCTGGAGTCTTCGGAAGAGTCACTGTGAGGATTCCATTTGCGAAATCCGCTGTGATTGCAGACTCATCAAGTCCGTCAGGAAGACTGAAGGACCTTTCGAAGGATTCGTATCTGCGTTCCTTGATGAGATACTTCTTTCCATTCTCATCCTTGTTTGTCTCATCGATCTTTCCGGAGATGGTGAGAACATGCTTGTCTACTGTGATCTTCACATTGTTCTCATCGAATCCAGGAAGCTCTGCCTTCACTATATAGTTCTCTGGTGTTTCCTCTACATCTACAGCTGGAAGCCTCGTTGAGTAGTTGTCCCATGCTCCAAGCATCGAATCAAAGAAGTCATCGAATATTGAGAGATCCCTTCTTCCAGTCCTGTTGTTGTATCTTGTAATGTCATGTGCCATTTTGTGGCCTCCTTATATTATCATTTTATGTTCCTCTCTGGAACACAAATCAATGTGCACATACTGTGCCAACTTTAATATATGCTTATCTTATAAATAATTAGACTTTGATTGATTTTGAAGATTCCGTGTCGATGGGACATTTTGTCCTCAGCTGGTCCGATGGAGATCTTTACTGTGTCATTTTGTCCGTGAAAGAAGCTTTCTCATTGTCAGAATGCATATGCATGGGTCTTCCGGAACTCAGCCCTGAAGTGCTTTGCAAGATATGACAGCTCTGCGAGGTTCTTTGAGCGAGAGGAAATATAGTAGGCAATATGTGCATCTTCATCAGTGATTGGGATTGCGACCTTTCCTTCCGATGGCCTGTAGACGATATCTGTAGTGAATGAAGGAATTGCAGACTTGAGCACGAGTTCCTCGAATGATTCAGGGTCGCTCTGGATGAAGAATTTCGATGAAGGCATCTTCCTTTTCGGAAGTTCTGCCCATATTCCGATGTGCTCATAGAGAATCATGTTCTCCCCATCCATATCCTTGAGTGTCAGCGTTTTCCTGTCAGCGAATCTGTGCGTGGATGGCAGGAGAAACATCAGATGCTCTTCTCCCAGCTTCACAGTCGAGAAGCCATCAGCCGTAATCGGAGTGGCTGTGATTGTATATGAATATGTTCCATTCCTCAGCCCATCTTCCAGAATCCTTCTATCGCGTATTTCCCCGGCTACAGTTTTGTCTGTCTTTGTGGATGACAGCATCGATACAACGCTCCATAGCGGAGCAGGGGCCTCTGCTCCTATGAGTATCGTCTTCTGTCTTCTGTCAGCAGCACGTATTTCCTCAGTTGCCCGCTGGACCATCTCAGAGATCCTTGTTGCCCATTCAGCTGCGACTTTGCCCGTCTCATTAAGTTCTATCGAATTCGATGTCCTGCTGAAGATCGAAACACCAAGTTCTCCTTCAAGAAGTTTCATGGCACGTGACGCAGCAGGCTGTGATACACCTGTTTCCTCTGCCGCTTTGGATATCGATCCAAGTCTTCCAAATGCTGCAAGCTCTCTTAGCTGATAAAGTTCCAAGACAACCCCCTGCTATAACAATAGATTATACCGGTATTGATAATTTGTCCTGTATCAATTGTCGGATACGCATTACTTTCTATTGCAGATAACGGAGGAATATATGATAGAGACAATAAGGCTTAACAATGGAATTGAGATGCCGCTCGAAGGCTTTGGCGTATTCCAGGTACCTGATGGTGATGTATGCAGGAAGGCTGTCAGCGATGCAATCAGCACAGGCTACAGGCTCATCGATACGGCTGCCGCATACATGAATGAAGAGGCAGTAGGGCGGGCTATCAGGGAATCCGGCGTGAACAGAGCGGACCTCTTCATAACGACAAAGCTCTGGACGCAGGATGCATCGTATGAGAGTGCGAAGAAGGCATTCAATACTTCCCTTGAGAAGCTCGGCCTTGATTACCTCGACCTTTATCTCATCCACCAGCCAGTGGGCGACTACTATGGCGCATACAGGGCAATGGAAGAGCTCTACAAGGAAAGCAGGGTAAGGGCAATAGGCGTCTGCAACTTCTATCCTGAGCGCCTCACTGACCTTGTGCTCCATGCTGAAGTGATTCCTGCTGTGAATCAGGTGGAGCTCCATCCGTTCTTCCAGCAGGAGAAGGCAATAGCGAACATGAGGGAGTATGGCGTCGTGCCTGAGGCATGGGGACCGTTTGCTGAAGGTAATCATGGAATCTTCACGCATCCTGTCCTTTCCGCAATCGGGAAGAAGTATGGCAAGAGCGCTGCTCAGGTCGCGCTGAGATGGAACGTGCAGAGGGGCGTGGTAGTCATCCCCAAGTCAACCCATAAGGAGAGAATGGAGCAGAATATCGATATATGGGACTTTGCTCTTTCCGATGATGACATGGCTGAGATTGCGAAGCTTAATATCGGGCACAGCGAGATCGTCGATCACTCAGATCCTGCATTCATAAAGATGATTTCAGGAATGAAGATCCACGACTGACAATTCTGATTTACAGATGCAGGAGAACCGGGCTGAACAGCTCATCTCCTGCTATTCTTCTCTCTCCAGGTGTTTCGAATCCTGATGATGAGATGAAGCCGAAAGATGTTATCTTTATACCGGCAATGCTGCGTATTTTCCTGCTTTCCTTTTCTATAAGGGCATTGCTCATCGGGGATTGCAGGAACTTCGTCTCATAAATCTCATAGCCATCAAGAGTTTCAAGAGCTACATCAAATTCACCCTTTGTCTTTGCAACTGGATTGTCATACCAGTATGTACCGACAGCCACGATATCTTTTCTTATGTTCTTCTCTGCTATATGCCAGAACCATTGTCTTGCGATTTCCTCGAAACGATAGGATATGAATGTGTTCAGCGATGGCCTGACATATTTCTCCATGAATGCGGCGGAGGCTATGGCCTGAGAATTCCTTTCCAGATATGCAAGATGGAATCTCAGCAGATTTGATTTCAGATTGTAGAATATCCTTTTCCTGTTGCCCGTTTCATTGATCGGGTTTTTCTTCTCAATGAAATCGGCCTTCTGTAGCTGTTCAAGCGTATAGTCAAGCGAATTTGCGTCTTTTGTTCCCAGACTTGCCTTGATTTCAGAGTAGCTTCTTTTCCCATTGCCGATCCGTGTTATTGCTGCGTATGCGCCACCTGAGCTTTTCAGCTCTGAATAGAGTATATCCTCAGCATAAAGTCTGGCGGATCCATTGTTGCTGATAAGCAGTGACATGAGATTTTCCTCAAAAGAAGCTTCAGGGGATATCATGGAGAGAATCATGGGGATGCCTCCGAATACGCTGTATAATGCGATTTTGTCCCTGACTGATCTTTCCGGATAAAACAGCGATGATTCCAGATAGTCCATTTCCCCTAATGGGATTTCGAGTGTGAAACGCTTATATAGCGGGTTATCGATATCGAGAAGGCTTTTCATTATCCGTATAGCTGAACCGGAGATGATTATCTTGATATTATCAGGAGCGTAATCGATGAAATCCCTCAGATATGCATCCACGACTTCTCCTTTTGGGTTTCTCCTGAGATCCTGGTATTCATCGATTTCAAGTATGACTTCCATTTTCATGGACGAAATGTACTTCAGCAGCTTCTCGAAGTCTGTTATCTGCAGTCCCGGAACGCCAGTTGCTTCCGCTACAGCAGCAGATAGCCTCGCTGAATTTGCCTCAAGGCTATCAGGAACTGCCGTGAATCGTATTATGCATGCATCTGCATCTTTAAGCGATTCAGATATAAGCGAAGACTTGCCGATTCTTCTTCTTCCATAAATCAGGATGGCGGCTTTGCTCTTTTTCGAGAGTTCTCTTCTGAGCATCCCAAGTTCCTTCTGACGGCCTGTGAACATATCAGCTCCTTTTTTGCATGAATCAGTTTTGGCAGAATTGATTTTGCCAAAATCAATTCATGTAAAAATTGTAATATTGAATTGTTGCTTTGGCTACATCAAATCGGAAAAGGATCGCTAAAAAGAAAAGCCCCGGAACTTTCCGAGGCAATGGATCTGCGCTGTTCTCAGATCAGCAGGTCTGCATAGGCTTTGAGAATATCATCGCCTTCGCATCCTGCGAGCACTTTCTTCGCAAGCACCTTGCCGAGCTGCACGCCTTCCTGGTCGAATGAGTTCAGGTTCCACAGGAAGCCCTGAAACATGACCTTGTTCTCGAAGTGGGCAAGGAGAGCACCGAGTGCTTCAGGGGTGAGCTCATCTCCGTAGATAAGGGATGAAGGCCTTTCCCCGTCGAACTCCTTGTTCGTGTTCTCATCTGCCTTGCCGCGTGCGAAAGCCGCAATCTGCGCCGCAAGATTCGCATTGAGCTTTGTCTGGCTGTATGAGCCTGCTGTGACGAGATCCTTTCCATACTGGCATTTTCTGAAGCCGATGAACTGGAGCGGCACGATATCTGTTCCCTGATGGAGAAGCTGATAGAATGAGTGCTGGCCATTGGTTCCCGGCTCGCCAAAGATGACAGGGCCTGTCACGTAATCAAGTTTCTCTCCGAATCTGTTCACATGCTTTCCGTTCGATTCCATATCGAGCTGCTGAAGATGCGCGGGGAATCTTGAAAGAGCCTGTGAGTATGGAAGGATTGCGGTTGCAGGATAGCCTTTTACTGATCTCAGATAGAAACCGATAAGCGCATCGAGCATCGCTCCGTTCTCAGTGATGTTCCCGTTTGTGGAGAGAACGTCCTCCTCATGAGCTCCCTTGAGAAGCTTCTCGAAAGTCTCGAATCCGAATGCCAGGGAAAGGACAACGCCGCCTACAGCAGATGTCGATGAGTATCTTCCGCCGATGTAGTCATCGATGAAGAATGATGCGAGCATAGAGCTGTCAGATGCAAGAGGCGAGGTCTTTGATGTGACTGCGACCATATGCTTTGAAGGATCGAAACCCTCGATTGGCTGTGCCTTGAGTGTCTCAAGCACGAGATCCCTGTTTGTCAGCGTTTCCTGTGTCGTGCCGCTCTTTGAGACAAGGATGAAAAGGGTAGTCTCCGGATTGAGAGTCGTCATCACATCTGCGGCATCATCAGGATCCACATTGGATATGAATCTGCCTTCGAGCGTCTTGATGCCATTTCCTGCAGCCCAGCCTTTGAGAGCAAGATACAGAGCTCTTGGACCGAGGTCTGAGCCTCCGATGCCGATCTGGCATACAGTGGTGAATGGCTTGCCTGTAGATCCCTTGATTTCCCCGTTCCTGACTTTCTCCGAGAAATCACGGATGCTCTTCAGGACATCTTTGTAGAACACATCCTTGTCCTCGCCATCAGCCATTACAGGCTTGCCAAGCACATTGCCTCTTGTGAGCTGATGAAGCACAAGCCTCTTCTCGCCAGTGTTCATGACTTCACCGGAAAGGATTGCCTTATATTTATCGATGAGCTCTGCTTCATCCGCAAGTGCCTGCAGATCCTTGAGAATCTCGTCAGAGACAGGCATTGCTGCCCAGTTGTATTTAAGGCCGCCGCCCAATCTGACAGAAGAAGATGCGACACGCTCTGCGCTCAGCAGCTTCCTGATATCTGCGCATTCAGCTTTCCTGAGAGTCTGGAAGGACTTCAGCTTGTCCGTGTTGATGTAGGAAATCACTCTTTTACCTCCGGAATCCTGGAATTGAAGCTCTCAAGCAGATCTTCCTTTGTCATACCTTCCCTGAGGATGATGAAGATCGTATCATCTCCTGCGACTGAACCCAGTATCTCAGGGAGGGCAAGGACATCGAGAGCGAAGCCTACGCTGTTCGCGTGTCCGGGCCGTGTCTTGATTACTCCGAAGTTCCCAGAAAATTCAATAGAGATTATACCGCGTCTTACATCCTGTATGTAGCTTTTTTCCGATTCGCTTACAAGATCGCTTTCCGGAAGCGTATAGTAGTAGCCTGACCAGCCATCAGATATCTTTCCGACTTTCAGCATCTTCAGATCCCTTGAAAGCGTTGCCTGTGTGACGTTGTAGCCTTCTTTCTTCAGAAGTTCCAGGAATGTATCCTGATTGTCGATCCTGTTGTTCTTTATGAGTTCCTTGACTACGGACAGCCTGTTATGTCGTTCTTTCATGAATCCTCCGAAAATGCATAAGTATGCAACTATTATGCATGATACATGTTGTTTCGATTTGGGGCAACCTTGGAAGATGACGCGTAACTGTGATAACATTCAGACAAAGGAGCTGATTGAGATGATTGCTGCAATTGTGATTGCTATTGTTGTCCTGGCCATCCTTCTCTGGGCCGTTGTTTCCTATAACTCATTCATCAAGCTTGCGAACAAGGCAGAGGAAGCCGATGCGGGCATAGACGCTGAGCTCAAGAAGCGCTATGACCTTGTACCAAATCTGGTAGAGACTGTCAAAGGCTATGCAGCACATGAGAGCAGTACCCTTGAAGCTGTCATCACTGCACGAAACAATGCCGTGAATGCAGAGGGCAGGGAAGCGAAGGACAATGCGGACAAAGGACTGACAGGCGCTCTTTCAAAACTCTTCGCGCTCTCCGAAAGCTATCCTGACCTGAAGGCAAATCAGAATTTCATGTCTCTGCAGAATGATCTCAGGGATATCGAGACTTCGATTCTCAATGCCCGCAAGTACTACAATGCCGTAATCCGCGAATACAACGACAGGACCATGGTATTCCCTGCATCGATTATCGCATCGATGTTCCATTTCAGGAAGAAGGAATACGTGGAAATCGAGGAAGCGCACAGGGAAAACATCAAAGTGGAGTTCTGATGAGAAAGATCGCTGTCCTTTTCATCTGCCTTCTGGCCCTTCTTCCGCTTTCTGCCGATGCAGGCTTCTCTATTGATAGCTATTCAGTGGATATCGATGTGCTGCCATCAAGAGCTGCATATATAAGCGAAGAACTGAATGTCGATTTCACCCAGCCATCGCATGGAATCATCAGGGATATCCAGACAGTTTTCCCGGGTGTCAGGGCAAAGGTCTCTGATATCCAGGGCAGCGCAATAGCAGGGGCAGAACGGAATGGTGATTTCCTTTCCGTATTGATGGGCGATGGTTCACGGATGGTTGTCGGACCGGTGTCTTACAGCCTTTCATATCTTTATGATATCGGAAGCGACAGATACCGCGGCTATGATGAGTTCTATTACAATATAGTATCCCCTGCATGGGCTTCTGGCATGTCACAGGTTGAGTTCTCCGTTCATTTCCCGTATCCGATAGATGCTGACAGGGTATGGCTGACCTATGGGCCTGATGGCTCTTTGGCACAGCTTCCGGTCAATGTCTCTCAAGATGGGATGACTGTATATGGAAACTATGAAGGGCTTCCTCCTTATAATGCCATAACGCTGCGCGTCGAGATGGATGATGGCTATTTCACAAGAAGCGTCGATTTGTTTCAGTTCATACCGCTTATCGCATCGATTCTGGCGCTTGTCATAATCATCATTCTCTATATTGCTTTCGGACGCGATGAGAAGATCATCGCACCTGTAAGGTTCGAACCGCCTGAGAACTGCAACCCGGTTGCTGCAGAGTATGTCTACAAGAGCAGGGTGACACAGGATTCCGCCGCGGCTTCGATAATCTATTTCGCCGATAAGGGATATATATCCATTGACGGACTTGAGGATAAGAACACGAGATTCCATAAACTGAAGGAGCTGTCTACGGGAAGTCTTGCGCTCTCAACAGTCTTCCGCCTTCTTTTTCCCGGCGGTCCTGATAGTGATACAGCGCTTCTTCAGCTTACGCACTTCGCGGATGCTTTCCAGTCCAGTATGCCATCTGCCGTGAAGAATGACATGAAGTACATCTATGACAGGAAATCGCTTGGTGTCTCGAAGGTGGCGATAGCGGTTTTCTTCCTTGCTGTGATTGCATCATCTTTGCTTGCAGGCTTTGAAAGCGGTGAGCCGATGCTCTCGTTCTTCCTGTTCGTGCCGCTTCTGATGCTGTTCATAATCCATCATGCAGGAGCTCCTGTCTTCGTCAGGATTTTCTTCACGATATTCCTTGCGGTCTTCGTGACAATTCCATTCGCCGGGCTTCTCTCGCAGTCATTCCTGTATATCGTCCTTCCGCCTTTCCTTTCCACGCTGATCGCACCGGTCATAATACGGAACATACGCAGATACTCAGCTGAAGGCAGGAAGCTCCGCTCTGAGATTGACGGGTACAGAGAGTTCATCGACAAGGTGGAAGCAGACAGGATCGCGAAGCTTTCAGAGGAGGATCCGCTGTTCTTCTATCATGTCCTTCCATATGCCATGGTCTTCGGCCTCGCAGACAAGTGGTGCGATAAGTTCCGCCTGATATCCATCCAGTCACCAGACTGGTACGCTGGCACATTCGTCTACAATGATTTCAGGAGACAATGGATGCATGATTATTCAAGAATGCATGCCCCAAGATCCTCAAATGCAGGAAGAAGCTCATTCAGAGGTTCCTCCGGTTCTGCTGGCGGCGGGTTCTCCGGAGGTGGAGGCCGAAGCTGGTGAATGACCTGACAGCACTTGCATTGTCTGCGGCTCTTGTGGCTGCAGCCTTTGCATCTTCGTTTATCCTGACTAAGGTTTCAGCACCTTTATGGCTTTCCCGCAAGGCCTGCCATATCATTGTATCGTTCTGGGTATTCATAATGGCTGGCTGCTTTGAGACGACTTCTGCAAGAGTCATCGGTCCTGCTTTGTTTGCTGTCGTGAATCTTGTCCTCAGCAGGACAGGAGCCTCAGCTTCCGCCGGAATAGGCAAGGGCGGAAATGATATCGCGCTCGTGTTCTATCCTGTCTCTCTTCTTATTGTTTCAGTGTTGTACAGCTATGGTTCAATCTCTTCTGATACAGCAATTGCCAGCATCATGATTCTTGGTCTGGGAGATGGCTCTGCGGCGATTGCCGGACATATAGCAGGAAAGAAGGACAAGAGCCTTGTCGGAAGCGTTGCCATGGCTATAGTTTCATTTCTGCTTGTTATTGCGATAACCGGGCTTTCCTTCCCATATGCCTTGCTTGTGGCGCTGGCAGTCTCTGCAGTGGAACGCATAACGCCCCATGGCTATGATAATCTTACAGTACCTGTTGCCGCGGTACTGCTTCTGGAGGTCCTATGTATTCGCTGACAGCATGGCTCGATGGATATTTCTTCAGCTTGCCGCTTATCTATAGATGTCTGATCATAATAGCTTTCATTGCTGTAGCTGCAGTCATTGCTTATAGAAAGAAAATGCTGACTCCATCAGGAGTCGCTGCCGCAGCTGTCCTTGGCTTTGCTGTGTTCTTCATAGGCGGAACAAGCTGTATCCTTGTATTTCTTTTCTTCTTTGTGACAGCATCCATAGCGTCAAGGCTGCTGCCTGTGCCTGTCGGCATTGTCCGCAAAGGTTCTGAAAGGGACTGGGTACAGGTTGCCGCGAATGGAGTGCCTGCTGCGGCTATGCTGATCCTGTACAGATTCCAGGGCTGGGATGGCATTTATCTGATAGCGTTCGCATCAGCTGTCGCAGAGGCCGAGGCTGATACCTTTGCCTCATCGTTCGGTCTTCTGAGCCGGAAGCCGCCGCGCTCGATAATCACGGGCACCATTGTTCCTTCAGGCATTTCAGGAGGAATAACCTCTGCAGGAACTCTCGCATCTCTTGCAGGAGCATTCCTTGTAGCGCTCCTTTCGATGCCTTCGCTGATGCTGAGCATTCTTGAGTCCGGTGTGATACTCATAGCAGGCTTTGCAGGCTGTGTGCTTGATTCTGTTCTTGGAGGTGTTGTGCAGGCACAGTACAGGGCACCTGATGGAACATTGACAGAGAAGGACGAGATTGATGGAAAGAAGCTTGAAAGGGTAAGGGGCATATCATTCATAGATAACGATGCGGTTAATCTCATCTCAGGGCTTTTCTCTGCATCGCTCGGACTGCTTCTTTCGCAGATTTTCTAGGAGGGCAATATGTGGGACTGCAGCTCAGAAGAGCTTATCAGGAGAATCGAGGGACTTCAGGATAACCAAGTCATTCCTATGTCGCAGTGCGGGTTCATATTCTCCGTATCAGGCATGAAGATTGCCATTGATGTGATGGCATCCGATCTTCTTGGAAGCGATGGGAAATCGAGACGCATTGTACCGCCTCCATTCGGATGCGATGAGCTGCCGTCGCTTGATATCCTTCTTGTCACTCATGACCATGCTGATCATCTCGACAGGGCTGTCGTGGAGAGCCAGATGAGAAGGAATCCAGAATGCAGGATAATCGCGCCTGCATCGATTCTCGATTCCCTGGATATCCCGCATGAGAGCAAAATCTATCTTTCAGATATGGAAAGATACAGTACCGGCGATTGCGTCATAACGCCTGTTCCTGTTCCTCACATGGAATACCATGAGTCATCTCCACACCACTCTGATTTCTATGGATACATCCTTGAGTATGGCGGCATGCGCATCTTCCATGGTGGCGATATGGTTTCAGAATCCGGACTTATTGAGAGACTGAGGGAATATTCCTCATTCGATTATGCATTCCTTCCGATAAACGGGAGAGACAGCGAGAGGGAGAGCAGGGGAATCATAGGCAACATGCATCCTGATGAAGCTGTGGAGTTCGCTCTGGAGATCCATGCAAGGACGCTTGTTCCGACTCACTTCGATATGATTGCAGGCAATACAGGGGATCTTCAGGCGTTCAGGAATGCCGCAGAAGGACGTATCGGATACATCGTTCCAGTTCCCGGAAAGGCAATAGAGCTGAATCCATTTTGAAAAGAGTACTTGCCACCTTTGCTCTTTATGCTTAATTTAACTCATGGCAGCAAATCAGCTGTCTTCTGATTGTGAAATAGATAAGGAGTATGGATATGGCAAAACAGCTTCAGTTCAATGAAGAGGCCAGGAAGTCATTGGTTAATGGCGTAGAGAAGATTTCCAAGGCCGTTATGACAACTCTCGGTCCTAAGGGACGTCTTGTTCTTCTCGACAAGAAGTATGGTGCACCTACAGTAACAAAGGATGGTGTATCAGTTGCAAAGGAAATCGAGCTTGAGGATCCGTTTGAGAACATGGGTGCTCAGCTTCTCAAGGAAGTCGCATCAAAGACTAACGACGTAGCTGGTGACGGAACGACAACAGCAACAGTTCTTGCATGGTCTATTACAAAGGAAGGCATGAAGAGCGTTGCAGCAGGTGTCAATCCAATGGGTATCAAGAGAGGAATCGATAAGGCTGTCCAGGATGCTGTAGAGTGCATCAAGAAGGAAGCCAAGATGATTCAGGACAAGGAAGAGATTGCACAGGTCGCTTCCATCTCCGCAAATAACGACAGGACTATCGGCGATGAGATTGCAAATGCAATGGACAAGGTCGGCAAGGATGGCGTTATCACAGTAGAAGAGTCAAAGACAATCGAGACAACAGTCGATTTCGTCGAAGGCATGCAGTTCGACCGCGGCTATCTTTCCGCTTACTTCTGCAACAACAGAGACACAATGACAGCAGTTCTCGACAATCCGTACATTCTCATCTACGACAAGAAGATCTCTTCAATGAAGGATCTCCTTCCGCTTCTTGAGAAGGTCGCACAGTCCGGCAAGCCGCTTCTCATCATCGCAGAGGATGTTGATGGCGAGGCTCTCGCAACACTCGTTCTCAATGCAGTCAGAGGAACACTCAGCGTAGTTGCTGTAAAGGCTCCTGGATTCGGTGACAGACGCAAGGCAATGCTTGAGGATATCGCAATCCTCACAGGCGGACAGGTCATCACAGAAGAACTCGGCATGAAGCTTGAGAATGCAGATATTTCTATGCTTGGAAGAGCAAAGAGCGTCAAGGTCGAGAAGGAGAATACGACAATCATCAATGGAGCAGGCGAGGCTTCCGCTATCCGCGACAGGATCGCACAGATCAAGCTCCAGATCGAGGATTGCACATCTGACTATGACAGGGAGAAGCTTCAGGAGAGGCTTGCAAAGCTCGCTGGCGGCGTAGCAGTCGTCAATGTAGGCGCAGCTACTGAAGTTGAGCTCAAGGAGAAGAAGCACAGAGTTGAGGATGCTCTCTCAGCAACTCGCGCAGCTATCGAGGAAGGTGTCATCCCTGGCGGCGGTGTAGCTCTTGTCCAGGCTGTGAATGATCTTTCCAAGAAGGATCTCTCAGCACTCTCTGAGGAAGAGAAGGTCGGATACAGGATTGTCATCCGCGCTCTTGAGGAGCCAATCAGGCAGATTGCAGAGAATGCAGGCGTTGACGGTTCCATCATCGCTGACAAGTGCAAGAACGAGAAGCAGGGTGTTGGTTTCGATGCAAATGCAATGCAGTGGGTCAACATGGTTGAAAGCGGTATCATCGATCCTGTGAAGGTTACAAGATCCGCTCTCCAGAATGCAGCTTCCATCGCATCTCTGATTCTCACAACTGAGTGTGCTGTCACTGATATCCCGGCACCAGAGCCGGCAGCTCCGGCAAACCCAGGCATGGGCGGAATGATGTGATAAGCCGTTAAGGCTGGATATGAGGGACGTCGGAAGGCGTCCCTTTCTTCGTCTCTGAGCATATCTTTTCCCGGTTTTGTTCAGTGTATTGAACAGATCCTGCTTTTTCTTAAGTTAATATTCTTTTAACTAGAATAAGACATATTTATTCTTCATTATGATGAAATAACTCCTTTCATATCATATAATGAAAAACAGGAGGACTTGTTATGCACTATCCTGAGTTCGAATATTCATTGGATTGGATTACAAATAGTCATGATTGGTATGCGATTTCCGAAGGAAAAGACAAGGAGCTGTTTGATTCGCTATTTTCCATAATGAATTCCATCAGGCCTGATAAGAATGGATTCCGCACTATATGGATAGCACTTGAGCGTGGCCCTGAGCCTTCTGATGAGGAATGCGATGAAGCCGTGGCCTGTGATGGCTATGAATCCAGGGAAGAGTACATCAGGTTCTGGTTTGAGATGCATAGCCAGAGTATGCGGTATTACGAGGTCGATGCAGGCGAGAATAGTGATGGATTCCGCTCATTGATTGTGAAAAACCGGTTCGCATTTCAATATGATCCGGAAGACAGGAATTTCGGAAATACTGTCCGCAGGGCATTTGAAGATGAGCTTCAGCCGTTTCTCAGTGCCCTTATAGAACATGTCAGTGAAAGTATGAAGAAAGTATATGCTGGTACCTATAACAGCTGGCTTTCCGTGAATCTGCCTCCAAGAAATCGTATTGGCAGAATCAGGCGCTCAGCTCTCTGGGAGGCTTTTCCGTACTCGCGTGAACGCTATATTGATGACCTGACAGATGAGGAGATAAAAGCGTTCGCCGATGCTGTTGATAGCGGTCAGACTGATATCGATAACATAGGCAGGCTTGATGAGATGACTGCCGGATTATTCTTCAGGGCTTGCGGCATCGGCTACAGGGCAGCAGGGGCACATCAATATGGAGTAAGGCTTAATGCCGATACCGATAAGGGCCTGTATCTTATCAATGCCGATGGAAGAGATGAAGGTCTCCGGGATATCCCAGAAGATGATCCTGAGGCTTTTGAATCATGGCTCAGGCACAGACCTCATATCGGGCATCCATGGGAAGTATGCAGGGGAGGGAATTCCACGCATGTAGACCTTTGCCCAATTGAAGATGATGGCGGATGGTATTTAAGTCTTGCCGGGGAGCTGCGTGCCATGGAGGTCGTGAGATTCTATCTTGCGCTCTCAAAGGAAGGTTTTCCTGTTTATGTATACAGAGCAGAGGCCATCAGGAAAGCTGTCCTTGGAGAGGATAATATAGGTATTGTTCCTGAAGGAGTGATTCCCGCTTATTGCGGCGATATGTTCCCGGGAGAGAACATAATCAGTTTCATGAATATCTCAGAGGATGCTGAGAACAACGAAGCGTTCATGTCTGAAGCTGTATTCGATCCACCTGATAAGCTGGAGCTGAATGAGTGAATCATCTGGCTTCAGTTGTTTTGCAATGGCTGCGAAGCTGTATTCTACATGGCAGCCACATCATATGTTCTCTTGATTCACCTCAGATAGGACATGAAAATAATAAGGGTACCTGGACTTTACACATGTATTTTTGATATTATACACGTCAAGGGAGTTCGTGGATGTCTACTTTTATTGATATGTTTGCAGGAGCTGGTGGCTTTAGTGAGGGATTCTTGCAGGCAGAGTATGGTGGAAATAATTTTGAGTTTCTACTTGCAAGTGATATTAACCCAACATGTGAATTAACTCACTATGTGAGATATAATCTTCAACTGGGGCTGAATACTGCTTTCTTGACAAAAGACATAAGCGATTCCGATTTTATTGAGGTTCTTCTTGCGACGATAAGGCAAAATTTTGGAGATAAATCGATAGATGTATTAACTGGAGGCCCCCCTTGTCAGTCATTCAGTCTTGCTGGAGAGCGAAGAAAGAATGACAAAAAAGATGATTTGTTTTCCTACTATTTAAAGGTTATTGGAATTATTAAGCCTAAGTATTTCATCATGGAAAATGTTTTTGGGATTCTTACCAAAGACAATGGTAAAATTAAAGAGAGAATCTTGCATGAAATACGTAACATCATTGATTACGATGCTTTGAATAAGTTTGTGGTTTCTGTAGAGGATCTGATTGAAAAGATTCAGGATTCGAAAACAGAACTTGAGTTGTGCCTAAAAATTCTGAAAATCTGGATGGAAGATAATCGGCTTCTAGAGGAACGAAGAAATGATTATCTGGCTATATTGGATCATTTAAAGTCATATGAATTATCAGAAAATCAGGAAGCATTTCTTAAGAAATCTTTACTTGAGAATAAGAATATAATCTCAAATCCTCTTTTGGTTGAATTTTGCAATTCTCTTTCCTCTCAGCTTGTAGAAGCATTTAGAAATGATAAGGAAACACCTGAAGATGATAGAAATGTTATACGACAGGCAGTAGCTTTAATAAGCAAGAGTGCAACACTTAATCAGCTACAGCATGAAATAAAAAAACAAATCAATACAGCGCAACTTAAAAGAAGTATATATAAAACGCAATATGATCAGATTGCAGATTGGTTGAGTCTTGATAATATTCTTGATATTGCTGTTACACAGTGTGAGAAGATTGTTGCAACTAGTACCAATTCAAAAGCGAAATACGTACTTCAATATATCAGATTAGCGATAGATATAATATCAGAAGGACCATATGAAGTTGTTCAACGGGTCAATAGGCTTCTATTGAAAAATAATGTCGAATATAATGATCTTGAAAAAGATTTAAAAGCCATTTCTTTATATAACATTGCAAGTCCTATGATTTTACGTGCTTCTGATTATGGCGTGCCTCAGAATAGAGTACGAGTAGTTTTTATAGGCTGTCGGAATGATCAAAATATTATAACGAAGATTCCTCCAACTGTGTCTGATTCTAGCAAGGTCACGATAGCTGAGGCTATCGGCGATTTGAATTATATAAAGATTGGAGAGCATCCTCTAGACTATGAATCATCTTTCTATTCTAAATTCAAAAGAACAAAAGCAGGTCATATTATGCGAGCTGCTGATGGTGCTTTGGCTACAGACTCAAATAATGATTATAAAACATATGTTGAATGGAGTAGACAGGGAAGATTAAGTCCCGAAAGGTTCCCGAATCTAAAAAATGGAATGCCTATATATTCGAAAGCAAACTCCATGGATGAATTTGATGAAGAAGATTTGCTCAGAGCAAAACTTCAGAATCATGAATCATCAAATCATAATGATATGGTTCAGGAGCGATATAAAATCATGAGGAAATATGGAGGATATCAAGAGGCTAAGGAAGCTGAACCAGATAATCCACTTATGGCAACAAAAAAAAGGAACTACACTGTTCTTAAACCAAACGAGCAAGCTCCAACTATTACGACAATGCCTGATGATTTTGTTCACTATGATGCAAATCGTTCTCTTACTGTAAGAGAGATGGCTCGATTGCAATCATTTGATGATAGCTTCGTGTTTCAAGGCAAGAGAGCAACAGGAGGTGATAAAAGAAAAGATGAAACACCCCAGTCCACGCAAGTTGGGAATGCCGTACCTCCTTTGATGGCACGGGCAATTGCAATGGAGATTTTGAAAAATATCAAATGATATTCAACATATCATAGGATGTATATTTGAGGCGATCCTAATAGCATAGGTAAGTCGTCTGGGAACATTTTGAACAGCATCCCATGATCTCTCCATTTTCCTGTCTCTGGATTTATGTGAGCAGCTAAATCTACTGTTATCTTGCCTTCCTCTATCAATGGAACAAGCAGGGAGGCATTTGGCTCTTTTGTATGAAGAATTTTGTTATATTGGAAATATTCTCCATCAGCTTTTTTGATTGAAGCGGCCTCTACCCAGAACGTTTCATGATGCTTCAAAAGTAAAGTATCCTTGAGGTTTTTTAACAACCATCCTGAAACATATTTTGAGATATTGTCTTTTGTGTATATCAATTGCAGCTGATCTTGATTTTCTTGAATTGCCAATTGCAAGTCATATGCATTTGGTTTTGAAATGCGACATGTTTCATAGAGTTGCAATCGAGGTTTGTCTGAATCTCTTGGAATCTGAATTTTGCCATATGTTTCGACAATTTGCCGGTATTTCAAGCCTTCATCTGGTACTTTTGCAAATAATGTTTCTCTGGTTTGAGTCCTTTTTATGCCTCCCTTGGTTGTTCTGGTTGTTTTTAATTCAATGCCTTTGTAATCGGGGTTTTTAGAGTTGTTTCTTTTTATTCCAAGTGCATTTTCTAAAGTATCACCTACACCAGGATCTCCCGGAGTTATAGATTTTAGATACCCCATATTATGTATTTCTTGAATCTTGTTGCGTAATTCTTCAGCAATGGCGTTTTTAACGTATCTGGCTTCACTGATTATTTCACGTGCGATGCCATTGATATCAAGTACTGATTCGCTGATTGAAGGGTTGGATAGGTTAAAAACATAAATTGCACCTCTGATTACAATCAATGCCAGTAAATTATAAGGACGGCAATACTCTTTTAAATTCCTAAACCATATTCGAGGATCTCCATGTTTGGTAACTGGTCGGTATAATGAAGCACTGGTTTCTATTGTTCCAGAACTTGTGACAAAAAATGCTGGGACAACAGCTTTATTTTCTGGGCCTTGTTTTTGGCTTTGATAATTATGAACTTTCTCTGTATAAAGCAAATCTCTAACAGGGCTCGTTGCGTCCATTATTGATTTTGTATATCCAGTTTCAGTTGGAACAAGAAAAGCGACATTTACACCAGTATTGGCAAATACTTGAAAATATCGATCTATTGACGTATCAGCCTTACTAAGCATAATCTACCCCCAGCATTTATTAACTATGTTTTGATTGATTCTATTTTCTCTCTTTTGTTTAATCAATTAAAACAAATCTCTCAAATTTATGGCATAAATAAGCACTGTATATCTACAATTCTAATATATTGTTATAACATACAAGATGTATTGGACTTGCGTTGTTTAGGGGAAGGGAGATTAAGGCATGAAGTGCAAGATTAGCTGGCAAAACTATATTGCTAGTATTTTGAATAAATCACATGAGATATATGATAATCTTTCATTTGAAAAGGAAGAGAAGCTCCCTTCAATCATTAAAGCAAGTGCATATATACAATCAAAACTTAAAGAGCATAATAAGAATGCGATTTTTGTGGTTCCTGAATGTGAACTATCTTCTTGCCTCTTTTCTGTAGTGAATGCAATATCCTATATCCTTTCAGGAAAGAATAAAGGAGATATTACAACTATAGATGATTTTGAGCCTAACACAAAGGTAAGGGCATTAGACTGTACTATTTTGTTTAAGGGGGTTGAAGAAAGAGACGGAATAAAAAGGGTTAGGTTCGCATTCAAAGATGAGGGCTCGGGATTTCTTGCCTTACCTGATGCACTTCCCGTATTCCAAAAATCTGAGGGGAAATTATCTTCATTTAACAATTGGGAAAAGCACTATGCTAAATGGAAAGCATCAAGTAACGAAAGTATTGAGCCATCTTTACTTGCCAGAATAAAGGACAAGAAATCCTTCCTTGAAGGAAGTGTTGTCTATGTTGGCAATCTTCAAAACTCTAGAAACATTCTGTCTAATGCCTACATTAAAGGACAAGATTTAAGAGATATTCTTATAATCAAATATCTTACAAAGGATGGGGAATCAAAGGCACTGAAAGGAGTTGTCTCTGGTGTTCCTTCACTATTACTTGTATCTAACATTGATCAAATTGTAGATCTGATAAATTCAAATACTAAAATACTTGGTGTTGTAATTGATTATTCTCAGAATTCAGCTTCTTTCATCGAACGATTAAAACATATTCTTAGACAGGATATTCCTGTAACAATCTTTATGAATCCAGCTGATTCAATAGACAATACCTCAAGTCTATATGAGAGTTTGGGATTTAAGATATGGAAATGGGATAAATTTGGAATTATTGATAAAATGTATGCTGACACAGGATACATAGAGCATGCAGTTGCAAACGAATGCAACAACTCCATTCAATTCATACCATGCTCAGCACCAGAAATAACAGAGGCTTTTGCAATTGCAAATAAGTATAAAAATCTTGTTGATAACGAAGAACTCCCTGATCAGATTTGTAGTATCTATAGTGATTATGTTGGTTTTCTTTATGACCTAATGAGGGCCATTTCTCCTATAAATGATGCAGCTTATAATTCAATCAAAGAACAACTGGAATGTGATTCTGCCGTCTTAAAGAATTCGAAAATATCCGATGAAATGATTTCTGATATGGAAAAAATTGCTCATATCATACTTGCATTTGCTGAAAAAATGGCTATGGCAAAAAGTAGTTATATTGGAAATACTATCCTTCAAAATAAACATAACGACTTGTTTGTTATTGTTCCTCCAAGAGCAAATAGACAGGACATTACGGGGTATTACAAAGAATTTTCTTTATTAAGAAATATTCATCCGAAAGTGTATCTGGTTTCATCAAAGGAATTCGAAAAGATAAGCCAGCATTCCGGAGATTTCACGGTAGTTGTCTCCTCTTGGTTTGATAAGAAAACTATGAGAGAACTTCTTTTTTCATATAAGTTCTCTGATATAAGAATCCTTCTCACAGAATATGAAGCAAAGTGGGCGATAGCAGCAATTCGATTCTGGAATAAGGAGCTGAATGATACATGCAATAAAGAGATAATAGATAACTATATTTCAAATGATACTATTGAGGTGGATGGAGGTTGCTTTTCAGGGAAAGATATTTTTGATCAATTGCCGGAATTTAGTATTGAAAAAGAGGAAGAAATCCATCCTGAGGATATTACAGATTCTGATTTGTCTGTAATTGAGCAATATTTCAGAAATCTTAAATACCGCAAGTACAGAGCAAATAGCTCTGGGAATAGTTCTGAAACAATAGTAGACGCATTACCTATTGAGTATGTAGATAACAATATTTCGTTCTTTATTCCGGATCATGAGCTTATAGTTTGTGAAACCAATGACGATGACATAATACGGGTTGTAAAAAAATCGGCTCAGGACTTAAGTGTTGGAGATGCCGTTGCTTTGCGAAAAGATGATAATGATTTAATTAGAGCCGTTGCGGATATAGCATTAAAAGAACAGAATGCGGAATCTGCAAGAGAATCGGCAGCATACTTCCAGAATTTTCTTATGCGAAAGGTAGGAAATGTTGCCTCTTTCCATCGTAAGCTTATTGATTCAGGTTATGGTATTAGCTATGCAGCAGTTTTATCTTGGGTTAATAATGATGATTTTATTGGCGTTCAGGACAAAGCTGCTTTGTATGCAGTTGCAAATATTTTAAATTCTGATTTTCTCAAAGAAAATGCTGATAGGATTTTTGATGCTGCTGAAACAGTGAAGAATGCCCATCGAAGTGCAGGGAAGGCACTGTCAAAGTTGCTGAATGATTATTTGCAGAAGCAGAAGCTAGAAAGAATCCCTTTGACAATGACAACACAAGAGTTCGGTGAAATCGAATTCCATGTTGTAGATAATATTGGCGAACCTATTAAAATAGAACGCTCTCGATTAAATCATATTCGGATAAAGGATGTGTAATAAAAATGACTGATGTAAGGAATATAATCAAAGATATAGTATATAGAGAGTTTGTCGGTCCAGATCCTATTAAGGAAAATCCGGATCTCATCCAAGAAAATGGAGAAGAGATACTTCAATATGATTCACCATTGCGGAAATATACTGCTGGAATACTATTTCCTTTGGGTACAACAAAAATACGAACATCGACAACATCAAAAGAACTAGACGAAGAAAAGGCTGATGAAGAGGATAATTCATTCATTTCTAATGAAGTAGATTCAGAATTCTCAAATGACGATACTGACAATATACAAAGCCTCACAAACTCTTATATGCCATCTGCAATGGGATTGACTATCGCTATTAAACAAGAAGATGACATATTTATAACGGTATCTGCTGGACATTACGACAAAACCAAAGGAGAAATCCCTCAGTATTATAGAAAGCAAATCACGTGGAGCAATAATGGGGATAGTTTAAAGCTTCCGGACAAGAAGAATAATTCGGTTGCTTATTCCATTGCTGACAGTTATTTATCATTTCGTATTGACTACCGTTATACTGTTAACAGAGTTGATATTTTTACATGTACTTTGATAAATACCAAAACGAGATCAGCTGCAGTTTCTAGGGATGTGGAATGCTATTTCCAATGTGGGTTTACACTGGTCTCTGCAAAAGGGTTTGAGAATCTACCCGATGCAGCACGATTAACCAAAGACGAAGACTATATATCAAATCAGCTACTGTATAGAAATGTTAAAAACTATGCCATAGGACACGGTTGTGCTGCTGATTGGGCGGAAGACACTGAGGGGACAGTATATCAGATTGAAACTTCGATATTTCCTTCATACGAACTAAAAACAATAACTCCTGCATCAATCGAAGGGATCTCTCTTTCGATGCAAGCTTTTGGAGATATTGAAAAAGCAAAATCAACATTTTCTGAACTTAGACAACTCTGTTACAAGTATGAAGAATGGATATGTGAGAGAGATAGGGAACTGATTTGTATCCCTGATATTTATAATGAAGAAGCAAGTAAACATATATTAAATTGCAGGAATTGTCTTAATCGTATGCGAGAAGGTGTAATGTTGCTTGAATCTGATGCATCTGTTTTAGAGGCATTCACGCTAATGAATAGAGCAATGCTTTTACAGCAATTGCATTATAATCTCCCGTTGCAACAATGGAAGATAATCAATGGGCTTCAAAAAGAACTTATAAATCCGATTCATTTGCCAAAATATGAAGATCCTTCAACTTGGCATGGCGATAAAGATCGTTATGGTCATTGGCGACCATTCCAGATTGCATTCATTCTTATGAACTTAAAATCTATGAATGATCCTTCCTGCGATGAACGTAAGATTGTTGATTTGATATGGTTTCCTACTGGAGGTGGCAAAACTGAAGCCTATCTAGGACTTTCGGCCTTTACAATCTTTCTGCGCAGATTGCATAATCCATCAGATGTTGGGACATCCATTATCATGCGATATACATTACGACTTCTATCTGCTCAGCAATATTCCAGAGCAGCTAGTCTAATATGTGCATGTGAGATAATCAGGAAGGAGCAAAGTGATAAACTTGGTAAAACTCCAATCTCTATAGGCCTGTACGTTGGCAGTGCTTCTACTCCAAATACTGAAAAAGATGCTGTGAAGGCATTAGATCAGATGTATAATCGAACAAGTGAAGAAAATCCCTTCATTGTATTGAAATGTCCATGGTGTGGGGCAGAAATGGGTATCATAAAATATGATTCCTTTTCTGATGTTGCAGGGTATCATACAGAAGGTAGGGGTAATAATGCAAAGTTCTTTATGAGTTGTGATAACCCAGAATGTGATTTCTCAGGACAAGAAAAGCTACCATTATATGTCATTGATGAGACTATATATAATGTTGAACCTACATTAGTATTGGGAACTGTAGATAAATTTGCAATGTTGCCATATAGACCGAAAGCTCAAAGCCTATTCGGGCTTCATAATGGAAAAAGATATTCATCTGCACCTGACTTGATTATACAGGACGAGCTTCATCTGATTTCTGGCCCTTTAGGATCAATGGTTGGAATGTATGAGACTCTTATAGGTGAATTATCGTCAGATTATATTGACGGTAAGTATCGCAAGCCAAAAATCATTGCTTCTACTGCAACAATAAGCAGGGCGAAGGAGCAATGCAATGCACTGTATGCATGCAATGCTGATGATGTAGTGCAATTTCCGCCGGCTGGATTTGACTATTCTGATTCCTTCTTTGCAAAACTTGATAATTCAAAATCCGGTAGGGACTATATTGGAATATTAGCCTCAGGTGGTACTTCTAAGATTGCAATGGTCGCACGACTTTTTGCCACACTATTATATGCTGGCAAGATTCTTGAGAAGAGTAACCCCGAACTTGCGGATTTCTATTGGACCAACATAGCTTACTTTAATAGCATAAAAGAACTTGGGCATGCTGAAACTCTTATTAATGCTGAAGTGCGTGAACAATTATCTCTGATTTATCAACGTCATAAAGCGCCCAATGTTATAGATGATGAGACTCGACGAGATGCTCTTGGTTTGTTCAGCAATGAATTAACCAGTAGAATAAGTAGCGATAAGGTCACTCAATCTTTACAGAAACTTGAAGTTTCGCTACCAGTAGAGAATCATCCGATTGATATCTGTCTTGCCACCAATATGATTTCTGTTGGGCTTGATATCTCAAGACTTGGCCTTATGACCGTTATGGGACAACCAAAAACAACTTCTGAGTATATTCAGGCTACAAGCCGTGTTGGTCGTAAAGCTTCAGGACCAGGTCTTGTATTTGTACTATATAATGGAGCTCGTCCACGCGATCGCTCACATTATGAAAATTTCAGGAATTATCATGCAAGAGTATACTGTAATGTAGAACCCACTAGTGTTACTCCTTTTGCAGAGCCTGTTATTGAAAGGGCACTTCATGCTGTAGCTATCGGTTTGATTCGGTTGATGGGTACAGTAAAATCGTATGATATTCCGAATCCGCCAACAGAGGAGCAAAAGGAATATGTAAGCAATATAATCTTAAATCGAATAGAAAAGATTGCCCCAGAAGAAGTACCAATAGCTAAAAATCGATTAAGTAGAATTTTTGAAATATGGGAAAATAACCAACCTGCAGTTTATGATGACCTATCAGGAAAAGGGAATAAGATACCTCTTATGTTCCCATATGGGCAATTGAAAAATCCAGAGTGGGGAGACAGTGAAGAATTCCCATTTAGGACATTAACATCAATGCGAGCCGTAGATGCATCTTCAGAGGTGTATATCTTAGGGAAATATTGAAGGGTATTTATATGAGAAGGACAGAGAGGCAGATAAGAAGAGGCAGTTTGATTACACCCTGGGGAGTTGGTGCGATTATACCATTCCCGAACGATGATACTTTAATGATTGCTGGATTGGATAACTGGTACTATGAATCAGAAAACCCTGATGAATATGAAATAGAGGATTATAGGTTGGCAGAGCGGCTTGGCGTGAAAGTGTTCAGAATGCCTCCTGATTACCATGAGAGAGGTTTGAACAGGAAGGTTAGAATTCCTTCTGTTAGATTTCCAAGGTGGTATTATTGTCCTAAATGTGGGTATATGCAAAAGGTTAGTTACTATTCGAATATAAAGCCTACCTGCCCAGAGTGTTTAGAGAAGAATCCAAAAGCAAAACCAATTAACATGATTCCTGACCGATACATTGTGGTTTGCCCAGAAGGGCATGTTGATGATTTTCCTTTTGGAGAATGGCTGCATTTTAATAGCGGACACCAATATGATCCGAGTACCTGCAAGTTAAAACGACTTTCACGCAAAGGAACTACTTCATATTCAATAGTTCAATATGAATGTACTACTTGTGGTGTACATAAATCTTTTGGAGATGCTTTATTGCCAGAAGCTCTTTCCAGAATTAATTTTCAATGTTCGGGTTCTATGCCTTGGCTTGGTATAGATCACTCTGATTGTGACAGCCATGCATCAGAGTTAAAAGTATCTCTGGTGAATTCTTCCAATGTGTGGTTCGGTGAGACTAAGAGTTCAATATATATCCCATATGATGATATGAAAGCTAAGATACGGCATGATATAGAAACAAATCTTACAACGATAAGATTATTAATTTCTGGAGCCTCTATTAGCCATATAGCAGAAGCCTTATCGAAATCCAAGAATTTATCAACTGATATGTATTGCAAGATGTTGGAACAACGACTGAATAATGAAGGATGGGAAAATGCTAACGAGACTGCCAATGAAGATGATTATCGTAAGGATGAATATGATGTACTCCGAACTACTATAGAAATAAAGGATTTTCCTTTCAGAACGAAGAATTTATCAATCGATAATTATGATTCTAAGCTCAGTAAGTATTTTAAGAGCATAACATTGGTTCCAAAACTAAAGGAAACAAGGGCTTTGATTGGTTTTTCTAGACTTGTCCCTGTTGGCGAAAAATCAGATTTAAAAACTCTTCGCAAAAATATGTCAAGGAATCCTGTTGATTGGTTGCCTGCGATTGAAGTCTATGGCGAAGGGATTTTCTTTGAATTTAATTATGAAACAATAAAATGTTGGCTTGAGAACGAAGAAGTAAGCAAACGAATTAATTTGATTGACAATGCTCTTTTGAAATCAAAGCTGTATCATCATTATTCAGATGCTAGCTTGAAGCCAGAGTTTGTTATGATTCATACATTTGCACATTTAATGATTAATCAGTTAAGCTTTGAATGTGGATATGGCAGCTCATCATTGAGAGAAAGAATTTACTGTGAGAAATATGCTGACCGAAACGAGATGCACGGAGTATTGATTTATACAGCCTCTGGTGATTCTGAAGGTTCTCTTGGAGGTCTTGTTAATCAAGGAAAACCAAACGCATTAGAAAATACAATTTTTGCTGCAATTGAGAATGCAAGATGGTGTTCATCGGATCCTGTTTGTATTGAATCACGGGGGCAGGGACCCGATTCCTGCAATCTTGCAGCTTGCTATAATTGCACATTGTTGCCAGAAACAAGTTGTGAATATGGAAATAGATTGCTTGACAGAGGAATTGTAATCGGGACTTTGGACAATTCCTCTATTGGATATTTTGCTGACTTAAAATAGCATGAGAACATCAATTTTGTCCGCTGCTTCGGTGGCGGACATTCATCTATATCTCTGTAGTGATTGTAAGCTCATCAGCTCTTTTCACTGCATATCTCCTTCCGTTCTGCTCATAGATTCCTTCCTCTGTCCATGCTCTTGAGATAAAGAGTGGAGGCTGGAAGTTCTCTGCAATTGTAGGAGTGAATGGCCATGGCTTTTCATAGCTGTCTCGCTCGATCCAGAGATAGCCTCCGATAAGATCAGTTATTTGTTCTTTTATGAGAGCAGCTGCCTCTCTGTTTGATAAATACAGGTAGACATCTGCAAAATAGCTGAACTCCGGATGCTCTTTTGCGAATCTGATATCCGCGATGTTGTTCATTCCGATTACATCGCCTGGTTTTGCTCTGTCGAGGATTGTGCTGTAGAGCTTTTTCTCATCGAATCTCACAGGAGGCAGCGTGAACCATGTCCTGCCATCGATTGCAATGCCATCTATGTTCCAGGGAACATCCTTTCCTGATAATAGATTCCTGTCTGGGAGAGTCATTGTTTCATTGTCTTCGATGTCAGTTGTGTATTCGATTTCCTTATCAGGCATAGCATCATACTCAGCGAGGAAATCCCTTCTTATTTCCTTGAGCCGCTTAGGGCTTATATAGAATGAGCTGTATCGGGAATTGTTTTCTATTTCCGTAATTGCCAGCTGATGCATGCTGTCGCCGGACTGGGAGAATATCTTCCGGATTGATGCAGTCCCATCGTTTTCAGAGATCTGAGCATCTATTTCATATGTCTTTGAAAGCTTATCTGTCTTTATTGTGAGAGCGGATTCCGTAATTGAGACCACAGCATCTGCTTTCTTCTTTGCCTGACGGATATCCGTAGAAGGGGATGGTGGGGTGCTTCTGCTGTCGCTGATTTTGTAGAGAATCATATCATCAGAGCTGACTGTATCCTCAATGCGGAGCGTGTATGTATTGCCGTTCTTCCTCAGGATTTCAGGCCTGAATCGATATGCATTCCCCTCTGATATCATCATGAGGCCGTCATGCGGGAATATCCCGGTCCTGCACTGCACTTCGATAGCATCACGATACACAGCTGTTATCTTACCCGCAGGGTATCCTCTGTGACCTGTATATCGTCCGGTCTGCATGTTACGTCTGTCTGTATTGAGAAGCCAGCCAGTGCCTGATTTGCGCCTGAATGATGCAGCAGCCGGTTCCTCCAGCTGCCTGAAGTCCTTGCCATCGATTGCTGCCCTGTAGTACTCAGCAACTGCCTTTGAATAATCAGGACCTTTGAGACGGCCTTCGACCTTGAGGCTGTCTATCCCGATATCCATCAGCATCTTCACAAGTTCAGCACCATCAAGATCTTCCAGAGAGAACGGATAGCATTTCCTGCCATTGCTGTCTTTGAACCATGAACGGCAGATCTGCGCGCATGCTCCTTCATTTGCAGAGCGTCCTGTGATTATATGAGAGGCCATGCACAGCCCTGAGAATCCATAGCAAAGCGCGCCATGGATGAATACTTTCAGCTCTATATCAGGACAGGCTTTGCGTATGTCGCTTATCTCATCGAGGGAAAGTTCCCTGGAAAGCACAACGCGCTCGAAGCCAAGATCCTGAAGCATCTTCACTCCATCTACTGTGTGGACGTCAAGCTGCGTTGAACCATGAATCGGAAGAGAAGGGAAGAGCTCCCTCATCAGATTGACGACGCCAAGATCCTGGACTATCACGCCATCCGTCCCATAATGTGAAATCATATCAAGGAGCTTTGTAAGCTTCCCGAGGGATGCGTCATCGACAAGCGTGTTTACGGCTATGTATGTTTTCTTTCCATTCTCCAGGGAATACTGGCGGATCTTCGCGAGATCTTCCTCTGAAAAGTTCCCGGCGCCCTTACGCGCGGAGAATTCCTTCATTCCGAAATACACTGCATCCGCGCCTGAGCGCAGTGCGATAAGCGCCTCTTCCAGAGTGCCGGCAGGCATGGCAAGCTCGATCTTCTTCATCGCAGATAATAATAGCGTGAAAGGGCAGGGCATTGCAAAAAGCACGGTTTGTATTTATCCTTTTCAGATAGGAATATCTAGCTAGATACTTCATAAGGAGAAACCAATGACACTTAATGATCTTAAACATCCTAAGCTTGTACAGTGGATCAATGATTTCGCCGCTCTTACAACTCCGGATAACATCGTTATCGCAGATGGATCCCAGGAGCAGTATGACGAGCTCATCGATCTTCAGGTGAAGGAAGGCCTCTGTGTCCGCCTTAACCCAGAGAAGAAGCCAAACTGCGTGCTCTTTGATTCCGATCCATCGGACGTTGCACGTGTAGAGAAGAGGACATTCATCGCTGCAGAGAAGCAGGAAGATGCAGGTCCTACAAACAACTGGATTGAGCCACATGAGCTTAAGAAGACAATGACAGACCTCTACAGGGGCTGCATGAAGGGCAGGACACTTTATGTCATTCCTTTCTCAATGGGTCCTCTTGGCTCTCCAATGGCAAAGATTGGTGTCGAGCTCACAGATAGCGCATACGTTGTCTGCAACATGCAGATCATGACACGCGTAGGCGTGAAGGTTCTCGATATCCTCGGAACAGATGGATATTTCGTGCCATGTTACCATTCTGTCGGTAAGCCTCTCCAGGAAGGCGAGAGCGACAACGGCAAGTGGCCATGCGCTCCAATGGAGCACAAGTATATCTCCCAGTTCCCAGAGACAAGGGAAATCTGGTCATATGGTTCAGGATACGGCGGAAACGCTCTTCTCGGAAAGAAGTGCTTCGCTCTCCGCATAGCATCTGTCCTTGCACGCGACGAAGGCTGGCTTGCTGAGCACATGCTCATCCTTAAGGTCACTAACCCAGAAGGCAAGAGCAAGTATGTCACAGGCGCATTCCCATCAGCTTGCGGAAAGACAAACCTCGCAATGCTCATTCCTACAATCCCAGGCTGGACAGTCCAGACAATCGGTGACGATATCGCATGGATGAAGCCAGGAAAGGACGGAAGGCTCTATGCAATCAACCCAGAGGCAGGCTTCTTCGGCGTTGCTCCTGGAACATCAGCAAAGTCTAATTACAATGCTCTCATGGCTGCATCTGCGAATACAATCTTCACAAACGTTGCTCTCACAGAGGACAAGGACGTATGGTGGGAAGGTATTGGTTACGATGCTCCTGGCAAGCTTATTGACTGGAACGGAAATGAGTGGATTCAGGACAAGGGCAACAAGGAGCAGAAGCCAGCTGCACATCCGAATTCGAGATTCACAGCTCCTGCCAGACAGTGCCCATGCATCGCACCAGAGTGGGAGGATCCGGCAGGCGTACCAATCTCTGCAATCCTCTTCGGCGGCAGAAGACCTTCGACAATTCCTCTCGTGCACATGTCACGCAACTGGAATCATGGTGTATTCCTTGGCTCGATCGTAGGTTCTGAGGTTACAGCTGCTACTCTCGATGTAAAGGCTGGAACAATCAGAAGAGACCCATTCGCAATGCTCCCGTTCTGCGGATACAACATGGGTGACTACTTCCAGCACTGGATTGATGTAGGCAAGGCAGCTCCTTCACAGGATGTCCTTCCGAAGATCTTCTACGTCAACTGGTTCCGCAAGGATGCAGAAGGCCACTTCATCTGGCCTGGTTACGGTGACAACAGCCGCGTCCTCAAGTGGATCTTCGAGTGCTGCGATGGAACTGCAAAGACAGTCGACACTCCAATCGGAATCATGCCGACAGTTGATGCAATCGATCGCCCAGAGGGTGTTACAGAAGATGACATGAAGGAACTTCTGAAGATCGATACAGAAGGCTGGCTCAGAGAAGTTGGGGATATCAGGACTAACCACTATCCGAAGTTCGGAAGCCATCTTCCAAAGGAACTTTCAGAGATGCTCGATACTCTCGAAGCTTCCCTCAAGGCATACAAAGGCTGATTGACTTCATAAGCCAGGACCCACCCGGATTCCATCTGAGGTGGGTCTTTTTTTTTACCTGTTGAGGAAATTGTTTTATTCGTGCAGTTTGTGTGTCATAATAAATACAATATGAATAGAAAGCACTTTATATCTGCTATATTGGCATTAACAGTTTCTGCGGTGCTGATGTATATATCATTGGGACTCAGCCAGATAAGACCTGATACGATACTTGCTCCTGTGCTGGCTGGCATTTCGATGGTTGTCATGATTGGAGTGGCTTTCGCTTCCGCTTCAGGCCCACGTTCAATTGCGCTGGCTGTCATCATAGCTGTAGTCGCTGTTGCGCTTGCGGCAGGTGTTGCTACTGCATCAATCGCATCATCTTCTATCCCCGCAGAAGAAACTGTTCCTTCTGTTGAGGAAACAGTACCGGAAGAAGAGACATCGGTTGTTCCTGAAGAACCAGTAGTGGAAGAGCCCGTGGTCGTTCCATCGGAACCTGTTATCGAAGAACCAGTTGTGGTGGAAGATGAGGTCAGGATTCCAGCGCCTCCTGTCATTTCCGTTGATTCGGCGTCGCTTGCAGAGGATCCGGTTGTCCCTGAGCCGCCTTCTGTCTCATTTGAGACTGAGATAATAGAGACTCCAGCAGTTCCTGATGCTCCTGCGGTATTTATCACGATCTATCCTGATAAGGCTGTCTGATGGAGTATACGCTGCTTGATAGCGACAGGCTTATCGAGGATGCTGTTCCCGGACTGAATGCTCTTGAGCGCATTGCTGTTGATTTCGAATGCGAATTCAATCTCCATATCTATGGTGAGCATCTCTGTCTCATCCAGATATTCACCGGATCTGAGTATCTTGTAATCGATCCACGTGCGAAGGCTGTCACAGCAAAGGGACTGAAGGCATTCTTCCTGACTGATACGGAGAAGATCTGGTTCGATTCACACTCAGATCATTCGCTTGTCTATAAGAACTACGGCATCCAGATAAGGAATATCTATGATATCCGCGTTCCTGCGAAGCTGCTTGGCTATGATGGCAATCTCCTTTCGCTGGAGAATGAGCTTCTCGGGCTTCAGCTTGAATTTGCAAAGAAGAAGAACCAGACCGCGAATTGGCTTTGTCGTCCTATTTCAGATGATCAGATGGAGTATGCGCTTGCTGATGTCGCGCATCTCATCGAGCTGAAGGCAGTGCTTGATGAGATGATTGCCAAACATGGCCTTGAAGATGTGAATGCAAAGCAGATGAAGGCTGCCATAACTCCCAAGCCTGCAACGCCTGGCTGGAAGAATCTTCCTGGCTGGAGGAATCTCGGGAAGAAGGAAAGGATATATGCGAAATGGTTCTTTATTGCCCGCGATAAGATTGCGGAGCGCTTCAATGTGCCACCGCATCGTGTGTTTGACAAGCATTCAATAGTGAGCCTCGCATCGCATTCCCCAACGCCAGAGAGGATCTCTTCTGCGATGACTGCAGTCAACCCACGCTTCAGGAAATTCCTTGCAGATTCAATGATGGTTGCTCTCAAGAGGGCAGATGAGGAATCAGGAAAGCGAGATTAGCGCTTTTATCTGCTTTTCAAGCATTCTGAGTTCGGCTTTCCCTATATGTTCTGCCGTGCTGTGCGGTGCGATATATCCTGCAGACAAGACAATCGCATCAATCCCAAGGGCTCTTAGTGCATTCGCATCGCTTCCGCCTGATGTCGGTGCTGTCTCAAGCTTTCTGCCTATCATATCAGCAGATTCTCCTGCAAGCTGAAGTGCCTTGCTTTCTTCTCCGATTCTGTATGGTTTATAAAGAAGCTTTACATTGCTCTCAAGCGAATTGCCGGCTTTGTCTGCCGTTTTCTGTGCAATGGAAAGGATGTCGCTTATGAGTGCTTCAAGCTTCTCAATAGACTGGGATCTCACTTCAAGTTTCATCTCAGCATAATCAGGGACAACATTTATGCTGCCTTCTGATACGAGGCACCCGATGTTTGCAGTAGTTTCATTATCGATTCTACCTGAAGGAATTGCTGCCGCGGCTTCTGCTGCAGCAAGAAGGGCAGAGCGCCCTTTTTCCGGTTCAAACCCGGCATGCGCCGAAATACCATGGAACATCAGCTTGATATAAGCTTTTCCCGGTGCTGATATCGCGGCTTTCCCTATATCGCCTTCGATATCGAATATGAAGGCTGCTTTGATACTGAAGGAATCAAAGAAAGACCTGTCTATCAATGCAGATCCTGCAAGCCCCTGTTCCTCTGCGACTGTGAAGAGGAATAGCACATCTGGTTTCGATTCTGCCACTGCGATCAAAGCCGCCAGCGCGCACTTATCATCAGCGCCTAATGCAGTTGTGCCATCTGTCATGAAGCGGTCTTCTGTTTCAATCAGATGCGCATCCCCTGCTTTCGCTACAGTGTCCATATGAGCAGAGAACATCAGCTTAGAGCCTGCTGTGTTCAGATAGAACAGCATATTGCCATAGCTGTCCTCGAGGCAGAGGTAGCCATAGTCAGCCATCGTATTCCTGATGAATTCCGCAATAGCTGATTCCTTCCAGGAAGGGGAGGATATCGATACGAGTTTTCTGAAAAGCTCTTCCGTGTTCATTTCCTGTATGGAGTCCTTTCAAGCGGCAGGCTCTTCCTTTCGATGCCATCGATTCGTCTGTATGCATTTGCAATTGCAGGAGCCGTCGGAATAGTACAGAGCTCGCCGATGCCTTTTGCTCCGAATGATGACGGAAGCTTGTCGTCAGCAGAGACAAGAATTGGCTTTATCTCAGGTCTGTCCGTAGATCTCAGAAGTCCCAGCGTTCCGTATTTTGATTTCACGATCCCATTCTCGATCCTGAAATTCTCGGTGAGAGCAAAACCCATGCCCATGAGCACTCCACCTTCGATCTGCCCTTCAGTTGCTGTCATATTGATTATCCTGCCAGCATCGCATGCCGCTGTAATCCTGCTTACTTTGCCATCTTCTCCGATTTCTGCAACCTGCGCAGAGTATGAGTATGCAAGATGGGATACAGGATTTGGCTTGTCTGATGTTATAGGATCTGTAGGGTAGCTGAATTCAGCATAGTATTTATTGCCCTCAAGCTCAGCAATAGTATGGGTATTGAAATCTTCTTTGAGTTTCAGAGCCGCAAGTCTCACAGCTTCTCCTGTGAATGCTGTCTGCCTTGATGCAGTGGATGTTCCGCTGTCAGGTGTCCGGCTTGTATCAGGAAGCTCCACTGCGAAAGCCGATGCAGGGAGGTCAAGGACTGCTGATGCGATCTGAAGCTCGACTGTGGCGACTCCCTGTCCCATGCATGCCGCTGATGATCTGATATGGATGAGCCCATCCTCGATTGAGATCGTACATCTTCCTGTATCTTCGTTTCCGACGCCGATTCCGCTGTTCTTCAGAGCCACGGCAATACCTGTGCGATTTGATGAGTAGTATGCATCTTTGACGCTCTCAAGGCATTCCACGATTGCAGTATCAGGGGATGCTATCTGTCCATTCGGCATCACATCCCCCGGCCTCAGGGCATTGAGCATCCTGATCTCATATGGATCCAGATCCGTAAGCGATGACAGCTTGTCAATCAACAGTTCTATCGCGAAACATGACTGAGTGACACCGAAACCTCTGTATGCACCGGCTGGTACGTTATTTGTATAGACTGCAGTGCCTATGACCTTGAAGTTCTGGAAGTTGTAAGGTCCTGATGCATGTGTGCATGCCCTCTGGAGCACAGGACCCCCAAGGGATGCATATGCTCCGGTATCTGCCAGGATTTCAGCTTTCAATCCATTTATCCTTCCATTCTTTCCGGCACCAAGCGTGAAATGCATCTTCATCGGATGTCTTTTCGGATGGACGATAAGGCTTTCCTGCCTTGTCAGCCTGACTTTGACAGGAAGACCTGTAATGAATGATGCGAGCGCTGCATGGTGCTGCACGGACATATCTTCCTTCCCGCCGAAGCCTCCGCCGACATATGTGCTTCTTATCCTGACTTTATCTTCAGGAATGCAGAGCATTCTCACGATTTCCCGCTTATCGTCATATACCGACTGATCTGATGCATAGACGACAAGGCCATCCCCGTCAGGCACAGCGACAGCGCATTCAGGTTCCATGAATGCATGTTCCGTGAAAGGCGTCTCGAAAGTATCTTCAATGACTATATCCGAGGAGGCTATTGCATTGTCTGCATCACCTCTTGCTATCTTTTCGACACATAATATGTTCGATCTGTCAGGATGAACAGGGATTTCATCCTTCATCGCCTCTTCAGGAGAGTAGATTCCCTGCAGTTCCTCATACCGGATATCTACAAGCTTCTTTATACGATCAAGGCCTTCAGCTGTCTTCGCGACAATCAGACATACAGCATCGCCTATGTACCTTGTTATATCGCCCTCCGCGACAAGGACAGGCCAGTCAGGCACTATGTGGCCATGTCTGTTGTATGGCACATCTTCTGCTTTGATGATTCTTATGAAATCAGGGTCTTTTTCCGCTTCTGCCGCATCAATTGAGATGATTCTTGCGCGGGGAGAAGGTGAGCGTATGGCAGAGGCATAGACCATGCCTTCTATTTTTATGTCATCGGCAAATGCGCCCTGTCCAAGAGCCTTTTCTATGGCGTCTATCCTCTTCATCCTGCCGGAGAGCGAGGTATCATCATCTGATGAAGGTACATCTTTCCCTGTGCGGAGCATCTCAGCTGAAAGAAGGATCGCATCCTCGATCTTAACATAGCCTGTGCATCTGCATATATTGCCTCTGATTGCCTTCCTTACGTCATCCCTCGATGGTTCAGGGCATGAATCGATAAGTGCCTTTGCCGCCATGATCATCCCGGGAGTGCAGAATCCGCACTGCACGGCTCCAGCTTCTGCGAATGCAAAGCTGTAGACTGCTTTTTCCCTGTCTGAAAGCCCCTCGATGGTTATCACGGAAGAACCATCAAGTTTCGAGAGCATTCTCCTGCATGATTTTATGAGCTTGCCATCCGCTATAACCGAACATGTTCCGCAGATCCCTTCGCTGCAGCCTTCCTTCGTGCCTGTAAGCCATAGCTTTTCCCTGAGGAATTTCAGGAGTGTCATATCCTCATGTGTGATGTAAAGCGTTCCGTTTACTGTAATCTGCACATCAGTCTCCAATCTGTCCGGGCCGCTTAGCTTCTGTCTGGATGACAGCGGTCTGTGATGCCCCTCCATATTTATTATATCATTGCTTTCCGTTGCTCTTGTATGAAAGAGTCATGCGCTCGGCTTCCTTCTCTATGGCTTTATCGCTGGCTCCATCGATTTTCAGAGCTGTAAGATAGTAGCCCACGAATCGTATTACATGACGCTTTGTTATAACAACCCTGACACCCTCTGCAATAGATTGTGCGAAGGCTTTTCCCGCTTTATCGCTGAGACCGATTACATTCGCGCCATCACCAAGATCCTCTGCTGCCATCGCAACCTGTTCCTTTGGCACCCTTCCCTGAAGGAACAGCTGCCCCAGGCGCTTGCAGTCCGATGGGGTGGTATAGTCAGGATATCTTTTCCTGAGCTTCCTGATAGGCCTCTCTATCTCGCTGAGAGACCATTCTATTGCCCAGTCTCTGCTTCCGTTGGAAATGGAATCCGAGATTGTCCTGAGAAATGGGGTGCTTGTGTTGTAGAAAGGCTTACTCATGGAAATGGAGGATAAGTTCTTTCTTTTCAGTGACAAGCTGCTTGAGCTCAATACCGGCTGCTGTCAGCATCATCCTGCTGGCTTTCGTTGCATCTGTATCCCTGTATTTATCTGAGAGATAGACAACTTTGCTTATGCCTGTCTGGATTATTGCCTTGGCGCATTCATTGCAAGGGAAGAGCGCAACGTATAGCGTGGATCCTTTCAATGATGTGATTGATGAGTTGAGAATCGCATTCAGCTCCGCATGGCATACATATGGATACTTTGTATCGATCCAGTTACCTTCGCGTTCCCAGGGCAGATCATCATCAGAACATCCTTTAGGAAAGCCATTGTAGCCAACCCCCACGATTTTCCTATCAGGGCTTACGATGCACGCACCCACCTGCGTATTCGGATCCTTTGACCTCATTGCGGAAAGTATCGCAACACCCATGAAGTACTCATCCCATGAAATATAATCCTTTCTCTTTCCCGGCATAACAGACTCCTGAAGTTCTATTATACAGCATATGTCGGGTTGTGGAATCTTCCATGAATTCACTATGCTTCTGGAATCTCAGAGAGGCTTCCAGAGTCGCGGTTATAGCTTGCGGTCATATAGCAATGCAGCGATGAGAACCACGAAAACGGAGCCTGCATTGTGGACAAGGGCTCCGGTCGTCGGGGTAAGCAGTCCCAGAAGCGACAGCACGATTGCTATTGCGTTGATTATCAGCGAGAGCGATATGCTCAGTTTTATCGTACTTGCCGTTGCATTTGAGAGCCTTTTAAGGTATGGAATTCTTGAGATATCATCACCCATGAGGGCGATGTCAGAGGCTTCTATTGCAATATCACTTCCTATCGCGCCCATTGCTATTCCTACATCCGCAGCCTTTAGCGCGGGGGCATCGTTGACTCCATCTCCAGCCATTGCGACTATGTATCCATCTCTCTGTAGTCCTGAAATGGCATCTACTTTCTTTGAGGGAAGAAGATCTGCCTGTACATCTTCTATTCCGATTTTCCTGGCCAGATGCTCTGCGGCCATTTTATTGTCGCCTGTGAGCAGGATGCTCCGGATGCCCATTTCTGATAATCTATGGAGCATGTCTTCTGCTCCGGCTCTTGGTCCATCAGAGAATCCGATGAGACCGGTGACAGTTCCATCAATGGCTACGATGATTATCGCTTTTCCTTCATTGCAGAGATTACGTATGCTGCTCTCGGCTGGACTGAGATCAATATTGCATTCTTCCATGAATCTTCTGTTTCCGCATAGCACCTTCCTGCCATGTATCGCAGCCTTTACACCTTTCCCCGCCGAAACCAGAGATGATTCAGCCGGCATTACCTCGATTCCAATGGAGGATGAGTAGGCTATGAGTGCCTTTGCCAGAGGATGCCCGCTTCTTCCTTCAGCAGCGGTGGCTATGGCCAGAAAGTCGTTTTCTGTATATCTGCTGTCTATGACCGATATATCCGAAACCGCAGGCTTCCCATATGTAAGCGTACCGGTCTTGTCGAAGACCATGGCATTCGCTTTGCCCATATTCTCGAGTGCTTCTCCGGATTTTATGACTACTCCATTTTTAGCGGCCTGTCCTATCGCCGCCATGATAGCTGTCGGCGTTGCCAGAACCAGAGCGCATGGACAGAAGACCACCAGAATGGTCACAGCCCGTATCAGGTCCGATGTGATGATATATGCAATGACTGCAATCATGAGGGCAACAGGAACAAGCCAGCTTGCCCAGCGGTCCGCGATGCGCTGGACCGGAGCTTTTTTCCTGTCGGCTTCTTCCACAAGATGGATAAGCTGTTCAAGGGAGCTGTCCTTGCCGACTTTCCGGGCCATTATATCGATTGATCCGTACAGATTCATCGTGCCGGAGAAGACATCATCGCCGATTTCCTTATCTACCGGAAGCGATTCTCCCGTCATTACTGACTGATCTATGGAGGATGCCCCTGTGATCACAGTTCCATCTACAGGGATTCTCTCTCCCGGAAGAATGCGGATCGTATCGCCGATGCGTATTTCATCCAAAGGGACATATTCCTCTTTGCCTTCCATGATTCTCCTTGCTGTTCTTGGGACGAGGCTTATCAGTTTCCGCAATCCCTTGCGGGCCCTTTGCGTTGTCTTCTCTTCAAGAATCGCGCCAAGCGCCATTATGAAGGCGACTTCTCCTGCCGCGAATAAGTCTCCGATTGCGATTGCAGCAATCATCGCTATTGAAATGAGCAGCGCTGATGATATTCTGGAAATTCCTTTATTGTGCATCAGTCTCCATATGGCAAGATGGAGAAGAGGGATCCCGCATATGGCTATTGTCATCCATGCGGGATCTATCGGCATGGCTATATCCGAAAGTGATGTTCCCAGACTGAGTGCGAGAAATATTCCTCCTATGATTGTCATCGGTATACCTGATAGGATATCCATGATCTTCATCGTTTTCCCTCCTGCTGTTGATATATCCAGCAATTAAGTACAACATTCCTGTATAGAACAGTTGTTCTGAATTAAATATCATGCATCTCAGATTTAGAAGGAAGGGGCAGTATGCTCCTTGTGTAAGTTAGCGAACAGAATGGGGGAGATATATGGATAGGAGACAAAGGAAAAGCAGAACCGCCATTTTCACGGCTTTCAACAGTCTGCTTGGACAGAAGGCGTATTCCAGCATAACAGTACAGGAGATAATCGATCTGGCAGATGTGGGCAGGACCACATTTTACTCGCATTTCCCGACTAAGGATGATCTGCTCAGGGAGCTTTCTGCGGAAATCCTCGATCATGTATTCTCTGATTCGCTTGAAAAGGAAAGCACACATGATTTCTCTACCGGCGATATCGATTGCGAGAAGCTTGTCCTGCATATCCTTTTCCATATACGCGACAACAGTTTCAATATCATGAGGATACTGACAAGCGATTGCTCCGTCATCTTCCTGAAATATTTCAGGGAAAGGCTTTCCAGATACCTGAGCGGTAGAATCGAGATTCGTCATGGCATTGTACCGGAGAGCTATGCCATATATGTGTTCTCAGGTGGTGTGATATCCACGATCGAGTGGTGGTGTGCTGGCGGAATGCGCGAAAGGCCCGAATCTCTGGCCTCCTTCTTTTCCCTGATGTTTGGTGATTCCGGAAGCCTGCATCAATGAAGCTATGAAAAAAAGAAATCGCCACCCGGAAGTGGCGATCTGAAGAATAGCGATCTGCTCTCTTATACAAGTGCACCGAGCATTGTCGGAATGACTGAGATCAGGACACCTGCTGCGACTGCAGAGCCGATAACGCCAGATACGTTCGGTCCCATGGCGTGCATGAGAAGGAAGTTCTGGGTATCTGCTTCCTGTCCGACCTTGCTGGATACTCTCGCAGCCATAGGAACCGCGCTGACGCCAGCAGAGCCGATGAGCGGATTCGTAGGATGCTTCGGGTCAAGCTTGTTCATGAGCTTGCCGAGAAGCACTCCGCCAGCTGTTCCGACACCGAACGCGACCATTCCAAGAAGAAGGATGCCGAGTGTCTCGAGGTTGAGGAACTTGTCAGCAGCCATCTTGGAGCCTACAGAGAGGCCGAGGAAGATCGTGACTGTATTCATCAGTGCATTCTGCATCGTATCGCTGAGACGGTTGATGACTCCGCATTCCCTTGCGAGGTTTCCGAACATCAGAGCTCCGATGAGAGGACATGCAGAAGGAAGGAGGATTGCGCACATCGTGATTACCATTACCGGGAATACGATTTTCTCAAGCTTTGAGACCGGCCTGAGCTGCTGCATCCTGATCTTTCTTTCCTTCTCTGTTGTGAGTGCCTTCATGATAGGCGGCTGGATGATAGGAACCAGTGCCATATATGAATAGGCCGCAACAGCAATCGAGCCAAGATAATCTGGCGCAAGACGACTTGTCACGTAGATGGCTGTAGGACCATCTGCTCCTCCGATGATTCCGATGGAACCTGCAACAGCGAGGTTGAAGTTGATTCCAGGAATATAGGAGAGGAGCAGAGCTCCGATCAGAGCTGTGAAGATGCCGAGCTGGGCAGCTGCTCCAAGAAGAAGCGTCTTCGGGTTCGCGATGAGCGGACCGAAGTCAGTCATGGCACCGACACCCATGAAGATCAGAACAGGGAAGAGTCCTGACTCAATACCTGCATCATAGAGGATCTTGATGAATCCAGCATCTCCTGATGTAGGATCAATAGCCGCAATGAATGCAGAAGGTATGTTGGAAAGGATACAGCCCATCGCAATAGGAATCAGGAGGAGAGGCTCGAAGCCCTTCTTGATTCCAAGATAGAGGAGCAGGAATCCTACAAGGATCATAAGAGCGCATCCGATGCCTGTAGCACCAGCTTGTGCTGCGCCTTCACCCCAAATAGCTACCAGCTGGTCCGGGAACAGGAATCCGAAGATTCCTGTCGAAGTCCAGAGCTGCTGGAGACCACTTACAATAGCTTCCATTAGCTTTCTCCTCCCTTAGCCGATGATCATCAGAAGTGTGTCAGCATTGATCTGATCACCCTGGTTGACGAGGATCTGCTGTACTGTTCCTGCGCATGGCGAATAGATTTCATTCTCCATCTTCATAGCTTCCATGACCATGAGAATCTGGTCAGGTGCGACCGTATCGCCGACCTTCACATTGAAGCGGAGCACAAGACCCGGCATTGGTGCCTTGATCTCAGTTCCTGCAGCAGGTGCTGCCGCTGGAGCTGGCTGTGCAGCTGGCTGAACTGGTGCCGCTGCTGGCGCTGGCTGAGCAACTGGCTGTGGTGCAGGTGCAGCAGGAGCTGTCTGAGCAGGTGCTGCCTGTGCGACGCCGCCGATTGTGAGGAGAAGGTCTCCTGACTGGAGCTGCTGGCCCTGAGCAACAGGAATCGATGTTATTACACCATCGCATGGAGCATAGATTTCATTCTCCATCTTCATAGCTTCCATGACCATGATGACCTGATCTTTCTTTACTGTGTCGCCGACGCTTACATTCACGCGGAGAACAAGACCCGGCATTGGTGCCTTGACCTCTTCAGAACCTGTCACGACAGTCTGCTGTACAGGAGCTGCCTGAACTGGAGCTGCTGCTGGCTGTGCTGGTGCGGCTGCCGGAGCTGCAATGCCTTCGGAGATTGAGACAGGGTAGGAGACACCATTGACAACAGCTGAGCCCTGAGCAAGCTTCACGCCGTATGCCCTGCCGTTGACAGTGACTGTGTACTCGCCATTTCCAGCTGCCTTAGGAGCTGCTGCCTGTGTTGCTGCTTCAGCTTTCTTCTTCTCTTCGCTCTTGAGTCTGATGCCGTTGACTTTTGCTTTTCCTGTGAGGTAGAGGATACCCTTCTCCTTACATGTGGAAGCAATGAAGATATTCTCATCTGTCTCAGGAAGGTTCGCTTCCTCAAGCATCTTCTTTGCAGCTGCGATTCCCTTCTTAGGATCCTTGTCGTTGATGTCTACGACCTTCTCTGTTGTAGGCTCAAGCTTGAGCTGTGCTGCAGCAAGCTTCACGACTTCCGGATCCGGAGCTACTGGAGTCTTGCCGAAGTAGCCGAGAACCATCTTGCCATAACCTTCTGCGAACTTCTTCCAAGGTCCGAACATGACGTTGTTGAATGCCTGCTGGAAGTAGAACTGGGAAACAGGAGTTACAGATGTGCCGAAACCACCCTTTGCGACTGTCTCGCCCATAGCTTCGACAATCTCCGGATACCTGTCCATGAGGCCGTTGTCCCTGAGCATCTGGGTATTTGCCGTGAGAGCTCCGCCTGGGAGAGGGAAGAACGGGATTTCAGGATTGACCGCTGTCGCTTCTGGTGGGAGGAAGTAGTCAGACATGCATTCCTCGAATACCTTCTCAGCTTCTCTTACCTTGTTGATGTCGATGTCGAGAGTGTAGTCCGTGCCTCTGAGAGCATGCCACATCGTGAGTACGTCTGGCTGGCATGTACCGCCGGAAACAGGTGCGAGAGAAAGATCGATCTGATCTGCACCGGCATCAAGAGCTGCTCTGTACTGAGCGATGGAAACACCTGCTGTCTCATGTGAGTGGAATACGATCTTCACATTAGGACCGAGCATCTTCCTTGCTCTCTTGATTGTCTCATATACGTTATGAGGAGTCGATGTTCCTGATGCATCCTTGAAACATACTGAGTCGTATGGGATATCCGCATCGAGGATATCGCGGAGGATGCGCTCATAGAAGTCAGGAGTATGTGCGCCTGTAACACCTTCTGGAAGGCTCATCATCGTCACTGTGACTTCATGCTTGAGGCCTGCGTCGTGGATGGCCTTTCCGCTGTCGATGAGGTTGTTCACATCGTTGAGTGCGTCGAAGTTCCTGATTGTCGTCATGCCATGCTTCTTGAAAAGCTGTGCATGGAGCTTGATGATGTCGCGTGGCTGCGAGTCGAGTCCTACTACGTTGACGCCTCTTGCGAGAGTCTGGAGATTTGCATCAGGTCCTGCTACTTTCCTGAACTCATCCATCATCGCGAATGCATCTTCGTTTGTGTAGAAATACAGTGACTGGAATCTGGCTCCGCCACCTGCTTCGAAGTGTGTGATTCCTGCTTCTCTAGCAGCAGCAACTGCTGGCATGAAATCCTTTGTGAATACACGTGCGCCGTATACAGACTGGAATCCATCACGGAATGCCGTGCACATAAAATCAACTTTCTTCTTGCCCATACTGGATAACCCTCTTTTTACTGTTTTGATTTGTCGTAGGCTGCTGCGATAGCCGCTGCGATGGCTGCATCGTCCTGTACCGGCGCTGCAGGTGCTTTCTGGACAACCGGAGCGCTGGATACTGCCTGTGCTGGAGCTGTCTGATTCCTATTGCAAAGCTTGCTCATCAGCTTTGTCGCGTAAATCAGGATAACAAGGAACACGAATACGGTTCCCATTCCCAGCACCAGGAGTACGAGACCATCCATCAGCTGCGCTGAGAGCAGTTCCTTTGGTAAGTTATACATCAAATGACTCCTGAACCGATGTATCGGTTTTCAAGTTCTGAATATATCAGAAGAAAGGGATATCTTGCAACAGTTTCAGGGGCTGTGAAAGGACATGGAAAAGCCCCGGTTTGAATGAGCCGGGGCGATGAATTACTCGATTGTGAAAACCATTGATACCGAAGCGCTTACGGTTATGTCATCGGCATAATATTCCGTAGAGGCTTCTGCGTCTGCGGCCATGAGCCGCATGTTCGAGACTTTATATGCGGGGTAGTAGGATGATGTCTCGGAAATAGAGAGTACCTTTCCGACTTCCACACCTGCTGCTTCCGCATAAGTGTCAGCCTTTGTCCTTGCATCGAGCACGGCTTTTGTCCTTGCCTCCTCAAGTTCCGCGCTCTTGTCAGCTTTGTCGAGCGTGACTGATGAGAATGTCAGTCCGTTCAGTGCAGAGAGACTGTCGTAGATATCGCCGATAATGTCCAGATCTGTTATCGTGATCCTCAGATCTTGCGAAGCTCTCTGCCCGACCAGAATCTGCTCGCCATCCGTCCATTTATATTCAGGATTGATGGAGAGGTTTTCTGTAACGATATCCTCCTTTTCCACACCATACTCTGAAGTCAGGATCTCAATTGCGCTGCTGATTGTCCCGGAAGCGAGCTTCCTTGCTTCTTCTGAAGTATCCGCGACGAATGATGCGGATATCGAGAAGTAAGCTGTATCGGGTTTGACAGAGACTTCTGCAGAACCTGAGACCGAAATCGTTGGTGTTATGTCTTCGGCTGCCAGCGGCAGTACGATAAGTGCTGCTAAAAGGATTGATGCGATAGCTTTCTTCATCTCTACCTCCACCTTAATTTAAGCATGAATCGGAAATAAGGATGTAGAGAATAGGTGTACTTCTCCTATGAGATGGCTGAAGTTCTCTGTAGCCGAGAAGAAGATGTTCGGCTATATTAAGGATACTATGGCAGATGTGAATGACGAATATGCGGCACAGGATCTGAGGATCCGCGAACGTCTTGATAAGATAGGCCGCAAGATAATGATAATGTCGGGCAAGGGCGGTGTCGGAAAGACAACCGTGACTGTCAACCTTGCGAATGCACTTGTTGATATGGGATGCAGGGTCGGCGTCCTCGACACTGACCTCCATGGACCGAATGTGGCAGTGATGTTCGGCTGCAAGGACGCAAAGCTTTTCTCCGATGACGGCACGACTCTGGTTCCTATTGAACCCAGGGAAGGGCTTAAGGTAATGTCGCTTGCTTTCGCGCTTGAGGACCCGGATGCTCCTGTTATCTGGAGGGGTACTCTCAAGAACAGCGCAATCAGGCAGTTCATCGGCGATGTGGACTGGGGAGAATTGGATTATCTTCTGATCGATACACCTCCTGGGACAGGTGATGAGCAGCTGACAGTGTGCCAGACAATCCCTGAGCTTACAGGCTCCATAATCGTCACGACACCACAGGAAGTCGCAGTCCTCGATGCCCGCCGTTCAGTTAATTTCTCACGTAAGCTCGGTGTCGCAATCATCGGCGTGATTGAGAATATGTCAGGCCTTGTATGTCCTCACTGCGGTGAGGAGATCCCTCTTTTCGGCAAAGGTGGCGGAAAGAAGATGTGCCAGGAGATGCATGTTCCGTTCCTTGGCGCGGTGCCTATGGAGGTGGGACTTCCTGAAGCTGAGGATTCGGGAGTCGCTTGGGTTGAGCAGGCAGGACATCCTTCAGCTGAAGCGCTTAAGGCCATTGCGAATGAGATCAACAACGGCACTGCATGTTCCACATCAAGGGATACATCATTCCTCGGAACACCTTCATGCAAGCCTTCCGCATGTGCCTCATGCACATCGAACTGCCCATCGAGGAAGAAATGAGCAGGGATTTCTCATGGAAGACGATAGGGGAAGAGAAGGCATTCTCGACTCCTATCTTCGATGGTTATCTTGCAGACAGGACAGGCCCGGAGGGAAGGAAAGGCCGGTTCGTATGGCTTGACAGCCCTGACTGGGTCGTGATCATCCCATGGCTCCTTGTTGATGGCGTTCCTCATTTCATCATGGAGGAGCAGTGGCGTCATGGTCCATGCCGCATGACAAGGGAATTTCCTGCAGGTCTTGTGGAGAAAGGGGAAGAGGCAGCTGCTGCAGCTGGGAGGGAGCTTCTTGAAGAGACTGGATGCTCAGGTGATCTCACACTTCTTGGATGCGTCAATCCAAATCCTGCATTCATGGCAAATCATCAGTCATACTTCCTTGCCGAGAATATAAGGAAGATATCCGATCAGAACCTTGATGAGAATGAGGAGATAAAGGTCCTCACCGTTCCTGTGGAAGAAGCCCTGCGGGATATGGGTACAGGGCTTTATGACAATGGAATAATGATGGCAGCTGCAGGCTTCTTCATGCGCTATGCCGAGAAAAGGAAAGATCTCCGTCAGTCAAGCACGCTGACAAGATAGTCATTCAGGCTCTCTCCTTCATAAAGCAGCCTGTAGAGCGCCTGCACGAGGGGGAAGTCTCCGGCGACCCCCTTTTCCTTTGTGATGTTTCCCATCAGTTTCACCGTCCTCAATCCTTCGACGACAGTTGATGATCTGGTGTTCGGATCGAACCCGAAGCCTTTGCCTATAAGCATGCCAAGCGTCCTGTTTCTGGAAAGATCATTGAGCGCGGTGAGCCCAAGGTCGCCGATGCCGCAGTAGCGGAAGATAGTGTCTTCCTCGCAGCCGAATATCCGGAGAAAGCCTTTCATCTCATTTACGGCCTTTGTATATACAAGGAAATCAACGTTCGGACTGTTGTATTTCCCTGATACAAGCCCTATGGCTATTGCATACATGTTCTTCAGGATGCTCATCAGCTCTACAGCTCTGACATCCGAGGAATAGTCGAGTGAGAACTGCGTATAAGGAAGGATTTCCCTTCTCATGTATTCGTAGTCTTCCTTATTGCCGCCGAATGTGAATGAAGTCGGAAAGCCATTTATGGTCTCGATTGCGAATGATGGCCCTTTCATGCTGGCAGCTCTTCTGAACGGGATATCCTCTGTTATGAATGCGCCTTCATCGCTCATTCCCTTTGCAAGATTGACTACCAGCGGTTCTTTCTGGGTATTTTTCCTGACCTCTTCCGAGAATGAGACTATTGCTTTCGATGGGATTACAAGGAGAATCACATCGGCTTCACTGAATACAGAGAGATCAGATGATGCGGAAAGATATCTGTTCAGAAAGCGCGTGGGGAAGTACTTCCTGTTCTGGTGATTCGTGTTTATGTCCTTCTCGACATCCTTCTCTATAGTATGAAGCGTCACTCTGTTTTCTGAGTTCCATGCAAGGCGCTCGGCGACGGCTGTGCCGAATGTGCCTGCGCCCGCGACAATTATATTATTCACTTTTCGTTCTCCTGATTAAGTAGAGGCGTGAAGAGAAGTCTCCGAGCATCCTCATCCCATCTTTGTAGCCGTTGCCGGAAACCTGATCCACAAGGGGAATGCCCGCCCATCTGAGGATATCCCCTCCAGATTTATAGCATTCGGTCTCCTGGGGATAGTATGACAGTTCCTGATCGCTGAGCGTATGGGGCCTTGCCATGACTATATACTCTGAATTCGGATCTGCATCCTCGACATACAGTTTCTCTGCAGTCGTATTCGGCTTCAGCAGCTTCTGGAAATAGAGAAGGAGTATCATCGACCTGTTTTTATCGGATACGGTCCAGATGATTCTGTTTCCATCTTCCTGAAGTCTGAAGCGTCCTCCCTGAAGTATGTTCCGGTATGTTTTGTAGAATTCTATCTGCTTCCTGTATGCCTCTGATTCAAATGCTGAAAGCGATGATGTGTCTATTGAATACTGCAAGGATGAGAAAGCTGCCGTATTGAAGCGCGTTTCCCTGTCTGCAATCCTGTCGGTGATCTGATTCGGCGATGGTGTGAATGATGCTGATATGACTGAGGGCGGATAAAGCATCGATGCCGAGGCAATCATCTTGGCGAGACATAGCGGATCTGAGTTATCGCTTATTGATATCGAGGCTGAATAGCACATCATGCCAAGATCGAAACGCCCTCCGCCGGCCGCGCTTGTCTCGATATACATAGAGGGGAATCTTCTTCCTATAGTCCCGATCACTTTATACAGGCCCTGTATGTACTTATGCATGAACATGCCATAGTCCTCGATTCCCTGATGTGAGAACAGGTCGCTGCTCATCCTTGATATATCCCATTTCAGATAATCGACGCGGCATCTGTCAATCAGAGATGAGATAGTATCTATAAGCCATGCCCTGACATCGCTTCTTGTGAGGTCAAGGAGGTTCTCATGACTTCCTTTTGCATTTGCAGCATCGCTATGGCCAATGATCCAGTCAGGATGTTCCTTGTATAGCATTGATTTCCCGCTTATGCCTTCCGGCTCTATCCAGAGCCCGAAGAGAAGGCCCAGCCTGTGTATGTCCTGCGACAGCTCGAAAAGCCCTGATGGGAACTTCATCGTGTTGGGGAACCAGTCGCCTATGCTTGTCTTCACGCTGCTTCTTGAACCGAACCAGCCATCACCGATGATTATGCCCTCCATGCCGATGCTTTTCGCAGCTTTGGCCATGGCAAGAACACGTCCTTCTGTCACGGCATATGAGAGAGCGCTTTCGGTCGACATCATCAGAGGCCTGAGCTTCTCAGACCATATCGAGCGTATTATGCAGGTGTTGATGAAGCGGTGCATCCTTTCCGTGCAGTCTGTCCTGTCATCTGCGAAAACCATTACAGCCTCAGGAGAGTCGAAGGATTCTCCCTCATCGAGGGGCCATGAGAACTGATCGGGATTGATGCCCCAGACAATATGCGCAATGCCGTGGACAGTTTCGGAGAAGGACGCTCTGTGAGGTCCCGAGTAAACAAGATTCATCGCATAGAATCCGCCGGTTCCATCTTCAATCAGAAATCCCGGATTGGCTTCTGCTGATGATCCCATCTGCCGGCTTTCGCTTACGAATGTCCCATGATCCAGTACTTTCTCATAGCGTTCGAACTCTCGGCCCCATGCACCGGAGAATGCTGTTATCCGTATCTTGTCCGAACGGAAATCTAGCTGGGAAGATGCCAGAGAGCGGATGATGCAGCTTTTCGATGCCTTAAGCGATGATTTCCTTACTATTGCATCAAGCTCCGGGAATATGGTGTATGTCAATGTCAGCGTCAGTCCGAGCTTTTCATCTTCGAATACGAGAAGAAGGGATTCTGCTTCCGTTTTATCGGCCTTTGCCTGCGGAAGCCCTGAGATCTGAGCGATCCCTTCATGTCTCATATAGCCCTTGTAGCGGAAATCAGCTGTGCGCTCTCCATTCTCTCCTGCAGAGACAGCGACAAGGGGTATCCTGTAGTCACCTTTGCCTTCTGCCGAGAACTCGAGGAGCACATCATCAAGCGAAAGAGTTGTATCCTCATCTGAATAATAAGTGGCATTTTTCTGTCTTGTGTATCTTTTTTCCATCAGTGTGGTCAGATACTGAACAGGCCTGCTGAGTTTTCTGCCATAGTATATATGCTCAGCATGTCCTGATGGGAGGATGTGCATAATGTAGCTTGAATTGTCTGTTGCGAGATGAAATATGCTTCCATCTGTGATTGCTATCATGGCTGACCTCTTCCTGTATATGCTATGCTAAATCAAAGAGGAGAATTTTGCCACTGTGGATATCAGAAGACTGGTGCTCTGGGAAGGACGTTATGCAACGTATATGTCAAATGATGTTTTCTCGACTGTGATTGAAGATCAGGGCGATGTGATGCTTGAACTGACATCAAGGGCTCTGTCCGGGGCCAGGATAAATGCCCTTTCCCTTCCTTATTTCAGAGGAACGGGACAGGGTGTCATGTCTGATGCCAATGCTGAATGGTGGCAGAATAAGCAGTCTCTCTATCAGGCAGGTGGAGGGTACTTCTCCTTCTCCGCGGATCCTTCTGGAGCAAGGAGTTCCGATGCCTACTGGACGCTGAGACGCTATGGCTCTGCTGAGGAAAATGGCGGGGTATGGAGATGTTCGGAGATGAAGAGCCGTGAAGATGGGAATAAATTCCATCTCCGGAAAGTCGATATGCTTCTCCCGGGACATCCCGCAGTCTACACAGCCATCAGGATTGAGAACACATCGCCTGAGCCTCTGGCTGCGACAGCCTCATGGCATACGATGCTCGGATATCCTGCAATAGAGACAGGTGCGATGATACAGACAGATGCCAGATATTTCACCGCATATGCGATGACATCCAGAGAGTCCGGGGTAGGCAGATTCAGGCCGGGAGTCGTCTTCGATGAGCTGAGGCATGCGCCGCTTTCGAGAGGCGGCAATGCTGATGCAGGTTATGTTCCGCCCCCGACAGGAACTTATGATTACATAATAGGCAAGATTCCTGAGAAGGAGAGCTCCGGATGGGTGAGCATAAACAGTCCCCGCAATCAGCTTGTATATTTCCTTCTCACGCCTCACAGGGCTGAGAGTGATGATGACTATATCTTCCCGAATGTCGATCTTGCTGAGAACTGGTTCGGAAGGATGGATGCTCCATGGGCGCTCTATGATGGTGGTGTCCCGGATGTGATGGCGCTTACCTGCGGCTTCAATACAGGACCAAAGGGAACGAGGAATCTCGTGCTGCAGCCAGGAGAGTCGAAGACGGTGTATATAGCCAATGGTTTCTCGAGTTATGATAGCCCGAGGCTCTCGATGGGCTTCTATTCAACGGAATTCACAGAAGATGGAGTTGTCTTCAAAAGGACGAAGAGCTGGACTTTCATGCCGCTTGACCACAGATTCAAGGCAATAAGGAAGCAGGCAGAGCGTATCTTCTCCCCAGATAGCGAGTGATTGACGCTGAATCAAGTTCTCCATAGATTAAGCGGTAGGAGATTATAATGGGTAGATATATCTATCTTGATAATAATGGTACGACTGAAATGGATGCCGAAGTCATCAGCTTCATGCACCAGTATGAAAGTCTTTACGGAAATGCCTCAAGCATGCACTCGCTTGGCAGAAATGCGGCTGCAGGCATAGATTGGGCCAGGGGAGAGGTCGCAAAGCTCATTGATGGCGATGAAAGCGGTGTCTATTTCACATCGGGAGCCACAGAGAGCAACAACACCGTATTCTCTATCTTCCGGGATCTTATCGATGATGGCAGCAGCAGAAACAGGATTGTCCTGTCCTCAGTTGAGCATCCGGCTTCTATTGAGACTGCGAAGTATCTCAGGAAGCGTGGCTATAATGTGGATTTCGCTCCTGTTGACCATTCCGGACGGCTTGATCTGGACAAGTACAAGGCCCTGATGGGAGATGATGTATGCTTTGTCTCTGTCATGGTCGGAAACAATGAGTCCGGAACTATACAGCCTGTGAAGGAGGCTGCGGAGATCGCCCACTCATCAGGCGCTTATTTCCATACGGATGCGACACAGGCAATCGGAAAGATCCCTGTATCTGTCAGGGAAATCGGCGCAGACTATCTTTCTCTTTCTGGTCATAAGTTCTATGGGCCAAAGGGAATCGGAGTCCTGTATGCAGCTCCATCGGTCCCGATGCGGCCATTTATCCATGGCGGGCATCAGGAGAATGGGATGAGGGCCGGGACTTACAACAACCAGGCAATCTATGGGCTTGGCAAGGCCGCGGAGCTTGCCCTGAAGAACATCGAATATGAGCATACGATGCTCTGGCAGATGAGGGAAGCTCTCAGAAAAGGAATCCTTGACAGAATTCCGGATGTCATTGTCAATGGCTCTGATAATCCTGAATACTGTCTTCCGGGAACGCTGAATGTGTCATTCGCAGGAGCTGAAGGCGAATCGATCCTGCTGTATCTTGATCTTGAGGGCATTGCTGTCTCTACAGGTTCCGCATGTGCGACAGGTTCTCTTGAGCCTAGCTATGTGCTTCTTGCAGCTGGTCTTGATACAGAGCTTGCTCATGGTTCAATAAGATTCTCATTCGGTCGCTTCAATACAATGGAAGATGTTGATTATGTGCTTGAGAAGCTTCCCCCTATCATCGATAGGATCAGGAAGATGAGCACGAGGAGGTAGGAAATGGCTTCGAGTTTCATGGCTCAGTGGGTATATACGGATGTCGTAAAGGATCATTTCATGAATCCGAGGAATCTCTGGAAGGAAGATGAGGACTTCGTTCCTGATGGGGTCGGAGAGGTGGGGTCCCTTGCCTGCGGTGATCAGATGCGTGTAGGTATCAAGGTTCGTGATGGCAGGATCTCGGATCTCAGATGGCTTACATATGGCTGTGCGAGCGCGATAGCTTCAACGTCGATGATGAGCGAGATGGCCATATCCATGACTCTTGAGGAAGCTTATCATCTTACACCCCAGATGATCACGGAAGCCCTTGGAGGCCTTCCCGAGCATAAGTTCCATTGCTCGGTGCTGGGTGACAAGGCGCTCAGGGCTGCTATCGATGACTACTTCGAGAAGAATGGCATCGAGAATACGCTCAAGGGCACTACTGCGAAGATGATCTGCGAATGCCAGGGTGTCACGGATCAGATGATCGAGGAGCTGGTGAAGACCGACAAGGTCCATAACTTTGATGAGCTTCAGGCGCTTACAGGATGCTCGACAGTGTGCGGCAGATGCCGTGATGGCATCCTTGAGGAACTCAACGAGCTTCTCCATATATATGGCAAATGATCAGCATCTATCTTGATATCGTGAAGGATGCCCTGTATCCGAAGAAAAGGGGTGTCCTTTCAAAGAGAAACAAGTTCATAAAAGTATCAGCGCTTTCCCCGATGAGTGCCGAGGATATAAGGAAGCTGAGGCAGAAGCTTCATCTGTCAGCTCAGCTTTTCGCCGATGTACTTGGAGTTTCGGTGAAGACCGTCAATGCATGGGAAAGCGGGACGAACACGCCTCAGGGGGCTTCCCTGAGGCTTATGAACATGCTATCTGCCTATCCTGATATCCTGATTGAGACAAAGACTGTCGTTGAGACGGGATATCATCAGATTGCTCCATAGATAGAGCCTCCTATGAATTCCCTGAGAATGGAATCAGGGGGAATCATATCATCTGGCATCGGAAGAATAAGGTCGAGGAATGCGAGCAGCCTTCTCGCCACTATATATGGTTCGCCTGATTCTTTCCGCACGCTTCTGAGAAGCGGTACCGTATAAGGCACAAGCGCGGCAAGCTCATAGCTCAGCGCACTGTTTATCATCGAATTCGCATTGTTCTGGAATGGAAAGATATTGTTCTTTTCACCTCTTTCCACTGAAGGCCATCTCGACAATGTCTCTGTCGGGGAGATTCCCCTTGTCCTTGAGTCCCTTATCATCCTACGGAGTATCCTGTTGTCTGTCGTGCTTATCCTGGATCTTGTATCAAGGTTTATCTGGGTCAGTGCCGAGATGTATATCCGGAATATCATGGACTCATCGAATCCTGCCGTAAGCTGCGGATTGAGGCCATGAATGCCTTCGATTATGAGGATGGTATCATCGTCCATCCGAGATGGCTCTTCACGGAACGATGTCGACTTCTCCTTGAAGTCATGGACTGCGAGGTGCACGCTTTTGCCTGCAGTTAGATCCGATAGCTGTCTTCTGAACAGCTCGAGATCAAGAGATTCAAGCACATCGAAATCCTTCTCCCCGTTCTCATCAAGAGGAATGAGGTCTCCTGAGAGATAGTAGTCATCAAGGGAAAGCTTCAGCGGCTTATAGCCATGGATCCTGAGTTCATCGCACAGCTTCATCGAGAAGGTTGTCTTTCCTGATGAGGAAGGTCCTGCGATGAATACAGCTCTGACAGAGCCTTTCTCCTTTATCTTCCTCCCGATTTCCATGATGTTCTGCCTCAGGAGCGTCTCTGAAAGTCTTATTGTCTCATCGATTGAGCCATCTATGATTTGCTGGTTCAGATCACCGAGCGAGCTGATTCCTATAAGCTCTGATATCCTCTTGTTGTTGCGGAAGACTTCAAAAAGCTTTGGATTGTCCGTGAATTCCATGAGCCTGTATGGGCTCCTGGACTGCGGGTATCTCAGAAGAAGGCCATCTTCATACTCCCTTAGTTCCCAGAGTGTCAGATATCCTGCGGATGGCAGTACCGGCTCATAGTAGAGCTCTATGCAGTCTCCAAGTCTAGCAGCTTTGTAAAGCGGGCTGTTACGGGTGTTCAGAAGCTTCACGGTCTCATCGAGCTTCTTGCTTTCTGAATATTCAAGAGCCTCATCATCTGTAAGCGAGACTATATCGATCGGAAGATCCGCATCGACAGCTGCTTTCATCGTCCTTATAAGTTCTTCTGTCTTCGGAGGATCAGGATCCCTGTAGCGGAAATAGTATCCATCGCCGAGGCTGTGTCCAATGATGAGATTGCGTTCAGGTGATACGACCGATGATGCATATGAGAGCAGAAAGCAGAGCGTCTTCCTGTAGATTCTCTTTCCAAGTGGAGAGATAAGGCGGACTGTCTGTATCTCGGCATTGCCTTTGAGTTCTTCCTGAAGCGGTACGAGTATCCCGTTCACGATAGCTCCCGCCGCGGGATTATTGCTGTAGGATGTTGTATTGTCATGGCCGATTATATCCATGATCCTTGTCCCATATGGAATGGACATATCCTTGCCATTCAATCTGATTTTCAGCTCTGTCATGGAGTTATTCTAACATAGCATTTCCACAATCCGCGATTTCGCATAGAATCGTCTATGTAGGAGAAATATATGGCTGATAACAAGCGTCCGGATTCTATGGAGAGGATAACGAATGCAGCTCTGGCTGAGGCATTCATCAAGGAAGAAGTCGAGAAGGTAAAGGCACAGGTCGGCGATAAAAAGGTTCTGCTGGCTCTTTCAGGTGGAGTCGATTCATTTGTTGTCGCGGCATTGCTCATCAAGGCAATCGGTAAGAACCTTGTCTGCGTTCATGTCAATCATGGTCTTCTCAGGAAAGGAGAGCCGGAGCAGGTTATCCAGGTGTTCAGGAATGAGATGGATGCGAATCTCATCTATGTGGATGCGGTGGACCGCTTCCTCGATAAGCTTGCAGGAGTCACGGATCCTGAAGAGAAGAGGAAGATAATCGGAGCTGAGTTCATCAGGGTATTTGAGGAAGAGGCCAGGAAGCTTGAGGGAATCGAGTTCCTTGCGCAGGGAACGATTTATCCGGATATCATCGAGAGCGATGGAGTGAAGGCTCATCATAATGTCGGCGGTCTTCCTGAAGATCTGAGATTCGAGCTTGTGGAGCCTGTGAAGTTCCTCTTCAAGGATGAGGTAAGGGTAGTAGGCAAGGCTCTTGGTCTTCCAGACAACATGGTATACAGACAGCCGTTCCCGGGGCCCGGTCTTGGTGTAAGGTGTCTTGGAGCTATCACACGTGATCGTCTTGAGGCTGTCAGGGAATCAGATGCGATCCTCAGGGAGGAATTCGCGAAGAATGGTCTTGAGGGAAAGGTCTGGCAGTACTTCACTATCGTTCCTGACTTCAGGTCAACTGGCATCAGGGATGGCAAGAGGACATTCGAGTATCCTGTCATCATCAGGGCAGTCAATACGAAGGATGCTATGACTGCTACAGTCGAGAACGTCCCGTTCGAGCTTCTCTCGCATATCACGGAAAGGATCCTCAATGAGGTGAAAGGCGTCAACAGAGTCTGCTATGATCTGACACCGAAGCCGGTCGGGACGATTGAGTGGGAGTGATTTCAATTTATTTATAATAAGAAAATCGTTGTAATATAGTGACTTGTATTATGACGATTTTTTTATTTTTTGTCAATTATTGCTATTCTTTCAGATTTTTCCTTCCAAATTCCTACCACGCAAAATCTTTAAAACCGGTATACGTATTATATTGTAGGCAAAATAAGAACCGATTTTTTTCAAACCTTGTAATCCAAGGTTCATTTCTTCATGTCCTTTTGTCAACCATTTGATTGGATATTGCTGTTTTTATTCCCATTATTGACTTACGGGCTCAAATAAACTATCTTACAAGTCCTCACCATTGGCTACGGCACCCTGTCACGGAAAATCTACTAAATATATGACTATAAAAAGCTTAAAAACGTGAGAAGGGCTCGTGGTCGTCGCTCCATATTCAGACCAGGTATCTCCGGGTAACGGTAGCCTGCATGAGATCGGATATCAAAAATACACTGATTTACAGGCCCCTACCAGGTGTCATTCAGCCTGTATCTGAGGTACTTCCCTCCGTTTTCCTTCAGCAGTATCTCCT
>CALXLA010000004.1 GCA_944389075.1 uncultured Spirochaetaceae bacterium
GCTTAAGACGCGCCGCCAGCGTTCGTTCTGAGCCAGGATCGAACTCTCCGTCATTGATACGCCGTCCGAAGACGGCGCTGTTAACCATTACGTTCTTTCCTGCCGCTCGCCAACGAAACCGGCTTCTTTCCTTGCCGTTCGTTCTTGAATTGACAGAAGCTTCCAAGCTTCTATTTCTTCTCTTCCCTTCGCTGATATATCTGTAAAAAATCAACTCGCCTTTATTGGCGTGCCTCAATAAAGTAATCGAAATCACTGCCGTTTGTCAACAAGATTCTGAATATTTTTATCAAAATTTTTCATTCCCTTGCATTATCAGGAAATAAACGACAGCAGTGACCTGATTCCCTCTGAAAAGCCCTCTCCGCCGTATCCAGAGGTTATGTATTTAGGAAGGATATCGAATCTGTCCCTTGAATCCTCTACAGAATGCATGCCGACAGAAAGAGGGAACAGCCTGAACATATCCTCATCATTGAGGCTGTCTCCGAAATAAACAGCCTTCATGACTACTGAGGGATACTGCATATTGAACAGCATATTCATATACATGATATATGATGAGGCCTTGCTGAATTTACCAAAACCCGCATTCACATGTATGGATGAGACTGAAGCATGTCCTCCTGCCGCCTGGATGACAGACAGGAGCGACTTCAGTTCATAGCTGCTGAGCTTCGATTTGTCATAAGCTATGTCATGAAGCCTTGCATACTGATCCGAAGACAAGGAAAGCCCAGCTGTCGCACGCAGCAGGTTCTCCCTTTTCTTCTTCACATCAGGGAGGATATGTGGATTGAACTTATAGACAATGCTGCCATCCTTTCCGTGGGCGAGTGCGACGGCACCGCCTTCTGCAATGACAAGATCCACAGGCCATTGCCTGATATATGCATCGGCCCAGCCTGCAGATCCACCCGTCACAAGTACTATCATCTTTCCTGCGTGCTTTGCATCCCATAACGCACTGAGGGCTTCCGGAAGAAGCTTGCCTCTTGATGTGATGGTATCATCGACATCGCTGACGATGATATCCACATCCTTAGCCTCTTCCTCCGTAAAACCATTGAATGGAAGCCCCTCTCCTTTCATCTGGTCATCCCTGAAAGAGCCTTTGACTTGATGATCGCAGAGAGGTATGTGACAAATGAAAGAAGCGCCGCAACCGCCGAAAGGGCATAGAACACATAGAGAATCATCTCGGCTATAGCATTCCATCCACCTTCTGCGATGAATGCACTTGCGACAATGTAAGCAATCGAGAGTATTGATGTCACCGCATAAAGCACAGTCTTGCTCTTTCCCCAGATATTCGCAGGAACAGCCTTACCGACTCCCATCATAAGCATCCTCATGAAAAGCTGGGTGAACTCCCTCCACATGATAATAAGGAATGCCCAGACCGGCATAAGGCCGCTGTCCATGAAGCAGACGAAGAATGTCAGGTGCGAAAGAGTATCCGCATATGGATCCATCACCTTTCCGAGGTCAGTGACAAGACCATGTTTCCTGGCAATCTTCCCATCAAGAAGATCTGTCAGCTCTGCCGTTGCATAGCAAATCAGCATAAGGACAGCAGATACAGCCGAGCTCCCTGCGAAGCCCAGCTTTGAAATCAGGTATGCGATCAGGAATACTGGAACCATTACAAGCCGGAGAACAGTCAGCTTATTAGGTAGATTCATTGCGCCTCCTTAAATCTGCTCTTTGCGGTCTATCACACCATGGACTTCTGCAATGAAGTCCTCGACACTGATACCATTGGACTGCTTGCCATTGCGATAACGCACGGATACCACACCGCTTTCAATCTCCTTCTCGCCAAGGATGAGCATATAAGGAGTCTTCATCTTCTGCGCGTTGCGGATCTTCGCATTCATCCTGTCTGCGCTGAGATCCGTGACGACCCTGAAGCCTTCTCCGCGAAGCCTCTTCTCAAGATCCTTCGCATAATCAAATGCGTTCTCACCTACAGGTATGATGGCAATCTGATCCGGAGAAAGCCATGGCGGGAATGCCCCTGCGTAATGTTCCAGAAGGACACCAAAGAATCTCTCAATAGACCCAAGAAGCGCTCTATGAATCATATACGGCTGCTTCTCGACACCATCGCGGTCGACAAATGTCATATGGAACCTCTCCGGAAGATTGAAATCGAACTGGACAGTGGAGAGCTGCCATTCCCTTCCGATAGCATCCTTTATCTTCAGATCGATCTTCGGGCCATAGAACGCACCGCCGCCTTCGTCAATGTCATAAGCAAGACCTTCCTTCTCGACAGCCTTCTTCAGAGCCTCAGTAGCAGCGTCCCATTTCTCCTTGTCACCTACAGACTTCTCAGGCTTTGTGGAAATATATGCATGGATGTCATTGAAGCCGAAGCTGTGGAGCATGTAGAGCGAGAAGCGGAGCACTTCCATTATCTCGCTGTCCATCTGCTCCGGAGTCACGACAAGATGAGCATCATCCTGAGTAAAGCCCCTGACTCTCATAAGACCATGAAGAGCACCGGCTTTCTCATATCTGTAGACAGTGCCAAGCTCAGCCCAGCGGCATGGAAGATCGCGATAGCTCTTCTTGCTGTTCTGATAAATCATGATATGGAACGGACAGTTCATCGGCTTGACGTAGTAATCAAGGTTGTCCATCTCCATCTTCGGATACATCGATTCCTTGTAGAATCCGAGATGTCCGGATGTCTCCCAGAGCCAGGATTTTCCCACATGCGGCGTATAGACCATCTCATATCCGTTCTTATAATGCTCCTGCCTCCAGAAATCCTCGATGGCAAGGCGGACCCTCGCTCCCCTAGGATGCCAGTACACAAGCCCCGGACCTGCTTCTTCATGCAATGAGAAAAGATCGAGTTCCTTGCCAAGCTTTCTGTGATCTCTCTTCTCTATATCAGCCAGATGATCCATATAGAGACGGAGCTCTTTCGGATTTGACCATGCAGTACCATAAATTCTGGTCAGCATCGGATTCGTTTCCTTACCTCTCCAATATGCACCTGCTATCGAAAGAAGCTTGAACGAGTCCTTATTCAGCTCCTTAGTTGATTCAACATGAGGTCCTCTGCAGAGATCCGTGAAATTACCCTGAGTATACAGCGAAACCGCTTCTCCCTCAGGAATCGCATCAAGAAGCTCAAGCTTATAAGGCTGATCTGCGAAAAGCTTCCTTGCCTCATCTCTTGTCACTTCCCTTCTCTCGAAGGAGACACCGCTCTCTATGATCCTCTTCATATGTTCCGTAATCTCTTCAAGATCCGAATCCTGAAGCGGGCGCGGCAGGTCGAAATCATAATAGAAGCCGTCCTCAATTGATGGACCGATAGCGATCTTCGTTCCAGGGAACAGCTCCAGCACAGCTTCTGCCATGACGTGAGCCATCGAATGCCTTATCGTCTGGAGTTTCTCATCATTAGCCATATCTTTCTCCTTATACAGCAAAAAAGCCTTTCCAGTTCCATCCTCGCAAAATATGCAAGGACGAAGCTGCAAAGGCTCCGCGGTTCCACCTTGCTTCCCCTCTGTGAAAAGGGACGCTCATTGATCCATTGACGCAGGGTACGGCATAACATACTCGTTTCCTTTCCGCTATGCAGCTCGGGAGTGGTTTTCACATCCTATCCCCAGGTATCTCTCACCCACATCATGTGGATACCCTCTCAGAGGCAGATTCAGATGCTACTCGTCTCCGTCATAGCCGTTAGATAGAAAATACTGCAAAAGGCAGGGAATATCAAGTAATAAAGGAACAGGCCGGCTGTCCGGCCTGTATCTGTCATTTCTGCGCAGCTTTCGCAGCGGTTCTGAGTTTGACGGCAAGTGCAGGCTTTACTATAGTGCCTGGACCTGCGATGCAGCCTCCCTCACATGCCATGACCTCGACAAGATCCGCATCAGGGGCCCTCTTCTCCCAAGTCTTCATAAGCCTTACCGTCTTCTTATCAAGACCATTGATGCTCATCGTCTTAGGAGCCGGCTTTCCCTCATTGTCGTATCTTGCCATCACACACCCCGCGACACCTGTCGTGAGCGCAAACTGACGGCAATCCTCGAATGAGGCAGTATCTCCGAGATCATCTGCTTCCATCTCGCGTACATCGATGTCCTTCGCGACGAAGATCGAAGCAAGTTCCGCGAATGTGATCACGCCATCAATGGAATCCCTGTATTTCTTCGCAGCCTCTACCTTCTTTGCGAAACATGGCCCGATGAATACAGATTTCGCATCAGGATATTTCTCCCTGACAATCTCTGCGGAATATCCCATTGGCGAAAGCGTAGTCGATCTCTTCTGCTTGAGATATGGGATGTGGATATCCACAAGCTCCATATATGAAGGGCAGCATGATGTTGTCATGAAATTCTCGCCTTCCTCAAGCCTCTCATGAAGCTCTGATGCTTCCTTTATGGATGTCACCTCAGCGCCCTCAGCCACCTCGACGACATCGTAGAAACCCGCTTTCTTTATCGCAGCCTTCAGCTGTCCGAGGGTTCCCGGGAACTGGCCTTCAATGGCAGGCGCAATCATTGCAACGACTTTCTCGCCGTTCTTCAGCATCTTAGCCACAGGGAAAAGACCTGAACGCTCGACAATGGCACCGAACGGACATGAGCGGACGCACTTTCCACATCCGATGCACTTGTTGTGCTCAATCTCCACGATGCCATCCTCATTCTTCTTGATGGCATCAACAGGGCATGCCTCCTCACAAGGAACAGGAATATGGACAACGGCATGGAATGGACATACCTCCATGCACTTGCCGCATCTTATGCACCTGTCTTCCTGAATATGGGCCTGTCCATTGATGAAGATGATCGCATCCTTCGGGCAGTTCGACATACATGGACGTGCAAAGCATCCTCTGCAGCCATCGGAAATCCTGTACTGCGACTTCGGACATCCAGAACACCCCGTGCTGATCGTAGTCAGGAGCGGAAGTGGTGGCTTGTCCTCTGCGAGAACTTCCTTCATATACTCCGCGAGTGGCTTCTCTTCATCGTCATCGCGCTCGATATCGATACCGCTTATAGCCATGATGCGATAACGCACCATAGCTCTTTCCTTGTAGATGCAGCACCTGAAAGGAGTCCTGTGCTTAGGAATTATCTCCAAAGGAAGCCTGTCAGCATTCTCCACGAGAGTGTCGTTGAAGAAGTTCTTAAGGACTTCTGTGTCGATTTTCCTCTTCATGAGAGTATACTGATTATTCAGTTCAAGCATTCTTAACAGCCTCCGCCAGCAGCTTGCAGAACATATCCTGGTTCACTCCAGAATAAATCTTGTCATTGATGGATACATATGGAGCGCTTCCATTTCCTACCTTGCATTCATCCAGACATGAACATCCTTCGATCTCACAGTCTGCGAGAATTGCAGGATCGACGAAGTCATTGTAGAGAAGGAGATCTGCTCCTCCCTGGACGAAACAGGCTGTACCAAGACAGATTCTGACTTTTACTTTGGATTTCTTCATAAAAATTCTCCTATAAGTACTCTTGTGAAGTTTCTTTCAGATATATATCCTCAAGGGCCTTCCTCAGACGCCCTATGATTGTTCTCCTGATCCCTATTTCCACAGGTATGTTCGGATCCTGATGAGCCTCATTGATCTTAGTTCCCACAAGGAAATGGACCTGATCGCTATCCAGAAGCATCTCGACGAACTTCTTCGCAGGATCATTCGGAAGATCAGCAGGATTGATTCTCTTCTCAAGTATCGTAGCGACCTTTGAAAGAGTGAGCATACCCTCGGTTACAAGATCTATTCCTTCCATCTTCGATGCGGGAGGCACATCCTTGGACCAGCATGAAAGATCGAGCGTAAGCTTCGCGCCGAAGACTCTTGAGACAATCTGTGCTGTAGTTCCTCCGGAAACGATCTTCTTGCCATCGAACTCGCGGATCTTCTGTCCCATGATCTCATCGGATTCCTTCAGGAACGGAGGACCTGTGACGATAAGCAGCCTGCGCGGTCTTCTGACATATATGACAGAGCATGTTATGTCATCCTTGGATGCAAGGCCATCAAGGGAGTATGCCTTCTGCACGATTGCACGGGAAAGCTCTCTGGATGAGATGTCCGGATCCTTCTCTATCTCTTCTGCTATGAACTTGCGGACACCATCGAGCCTCCATCCGAGAGGAAGTCCTTTCCCAAGTCCCGACTGAGTGACGCCATCGGAGAAAGTGACTAGCCTGTCGCCGATCTCAAGCTCGAACATCGAGTGAGATATCACTTCCTTCTTGAAGGCTCCCTCCCTCTGAAGCTCCGTCTTGCTCCGTTCCCAGGAAACAGGCTCCGCGCCTCTGAATCTGAGCGCAGGAGGATTGTCATACTCAACCAGATTCACATCGATCTTCTCAAGATCATCTGCATAGCGGATATCAGCAATGGTGAAAGTCGAATAGCTTATCTTCCTCTCCTTGCAGACAGGAAGCGTATCCATGATGATCTGCGCCGAATGGCTGAGATCTATCGGCGAGAATGAGAGCCTGTGAGCCATGTGGGCAGTAAGGGATGCAAGCACATTGGCCTTGACCCCGCTTCCGAGTCCATCGGAGAGTGTCGAGACGATGTGGTTTTCCTCAGGGCTCTTAGACAGGAGGTATACATCGCCTCCGATCTTCTGCCCATGCTTGAATATCTGCGCATAGTCGATGTCTATGAAGATATTGTTCATGTCAGGTTCCCATCATCCTCCGTGAATGTCCCTTCATCATCCCCTGCGCCATGGACGCTGAATGCATCAATGAGCGAATTGAGCATGATCTCAGTCTCTGCAGCATTCTCTCCAAGAAGCGATGCTATCTGCTGGACAGTCTCAAGAGAGCGCTGTATGACATCCTCCGCCTTCTTCACGACTGTCTCTCGCTTGATGGTCGGATTCGTTATGTCTTCGAACATGGCGCCAAGAAGCCTCTTCTCATCAACAAGGAAGAATGTGACGCGCAGATACTTGTCCTTGAAGTGAACGCGATACTGTCCCGGGCGTGCCAGATAGAACTGCTCGCGGAATTTCTCGGCGAATGGGACGAAGCTTTCAAGAGGAAGCCCCTTGATCATCGAGAGCACAGATTCGTCGATGAATCCTTCTTCCATGTCTCCGAACATATCGAGGAATATGACATTGCAATCCGCAATCTGCAGATCGCTGTCAACGATGACAACACCTGTAGGAATCGTTGAGAGAAGGACATCGACCTTGCTCTGCGCTTCCTTGCGCATCTTGGTGACGCACATCTCGATTTCAGCCATGCCATCAAGATAGGCAGCAGCCATATCACGGCAGGTATTATAGCCGCATCCACCGCAGTTGAGCTCATCAGCAGGAGTCAGCTTGCCAAGTTCGATAAGGGCCGCATTTATCTCTTCTTCAGTATGTCCCTTTCTCACTGGCGCAGGCTTCGGACCTTCCGAATGGAGAAGGCCATATCCTTCTTTGAGAAGCTTTCTCGCAAAAGCCTCATCGCCTTCAAAGAGATCATCCTCAGCAAGCCGCTTCTCAGTCCACAGAGCTGAGAGCCTCTTTCTTTCAGCAAGCGAGCTTTTCTTCGAAATACCAGGACCATTCACACAGCCACCCTCGCATGAGAGAAGCTCCAGAAATGGCGTGGATGAATCGATATCCGCAATGGATGACATTATATTCTCTACACCGGCCATCGAAATGGCATCAGGCTGAAGAGAAGTCTCGTGGCCCCAGATGGCAGAGCTTCTAATCTGGCCTCCTTCCACAGGATACAATGATGATATCCCTGCTTTCTTCGGGAAGAACCTCACGTCTTCCGCCTTTATCTTATCGAGGTCGATATCCTCTTCCTCAAGCCAGGACCTCAGCTCATCGAATGTTATGGCAAGGTCAGGATAGCCAGGAGTGAGATCGGCTTCCATCTTCTTCGCAATACATGGCCCTATGAAGACAATGACGATATCCTCATCGCCCAGTGAGCGAAGATATGCGCTATGGGACTGGAGCGGTGACGGGACCGGTGCGAGATTGCTGATCTCTTCCGGGTAGTATTTCTTCACAAGCTCAACGACAGATGGGCAAGCAGTTCCGATGAACGGGCATTTGCCATCATGCTCAGATGCGTAGATATCGAGAGCCTGGGTAACCAGTGCGGCACCGATTGCTGTCTCTGAAATCTCACAGAACCCGAGCTTCTTGAGCGCGGTGAGAAGCTTATCCTCTTTTCCGGCGAACTCCGAGGAATATGAGGGAGCGAGGGAACAGAAGACCTTGCGGCCAGATGCGATAGCAAGCCTTGCCCTCGGAACATCATTGCGCACCTTCTTCGCATTATTCGGACAGACATGGACGCATTTGCCGCAGTAAATGCATCTGTCCTTGATGATCATGGCATTGCCATCCTTGATCTGGATTGCCTTGACAGGACATGAGCGGACGCACTTATAGCAATCACGACAGCTTGTGGTTTCAGTGTAAATCGGATTCTGCATCCATCTCCTCCAGTGCCTTTGCGATTATGTCGATGACACATGCGGAATCATAAATACCGGAGTATTCCTTATCCCCTATCCTCATATGAGGGCCTGTGTTGCATTTGCCGAGGCACAAATGGCCTCCGAGCTCCACTCTATCCTCCAGTCCGTTTTCATTGATGTATGCTTCCAGATCGGAAAGCGATGCGCTGTTCCCTCTGGCAAAGCAGCTGGACCCCATGCAGAGTTCCACCTGCAGCTTCTCCTTTTCAGCCATAAACTCTCCTAGTCAATCAAAAGACTACAGCATGAAGATGATTAAGTCAATAAAATGATTGAGAGCATAGAAATAACACTGCTCAAATAAGAAAATCAGAAAATAAAGGGCCATGCGATGGAAGATAATATCCCCACATTCACATATTCAATGAAAGAAGATAATATTGAAAGCTCCTGAGAAGATTTCAGATCCTTTCCTCAAGCTTCTTCCTGAGCTTTATCGACAGCACAGCGAATGATGTCGCAAGATCCGTGCGCTGCATAACGACGTCCTCAGGAAGCTTGAGATTCACAGGTGCAAAGTTCCAGATTCCCCTTATGCCGCATTTGACTAGCATATCGGCAACAGCCTGCGCCTGGGACGCAGGAACAGCGATTACGGCAATTGAGATTCTGTTCTCTGCAATATACTGATTGATCTTCTCGAGGGGAAGGACCGTAAGATGTCCGGTCCTTGTCCCGATTTTATGGATATCCTTATCAAAGATCGCTGAGATTTTCAGGCCATAAGCCTCGAATCCCCCATAGGATGCAAGCGCAGAACCAAGATTCCCGGCTCCGACAATCAGAGCCTCTGCTGCATTATCCCAGCCAAGCACATGGGTTATGCGGCTGATCAGCTCATCGAGCTCAAAACCCACGCGAGGCCGTCCTTCGATTCCTGTGCTTGCGATGTCCTTCCTGACCTGTATTGGCTTGAGCGACAATTCAGAAGCAAGCTTCGTAGCGCTTATGAACCTTTCGCCTTCCTCCTTGGCCTGTCTGAGAAGCCTCAGATAAGATGGCAGCCTTTTGACTGTCGGTATAGGAATCAGATTCTTTTCTTCAGCCATGTTCCTCGATTTTCCTCCTGACTGCATCTACGAGGGAATCAGGTGCAGAGGCCCCCGCTGTCAATCCGATCCTATTATAGCAGAAAAGCTCTTCATCGATATCAGCATCTGAAGATATGAGGAATGTGGGTTTGCCATAGCTTCTGCTGATACTGACAAGCTCCATCGTATTCGCGCTTATGCTGTCGCCTACGACAACTATTGCATCTACATCACCGATGATGGTCCTGAGAGCCTTCCTGCGTTCTTCGCTTGCCATGCATATAGTATTGAGAGGTTCTATCCGCCCTTTATCACGGATCGAGGCAAGTTCATTCTCGGAGAATGTCGTCTGCACTACTGCCTGATACTTCCCTTCCGGAAGCTTCTCAGACTCTTCCGCTGATTCCACGACAGGGACATTCCTGCACCCAAGAAGAGCCTGTACCTCTGCATGGCATCTCTGCCCTATTATGACTGGATTATCAGCCTGCCGGAGCCTCTCCATGTTACGGAGGACCACAGGACATGTAGCATCACATATAAGGAAACCGGCGGCCTCGAACTCCGACCGGAGCCTGTCACCGATACCATGAGCACGTATTATCAGATATCCTGGCTTATGCCCTGATGGGGAATCTATCTTCTCGACACCGAGCGCTTCGAGCTCAGACATGACAGCTCTGCTATGGACAAGATTGCCATATACATAGCATGGGATACCTTCCCTTTTTGCTTTATCAGCAGCTGAGACTGCCTTCTCGACAGCTGAGCGCACACCTCCACAGAAACCATAAGCAGAGGCTTTAACAACCTTCGGCAAATTCGCTCCTATTCAATTAAGGCCCAGAGCTCGAAAGCAATGGGCCTTGTTTCTCTCAGATGACAACCTTATTTATCTGTCTTGTCTTCGTTCTTTTCCTCAGCTTTCTCTTCTGCTGCAGGTGCTGCGGAATCAACGCCTATGGAACCAGCCTCGCCGCCTTTGTTATCGACAGCTTCCTTTCCATCCTTATCCTTCTTCTGAGGCTTCTCAGTGCCCTTTCCGACTACAGATGAGATAGCACTCTTGTTGAATTCGATTCTTGCAGAATCATCAACCTTGATAATGACTGTCTTATCCTTGACCATGACGACAGTCCCATGGATTCCGCCGATAGTGACGACCTTATCGCCTTTCTTCATAGCATCGATCATCGCCTTGGCTTCTTTATCTCTCTTCTTCTGCGGCCTGATGATCAGGAAGTAGAAAATAAGGATAATAAGCACGAACGTAATCAGCGTTGTATACATCTGTCCATCCATAATCTCTTGCATGCGGCTGCTTCAAGCCGCCATCCTCCTTCAAATAATCCTGCAGTGCTTGCATTGAGCACTGACAGAAAAAGTAGCATTAAGACAGAACGTGGTCAACCTTACCTGAGCCCAAACCTGGTAACGAAGGCCTCCGCATTCTGAATCGATCCGCCGGCAGCGCCTTTCACTATGTTATTCACGAGAAGGACAAAACCTATCTTGCCGTTTTTCTTCTTGAGTCTTCCTGTGTAGACAACCATTCCCTTCGGATTACCCCAGAATGCATATTTAGGCTGTGGGAATGTAGGCTCATCAGAGTATATGACAGGCTGCTTAGGCGTGGATGGAAGATCCGAAGCCTCCCTGAAATCCGCCCAGGCTGATATCACATCCTCAGGCTCGACATCCTGATCGAAATCAAGCCATACAGTCTCAAGATGTCCGAACATGACAGGCACGCGTACAGTATATGCATAGACTTCCGGATTGATTGAAAGGATCTTCTTTATCTCCTTCTCGATCTTCTCCTCCTCCCCTCCGATATATGGTATGCAGTTGTCCGTGATATCAAAGGATGAAAGGCCCGGATAGCCTGCGCCAGATACGCTCTGATAGCTGTTTATCATTATATTCCTGATGCCGAACTTCCTGAGCGGAGCGAGCGCCATGGCAAGACCTGTTGTCACGCAGTTAGCATTCGTCACAACGAATCCTGTCTGCGGATATCCCTGATTCCTTATCAGATCCAGCTGCTCTGAGTTTGTCTCTGGAATGAGGATGGGGACATCGCTGTCATAACGCATGGCAGCAGCATTAGAGAACACATAGAAGCCATTGGCTCTGAGCTGCGGTTCCGCTTCCCTTGCAACAGCAGCAGGAAGCGCTGAGAATACGATCTGCACGCCTTCCTTTTTCATTGCCTCGAAATTGAATTCCCTGACTTCCATGTCCTTAAGGCATTCCGGCATCTCGAAAGGCATGACCCAGTGGACAGTAGCACCATACTTCTGACCTACCCTGGCTGCAGATGCAGTAACATATGAGAGCTCAAACCAAGGATGATCTGAAAGCATCCACATGAAAACCTGTCCGACAGCACCTGTTGCGCCGATAACGGCAACTTTGAACTTCTTGTTTTCCACTGCTTCTCTCCATGAAGTTTATTGATTAGCCTGAGATTAATTGGTTAAAGCCTTCAATGCAAGATGTTCACGATATTTTTGTAGAATATCGCACATTATGTTATTTAGATAACACAATGTAATCATATAATTCTTCATATGAAGGAATCTCGATATCAGACTGGGGTGTCGGGAGTTTGACACTTGCCGCTTTGAAGCCGATAGTGAAAATACCAGCAGCCTTTCCCGCAGAGACGCCTGTAGGAGAATCCTCTACCACGAAGGCATCTCCTGCATTGCATCCTGCAAGAGACAGGCCTTTCAGATATGGCTCAGGAGATGGCTTGCTGTTCTCCACCATATCACCGGTGACGATGAAATCAAAGCAATCTGTCATTCCGATCCTGTTCAGTGCAGAAAGTATGTAAAGTGCCTGGGTGGATGAAACAAGCCCGACAGTGAATCCTGCCGATGACAGTTTATCCATGCATTCCCTTGCCCCATCTATCGGCTTTATGCCTTCATAATCCACATAGAAGTTATCATATTTGCCATAGCAGGCATCATACTCCTCTACTGTAGTATTCAGACCATATGCTGAATTGATGAAATCCACAGTACGGGACTTATTGAATCCGATTACATGCCTGGAATCCTCTTCTGTCATATCGACAGAGTACTGTTCCTTCATCAGTCTTCTGAGAAGCTCAAGGCCATAGCTTTCGCTATCCACCACAACACCATCGAAATCAAACATAACGCACTTTGCCATAAATGAAGAATATCATCATTGAAACGGAAATAGATAGTATAATAAGGCTCATGATGACCTTTGAGATTGAATTGATCATCAGGCTGATAGGAGCTGCCATATGCGGTGGCATTCTCGGCATAGAAAGAGAGCACAGACAGAAAAGCGCGGGCATAAGGACACATGTCATAGTCGCTATCGCGTCTGCCATCATGATGATTGTCTCAAAGTACGGATTCTTCGATGTCATTGATCATGACAGCGTGTCACTTGATCCTTCACGTGTTGTATCCGGAGTTGTATCAGCAATCGGTTTTCTTGGAGCTGGCATAATATTCGTACGGAAAAGCTCTGCAGTAGGCCTTACCACCGCTGCAGGCATCTGGGCAACTGTCGCAATAGGAATCGCAATGGGAGCAGGCATGTACTTCCTTGCGGTAATCTCCACAGTGCTCATACTCTGTGTGCATACGTTGCTTCACATAAAAGCGCTCCCCTTCAACAAGGTTGTAGAAGGATACATAAAGATAAGGCTGGAAAACCAGCCAGATATCGACCGCATCAGGAAGGAACTGTCGGGGAAAGGCATATCTTTCAAAAGTTTCTCTCTTGAGAAAGACAATGCCGGGAATCTGTTTTTCTCAGCAAGCATTGCGCTGGATCTCAAGAATCACAGGCAGGATATCAGCAGGCTTCTCGAAGAAGGACAATACGAGGAATTCCGGATTCTCTGATTTTTCTTGCACAAACAGGTCATTCTGTGCTAAGTTCAGCTAGACGGGGCTGTAGCTCACCTGGCTAGAGCGATTGAATGGCATTCAATAGGTAGTCGGTTCGATCCCGATCAGCTCCAAAGCAAGCAACTCCCTCTTAGTCAGGGAGTTGTTTCATTTTAAAGGCAAAATCGCGTCAATAATTCGCGTCAGTAATCCTGATATCATCTGATATTTTGTGGCCACTTCCGATTCAATCCGGTAGTAGTCCAACGACACACAAACGTCCATTATTTCCCCTTAAGCAGCCTGTAGAATGTGGCATGGCTCAAGCCTAATCGCCTCTTTGCCTGGGTCGCGGTTATCTCTTTAGCTCTATAGAGCCTGATGACATAATCCCAGTCTGCAGGCTTCTCAATCGGCTTACGCCCTTTGTACTTGCCTTGTGCTTTAGCAATATCAATTCCCTCAGCCTGACGCTGAAGAGTGCACTCACGCTCGAACTGAGAAAGCCCTGCGAAGATTGTGAGCATCAGCTTGCCTTGGGGTGTGGTGGTATCAACGTTCTCTTTCAGGGATACGAAGGACACTTTCTTCTCCTTGAGCTTATCGATGATGAAGAGAAGATCCTTTGTAGACCTGGCCATGCGAGAATAGGACTCGACAATCACTGTGTCTCCTTCTCGCACAAAATCCAGAAGCTCATTCAGCTTAGGTCGGTTCATATCCTTGCCGGAGACCTTCTCTTCGAAAACACGCTCCACTCCATTTTGCCTGAGAGCATCCTCCTGCCTTGCAGGATTCTGATCAGCAGTGCTGACCCTGATATATCCAACTTTCATGCTTGTTCTCCATATCTTTGAAGTAGGCTCCAGTGATACTGTTCTATCCGTCTCACTGAAGTCCGTTAGTGATACAAAGCTGTATCAGAATTCACTCCCCATCTTTTTGCGACTGCGCAGAAGTCAATTCATCTATCAGTCTCTTCGACTCCCAGATGAAATCCTCATTCATGATCTTCTTGGCAGCGGCATAGAGAAAGGCATCAAGAGACTGCCTTGCTTCTTTAAGAAGAGCTCGGGCTTCCTTTTTCTCCTCTTCCGACAACGTCTTGGCCTTGCGCACAAGCAGTGCCGTATAGACCTCCTTGTTGAACGCCTGCATCAGTGTCAGATGGTCGAGAACAGAGAACACAAGCTCCTCAAGATGCTCGACCCGCTTATCAACTCTTTCGATGTCTTCGAAAGATGAATTGATCACTTCGCTGGCGACAGCTGAGATGGTGCTCTTGTTGATCACAGCCATCTTCTGAAGCTTCTCATAGTTGCCCGCATCAAGGCGGACGGATATCACCTTTGTTGATTCCCTGGCCATTGTTCCTCCCTTTCAGACCTGTAATTCGACTGGATTTTCAGCGCAGGTGCTGTTACTGGTTGAATTGTTGTAATGGAATGAATTATCAGGATGCGATTACAGGCCCTATTTATCTTGCCCGATAAATACAACTTCATATGACTGAGGCTTCCGATGATTCAGAAGCCCCATGCTTTACTCAAAAGATACAATGTCTCAGAAATATTCTTCATCGACATGCTTTCCAAGCTGGATCAGCCTCTCCTGATTGTCAGCACTGGAAAGATCAAGCTTCCAGACATGAAGCTGGGCGACAATTCCGTTTGCAAGTCTGTCCAGCTTCTCTGCCCGCTTCTTGAGTTCACGCTTACCCAACCGCCAGGCATCGTTCCTGGTTGATTCAGACAGGTCATTCCAGCTGTCAACAAAGTCGAAGATAACTGCAATCGACTCACCGGTCGTTCCTGGCAGAACGCCATGGAACAGATTCTTGTTACTTGTTTTCATTTTGTCCTCCTCAGAGCAGAAAGTTCATTGATTGTATTTGGCTCGATGACGTGGAGGTCGGCATTGAATCTCCTTTTCTCTTCAGGAGACATCAAGGCATACCTGCCATCGTCAACGCTTTGCCAAAGCTCATCCCATCTCGCCACATAATCATCAATCCTCTGGATACGTATCTCCCGCATCGATATCACCGCCGTCCACTCCTTTGCTTCATGATTTCAATGTACATATAAGGATCCTTCTTCGCCTTCTTCAGGAGCGGTGAATACTTCTCCGGATCACGGGCCAGCAATACTGCTTCATAGGCGTTGAAAACACTCGGGAATACCACTTCCAAGTAACTGTCAGAAATATCACTATCCACAGCCATGAAGCATCCCTCGATTGCACCAGCAGCTTCATCAAGGCTCCGTCGGACGTACCAGTCGAACTCACCGTATTCATCACAGCACTCACCTTCAATCTCATGTGCTTCACCGTCATCGGTGTAATAAACAAAACCCACTTTTTTCTTCTCCTTTCTTCTCTCTTCTCTCTTCTCTTTGCGGGAGAGAAAAAGGGGACTCGAGCTTTTTCAGGAAGCAGCCCCTTTTTCTCTCCCATGGAGTCTTTCATTAGGCGAGGGTCCCCGGGTGCTGGACCCGAGCCGTTAAGATGGAAGGCTCCATATTTTCTCTTGTTATCCTTCTTTCCCTGATTAACCTTATTGTGTTACGCCGTACGTTACGTAACACGTGACAGTCAGCGTTACGCTCTACGTCACGTTCAACGTCACGCAATACCGTTACAGGGCTGTCACGTACCAGAACCTCGCTATGAATAGTCCACAACATAGACATCGGAGTCCTCCTTTGGTGGTAGTAGCGTGTATCTCAGATTGTCGGTTTTCTTCCTGGCAGAGGGAGGTGGCGGAATCTTTATCAACGCCTTTTCCCTCGTACATAGGCTGGCGTGATACATATCCCTCCTGATGGTGTTGTGGATGACCCAGTCGATGATGACGACAATGCCGGTGTTGAACTGAAAGAGGTAATCATTCACTACAAGCTCCTTCAGATCGTCATCAGACGCTCCTGTCATCCTCATAACCTTTCTAGGAGAGATGAAGCCATCGTCATCAGCCCTGATCACCAAATCCATATACAACATCCGTGCAGACAGGGACATGTTCATGAACTGGTCAGTGTCGATGATGCTCTTTGCAAACATCCTCCTTTCTGCCATATCAGACTTCTCCTGAGATCAGTTTCGCCTCATAGCCCTTGTCGTTGTCCGGATCCGTGGAACAGATCTTCACATAGTCTTCAAGATCCGAGTCCAGGATGTAGACACGGCCACCGAACTTGCGCCCCGTAAGTTTCTTCTTGTAGATTTCCCTGCGAAGCACAGGAACAGAGATGCCAAGCTTCGCAGCCGCTTCATAAATGGAATAGGTAGTCATACGCTACACCTCCTCATGGCCCTTGAGGGCTTCTTGTATTTCTGAGCCAGGTCAAGAATGTCATGCGACTTGAACCAAGCGACAGATTCTTCGTCAAAGAGCACTTTCTGGGCATCGAGGATCTTCTGGTAATGGATTGGAAGAACCTGGAAATAGTGCTCAAGAGCAACGTTCTCGCTTGTCCAACCGAGGATTCCACGGCGGATATCGCTTGAGAGCGTGCCAGTCATCATCGAGTTGAACATCTTCCTGAGAGAATGGAAGTCGATCCCTGCGCCCTGTACTTCTTCTGGCGAGATTCCCATGACCTCAGCAAGCTCGTTGCGGAAATGCTCGAGATTCTTATCGATCGAGATAGGCTTCCTGCCTTGAGTGTTTGAAAAGCAGAGATCCGTATTGCTGAGCAGGAAGACAGGCTGGATGAACTCATAAACCCAACGGGGAAGAACAGTCAGTCGCTCCCGGCCATTCTTCGGACTTTTCTCTACATTCCTGTTTGTCAGGCTATGGCGGATGTGAAGTACAACACAGTCTTCGATGCCTTCGTGCCCATAGTAGAGTTCAAAGTCATTCTTCTTGAGAGCTCTGATTTCCGAGACACGCATACCGGTAAAGAAACAGACCATGGCCACAGCATGATTGATCGGATTCTTCCAACCTTTTAGAAGCATCTTGCGATAATCCTGGATATTGCCCGGGATACGGTTCTTCCTGGGCTTAGGACGGGCCATCTTGAATGTCGAATCAAATGGAGTACGCTGCATCCAGCCAACTTCAACGCAGTAGTTGAAGAACTCTTTGGCCTCGTCGATGCAGTAATGTACAGACCTGTCAGACAGCCCCTTCTTCTGCAGATTAAGCTTATACGCGGTGACATCCTCGACGGCCAATGAAGATAGTTGCTTTTTCCCGAGATACGGAATCAAGTGATTTCTGAAGCGGGCAGACACTTGCTCTATTGAATGAACCTGGCATGTCTCACTCCGCCCGATCTCCCTTCTTCTGATGAAGATCTCGCAAGCCTGAGCAACTGTGACGGGAACCTCTGACAACCTCTCTTTCTGTTCTGGAGTCATTGCCAGAGTCCTCATGTAGTTGTCATAAAGCTCTCTGGCTATGATTCCTGCATCATTACGACTGGCATGAAAGATGATCCTCTTGAATCCATATGCGTAATGCTCGTCACGTATCGAGAGCACGTAGGCATCCTTCCCTCTCTTATCCTTTGTGAAGAAATAAGACTCCTCTTTACGCGGTCTGGCCATGATAACTCCTCTAGTCAATTCAACTCCTCTTATATCAGAGTTGGTTTACAATCCTGAATTTAATCTGGTTTTTACTAGTTGTCAATATGCATCTATATTTATGGGTGTTATTTTGATTGTTATTTACAAAACAATACTCTTATCCAGGGTGTTTATTTGAATCTGAAGCCTTTGATTCTTCTCCTATGCTTCAAAAAGATGCAAAATGATTCCTGGGTATGGAAACAGACTTTCCGAAACTTGAAGCAGATACAATTCTCAACAGAATAGATAAGCAGCGTGAGATACTGCACTTATCTCGCAATGATGTTGCATCCATCGCAGGATTGAATCCGCTATCCTTCATCAACAACTTCAAGAAGCACAAAGTACCCAAATTCAACGATCTATACAGAATCTCCAACGCACTGGGCATCACTTTTGATTCTCTGGTTTCGGATGAAGAACCCGCATACGTCTCGGATAAGACCAATGTCATCTATTGGCTACTGCTGTCCGGAAAAGAACTCATACAAAGCAGCCTTCTTCTGAGGAGCCCGGACAAGAATGCAATAGTCAGGGCATTCAACTCTCTCTCGGAAGGCCTTGATGCCGTCACCCTGATCAGGAAGCCTGAAGCGGCTGTGACTTCAGATGAATACAGATTCTGCATTTTCCATGAGTTCATGCTCGCAGAAGAAGTCGACGGACTCTTCCTGACAGATGAAATCATCCAGATCATCAGGGAATCCTACTCCTTGAAGAGATTGAGGAAATCAGTCATTGAGCTTTACAAGGCTTATCTGGAAATGATCATCACACTGTGGCAATACTCATATCTTCCCGTAGCTGCAATCTGGCAGGCAATCGATGACAGGATTTCATTAAAATATGACTACAAAAGCAAGTTCTACAAGGATTCAGGTATCAGCAGCAGGTCTTATTCTGAATATCAGGATGCCATGACAACAAAAGCCAGTCCTTCTACCGATACGATGATGAAGGCGCTGAGACTTCTTGATATTGACAACGTAGATGAAGCTATAAGAGCCAGAATCCCAGATGCTTCTGCTGAATATACGCACAGCAACCTCAGCTCGTTTGTAAACTTCGAGCCACTTTCAAACGAAATACTGAAGAAAGATCTCAAGACAATTCCGTATCTTGCTCAGTTCATTGATTCCATCTTCTCTCTGGGGTTCAAGGATCTGGAACAGATAAAAAGTCTGACTGATGCCGCAATCCAAACTCCATACAGTGATTACTGTTCAGATAAATGGACACTTACCCTCACTCCCGGCTATGAGTCTGTACCTGAAGATGTTGCACCACCAAATCTTCCAGACAAGCTCCTGATGCTCGACTATGGCAAGAATCCGCTGCATCCAGATCACACACCAACAGAGAAGCAGGAAGGAAAAGAGAATCTCTGAGTCAGACGCTTTCCGGAAGCAATCCCGACGCTTTCAGACGCTTTTTCATCAACATTAATTCTATACCATACAAGATATTATCTTAGAGAATATCCTTTGCAGGCCCCTCAGATTCCGACGCTTTTCCGACGGAAGCCAAACGCTTTTCAGCCTTTGTCCGAGGCTCGGTGGACGATATCCATGAACACCTGTTTCTCTTTGTTGGCATCAGATGAGGTGTCCAAAGATGCAGGGCAAAATACATAACTGGTGGACACACTAGCCCCCCTCTTCTGTATCATTCCTTTTTCCTGCAAGACTGAAAGTCCTGTGTATAGCGAATCTCTCTTATACTCAGGGAACCGTTCGAGCAGTTCCTTAGATTTGACCTCACGACCCGCTTTTGCGATATAGCGGAGAATAGTCTTCTCCCTTTCGCCCAAATCAGGATATTCGGCGATATCCACTCTCCAGATTGTGAGTTCAGTGGTCATCAGGCTTGTATCAATCTGAGGGGCACGGACCTTGTTCTCGCTTGTCACCTTGAAGATTCTGCTTCCTCCCATCCCTTCTCGTTCAGAAAGATGGAGCATTCTGAAGCATTTCATGATGACCTCATTTCTGATTTCAGATTTACCACCAACAAAGAAGTCTTCAGGCTTGATGAGCATGCATCCAGGATTACGGAATACATAACAATCATCATAGGCGAGAATCTTCACACTACCACGAGGTATCGTATAGTCAGCATGTGCTAATGTGTTCACGAGTGCCTCGCGAAGTGCAGGCTTCAGGGACGGGTCAAACCTCACCATATCTTCCCCGAGAAGAAACTCTGACTGGTCAAGTGCCTCGAGCTTTGAATAGACCATGTTATAGAAGTTGAAGATATTCATCTCTCTGCTGTTTGGCAGATCTGAGGACAAGCGGTCGGCCCACCGCTCTGCGTTTCCCCGGTAGTTGATATAGTCAAGGAAATAAGAAGGAACAACTTCCTTGATTGCGTTGTACTTGCCAAAGAGCATGATGCAACCGGCGGTCGGACAGTATTCCTGCCCTGTTCCGATACGCCCATAAAAGCCAGTATTGATGAGGAACTCGTCGAAGTTCATGTCATCATACCCATTGTCAGGGAAGACTGCGGACACTTTGCCCTTGAACTCTGCCAGAGTACTCTTGTCGAGATCATCAAGGCAGTAGCCCTTTATGACTCTAGAATCAAATGAGGAGGTTGCTGAATTGCGGATCATCGCATTCAGCTCATCCTCGCTTGCACGGATATCAGCCTCACCTTTGCGAATGTATGAATTCTGGTTGTTCTGATTGAGGTAGATTGGCTTCTGCTTCTCGGATGCTTCTGGGACATAAATCAGAATGACCTTTTTCCCTGATACATCCTCCACAATCTCAACACTGTCGCTCTGAAGGACATCGAGATTCACCTTGGATCGGTTGGACAGTGTATCATGCAGATTCTTGACCATCTCATGAGGATTGGACACACCAGTGACCTCGAATATCCTGTCATCCTTATTCTCCTTCACACCGAGAATGACGACACCACCAGAAGTGTTGGCAAACGAAGAGTAAGTCTCCCAGAAGGAGCGAGGTAGCTTGTTTCCTGCCTCCTTACATTCAAGATGCAAGTGTTCAGCCCCATCTTCAAGGCCAAATTCTTCAAGTATGTCCACTTTTTCCATTTTTCCCATGTCCTCCAACCATCTATTGCTACCGATGAATCTCCAAGCAAGTAATCCCGCAATCCCTACAGAAACATTTTCTCATTCCAGACCAATTTCGAGAGTTCTGCAATTAATGCAGTCCTTTCTTCTATCTCATTCTTTGAGAACTCGGAATAAGGCTTGAACGGAAGATTGTTCTCGGAAATGAACGCCTTGAATCGTGGATTATTTACATATGCAATACTGCCCAAAGACTCTGACAGGATATTACCTTCATTCGAACAGTATTTCGGTAGTTTCTCCTCATACATCTTATCATTCAGACTTGCATTGACACTTTTATGCAGAAGAAGCAAAGCACCAATCTTGTTGCGATAGTGATCAAAATCTGTCTTATCTGAGTACTCAGGGAACCATTCAAAGTGGTTAGTAATTATATGTTCAATCTCAAAAGGATTTTTTGTCCGAGTATCCATATATTCAGCATAGTGTGATTGGACAAGCATCCGCTCTTCTATGAAAGAGATAATTCTGGCAAGAATGTGCTTGATATATCTCTTTGTAAAATTGTTAAGCCCAAATCCATTAATGGTCTCTTCATAGTCATATTCAAAAAGCCTGAATTCCTGCAGAAGAACTTTCTTCAGTGCTTCAATATTGGCACGTCTGATACTTTTAGAAAGCCGGAACACATACTGTTTAATCGTGCTGTAATCAACAGACCTGTATTTTGTAACTCTGCTGAAAACAAGAAGGTCCACGAACCGAGACACAAGGTTGATCTTTTCCCTTATTGTCTGAGCGTCATCCTCATAGCATATCGCTGCAAGAATGAGCTGCATCTGAAATGTGAAACCGATTTGGGCGTTGTAATAGACATATGGGATATCTTTATCAAATGTCTTTTCAAGTTGCCTGACACTCTGGTAAACACCCGCATACTTTTTGAATTTTCCAATAAAGTCCTCGAAATCTTGCGATGTGACGAGGCCTATCTTGTCCTTTTCATCTCTTACCCATTTATGGAATTCTACAGAGATTAGGTCGAAATCTTCCTTTACTGCTCCGGCTTTTGTCTCCCTGATCGTCTCTGCATACTGAGCGCGCAACCAGTTCTTAATGAACGATTCATCCCCTTTATCCTCAATTTCCTTTAATGAAAGAACAGTTTCCTTCCACACATAGTTGAGCTTTTCTCTCCTTTCGTCACTTTCTATTTCTGAGAGAATGTAGCCTTTGAGCATTTCGGTAGATGTAAGGTTAAGCCCTCTATCGTTCATTGTTACAAATACTTTATGAGCATCCTGCTCTTCAGAGGCAACAATCTCAATGAAGAACACTTTCTCTGCAAGCCAGTCACAGAAATGAAGTAGCATATCATCAGTGATTTCGCCTGAAGGGAACAGGCTTACTATGTCATTATAGCGATTGTAGAGATTTCTGACGGACTCGCTGGCATCCGTAATATCAAATGATCTCCCCTCAAAGATTGCAAGCATACAATCCTGCCTTTCATCGACGTTGAGATTGAAAGACCTAATTCCCCAGGACTCAGAGTAAATCATCTGCTCTATTACTGATAAGCCGCGTCCACTTTGAGCAAGACGATTATTTAGATACATTAAAAGCAGCGTTAAGGATGTGAGCCTCTGCTGACCATCTATAATTGCATTCTCACGACCTGCAAGGACAATGGATCCCATAAAATAGACACCATAATCCGCTACTGCCTGTCTAGAATCTTCATCACGGAAATACTCAAGAAACTCCGACGTTAAATCATCAAGAAGCTCTTCTATCTGCTTCTGTTCCCACATGTATTCACGCTGATAATAGTGGATTGAATATTTTGTATTCTGAAGCAACTGCTTCAGATTTTTTGGCGCTCCTTCAATTTTTTTCATATGCCATCACTCCAGGAACTCATCGTTTTCGCTGCTGTAGAGCCCAAGTCCAGAATACTTGTCAAAGAAGGTCTGAAGTTTCTCAATAATGGATTTCTTCCTCTCAATCTTTCCACCACCGAAGTAAGACATGGGAGGCATTATCTTATCTATGCCTGTTCCTGTCGTCTTCATGACACCATCACGGAAAGAATTCTCGACAAACTTCTTTGTTTCATACTCAGGCATCTTCTCTGCTGCGATGAGCGCATCAAGATCCTTCTGCTCCTCTTCCAATACATAATGGAACCACTCTTCACTGATAGAGGAATTGACTGAACCTTCAACATTGACCTTGCCAATGAAATCCTCAATCAGTTGCTTCTTGCTTCTTAGCTGTGGATTGGAATCAACAATTCTCCGTATGGATTCGATAATCTCCTTATCCCGGCAGTTGTCATCATGGTACTTCTCAACAAGCATCAGGATGTAGTCGATATTGATTTCAACCTGCTTGATGAGTTCCATCTCGAAGACGATATCATCAGATATGTCCTCCTTCTCCTTGTCTTTGGACTTCCTGTACTTATCATACAGATCGAGGTATGTACTCTGGTAATCCTGCAAATCCCTGGCGGAGAGATCCGTCCGTTCTGCGAACTGATCAAATGACAGGAGGATATTCCTCAGACTGAGGAGCTGGCTGAAGAGCTTAATGAAACGCTTCTCTGCCTTTTCCCCAACAATCTGCTGACCAATAGGATACTCATCCTTGATGATTTCCAGAAGTTCCAGATAGCCAAGATGATGACGCCCTTTGTCATCATCATACCCATTCAGATAGTCTTCATAGCTCTTGAGGAGGACAATCCCGCTTGCATCCTTGTCTCCAAAGAGGGCAATGGCATCTTCTGTCTCCTTCTGGAGATTTCTAAAGCAGACGATATTCCCGAATGTCTTTACAGAATTAAGGATTCTGTTCGTTCTGGAGAAAGCCTGTATGAGGCCATGCATCTTTAAGTTTTTGTCCACCCAGAGTGTGTTCAATGTCGTCGCATCGAAGCCTGTAAGGAACATGTTCACTACAATCAGGATATCAACCTGCTTGTTCTTCATCTTCTGAGACAGATCCTTGTAGTAGTTCTGGAACTTGTCAGCAGAAGTGTCAAAGCTTGTGTGGAACACTTCATTGTAGTCATGGATTGCATCTTCAAGAGCGTCTCTTGAAGACTGATCGAGAGCATCAGTTTCGAATCCTTCCTCATCAAGCAAGCCATCTGGATTGTCTCCGACAGCCTCATTCGCTGCAAAGCTGTAGATCATGGCAACAACAAGCTGCTTTCCGCTTTCATTGAGCTGCTTCTTGAATTCCTTGTAATACTTGATTGCAACAGGTATCGAAGAGACAGCAAAGATCGAATTGAAGCCATTCAGACGTTTGTCTTTCAGCGAATAGAAGGAATTGCGTTTTGTCTTCTGGTCAAAGTGTTCAATGATATATTCAACTACATTGGAGATTCGCTCTGGATCTGCCATAGCCTTCTCTCGGTCGATATCATAGACATCTTTGTCCCCAACTCCTTCCTTTTCCTTCATCGTATTGATGTAATCAATCCTGAAAGGAAGGACATTGCCATCATTAATAGCATCTACAATCGTGTATGAATGAAGCTGGTCTCCAAACGTCTGTGGTGTTGTAAGCATTCTCAAATTGCTTCCACGTCCTGCATTAGCTGCAAAGATTGGTGTTCCCGTGAAGCCGAAGAGATGGTAGTTCTTGAATGCTTTGACAATCCGCTTGTGCATATCTCCGAACTGACTTCTGTGGCACTCATCAAAGATAATTATGCAATGACGAATGTAGACAGGGTGAGTCTTGTTTGCACTGATGAAGTTGTCAAGCTTCTGAATTGTAGTAACTATGATCTTATATTCATGAGGACGACCTTTCTCATCCTTATCTTCAAGCTGTCTCTGAAGAACTCTGGTTGACTTGTTGCCGTTCGCAGCACCCTTCTCAAACCTGTCATACTCCTTCATCGTCTGGTAATCGAGATCCTTTCGGTCAACAACAAAGAGAACTTTATCAATTCCAGGGATCTTGGTTGCCAACTGGGCAGTCTTGAATGATGTGAGTGTCTTTCCACTACCCGTTGTATGCCAGATGTAGCCTCCTGCATCTATTGTTCCAGCCTTCTTGTAATTGGTGGAAGTCTCGATTCGATTGATTATCCTTTCAGTAGCTACAATCTGATAAGGTCTCATAACGAGCAACAACTCTTCAGATGTGAACACACAGTATTTCGTCAGGATATTGAGAAGCGTATGCTTGGCAAAAAATGTCTTGGTGAAGTCTATCAAATCAGGAATGACGTTGTTCTTTGCATCAGCCCAGAATGATGTGAACTCGAAACTGTTGCTTGTATTCTTGGAAGCTCGCCTTCCATTCAATTCCCTGATATGACTGCTTCTGGTTGTATTGGAATAATACTTTGTGTGAGTACCATTGGAGATGACGAAGATCTGGACATACTCATAGAGTCCGCTGGCAGCCCAGAAGCTGTCCCTCTGATAGCGGTCAATCTGGTTGAATGCTTCCTTTATGGCAACGCCTCTCCTCTTCAACTCCACGTGGACAAGAGGGAGTCCATTGACCAAGATAGTCACATCATATCTGTTCTTGTAGTTGCCTTCATTCTGCTCATATTGATTGAGGACCTGAAGCCTGTTGTTGTGGATGTTTGACTTGTCGATTAGAGTAATGTTGACCGTCGAGCCATCATCCTTCTTCAGGTTCTTTACATTATCCTCTTGGATTGTCCGGCTCTTCTCAACTATTCCATCATTGGGATTTGCAACAATCTGTTTGAAGAACCGATTCCACTCACTATCAGAGAATGTATATCCATTCAGCAGCTCAAGCTGCTTCCGCAGATTGGCAACAAGCTCTTCTTCACCATGAATTGGCAAGTATATATACCCCTGTTCTTGGAGCATGTGAATGAACTCTGCCTCAAGTGCCGCCTCACTCTGATAAGCATCAGACCTGGCAACCTTGGAAACATATTCAGTTACAACAGTGCTCTCATTCGTGGACATCACGATATTGTATGTGCTCATGCTTTCTTCTCCTTAAAATCCAGGAGTTTATCTCTGTAATATTCGTATTGCTTCTTTCGTGCTTCAATCTCAGCAGGCAGACCTTCTGAAAGGCCGTTACAGAGGCTATCAAACTTATCAAGGATAGCCGTAATCCTTTTCTGTTCTTCAATTGGAGGAATCGCAACTTCAAGGTTTTTGACAATATCAGAATTCAAATTCTGAACAGCACCACCAAACGAAGCTCTTTTCCTCATCTCAGCCTGTAACTTAGATGACATCAATAAGTGATATAAATAGTCAGATGTAACATGTTTCTCAAAACTGCTGATAGATAACCATCCATCATGAATACATCCATCAATTTTCATGATGTATGGACGACCAAAACTCATGGAATTGGAAAGGATAAAATCTCCTGGATGAACTCTTCTAGACTTTGATGCTCCCTCAACAGTTATTTTTTCTTCGGTTTTTTTCACATATTTCTCACCAGGCATGATGTCACCAATCTTTATCCAATTAACGCCAGCATCTTCTGTTGTTATGAATTTCTGGATTGGCCGTGGCGATGCACCTCTGACAATCTTGGCAATATCCCCAAGCTTTCGATTCTTGATAAAACATAGCTCATTACTCATATCATACCCCCCCCCATTGAAGTTGAGCAGTCTGTCACGATAATGCTCGTATTGCTTCTGACGAAGAGAAATCTCTGCTGGAAGGCCAGTGGAGATATCAGTTGTAAGAGTGTTGAATTTATCAAGGATTCTGGAAATTTCTTCTTGTACTGCTCTCGGAGGAACAGGGAGTCGCCATTTCGCAAATCCGCCCATATCCACAGATGCAAAGTTTCCTACTCGAATATTATCTTTGCACCATTTGTCTAGATTGAACAAAGCATAATAGACATACTTCAAATCAAGCTTCGATTTCCACTCTGCCTTGCATGTCAAACAAGTAAAGCGTTGATTGGCCAAGAATGGTACGGTAATCAGGGCATGCTCACCAATAGTTGCGGATGTAGAAACAATAAAGGACTCTGCAGGAAATATGTCTCCTTTTGCAGCTTCAGATGCAACATGCTGAATTGCATCATTTAGTATCCTGCCATTTTCACGAATATCTTCCAGCCTGAACCATGGTATAATTCCATTCTCCCAGAATTTAGGATTAGACTTTGAAGGAGTATATCCATTCCTGAAATCGAATATCTCTGATAATTGTTTATATTCCACATTTTCTGGCCCACCGCAGGTCTGATCCAGCATATCCTTTATTCGTTTGACAATTGCTGTCTCATCATCAAATGTGAGTAATTTGTCTCTGTAGTATTCGTACTGGGCGCGCCTTGCTGTAAGCTCCGCTGTAAGCTCCGCTGTAAGATTAGTGAAGGAATCTAGCATAGCTATTATTTCTTTTTGAATCTCTATGGTCGGGACAGGAATTTCAAAATTCTCAATACTGCTAATGTGAACATGAGGAACTCCTCCCCCTTTCTTCGTTGCATATATTTTTTGTTGAAGACTTGAAAGGCAATAATATATGTATTTTGTTAGAACATAGTCTTTCCCTTTTATAGAAAAAGCATCACAAACAAAGATAGGAACACTCCAGTACTGGACATATCCGGCACCAGCACCACTTCCCGCGACTGTGATTGTTTCTCTTTCTCTGTTGTATGTATCACAATAGTATGCAGGTTCTTTCCCACCAGAAATTACAGGTATAGTTCCTTCTGTTATCTGATTTTTTGTTACAGAAGTACCTCTCTCCATGAATGAGATTTCTTTAAGTCTCTTATATTCCACTCCATCAGGACAATACTGCTTTATCAGATCATTAAGCTTACTCATTGTCTTTGTCCTCCTTTGATTCGATGGACTGGATTTCAAGCAGCATCCTGTCGAAATCGCTCTGATACAGTCTGTCCTGGATAACCCTGTACTTCTCAAACTCACTCAGAGCATGCACCTTTGCAAGCTCTGCAGATATCTTTCCATTGTCCTTGAGCACATCCCTGTCCCAGAGAGTAAGAAAGCTGTTAAGACGTTCTTCCCAGTCTTCCATGGTCATCGGAATATGACGCTCTGCCATGTCCTCAGCGAAATCAAGGTATGCAGAAACAATGCGTTCAAGCTTCCTCAGTTCATCTTCTGAAA
>CALXLA010000005.1 GCA_944389075.1 uncultured Spirochaetaceae bacterium
CCCAATGAGCTTGAAGCCTGGGCTCCTGGTGATATTGATCCTGCTGTATGGTGTGAAGGCCTGAGGAACACATATACGCTTCTTGCCTTCGATGGTGACATCCTTGCAGGCTTTGGCAATGTCGATATTCCAGCTTCATATATTGATAGGCTGTATGTTGCTGTCCCTTATATAGGGAAGGGAGTCGGCAAGCTTCTTCTGACATCCCTTGAGTCAAAGCTTGGTGATATTGCCTATGTGCATTCTTCTGATACTGCGCTGCCCTTCTTTAAAGGCAGAGGTTATTCTTTGATTAAGGAAAATCATGTGGAAAGGAGAGGTGTCATCATTAGAAACTGGTATATGTACCGTAATTTGAAATAAGAGATGATTTATATAATCAGAAATTATTGATATTGATTTAGCTTTGGCATTTGAATCATATTCTAAATTATTAATACTTCTATTGAATATTAGCAGTCACATTATATTAATAATAATTAATTATAAAAATTAATACAATTATTATTTTTTTTAATATCTATATAAATAGTTACAATATAATTTCAGTATTGAATTATATTTGATTATATATTAACTAATACAGAAGATATATCTATCTTTATTCATAAATCTTAAAGAAACATCAGCTGAGTAAATAGGTTTAGCGCTGTATTGACTAACGAAACAGTTGATCACTGATTTAGTAAATGAATATCATGTTATCTGCCATTGCAAATGGGTTAGTGGGTAAAATTCCTGTATGCCGGAAGGCTGTTGGAAAAGTTAATAATAATCCAATAAGAGTGGGGTATTAGCTTATTCCTGGCGACTTTATTCTGCCTGATAATTGAAGATGCTCGTTGCTGGTAATATGCGTTTACTGCAATGTCATCCTCATCCACTGCATAGACGTCCTTGTGGAATATATCACGAAGGGATTCATAGAATCTCCTGCGCCTTTGCGCCTGATATCTGAATCAGAGGCGGTAATTACCGATGGCAATTTGAGCCTAACTGAAAGTGCCGCCTCTGTTTTGTCTAAATCGTTCACATACAGAAGCAAATCATTATTTGTTCATCTATGGAGCTGGCTTACAGGCCTCCTGCATATACTGTTATAAGATTGGCATCAATCCTGGTGCTTTCTGTTCGACTTATCATCACTGGATTGGTATTCTTGTCGATTACTGAATGAATTACTATAAGATATTTTCATTTGCAGACCTGAATACCTTAGGAGTATCATCAGTTTTGTCACAATCTTTTGTCTGCCTGTATCATCCTTAGAAAGATACCTATCTCCGTATTTCTGACTAGAATATCTTCATTCAATACTGCTTCCTGATTGCCGTCAAAAAGCCCATCACAAAGATTCTGTTCTTATCGGAGAGAATGACATGCCAGAAAAGCCTTGCAATGTTCTTTCTTAATTGCATCATGGGATACATAGACAACATGATAAAATTCATTTATGAACGTTTATTATGATATTTGAAATATATTTTTTAAAATATCAAACGATATTGATATTAATATAAACAATTCATAAGATGATATATCTTCATATGTCCTTGAAGATCTGTCATCCATGAACATGAAGAGGCTCAGAGGCAGGAGCAATAAGACCATGAGGAAGTGGCTTTCCGCCTGGTCATACTCCGATCTTGAGTACAAGCTGACCTACAAGTGCCAGAGGAACGGCATAATGGTAGAGCTTGTGGATGCACGCTGTACAAGCCAGAAGTGCTGTGTATGTAAGACGATAGACAAGGCTTCGAGAAAGGGGAACAGATACAACTGCAGGCATTGTGGCAATGCCTGCATGCAGATGTGAATGCCGCCATCAACATCCGCGACAACTACATCACCCGGGTCCTGCAATCCGGGCAGGCTGCAGTCAATCAGCCGTATGGAGAGTGTGCCACAGGTAGGCTTGCAACGGAGCCTGCGGACAAAACGCTCAGCTTGTTCTGAAGGTCGTTGATTTGGAATACATATTGGTGACTGAAATTGCTGAGATATGGAGTCTCTTAACTGTCTATAAAATGGATATGAATGAATCTATGCATATGTATCTGCTGTTAAGGTATTTTGCTACATAATCTGTATCCAATCTGATGAATGCAATTCATGTTATATTTGATTTTGTATCTCTATCATTAAATATATCTCTGGATTTCTGTCTGAATTTCGGTATTCAGATATCATACTGATTTGTAAATAATGTGATTTATATTATTATGATACTGTTATATATTATTAATACATTAATTACGATAGCAATATAATATAAAATAATAATTATATTTGAATTGATATCGTAACATAACTTCATTATTCTTGAATGATATCGGACTGCTTCTTTTCGAGTGGAGAGAACGGGGCAATCATATGGAATGCAAGGATTTTATGCAGGTAACAGGTATGTTGCGACAGTATGAACAAATATATAGAATACCTCTCGGAGATTTATTATGTATAACTACAGAAAAATTGCTGAAGATGTTTTCTATGTCGGAGCAAGCGATAGGCGTCTTGCGCTTTTCGAGAATATTTATCCTATAGATAGGGGAGTCAGCTATAACTCATATCTTGTCGTTGATGATAAGACTATCCTTCTCGATACAGTTGACCATGCTGTTTCAAGGGAGTTCCTTGCTAATGTCGAGGCAGCACTTCAGGGCAGAAGCCTTGATTATCTTGTAGTCAATCATATGGAACCTGATCACTGCTCTGTAATCGCAGAGATTGTCCTCCGCTATCCAGAGGTCAAGGTTGTAGGCAATGCGAAGACGATCCAGATGATCAAGCAGTTCTATTCCTTTGATGTCGATAAGCATGCATATCTTGTAAAGGATGGCGATACTCTTACGACGGGCAAGCACAGCTTCACATTCGTATTCGCACCAATGGTACATTGGCCGGAGGTCATGGTTGCTTTCGATTCATCGAATGGCTTCCTGTACTCAGCCGATGCATTCGGAACATTCGGAGCTCTTTCCGGCAATCTCTTTGCAGATGAATATGAGTTCGAGAAAGAGTGGCTCGATGATGCCAGAAGGTATTACATCAATATCGTAGGTAAGTATGGTGTGCAGGTCGTGAATACACTTAATAAGGCTGCATCTCTTCCTATCAAGATGATACTTCCTCTCCATGGACCTATCTGGAGGGAGAATATCAGCTGGTTCATCGGAAAATACATGACATGGGCATCATACAAGGCAGAAGAGAAAGGACTTCTCATCATCTATTCCTCAATCTATGGAAATACAGCAGATGCGATGGACATCCTTGCATCGCGCGCAGCTGACCTTGGAGTAAGGAATATACACATGTACGATGCATCCAAGACAGATGTCTCCGTGCTTGTATCGGAATGTTTCAGGTACTCTACGATTGTGTTCGCATCTCCAACCTACAATGCCGAGATATTCCCTAAGATGGAGATGCTGCTTATAGAGCTTAAGGCCCATCTGTTCCAGGACAGGGATGTTGCTGTGTTCGAGAATGGAACATGGGCGCTTTCTGCTGGCCGCAAGATGACTGAGATGCTTTCCTCAATGAAGAATATCAGGATGATCGAGCCAATGGTATCGATAAAGTCCTCTCTCAAGAGCGAGCAGATGGAAGCAGTTGATTCGATTGCGCAGAAGATAAAGGAACTGGTTTAAAACGAGAAGGGGCTGCGGCCCCTTTTCTTATCTGAAAGTATTTTTGCATGCATCCGCATTTATGGCTGTTACGGATGCATAAGAGGTTTGCTATGGGTTTGACAGAGGTATTCGTCCTTGCTATCGGTTTGAGCATGGACGCTTTTGCAGTGTCTATCTGTAAGGGTATAAGCATTGGCAAGGCAAGGGTTAAGCATGCGCTTATTGCAGGTATCTGGTTCGGTGTTTTCCAGGCATTGATGCCTGTGATCGGTTATTTCCTTGGTGTCCAGTTTGAGCGTTATATACAGAGAATTGACCATTGGATTGCATTGATCCTGCTTGCAGTGATCGGAATCAACATGATAAGAGAGGGCATCAAAGGGGAAGAGGAAAGCGCTGATGCATCTGTTTCTGTGAAAGCTATGTTCCCATTGGCTGTCGCTACAAGCATAGATGCACTTGCGTCTGGAGTAGCACTGGCAGCTGCTGGTGCGGATATCCTATGGGCTGCCGTATTCATAGGATGTACGACATTCCTTCTGTCTTTCATTGGAGTTAAGTCAGGCTCGAGGCTTGGCAGCTCATTCGGTTCCAAGGCTCAGATTGCAGGAGGCGTGATTCTCTGTCTGATTGGCCTCAAGATCTTCGCAGAGCATCTCATGGAAGGTATTTGAAAGATTTTCCCAAACCTGCCTGCAAACGTTTATAATATAATAAACAGGAGGCAGGTTATGGCAGAGAAGATAATATTCACAATCGGCCGTCAGTTCGGCTCTGGTGGACGCAAGGTCGGGAAGCTGCTTTCGGAAAAGCTTGGCATTCCTTATTATGACAGAGAGCTTCTGGCTATCGCTGCTAAAGACAGCGGTTTTTCGGAATCCCTTTTCCATAGTGCGGATGAGAAGCCATCCTCTTCAATACTTTATTCCCTTGTTATGGGTAGCTATCCAATGGCATCAGGTACAATGGGATTCAATGAAATGCCGCTCAATGATCAGCTCTTCCTTATTCAGGCTAATACGATAAAGAAGGTTGCTGCTGAAGGTTCTTGTATTGTCATCGGACGCTGTGCGGATTATGTCCTGCGTGATAATCCTGATCTTGTCTCGGTTTTCATCCATGCGCCTATTGAGGCCAGAGTGAAACGCGCTGTCGAGGTCTATGGCGTTGATAAGGACAAGGCCGAGGATGTCTGTCTTAAAAACGACAAGAGCCGTGCGAACTTCTACAACTACTATTCTGACAGAAAGTGGGGTATGTGCCGTACATACAATATCTCACTTGATTCATCTGCAATCGGCATCGAAGGTTGTGTTGAAGAGATAATCAGATATGTGGAGCTGAGAAACAAGGTCAGGGCAGGATCCTGATTGAGCAGATACTGGATCCATGATATCTTTCTCTCCGGAAGCATAGCGCTTCTGGAGATTCTTTATGATAGTATTTGACATTCTTTCCCAGATGGAAGCCTACGCCCAGGCTTTCCCTGCAATGAATACCATCATTTCCGTTATGGACAGGTCATTGCCTTATGAGGTTGCTTCTGGCAGCTACAATACCCCGGAAAAGAGCGATGTAAGATATCTTGTCGATGAGTTCCTGACATCTGAAAGAGGCTTCTCCTCAGTCGATACAGCTGGCAAGACAGTTCTTGAAATAGCTCTTGATGGTGATGAGATTGTATCTGTTGATGGTTCTGTCTTCCATCTTGCAGAAGGGAGGTTCCTTATTTATCAGGGTGATTCTGAGATAAAAAGGGGAGTGGCTTATACACTCCCCGCATATGTCAAAGCTGTTCGCTTTGTCTTTTAGAGTATCTGATCGAGTGTTATATCGAAGATCAGCAGTGAATTTGGCTGGATAGTTCCGGCCCCTGCCTCGCCATAGCCAAGTGCTGGCGGTATGTAGGCTTTGATTGAGTCTCCTGGTGTCATATGCTGAACAGCTTCTGCAAAGCCAGGAATAAGGCTCTGAAGGTTGAATTCAACATCAGTTCCCTGATCCATTACATTGCCATCAATATTCGTAAGCGTGTAGTCAACGACTACGCTGCTTTCGGCAGTTGGCACCGCATCGGATGTCTGATCATCATTTACATATTCAATCTGCACACCGCTTTCAAGTGTAGTCACGCCTTCTTTTGCGGCATTATCTGCAAGGAATGCATTGGCTTTCTCGAGATTCGTAGTTGCGAGTTCTTCGACATAGGCCTGATACTCAGCCTCAAGCTGTGCTATATAGTCATCCACATATCCCTGCATCTCTTCTGCAGTGAAAAGCTGTGAAGCACCATATAGAGAAGAGAGAAGGCCATCTGCGAACTCCGGTGCATTCACTGGGATTCCTGAGTAAATAAGGTTGAGCATGGTGAAGTAGCCATATGCATATGCGAACTTCTCATCATCTGTCACAGGTGCAGTAAGCGCATCTATGGCTTCCTTCGTGGAAACGACATCTCCATAACGTACTGGAAGTCCTTTCTGGATGTGGTTCTCAATATAGTTAGAGAGTACTGTGTTCATCTCCTCAAGCGCGATAAGCGGCTGTACTGTATCCAAGCTGCCTGCATCTATGATTCCGCGTGCGAAATAGCCGCCATTAGGATAGACATCATTTGACTTGAGAGCCTCCATCGAAAGGAATCCATAGGAATAGCTGAATGCAGATCTGAGATCCTCCGTATTGACTTCAGCAATCTGGATGACAAGGCCCGGATGCCTGAGAGGAGCAAACGATACCTCGACAGCCCCTGTGGCTACAAGTGGCGTCATATATCTTATGGAAAGCGCAGGAAGCTGGGGTGGAAGGCTCATTGTCGAGATCCCTGTACCTTTTACGGCAATGAAGTCGCCTTCGGAAAGCTGTTCAACAGGAATCCCCATGATTTCAGTCTCATCGCCTGCGAGATAGATCTTGTCTGTTCCATCCTGGGACTGTACATGAATCATCCATGCGTCGCTGCCCTGTGAGACGGAAAGTACTTTTACGATCTCTTCGCCTTCCTGAATCTCCTTTGCACCCTGTGAGAATGCAAGACCTGGGATAAGAGCGAGTATCAATAGGAATAAAGAAAGCTTGCGAAACAAGTTTTTCCTCCTTAAATGTGCTTTAAATAAGGTAATTCCGCCTATTATATTCGGTCAACGATTCAGATGTGTTTTTTGTCTGTATCTTGATTCATAAAGGACTGATTGTCCGAAAATAGCAAAAGAATCATCAATTGATTATTTTATCAGCTTGGGATCATGACGGAGGCAGATTGATGCAAAGTTCTTGTCTGTAAGGATTTATATGCTTTTTTGTCTTTTGATTATTCAACGACCGATTTTGAAAAATTTTCCTTGACTTCTGGAAAGGTGTAGTTTCTACTATTTATAGAAAACGTTTTCTATGGAGTGGGTATGGCAGATAAGGCAACTATAGTCGAGGTCGCAGAAAAAGCTGGGACTTCTCTGTCTACTGTATCCAGAGTCCTGAGCAACAGCAGTTATCCTGTCAGCGCAGAGACTAAAAAGCGTGTTCTGGAGGCTGCTGAGGCTCTTGGGTATATACCGAATAATGCCGCAAGAAGCCTTCGCAGCAAGCGTGGGATGTATATAGCCGTAATTGTCCCGTCGCTCAACAACCCATTCTATTCATCAATCATAAGCGCGATTGAGAGGGAAGTTCTTTCTTCCGGATACATGATGCAGCTTTACTCTTCTGATAATGATCCTGAGCTTGAGAACAGGCTTCTGGATCTTATCGGGTCCGTGCAGGCGGCTGCCATACTCATCTCTTCGATAAATTGGGATGAGAAGCTGGAGAAGAAAGTCAGGGAACTCGGTATTCCTGCCGTATTCTTCGATCAGATCCCTAATGGCATTACAGGGCATTTCATAGGTTTTGATTTCCGTAAGGCGGGGATGATGGCTGCAGAATTCCTGATTTCCGAGGGACATCGCGATATCGTCTTCGGCTGTGGCCCATTTGACAGGGAGAGCAGAAAGCTTTACAGGGATGGATTTTCTGAAGTGCTTTCGTCCTCATCCATTGACTGCAGCGGTGCTGTGATATCTGTCGAAAACAGGAAAGGGATGAATGAATATGAGATGGGGATTGCGATAGCAGAGGCCGTACTTCACAGAGAGAAGCTTCCTACAGCTATCGCAGTCATAAATGATATTGCTGCTTTCGGTGTAATGAAGCGCCTGGAAGCTGAGGGACTGAATGTTCCCGCAGATATCTCGGTAATCGGATTCGATGATATCCCGTATGGCTTCATGATATCGCCATCGCTGACGACGATAAGACAGCCTGCTGCTGAGACTGGAAGCATGGCGGCAAAGCTCGCAATCGATCTTGTGAATAACCCGGAAGGGGAATATAGCAATGAGGTTTTCCAGCCGGTTCTGATAAAACGTGAGTCTGTCAGAAGGCTGAGGTGATCTGATAGGAAGGAGAAATGTTTAAATGACTGAAAGAAAGTACGGAGAAGTTGTTCTCAGAGTCTATGGGACTCGCAGTGAGATGGGTAAGGCTGCCGCTGCAGAAGCTGGCATCGTGATGCGCAGGATGCTAAGTGAGAAGGATGAGATAAGCTGTATCTTCGCAGCTGCACCATCGCAGAATGAGTTCCTTGCTTCCCTTATCGAGGAAGATGGCATCGACTGGACACGCGTCAATGCCTATCACATGGATGAGTATGTAGGGCTTGGCCTTGAGGATGAACCGGCTTTCAGCCATTTCCTTACGGAAGCGATTTTCTCGAAGGTTCCATTCAAAAGCATCAATCTCATCAATGGAAAGGCTGAGAGCGCTGAAGCCGAGGCTGAGCGCTATAGCGGACTTCTCAATGCTATCGATGTGGATATCACATTCATGGGCATAGGTGAGAATGGGCATATCGCATTCAACGATCCTGCCTTCGCTGACTTCAATGACAGCAAGACAGTCAAAATCGTGGAGCTCGATGATGTCTGCAGGATGCAGCAGGTTCATGATGGCTGCTTCCCTTCATTCGATGATGTTCCGAAGAAGGCCATGACAGTGACTATCCCGAAGCTTGTATCGGCAAGGAAGATCTTCTGCATCGTACCTACTGATAAGAAGGCTGAGGCTGTACGCAATGCTCTTACAGGTCCTGTAGCTACTTCCTGCCCTGCAAGTATCCTTCGTACAGTTCCTGGTGTTTCGATGTATATAGATGCGGCTGCGGCTTCGCTGCTCTGAGAGGGAATGCGGATGAGATATCTGAAAAGCAGCAACTGGATCTACATGGCCATAACCCTGCCGCTCCTGTTCATCGATGGAGTTCTGGGAATCATTGTGGCTGGACGCCATCCTGTCATTCAGGTTCTTATCCTTGGTGCGCTTGTCTTCGTGGCTGTGAAGATCATCGGCAAGTTCAGTCACATGCCTTATAAAAAGGCGGCTTATGCGGATATCGAACCGGCAGATTTCGATATCCCGCTTGACTGGTCTGTCTCGGTCTGCACTTCTGCGAAGATGGCGGAATATGACTTTCTCGGACGTATTGCCGAGGTCGTCAGTCCTATGAAAATGGGTAAGCGGCCCTGCGTGGTCGCTGTCAATCCATCAGTGCTGGAGAAGGAAGGGAAGACATACATGCGCATTGCGGTCACCCGCGAGGTTCTGCGTTACGCAAAGCGCATTCCTGCAAAGCTTTTTGCATTGATAGCTCTGCCTGTGATGCTTTTCATCGGTGTGATACTTTTCTTTTTCAGCTTCCATCAGGTGCTGACCTCGTATTTCAGCATGGCGGCTCTCAATCTGCTGCTGCCGTTTGCGCTGATGCTTCTGTTCCTGCTCTCGCTTTTCTTCTGGAACAGCAGGGTCGCATATTATGACACGGTTCTCGATACTGCGCTTCTGGAGTATTTCCCGAAGCAGGCTGTCATCGATTATGTGAAGCGCACTGAAGCCATGATGGCGAAGGGCGATAAGGAGAAAAGCAAGGTTTTCAATGAGCATTTCCTGTCCTCAAGAGTAAGGAAGATTGAGGAATACAGGAAAAAATAATTGGTAGGAGGGTTGTTATGAGTTATGAGACTCTGACGATGCACTGGCTTGACTGGCTGGTAGTCGTGGCATTCTTCGTATTGGTTCTCGGCATAGGAATTCTTTCCGGCAAGAAAGTCAAGAATTCCTCTGATTTCTTCGTAGGTGGTGGAAAAGTGCCATGGTGGCTTTCCGGTATCTCCCATCATGTGTCAGGATACTCCGGCGTTGTCTTCGTAGGCTATGCAGGTATCGCTTACTCACAGGGAATCTCCATCTACTTCTGGTGGGCAGTCGTAATCGCTATCTCTGTGGCCATCGGCGCAGTTCTCGTGGCTCCTCGCTGGCCTCGCCTGAGAAGAGCGCTCGGAATCCAGAGCGTCACCGAATACCTTCAGATGCGCTATAACAGAGCTGCACAGCTGCTTGTCGCTTTTGCTGGCATCGGCTCCAAGCTTCTTGACGTAGCCGCCAAGTGGGTATCTATCGGTCTGCTGCTTTATGGCTTCACAGGCATGCCTCTCTGGGTCGGTGTCATCGTCTCCGGTATCGTCAGCCTTGTTTACATGGCTATCGGCGGCATTATGGCTGACCTCTGGACAGATTTTGTGCAGTTCATCGTTCAGGTCGCTGCGGGACTGGCTCTTTTCTTCGGTGTGCTTATCCACCTCGGTGACTATGGCTATACGCTTACAACGGTCTTCCAGGCTCTTCCTGCTGGAAATACCGATATGTTCGTTGCCGGACGCGGACAGGGCTCACTGTCATGGACGCTCCTGTATTTCTTCACTGTTTTCTTCAGCTACAACGGCGGTACATGGAACCTGGCTGCGAGATATATCTCGACACCTGATGGCAAGGATGCGAAGAAGTCCGCATTCTTCTCAGCTGCGCTCTATCTCTTCTGGCCTCTTATCCTCTTCTTCCCGATGTGGGTCGGACCAATCATCTTCCCTGGAATGGATCAGAAGACAGCAGAATCGCTGCTTTATGCATCGCTGACGAATAAGTTCCTGCCTACTGGAATGATCGGACTTGTCCTTGCATCGATGTTCGCTAACACGATGACGATGTGCAACTCCGATGCTAATACCATCGCTGCTGTCATCACCAGGGATATCGTTCCTGTCTTCAAGCCGGAGATGAAGGAGCTTTCAGAGAAGGATGAGCTCTTCCAGGCCAGACTCTGGACAGCTATCTTCACAGCTGCGACAGTCGTCATTGCTCTCTTCAATGATTATTTCGGCGGTGTCACAGGCCTTATCCTTTCCTGGTTCGCGGCACTTCTCGGCCCGACGGCGATTCCTCTTATCTTCGGTCTCTTCCCATGCTTCAAGTACAGCGATGGCAAGGCTGCAGTCATTTCGACTATCGCAGGTCTCGGCGTCTTCGTGCTGACAAAGTGTGGTGTGCAGATGGAAGCGGATATCGCAGTCGCTGCTCCGCTGTTTGTGTCTGCTGTCTTCTATATCGGCATCGGTCTTATCAACAAGTATGTCCTCCATCAGACTGTCAAGCCTGAGATCGAGGATCTCATGGTCAAGCTCTCTGATAAGAATCTCTAATTGAGGAATGGGGGTGAAATCATTATGGATTACACAGCACTTTACAATCAGTACAGAAAGCTTATAGAGGATGATTTCATCCCCTTCTGGTCAGCATATGCTGACGATGAATATGGCGGGATCCTGAACTGCCTGACGAACGATGGCTCCAAGATGCTGTCGGATCAGAAGTTCACGTGGTCCCAAGGGCGTTGGCTATGGGTTGTATCCGTTGCCAGCCGCTTATGCCGTGATGGCTTGCTTCCGGGGCTTGATGGAAAAATGCTCGATAAATGGATGGAGAGCACTTATTCATTCATCAGGGAGCATGCTTTCATGGATGACTGGAAATGCTGCTATCTTCTTTCAAGGAAAGGTGAGCAGCTTATAGATCCTGTATCAGGATTGTATGATGCGAGCATCTATGCAGATTGCTTTGTACTGATCGGGATATCTGAATATATAAGAACAACTGGAAAGAAGGATGAGTGCCATATCGCTGATAAGCTTGCAGAGAGCATAATCAGCCGCATAGAGAGCGGGAATTACCATACGGAGCCATATCCGGTTCCGGAAGGCTACCGCGTCCATGGCGTTCCTATGATACTCATCAATACTATAGATGAATATGCTGTCATGAAAGGCGAGATGGGCGAAAGCGCAGAGCGTGCCGTCAGCTATGGCATGAAGTGCCTTGATTCAATTCTCGATGATCTCTATGACAGTGATAGGAATCTTATCAGGGAACATGCTTCCACTGATGAGAGAAGAGGAAAGTATCTCCTTGATAGACATATAAATCCGGGACATACGATAGAGGATGTATGGTTCTGGATCGAATTCCTTTCGCACTTTGGTGCTCTTGGCGGCAGGCTTGAGAGGATAGAGAAGATCGCGAAGTCCGTCTTCCGTCTCGGCTGGGATGATGAGCATGGCGGTCTGCTGCGCTTTGTCGATATGGATGGCAAGAGGCCTGTGGGAGAGGTGACAGGTTCCAGATATGAGTCACTGATACTCGATACCTGGGATATGAAGCTATGGTGGCCTCACTCAGAGGTCCTGTATACATATCCTCTGCTGTATTCCCTTACTGGTGATAAGGAGTTTGAGGAGATCTACAGGAAAGGCGCAGAATATGCCTTCTCGGTTTTCCCGGACAAGGAACACGGCGAGTGGATACAGATAAGAATGAGGGATGGAAAGCCTGAGGAGAAGGTCGTTGCGCTTCCTGTCAAGGATCCGTTCCATATCCTGCGTGACTTCCTCAAGGTCCTTGAACTTTCATATCAGATGAAGGAGGCTGGAAATGCTTGAGTGCGGAGTCGCGAAAGCTGTCATAACACCGGACAAGCCTGTGCGCATGGCAGGCTATGCGGACAGGAAAGGTCCATACGATGGGAAATATGAGGATATATTCCTAAGGGCCCTCTATCTGAAAGATGGATGGGGAAAGCGTTGTGTGGTGATTTCAGCGGATCTCATCTGGTGGAATCCAGACATGATGCCTCTTCTTGAAAGAGAGCTGGAAAGCATCGGCTACAGGATGAATGAGGTCGTGTTCACTGCGACGCACACTCATTCGGGCCCTGGAAACGGAAATGCATTCATACCGCCTCTCGAAACTGGCGATCCGGAATATATGGAGAAGCTTGCGCGCATTGCATCTTCTGCAATCATCGAGGCTGAGGACAATGCCGAATCTGTCCAGATGAAGATAGGGAAAAGCAATGCGCCGCTGAATGCTGACAGGAGAGTGATCGTAGACGGAACCGTGCAGATGAAGCCTAACTATTCTGCAGTGCCCGATACTCTCATGACCGCCATCTCATTCTGGAGCGGAAGCAATCTCAAGGCTGCCCTCATACATTACCCATGCCATGCAAATCTCGCACATGAGAATATGCTCCAGCGCGATTATCCGGGAATCCTGGAAGATTATGCCGAGGATGCGTTCCCGGGTTCCATGGTTCTTTTCCTCCAGGGTGCGACAGGCGATATGCGTCCGAATTCCGTGCTTGGCGATAAGTTCGTGCCAGGTGACAGGGAAAAGGTCATCGCATTCGGAAAAGAAGCTGGGTTCCATGCAGTCTCAGCCATAAGGAAATCAATAGCAGCCTCTGGTGATGCAATCACGATTACATCTGCATCCGCAGAACTTCCCGTGACTGATGATTATTCTGTATCAATTGATGATGACACAAGGGCTTTCTGGGATGAATGGGTTGAGAAGAAGGGCAGGCCACAGTCTGAGACGCTTACGGCAAAGCGCATATCAATAGGTAGTCAGGATATGCTTTTCGTCAATGCTGAGATAGTGCGTTCCTATGCCCAGTATGCAAGGGAGCTTTCCCATGGATGCATTCTCTCAGGATATTCCGATGGGATGATAGGCTACATACCTAACGATAGGCAGATAGAGGAAGGAGGCTATGAGCCAGTAGGTTCTGCGCCATATTTCGCAATAGCTGGAAGATTCGCCGCCGGAACGGAGGCAACAGTCAGAAATCTTATCAAGGAGGTTCTCTCATGAAGGAAGGAGAAGTAATGGATCTCTATTACAAGGAAGTGATAGGGATTATCGATGAAATAAGATCTACAGAGAAAGAGCACATACTTCAGGCTGCTCATATGATAGCGGATCAGGTAGCTCAGGATAAGCTTGTATATGTATTCGGTCCAGGCGGACATTCGAATCTCGCGGCAATGGAAGTCTTCTTCCGCGCAGGCGGTCTTATGCATGTATCGGCAATCCTCAATCAGGAGACAATGCTCAGCTCAGGAGCACTTAAGTCAATGCAGACAGAGCGTCTTCCGGGTTATGGCAAGATTGTCGTCAATGACTATGGCATCGGCAAGGGAGACCTTCTTGTGGTCGTCAATGCATATGGCATCAATTCCGCAACGATTGATGCAGCTCTCACTGCAAAGGAGAATGACGCAAAGGTCATAGGAGTAAGCTCTGTCGAACATGCATCGACATGTCCTCTCGATCATCCGGCACGCCATCCTTCTAAGAAGAATCTTCACGATATCGTGGACTGCCATGTGGACTGCAAAGTCAAGCTCGGTGATGCCACGATCAAGCTTGAGGGATTTGAGCAGAAGATCGGAGCTCTCAGCACATATGCGAATGCCTATGTGATGAATTCAATTGTCGTTGAGGCAATCAACATCCTTGTCAGCAGAGGCATCAATCCTCCTGTATGGAGAAGCGGGAACTGCCCTGGCGGAGATGAATGGAACAATCAGTTCATTGAGCGCTTCCGTGGTGCTGTGAGATGCTTGTAAGAGGTACGCAAAGATGAGAATCCTGGTTGTCAATGGCAGTCTCGTACTGCCATATGGAATAAGGAAAGGCTCTGTCCTCATCGAGGATGGCAAGATCGCAGAAGTCTCAACCGGTTCTGAAATAAAGGCCGATGGGGCAGAGGTAATTGATGCTGAAGGACGCTATGTCAGCCCTGGCTTTATCGATATGCACACGCATGGCGCAGGCGGATATGATTTCATGGATGGGACTGTCGATGATATCTATGGTGCATGCAAGGCGCATCTTGAGCATGGTACGACAACGATATTGCCGACAAGCATGACAAGCACATCGGAATCCCTTTTCAGCTTCATTGAGCTTTTCAATAAAGTGGAGCTTGTGAGGGAAGGCTGTCCAGAGATCCTTGGACTGCATCTTGAAGGGCCATATTTCTCTCCATCTCAGTGTGGTGCGCAGGATCCCCGCTATCTCAGGAATCCAGAGCCTGAGGAATATGAACGTGTTCTTGCGATGACTGACAGGATAAAGAGATGGTCCTTCGCTGTTGAGCTTCCCGGCTCTGACAGATTCCTCTCTGTCCTCAAGAAGCATGGCATCGTTTCCTCTGCGGCCCATACCGATGCTGATTGCCATCAGATCTTCAATGCTTTCGCAAACGGTGTCGAGCTGATGACACATTTCTATTCATGCATGACAAGCGTGAAGCGCGTCAATGCTTATCGCGTAGCAGGTGCCATTGAAGCAGGCTATCTTCTTGATGATATGTATGTTGAGGTCATCGCTGATGGCTGCCATCTTCCCGCTGAGCTCCTGAAGCTCATCTATAAGGTGAAAGGCTCTGACCGCATATGTCTTATCACGGACAGCATGAGGGCCGCAGGCATGCCTGATGGTGAGTACTGGCTCGGTGAGATCGGCAAAGGCGTGAAGTGCATAAAGGAAGATGGTGTCGCAAAGCTTCCTGACAGAAGCGCATTCGCAGGCAGCGTCGCGACAGCAGACAGGCTTGTGCGTACCATGATCAACCTTGCAGATGTTCCTCTGTATGAGGCAGTGAAGATGGCATCGCTTGTTCCTGCGCATCTTCTCCATGTCGATGATAGGAAGGGCGTCATTGCTGAAGGCCGCGATGCTGACATCCTTATTTTCGATGAGGATATCAATATATCGAGGATCATCCTCCGCGGAGAAGTGTATCGCTGAGTTCTTTCCAGCCTGATGATATTCATGTATCATCGGACCATGGAAGAACTTCTGCCACCATTTCTGAGGCACGAGAATATCTCAAGGCTGGATGATGATGTTCTCTTTATAACAGACAGGCGGTTCCTTCCCTTCGAGAAGAAGGAAGTCGCCTGTCATGATTATCACGATGCAGCTTCTGCGATCAAGGATATGGTCACCCAGGGAGGAGGACCGCTTGAGGTTGCCCTCAATGCATTCATACTTACATCCAGACAGGGCGGTAACCTCGGAGATGCCGTAAGAGTACTCTCGTCGGCACGTCCTACCAATACGACGATGAAACGGACGCTTGAAGCGCTTCTGGAAGAAGTCCGCAATGGCCGTGATCCGGAAAATGCCGCAATGGAAGCCTTTTCCTATTATGACGGACTATATGATTCCGTTTCCGACATAGGAGAGAAACTCATAGCTGATGGCGATGGCATAATGACAAGGTGCTTTCCTGAGCATACATTCATGCTTTCATGTGCTAAGGCTGTCAGGAATGGTAAGGACATCACAGTATATGTTCCGGAGACAAGGCCCTATCTTCAGGGGTCAAGGCTCACGGAACCATGTCTGAGAGCCATGGGCATCAGATGCATGATCATCGCAGATGCCATGAACGCATCAGTGATGAGCCAGGGACTTGTACAGAAGGTCATGACAGCATCCGATCTTGCATTGTCGGACAGGACCGTGGTGAATAAGGCAGGCACACTTTCCGATGCCATTGTGGCAGCTTATTACGGAATTCCTTATTATGCATTCTCTCTTTCTATTGATAAAACGATTGACTACAGCGATATTGTAATAGAATACCGAAGCAAGGATGAGATGAGGAATGCGAGAGGCATGAAGACAGCCGAGGACTCTGCTGACGCGCTCTATCCATGCTTTGATATCATTCCATCATCGCTTGTCAAAGGCATAATCACCAAGGAGGGAGTACTCTGAAAGCTATTATCGGAGGAACAGGGATCGACAAGGATCCGCGTTTCGCAGCAAATGCTGAAGTTGTGAGGAACCGCTATGGGGAAGCATATATATCCATAGCTGATGATGTTGTTTTCCTCGCACGTCACAGGCCGGAGCATTCCGTTCCGCCTCATAAGATAAACTACAAGGCAAATATACAGGCTCTTAGAGACCTCGGGGTCAGCAAGGCCATATCGATTTATGCTGTCGGTTCGATAACGAAGAAGCTTGCTCCATCAAGAATCGGACTGATAAAGGACTTCATAGATTTCACATATGGGCGTGACAATACATTCTCCGACAGCGATGCTGTTGTCCATACTCCAATGGTGAATCCTTTCGATCCGGGCCTTTGTGCGGCTTTCGCTCGGGCTGCCTTCAACGATAGATGCACGATAAGCTTTGACAATGTATATATCACCACAAATGGTCCAAGACTTGAGACTGCCGCTGAGATCGAGGCTTACAGGCGGATGGGTGCTGATGTCGTGGGCATGACTCTTGCGACAGAGGCTGAGCTTATGGTTGAGGCAGGCATAAGGAATGCTGCTGTGGCTTTCTCGATAAACTGGGCTGCGGGGCTTGACAGGGAAGGCGTATCATTCCTTGAGGAAGAGACCATAAGGAAGATAACCCAGCGTGTCATGAAATATGCAGAAGAGGCTCTCGGATGATCATAAGGGAATACAGAGAGGAGGACATCGGCCCTATTGCTGAAATCTGGAATGCGGTAGTAAGGGATGGGAATGCTTTCCCTCAGGATAGTGAGCTGACACATGCTGATGCCATCCCGTTCTTCTCATCACAGTCAAGGACAGCTGTCGCAGAGATCGATGGTAAGATTGCAGGTCTTTATATACTTCATCCGAATAATATCGGGAGATGTTCCCACATAGCGAACGCAAGTTACGCAGTGAGTCCCTCATTCAGAGGTATGGGAATCGGCAAGAAACTGGTCAACGATTCCCTGAAGGAGGCAGGACGCCTTGGCTTCCGCATCCTGCAGTACAATGCCGTCGTGAGGTCGAACGATGCTGCGCGCCATCTGTATGAAGAACTCGGTTTCCATAGTCTCGGAATCATCAAAGGAGGCTTCAGGCTGGATAACGGTACATATGAGGATATATGCCCATACTGGAGGGAAGTGTGAAAAGCCCATTGGCAATGTGGATCTATGATAATGCGGAGCTGTTCAGGTATCTTGGCGAGTTCGGGTGCATGAGGGAAAAGACGGAAAGGATTCTTCTCTCGGGTGCCGTATCCTCATATTTCGCGCCATTGATGAAGACAATCTATCCTTCAGCGAGCGTGACAGCTGTGGATGCTGATGAGGATGTCCTGAAGGAAGCTGCCGAAGAGTGCCATGAGCTTGAGACTGTGCATGTTCCGTTCAGCAGATATGATGGCTCCGGCTTTGATATCGCGATATCTGCCCTTGCCATGCAGAGCCTTGATACTCATGAGCTTACCGGTTATCTCTTCTCCCTTTACGACGCGCTTGCCGATGGCGGGAATCTGTTCCTGTCGTTTCCTTCCTCAGAGCATATCGATGTTGCGGAGAAGAAAGAGGTGGATTCCTGGTATTCCATGGAGAAGAAGGTCTTCATGAAGCGCTATCCTGTCGCAGATGTGGTCAAATCCATAAACATAATAGGCTTTGATCTGAGAGCCATCGAGCAGGATGATAATCCGGACCTCGGGAGAATAGTGTCGATTCATGCCGTCAAGGGAAGATAGTCGTCTTTTTCTCTGAAGTTTATGTGAATAACCACTCATTGCTGTGATTTGGTGGTATCTTACTGTCTGTACAGCGATGGAGGTGTCGTATGAAGAAAAGTACATTGGCTGTTTTGATAATCTCGATCATCCTGCTTATCGCAGGACTTGTGATGATCGGCTGCGGAGTTGCGGATGTGCATCATGCCTATTATCACCATGATGGCGGTTTCTATTATTATTCCTACAGATATACATATAATCTCCTGCCTGCTGAAGGAAATGCCCTGGCGCATTTTGGACATGTGGTATTCAATTCAGGTCTTGTGATGATGGTCATCTTCGCCATCCTTCAGGTCCATGACAGGAAGGATAAGACTCTGAAGGAGAAGGAGCATAAGGCTAATATGGCAGAGGCTGAGAAAGCCAAGGCCGAGGCAGAAGATGCCAAGGCTGAGACAATAGATCCGGGCACTGGCAAAGAGACAAAAGCCCCTCAGGGCAATTGACCTCTAGCCATTATTTGGGTATAGTCTCCAAAGATACGTCAGTCAAAGGAGAAGAAGATGTCCAAAGCACATAGAGGAACCGGTATCCGCGATCAGTTCAACAACGGAAGAGCTACATGCCCAGTCTGCAAGAGAACTGCTATCAAGTGCCTTTACGAGAAGGAAATCGACGGAAACAAGGTCAAGATCTGCAAGGAATGCAATTCCAAGCTTTCCAAGTAAGATGCTGTTCAGGAAAAGCAAGGACAGCAGCAGAGTGAGGGAGTACTTCAGTACGCCCTCATTTTTCATACCTGAATCTGTCCTGAGGATCAAAGACCAGAAGGCTTTGAGGCGGTATCTGGATAAAGGCGGCGTCTTTGTTGTCTTTCCTTCGCTCTCAGTCCTCTCATCCCCATCATCATGGGCATCTGCCCTCTCTTCTGCAGATTATGTTGCCGTAGTAGGAGATAGGGACATTCCTGAATTCGCATCATTTGCGAAGGCTTTGGACAATATCGTGTTCTCTCCTGTTCCAAGGCGGCTTGCTGGTGCTGTCATGGTGAAGACGCCTGGGGAAGCTATCGAATATGCGAAGGCAACAGGTTCTGATGATATTTCCATAATCGCTATAGGAGATGTGCAATGAGAAGCATGACGGGCTATGGCCACTGGGCATACAGGGCCGATGGCTATGTGATCGAGTCTGAGATAAAGAGCTATAACAACAGATACCTTGAGATCTCTAAATATCTTTCACCTGTTCTTCAGGCATATGAAAGCTATATAGACGAGAAGATAAAGAGCGTTGCGAAACGCGGTCATATTGAGTTCTCGCTCAAGCTCAGGATGCTTGAATCCGAAGAGACCCTCAGCCTTGACAAGGGGCTTCTCTCATCATATATCTCGGTCTTTTCCGAAATAGGGAAAGAGACAGGCCTTAAGCCAGCATTCTCTGATTATGCTTCGATAGATGGCCTTATAGCGCATGACAAGGAGACTGATGCAGAGCGTTACAAGGAAGGACTTGATGAATGTCTTGAGCACTGCCTCTCGATGCTTGATGAGGCTAAGGACAGGGAAGGCGAGGGAACAAAGCAGGACCTTTCTAAACTTGGTAGTTCATTCGAGGAATCCCTTGAGTTTGTTGAGGCAAGGGCTGATGAGCTTGAAGAGCATTACTCAAAGCTCCTTCAGGACAAGTTCAGCAAGCTTTCAGGCGACAAGCCGGATCAGGCTGTATTCATGACAGAGCTTGCTGCGATTCTGGTTCGCTATTCGATCAATGAGGAAGTCTCCAGACTCAAGGTCCATCTCAAGGAGTACTGGAAACTTCTTTCATCTTCAGAGCCTGTTGGCAAGAAGCTCGATTTTCTCTGTCAGGAAATGCAGAGGGAATGCAACACCATCGCATCAAAGAGCCAGCTTGTTGAGATAAACCTTGCAGTTGTGAATATGAAGGATAACATCGAAGATATAAGAGAGCAGGTGAGGAATATAGAATGAGAATTGCGATTTCATCGAGGAGCGGATGCGGCAATACGACAGTCACAAGGCTTCTTGCCGAGAAGCTTGGCTATAAGATGATCAACTTCACATTCAGGCAGATGGCTGAAGAGCGCGGCGTCGATTTCTGGACGTTCTGCCGCATGGCCGAGGATGATTATTCAATTGACAGGGAGCTCGACAGAAGGCAGGTGGAGATGGCGATGCATGAAGAGAACTGCGTTCTTGGCTCACGGCTTGCGATATGGATGCTTGATAAAGCTGATCTAAAGGTCTATCTGACAGCTACGGCAGAGACCAGGGCGAATCGCATATTGAGACGAGAGGGCGGTACTTTCGAAGAGCGCTACAATCAGACAGTACAGCGCGACAGCAATGACACTGCCAGGTATATGAAGATTTATGGCATCGACAATACAAAAGCAGAAGAGACTGCGGATATTGTGATCCCAACAGATGATAAGACGCCTGAGGAGATTGTGGACATCATAATAGAGGAGGTCAGAAAGAGAGCCTGAAGGCCTCTTCCACTTCCTTTGTATATTCTGGAGTCCCCCCTCTTCTCGTGACAACGAAATCAGCAAGCATGCTTCCCAGCCTTACTGCTTCTTTCTTGTCGCCAGTCGAGACAAGGGCGGCGATGAATCCTCCGGACAGACTGTCGCCAGCGCCGACTGTGTCGACAATAGCCACATTTCTTGTATCCTGATGGAGAACGGAGCCATCTGATGAGTAGAGCGTTGTGCCTTTCTTTCCTTCCGTAAGGAGTATCATCTCGAGTGAATATCCGGAAATAAGTCTTTCGATTGAATTTCCTCCGATTCCGAGAAGCGATGAGATCAGTGGCAGCTCATCCTCGTTCATCTTCAGAATCGTTGCAGCCCCTAGGCCTTCTTCGATGATTTCACGCGTATAGAAATCCTTCCTTATGTTCACATCGAAGAACACATGTCCTGCTTTTACAGAGGAAAGCACTTCCTTGAGCGTTTTCCTGCTTTTCCTGCTTCTCTGCGCAAGAGTTCCGAAGTATATCACATCCGTACATTCTGGAAGATGCTCCGGATATGGAATTTCATCCCAGGCGGCAGGACAGTTGAATTCATAATCCGCGTCCTTTCCATTCATTGTGATATCGGCACGTCCTGTCGGAACATCTCCGAGTATCGCGATTGATGATGTATCTATTCTTTTTTCCTTGATGCTTTCAATAGCAATATGCCCAAGCTCATCATCGCCGACTGCGCTTATGATCATCGAATCCATTCCAAGCGATGCCGCATGATAAGCTACATTCAGAGGTGCGCCTCCAAGAACGCTGTGGTCATTGAAGCAATCGAACAGAATCTCACCAAATGCAATGAATCTCTTCATACCGCATATGATAGCACGCATTGCAGCATTGCGTGATGAGAGAATATGGGATAAGCTATCTGCACATAAGGAGAATTCATATGCTCTGCATTGCAAGCGCTCCCTGCAAGGCCTGAAGCGGACGGCAGCATGGAGCATTTATGAGTCCGCCAGGCTTTGCTTCCAGACATCATAGGAGCAAAGCAATGAAAGACGAAAAGAATTTCACAAATTTCATAGTATTATGGTCAACCCAGACGCTTTCGCGCCTTGGTTCTTCGCTTACGCCATTTGCGCTGATTCTCTGGTCTTATGGGGAGACAGGTTCAGCCCTGAGCACGGCACTTCTTACAGTATCGTCATATGTACCATATATACTTCTTTCCCTTCCTGTTGGTGCTCTTACTGACAGGCTGGACAAGAAGAGACTCATATTGGCCGCTGATACCGCCGCTGCAATGTGCACGCTTGCAATTCTGCTTATATGGCTCTCAGGATCTCTCAGGTTCTGGCATCTTTATCTCATTAATGCATTTATCGGGACTGCCCAGACATTCCAGCAGCCTGCAAGTGAAGTCGCTGTCACGCTTGTCACTCCAGAGGATAAGTATCAGAAAGCGGGAAGCCTGAATGCACTTGCATACAGCATAATCAACATGGCATCTCCTGCAATAGCTGCAGCTCTGTATTCCGCAGGTGGATTGCCTTGTGTGATCGCCGTGGATCTCCTGGCCTTCGCGATTTCCGCTATTTCTCTGATCTTCTTCGTAAAGATTCCCAAGACGGTGAATGCAGTCTATGATGGACTTCCGGCCGGATCTGGACTCAAGGAAGCCGCCACTTTCCTTTCCAGGAATGCAGGTGTCCTTCAGGTGATGCTTTTTCTTGCGGCGATCAATTTCATAGCTTCCATCTACAATGCGGCTCTGCCTGCTATGGTCCTGAATTTCGGAAATGAGGCGATGCTTGCATCTATCCAGTCCGTATCCGGTATAGCGATGATCGTGGGAAGCGCAATTGCCGCTATGCTCCCAGTTCCGAAAAGCAGGGTAAAGGCGATAACGCATTCTCTTTTCATAGCAATGGGCACGGAGAATTTCATGCTTGCTTTTTCCAGGCAACCTGCAATCTGGTGCATAGGAGCATTTCTTGGATGGATCTGCATACCTGTCATGAATGCCAATCTCGATGCATTGATGCGAAGCAGCATTCCCCAGGATATACAGGGCAGAGTGTATTCTGCACGCAATATGCTGCAGTTCTTTACAATACCTCTGGGTTATCTTGCAGGCGGCATACTGGTGGATGCCGTGTTTGAGCCGTTTATGTCGGGTATGCATGGTACAGTGCTGAATCAGCTCTTCGGAACGGGGAAAGGATCAGGTGCCGCATTTCTCTTTGCTGTCATAGGAGTGTTTGGCGTACTTGTCTGTCTTTTCTTCTCGCGTCTGAAAGCAATGAGAAGACTGGAGAACTGAGTAAATCCTGCCATCCTTAAAAAGGTGGCAGGCTCTATTATCTATATATAAAATATCTAGTATTTTTGTATTGTTATGATATGTATACTTTGATAAATCACAGATATATTATATCGAAGTCATATAGATTAGATAAATAAGAATATTGTTGCAATGATGAATATGAATCACATCAGATAATCAACAGTATCAGATGTTCATGCAATGGATGGGGTATCTGGAGAAAAAGAAAAGCCTCCTTCATGGAAGGAGACTTCTGAGTGGAGGATACAAGGATTGAACTTGTGACATCTTGCTTGTAAGGCAAGCGCTCTCCCGCTGAGCTAATCCTCCGAACGACTCTAGGAGTATACATGCTTTGAATAAGCGTGTAAATAGCTCCTGGAGAGATTTTTCATTTTCATGCCATCATTCTTGCGATATGGCATCTCAATCCCGAGCTTCTTCTTATAGCAGACTTCCTTGCCTCATCCTTGCTGAAGACATAGTTGTTGAGCTCTGTTCTGTAAAGAAGCTCAAAGAAGAGATTATAGCGCATATTCCCCATAGCGGCTTTTATCACAGAATCGCTGTAGATTGTGCTTATTATGGGTTCTTCGATGTCCATTACCCAGTGGTCAACTGCTTCAGGGAATGTGAGCTTTGTCCCTTCCTTGGAAGAGAGGAACTTCCTGTAGTTCTGTATACTGGCATAAATCGGATTGATCTGCGATGAGAAAAGGTTGCCAGTAGCTTTGTTTATAAGGTTCTTTTCGTTTTCTGTCATTTCAGACTCTCCTTCGAACCTTCCTTTTGTCATCAGGTAATCTAGTGAATTAGGAACAAGTAGTCAATACCTTAAGCTTTGCATATTTAATTTTAACTTTTATAAGCAATTATGATTAACAAAAAGATAATATTGAAACTAAGGCCGCAGCAAATCATACATGCTGCGGCGCATTCTTTAGCTGTTCTGGTTCTTCAGGAGATCCCTGATTTCCGTCAGAAGCTGGATATCGGCAGGAGGCGCTGCGGGGGCTGGTGCGTCCTTTGCTGCAGCTGATTTCTGCTTCTCATGGAGTTTGTTCATTGACTTCACTACGCAGAAGATAGCAAAGGATACTATGAGGAACGTGATGATCGTGTTTACGAATGTCCCGTAGTTGAGAGTGACAGCTGGTTCTGTTTCCGTTGCGGCTTTGAGTACGATCCTGAATGATGAGAAATCAACGCCGCCGATGAGAACTCCGACGATCGGCATTATGATGTCATTGACAAGCGAATTCACGATTGCCGTGAATGATGCACCGATAACCATACCTGTAGCCATATCGACTACATTCCCGCGTGAGATGAATTTCCTGAATTCTGATGTGAATTTCTTCATAAAGTCTCCTGACGTATTATATTTAGCTGGCATGGATGGTGCAATCCGCTGATTTCCCGGCAATTGCCTTGCGGACAGGTTTTCTATTATCATTCAGTGGAATTCAGGAGGGACCATGTTTTTCCCAGAGGACTATAAGTCGTTGCTTGATCAGCATGCAACGGAAAAAGCGATAAAAGATGCAAAGGATACATTCGAGAAAGAGCTCTCAGGGGCTCTGAAGCTGTCGAGGGTCACTTCCCCGATATTCGTACCATCAGGATCCGGCATAAACGATGATCTCAATGGTGTGGAGAATCCTGTCAGATTCACTGTGCGGAATCTCAACTCGAAGGGGATGGAGATAGTCCAGTCACTTGCCAAGTGGAAGAGAATGGCGCTTGCTGATTACAATGTGCCTGTTGGCCGTGGAATATATACGGATATGAATGCCCTCCGTCCTGATGATGATATCGATGCGATTCATTCAATCTATGTCGATCAGTGGGATTGGGAGAAGGTGATGCTTCCTGAGGATAGGAATCTCGATTATCTCAAGAGCACGGTAAGGGCTATATATTATGCAATCAAGAGGACAGCATTCCTTCTGAGCGAGGACTATCCTGTTCTTGAGGACACGCTTCCTGAGGATATCACATTCATTCATACTGAAGAGGCGGAGAAGATGTATCCGGAACTCACTCCTCAGGAAAGGGAAGTGGAACTGGCAAGGCGATATGGTGCAGTGTTCCTTATCGGAATAGGGTATGGCAATCCACCTCACTCTGGACGTGCTCCTGACTATGATGACTGGTCAACTGAAACTATGGATGGCTATCATGGGCTCAATGGCGATATCATCGTGTGGGATACTGTACGTGAGTCATCGCTTGAGCTTTCCAGCATGGGCATCAGAGTCGACAGGGAATCCCTCCTGAGGCAGCTTGAGATAAGGGACTGCATGGAACGCAGGGAGCTCTACTGGCATAAGCGCCTCATTGCAGGTGAATTCCCGCAGACAATCGGTGGTGGTGTAGGCCAGTCCAGACTCTGCATGTTCCTTCTTCACAAGGCACACATCGGGGAGGTCCAGGCATCTGTATGGCCTGATGCGGTGATTGATGATGCCATAACTCATGGGACACGGCTGCTGTAAGGTTGCAGAACAATCTGTTAAGTGAGATATTTTCCTTATGAAGTATTCAAGAGCTGAAGGTTCTGATGGAATCATCAGATACGGAATAGTCGAGGGAAATGATTTCATCACGATAGACAGAGCTCCTTATGAGAGCTACGAGAGGACAGGTGAGGTATTGAAGCTTGATGGCCTTAAGCTTCTTTCCCCTGTCGATTTTTCAAAAGCTGTGTGCATCGGGCTGAATTACAGGGACCATGCTGAGGAATTCGGCCTTCCGATTCCAGAGACTCCTGTTGTGTTCATGAAACCATCAACGTGCCAGCTTGGATATGGAGGTGGCATAATCTATCCGGATATGTGCCACAGGCTTGATTACGAGGCAGAGCTTGCCGTTGTCATCGGAAAGGTCTGCCATAATGTTTCTGAAGAAGATGCATATGATTACATCCTTGGAATGACAATTGCCAATGATGTGACCGCAAGGGACCTGCAGCCTAAGAACGGGCAGTGGACTGTCGCGAAATGCTTTGATACGTTTCTGCCCCTTGGGCCTTATATCGAGACAGATACGGATGGCAGGGACCTGATGATAACAAGCAGGGTCAACGGAGAGACAAAGCAGATGTCCCGGACATCCAATCTCATCTTCTCGATACCTTATCTTGTATCATATCTTTCCCATGTCATGACGCTTCTTCCCGGTGATGTGATATCAACAGGAACTCCAGGAGGAATCTCAGGTATGAAGAAAGGCGATGTCGTAGAGATTGAGATCGAGAAACTTGGGATTTTAAGAAATACTATTATCTGATTGAATATTCCGGAACAGGAATTCATTATTTGTCATATTTGCTGCTCCGGAATATGAATGAATAAAATTATTTCATGTATTGCAAGGAATAAATTCCAAAGCCATAAGGTTTTTGATGAATTGTATTTGCTACGTCAAAAAGAAAACCCGAGGATTTCCTCGGGCTTTTAGCGAGAAAGGGACTCGGACCCCTGACCGAGCGGATATGAGCCGCTTGCTCTACCAACTGAGCTATCTCGCCAAACAACAGTGAGAGGATAGCTGAGATGAGAAGGAAAATCAATAGGTATGATGAACTTTTCTGAAAATTTGCATCAAAAGAAAAGAAGTTCCTGAATTCCAGATAATCAGATAGTATTTGCTTATGGCTGTTTTTCTGATAATCGCAGCTGCATTGCTGCTCATCTCATATATCATCGGGTCTTATTTCGTAAACTATGCGATCCTGCGAAAGGAGCGTCCTTCTGAATCATTCAATCCTGAAGGCGGTAGTTCTGGAAATACTATGTATGAGGAGAATAGAAAGAGACTTGAGGAAGAGGCTGAGATCTTCAGGGATAATTCAAAATGCATGATCTCATATATAGAATCAGAGGATGGCCTTAAGCTGAAAGGCTGGTACTACCCGAATAATGGCAGCAGAAAGTGCGTGATACTTGTTCATGGTTATATGGGAGATCATGGGAACATGATGACACTTGCTGCCAAATATCATAGCTGGGGCTATTCAGTGCTTCTTCCTGATAATCGTGCACATGGGGAGAGTGAAGGTAAGTACATCGGAATGGGATGGCTTGACAGGAAGGATATCTCCAGATGGATGGACTGGCTTTCCACGGTCATCGATGAACCTGAGATCATATTGCATGGCGTATCGATGGGAGCTGCTACTGTGATGATGGCTGCAGGAGATAACCATCCTGCATTGAAGGCTGTCGTCGAGGACTGCGGCTATACATCTGTCTGGGATATCTTCGCAGATGAGCTCAAGGTTCTTTTCCATCTTCCTGCATTTCCCCTTATGGATTTCTGTTCTGGTGTGATGAAGCTGAAAGCCGGATACAGCGCAAAGGAGGCGTCCAGCATCAAGCAGCTTTCGAAGACGGATATACCGATGCTGTTCATACATGGTACGGAGGACAGGTTTGTGGCATTCCGGATGCTTGATATCAACTACAATGCGAAGAGCAGGGGATACAGGGAGAAGCTTGAGATACCTGGTGCAAGACATGCGGAGTCTGAATACACAGATCCGGAGAAATACTATGGCACTGTGAAGGCATTTCTGGAGAAGGTGCTTTAATCAAAAGTATTTATCTAGACTTGAGACAGAGGCAGTAACTCATGATGGCAATTGGAGCCCGACAGCAAGTACCGCCTCTTCTTTTAGAAAAACTGATCGCAAACCAGCTTAAAACAATCATCAGTATTACTATTTATTCGATTAATTATTTATATTGTAAATAAATGAAAAATAAATAAAATTTCTTGACTAAGATAGTTGACTCAGGATAAAAAAAGGACTATCTTATGGCAGTACCAGTTGAGCGGTCGTGGTGGAATTGGTAGACACGCTAGCTTGAGGTGCTAGTGGTCGAAAGGCTATGCTGGTTCAAGTCCAGTCGACCGCACGATATCAGACCTCTTGTTATCAGTAGATAGCAAGAGGTTTTTTCAAATCGAGAACATAACTGATTAGACCAAGCAACTATGGGTTTCTCAGCAATAGCAATACACTGGAAGCGATAGGACCAGCCCCTATATTCGACACAGGTAACAGCATGTTACATTTCGGAGGAGAGATAGCCAGCTTCCATGATCTTTTCCGCCTGGGAGTATCCAGTCTGTATGCTGCTGATGACATAATCATGGACAATGTGCAGAATCCATCTCTTGTCGATATCTCCAGACTCCCAAAGAAAGAAGATGTCGTATCATTGCTTAGCAAAGATTCTGTAGTAGCTCCTTCAGCAGAGAGTACTATAGCTACATAGAGTCAGAGTCAATATAGTGAAAGCCAGGCAGAAAAGCCTTTCCATGAAACAGATTGAGGAAAGGATATCCAGGTATCTGCCGATAGATGAGAGAAAGGACATAAATAAAGGCAGGGCTTATTTCTGGGAATCAATGTAAGTTCTCGTTGCAGAGCGAATCCTGAAATAGTATTGTAACTTATTGCGTCCATACTGCAATAACACTCAGAACATTTGTAAACTTTATATTTGAATATGGTTTACAAATGCATTCGACTAATGATATTCTCTGCTCCATGGAAAAGGGACTTCAGATTGAGAACCTCACGCTGTCCATTGGTGGCAGACTCATTCTCGATGATATATCTATGACACTTGAGAGCGGTACATTTGCTGCTTTATGTGG
>CALXLA010000006.1 GCA_944389075.1 uncultured Spirochaetaceae bacterium
CTGCGAATGCTGGTGGTGTCGCGGTCTCTGGCCTTGAGATGAGCCAGAATGCCATGCATATTCATTGGTCAGCCGAGGAAGTCGACTCAAGGCTCAGGACGATAATGAAGTCGATTCATGATGAATGTGTAAGATATGGCAGGGAGGAAGATGGCTATATCGACTACGCCAAAGGAGCCAATATCGCAGGTTTCATAAAGGTGGCTGATGCGATGTGCCAGCTTGGTTACTGATGCAAGGCTCCCTCGGCTCTGACCCGGGGGAGTATCTTTGTTATATAGTTCCTTTTAGTGATTGCGAGACTTCCTCAGTGCCCCGTTCAGGCTTGCAGTGTATCCGCCTTTGCGTCCTATGGCAGAGCGCATCGCACTTTTGTTTCCGATGATCTTGTTATAGTTGATTGCACTATCTGCATTGGAGATGCCGAACATGGCTTTTCCCATCTTTGAAGTATTGTGATCAATCAAATTTCTGAATTTCATAAAATTCCTCCTCAGGAGCATGAGATAATCATGTTTGTGATTTCCGGCAAGAAGAAATAGAAAAACATATTGACTAAAAGAATGAGTCTGTGCTAGATTTTAGTTAGCCATAGCTAACCAAGTCATTCAGGAGGCGGGAAGAGGAGGCTCAGGCCATGATTCGGACGAATTCCGGTGCTGTCCGAGGCGGCTGAAGAGCCAGCATCCTCTTCCTTCCCTCTGTTTTGTTGTCCTCTTTTTTCTCTTTTTATTGCCAACTTCACATTGTTGGAGTATCCTGCATAATTGCAAATACTCTTTGTTATGGTTTTTGCCATAAACAGAATTAGGAGAATAGAATGGCTGACAAGAAAATGGTAACAATTGACGGAAATACCGCTGCAGCGCATATAGCATATGCATTCAGCGATGTAGCCGCGATCTACCCAATCACACCTTCATCCCCGATGGGTGAGTATGCAGACCAGTGGGCATCCACGGGCCGCGAGAACCTCTGGGGCAAGACGGTAGACATCATGGAAATGCAGTCTGAGGCAGGTGCTGCTGGTGCAGTGCATGGAGCTCTCTCTGCTGGTGCGCTTACAACAACATTCACAGCATCTCAGGGACTTCTGCTGATGATTCCTAACATGTACAAGATTGCAGGTGAAATGATTCCTACAGTCTTCCATGTATCGGCAAGAGCTCTCGCAGCACAGTCACTTTCGATTTTCGGTGATCATTCCGATGTTATGGCTTGCCGCAACACAGGCTTTGCAATGACATGTGCATCATCTATCCAGGAGACGATGGACATGGCTCTTGTCGCTCATCTCTCGACACTTGAGGCTCAGGTGCCGTTCCTCGCATTCTTCGATGGATTCAGGACATCACACGAGATCCAGAAGGTCGAGGAAATCTCCTACGATGACATCAGGTCAATTCTTGATGAGAAGTACATCGAGCGCTTCCGTTCACGCGCTCAGCGCCCAGAGCACCCGATGACAAAGGTTGCAGCACAGAACGAAGACGTCTACTTCCAGGGAAGAGAGACAGTCAACAAGTACTATGATGCAATTCCGGGCATTGTCCAGAAGTACATGGACAAGGTTGCTTCCATCACAGGAAGACAGTACCACCTCTTTGACTATGTCGGTGCTCCAGATGCAACAGATGTCGTAATCATCATGGGTTCTGCAGCTGACACATTCGAGTGGGTTGTAGACTACATCAACAAGAACGGCGGAAAGGTCGGCCTCGTCAAGGTTCGTCTCTACAGACCATTCTCCGCAGAGCACCTTGTTGCAGCTATTCCTGAGACTGTAAAGAGAATCGCAGTTCTCGACAGGACAAAGGAGCCAGGTGCAATCGGCGATCCTCTCTATCTTGATGTCGTTGCTGCTCTTGACCAGCAGAAGAGAACAGGCATCAAGGTTATCGGTGGCCGCTATGGTCTTTCCTCGAAGGACTTCACACCTACACATGCAAAGGCTGTCTATGACTTCATGGTCCGCGATGATGCATGGCATGGCTTCACAGTCGGCATCGATGATGATGTGACACATCTCTCAATCCCAGTAGGTGACAAGATCGACGTCACTCCACAGGGCGTTGTTTCCTGTATGTTCTGGGGTCTTGGTTCTGATGGTACAGTTGGTGCTAACAAGAACTCCATCAAGATCATCGGAGACAATACAGATATGAACGCTCAGGCTTACTTCGCATATGACTCGAAGAAGTCCGGCGGTATCACAATCTCTCACCTCAGATTCGGAAAGGGCAAGCTCGATATGCCATGGCTCATTGACCATGCTGACTTCGTAGCATGCCACAATCCAGCTTATATTGGCCGCTATGATATGCTTTCTGCTCTCAAGGAAGGCGGTACATTCCTCCTCAACAGCCAGATTCCTTCTGATGAAGTGTTTGAGCACCTCACAAAGGATATGCAGGAGCAGATCATCAACAAGCACATCCACTTCTACAATATCAACGCACTTGAGATTGCAAGAAGCGTAGGCCTCGGCTCAAGAATCAACACTGTCATGCAGGCTGCATTCTTCAAGATTGCAAATGTACTGCCAGAGGCAGAGGCTATTGAGCTCATCAAGAAGTACATCAAGAAGACCTTCCTCAAGAAGGGCGAGGATGTCGTCAACAAGAACTGGGCAGCAGTCGATGGCGCATCAGCAGCTCTCATAGAGGTCAAGGTTCCTGAGAAGGCAACCAAGTGGTATGAGCCAGCAAGGCTTATCCCAGATGATGCTGATCAGTTCACAAAGGATGTCATCGAGCGCATCATGCACCTTGAGGGCAATGACATTCCTGTATCTGCTATGTCCTTCGATGGCAAGCTTCCTACAGGAACGACAAAGCTTGAGAAGAGAGGTGTTGCTGCTTACATTCCTCACTGGGACAGCACAAAGTGTATCCAGTGTAACCAGTGTGTACAGTCATGTCCGCATGCTGCAATCCGCGCAAAGCAGATTACTCCAGAGGATATGGAGAAGGCACCATCAACATTCGTTGCCATCAAGTCCAACACAAAGAACGACAGGAACCTGATGTTCAAGATCCAGGTATATCCAGAGGATTGCCAGGGCTGTGGCGTATGTATCGAAGCATGTCCTGCTAAGGAGAAGGCTCTTGAGTTCAGGCCGCTTGTTGACGAAAGGGAAGCAGGCGAGACAAAGAACGCAGAGTTCTTCGAATCTCTCACATACGACAACCTCGACGGCCTCAACATGGGAACAGTAAAGGGTCTGCAGTTCAAGCAGCCGCTCTTCGAGTTCTCCGGTGCATGTGCAGGTTGTGGCGAGACACCATATGTGAAGATGCTTTCGCAGATTTCCGGCGAGAGGGCAATCATTGCTAACGCAACAGGTTGTTCTTCAATCTACTCTGGTACATTCCCGACAATCCCTTACACAAAGAGAGCTGACGGACGTGGACCAGCATGGGGCAACTCACTGTTCGAGGACAATGCTGAGTATGGTCTCGGTATGAGGCTTGCTGTTGATTCCAACAGACAGCTCCTCCGCATGAAGTGCGATGCACTTATGGCTAAGGGATGTTCTGCTGAGCTCAAGGCAGCTATCGAGAAGTGCTACTCACTCTGGACAGACAACACATCAGAGGATTCCATCACAGCTCAGAAGGAAGTCCAGGCTGTTCTTGCTAAGGAGAAGGCAGCAGACGCAGAGTCTCAGGCTCTCCTTGATAAGATCATCGAGCTGCAGGACTACTTCTCCGAGAAGGATGTCATCATCATCGGTGGTGACGGATGGGCTTACGATATCGGCTATGGCGGCGTGGACCATGTCATCGCATCTGGCAAGAACGTTACGATTCTTGTTCTCGATACAGAGGTTTACTCCAACACAGGCGGACAGGCTTCCAAGTCAACACCTATGGCAGCTGTAGCTAAGTTCGCTAATGCTGGTAAGAAGGTCGGCAAGAAGAACATGGGCTTCATGCTTATGACTTATGGCCATGCATATGTCGCTTCTGTTGCTCTTGGTTACAACAGACTCCAGACACAGAAGGCTCTCCAGGAAGCTGTAGCTTATCAGGGACCATCAATCGTCTTCTGCTATGCTCCTTGTATCAACCATGGTATCAATATGAGATACTCACAGGTCGAGGCAAAGAAGGCTGTAGAAGCAGGATACTGGCCACTGTATCGCTTCAACCCGCAGCTTGAGGAAGGCAAGAGATTCATCTGGGAGACAAAGCCGGCAACTGGCGATTATCAGGAATTCATCAAGGGAGAGGTCAGGTACTCATCTCTGTACAAGACAAACCCAGAGGATGCTGATAAGCTCTTTGCTCAGGCTGAGATCGACGCAAAGGATAGGCTCTCCTTCTATCAGAAGTGCGGTGAGCTCCTTGGTGAGATTCTCTAAGCATATAACCAATGCATCGAATGGCCCGGGAAACCGGGTCATTTTTCTTCACTGGAATTACTATCATTCGTCGTTGAAATTGTGGTTTAGCCTGGAATATTCGTCGTCAAAATTGCGATGTATTGACCATTATTCGTCGTCAAAATTGTGGTGTAGTGCCTATTATTCGTCGTTAAAATTGTGGTCATTGATATTTAACTATTTATAATATATGCTATTATAGATTGGTATGCTTAAACGGAAGATTACAGATACATTTTTGAAATGGAAATCTGATCCTGACAGACTTCCTCTTGTCGTAGAAGGGGCACGTCAGGTCGGGAAAACAACATCTATCAAGGCTTTTGCGGAAGCGAATTATGAAGCGGTATTTGACCTGAATTTCTTTCTCAGGCCTGATCTTCAGGATGTTTTCTCTGATTCCCTTGATGCAGATGAGATTCTTTTCCGTTTATCCTTGGCATATCCTGGAAAGAAAATAGTAAATGGGAAGACTTTGATTTTCCTGGATGAGATACAGAATTGTCCCAATGCGCGTACAGCACTGAAATTTCTTGCTCACGATAATAGATTTGATGTTATTGCCTCTGGTTCCTTGCTTGGTATTGAGTATAGGGATGTTCCTTCTTTTCCTGTTGGATACACAGAGACAGTTAAGATGCTGCCTCTGGATTTTGAAGAGTTCCTGTGGGCAATGGGAATCGACAATAGAATCATAGAATCGCTGCATAATTGTTTTGTTGAGCGAAAGCCCGTAGATCAATATGTCCACGAAGCTATGCTTAAATTCTTTTCGCTATATATCGCAGTCGGGGGTATGCCTGCAGCTGTCAGCCAGTTTGCGATTTCAAAGGACTACGGAGCAGTCAGCAAAATACATAAGAACATCATTAACGACTATAGAAAGGATGTTGTTAAGTATGCGAGTGAATCCGAGAAGAACAAGATACTGCGATGTATGGATTCAATACCGACTCAGCTTGCAAAGGACTATAAGAAATTCCAGTATTCTATTGTTGAGAAAGGTAAAGGATCTTCGAAATACGGAGGATCTCTTTTATGGCTGAAAGATGCAGATATTGTAACATTCTGCAATAATCTTTCCCTTATAGATTCCCCATTGAAAGCATTTGCAATCGATAATGAGTTCAAAGTCTACATGAATGATAATGGATTGCTTGTATCAATGTATGAGAATGATACCGCAAAGCGGATTATCGATGGAGAACTCGGGATTTTCAAAGGAGCCTTCTACGAGAATGTGATAGCGACAAGCTTATTGGCCTTGAATCACAATTTGTTCTATTTCTCCCCATCTGACACACTTGAGATTGATTTTGTGATTATGTATCAGGGAGAGCCCTGTCTGGTGGAAGTGAAGAGCGGCGATAATACGAAGTCGAAATCGCTCAATACTGTTCTGGATAATCCAAGGTATAAAGTAAAGCGGGCAATCAGGCTTTCTCGTAAGAATATAGGTGAAGAAGGCAGGATTCTGAGCCTGCCACTCTATATGATAATGTTTCTCAAGAATGAAATCGATACGCAATGGAATGATTACGTTCCTGATGTGCAGAGTATTATTTCAAGGCTAGAGTAAATTTGAAGTGTAATAGTGTTTGAGACACTTTGTTTATATCATAGCTATATGAAGAAGCTGATTCTTGTTTTTGCATCTGTATTGATTTCATTGTCTGTTTTGTCTGCGGCAGAACCTCTTGCTGTAGCATCGCTTGCATCTCCTGCCTTTATAGCCATAGGCTCAATGGGCGAAACTGCAGATGCAGATAGCCTTTCAGATGATGAGCTCTTCCTCCTGACACTGCCTGAGAGGGTACAGGATTCAGGCATAATGCTTCAGCGTGCATTCTCTTCAAACCCAATACGTATTACTGGCTTTGCCTGGGATGCCTACGGAATCTATAGCTCAAGGGAGGATTTCGTTCCGGTATCAGCTTCAGGAAGCATATCATTTGCTCCATCATGGAATGCTGATGAAGGCAGACTGTCTCTTGGAATTTCCTATGATGATGTATCTCTCAGCTATATGGATGGCAAGGAAGAGATGACGACAGCAATCGATGGAAGCGCAGTTATATCTGCATCATTCTATGATGATTCAATTATTACTCTTGCAATCGATACTGATGATATCTCGGTATCTGGAAGTACAGAACTTTCAAACAGCAGCATCGATATGAAGTTCTTCTTCAATAGAGATGACGTATATGCATATATGGAATCCTATGATTTCGAGACAGCAAGGAGAATAGTGACATCCCTGATCATCAGATCGCCATTCGGCAGTATTCTAGGATTGCCAGAAGGCGCAGGCTATGAGGATGTCATGGCATTTGCTGAAGAGAATAATGCAACAGATCTTATCGATACATTGGCATTTGTTTCTGTTGCGCTTTCAGATGCTTCTCTTTCATATCTGGATATATTCTCCATGGCAGCGACTCCTGTGCTTTATATCGATGGAGAGCCTTCGGATATCGATCTGACGAAAGCCGTGGATGTCGCAAAGACAGTACTGTCGATTGTAAACAAGGTAATGTAATGAGTAATTCTGTCAGCGGAATCATCACAGGGGCTTTGGCTTCGGTCAGAATCAAATCTGCATTGGAATCCACGCTTCAGCAAATTGTTAGTGGGAATTTGATTATGCCGTATGTCTTCATCATCCGGGAGATCTGATTATGATGCAGGGCTGGGGCGGGATTCCAAGAAGATTCCAGGGATATGAATACATATCTGAAATTGTCTGAATCGATATTTCTTGCAAGGATGTCTGTTCCGTGGCAGGTTTTGCATATCAGAGTTGCTGTGGCTGTTTTACCTGAGAATACGGATACGGGATTGTCGGGAATGTTTTCTGGTCCCGGATTCCAGAACGGAACCACGATGGGATAATTCATCAGGACCTTGCTGAGTTCATCAAATCTGATAGATTGTTCTGATTTATGGAACAATGTTTCATGCAAATTGCCAAAAAATATAATGTATTTCTGAAAAATTTCCTTACCGCTAATCAGATTTCCGTGAGATTCTATTTCCAGAGGTAAAACTTAAACCGTATTTTGCGCATATGGAGGTTACTTTATGAAAAAGATCCTAACTGCAATGATCGTTCTTGCAGTCTGCATCGGAACTGTTTTCGCAAGTGGCGCACAGGAAGGGGCTGCAGCTCCTGTTGGCAATGCTGCCAAGCCTGTTATTTTCTTCAACAGACAGCCATCCGATCCTACAACTGGCGAAATCATGATGGATGTCATGAACTGGAACGACAAGACATATTATGTTGGATTTGACGCAGCTGGCGGCGGTGCAGTACAGGGCACACTCGTTACTGATTACCTTGCAACAGCTGATCCTGCAACTCTTGACCGCAATGGCGATGGAGTCATCGGATATGTTCTCTGCATTGGTGACGTAGGCCACAATGACTCTAAGGCAAGAACACAGGGCGTAAGAGAAGCTCTCGGAACATGGAATGGCTCAACAGATCCTGGTCAGGCTCAGGAAGGCTCTGCCAACGTTGGCGGAACAGAGATGAAGGTTGTAGAGCTTGCTTCTATGGCTATGACAGGTCTTGATGGATCTACATGGAACGCAAATGCAGCAACAGATGCTATGCTCAACTGGGCAACATCACTTGGCGACCAGATTGATATGGTCATCTCCAACAACGATGGTATGGCAATGGGCTGTCTCCAGGCTTCCAACTATCCAGAAGGCGTTCCAATCTTCGGATATGATGCAAACGCTGATGCTATCGAGGCTATCGGTGCAGGCCGCCTTACAGGAACTGTTTCTCAGAACGTAGACGCACAGGCTGCTGGTACTCTCCAGGTTATCAGGAACCTTCTTGATGGACTCGAAGGCGATGCAGTCATCACAGCTGGTATCTCTGTGCCTGATCAGTATGGCAACAAGATTTCCGCAGATATGGAATATGTCCCAGAGACAAAGGCACTTCTTGCTCAGAACACTGGCGTTACAGCTGACAACTGGACTGAGTATCAGGCAGGCGCTCGTGACACAGGTATCAAGAAGATCAATGGCGAGACAAAGAGAGTCATCCTCACAATCTACAACAGTGCAGATAACTTCCTTTCATCTTCCTATGTTCCTGCTCTCCAGTACTATGCTCCACTCATGAACATCGATCTCACAATCGTACAGGGCGATGGACAGAACGAAGCATCATGTCTTGACAGATTCACAAACCTCAACAGCTTCGATGCTTATGCCATCAACATGGTTAAGACGAACTCTGGCTGGGATTATCTCGACAAGCTGCAGTACTGATTCCGTTAACCGGATACATGATGGCGGGAGCAGATGCTTCCGCCATTATTGACTTGGAAAAGAGAAAAAGGATTTGAGATGAGTGGAAAGACTGTTTTGGAAATAAAGAACCTGTCAAAGGCCTTTGGCAAGAACAAGGTCCTTGATGGCATCAATCTTGCTGTCCAGGAAGGTACTGTCTGTGGTCTGATGGGTGAAAATGGCGCCGGCAAATCCACGATGATGAAATGCCTCTTCGGCATCTATGCCAAAGATGAGGGGCAGATTTCCCTATTTGGAAAGCCTATTGAATTCAGAAGCCCGAAAGAAGCGCTTGAGAATGGTGTCGCAATGGTGCATCAGGAGCTTCAGCAGTGTCTTGACCGCACTGTCATGGATAATCTTTTCCTTGGACGCTATCCAAAGAAAGGTGGCATTGTCGATGAGGCAAGGATGCTCAGGGAGAGCAACAATCTCTTCTCCAGCCTCAAGATGAATGTCAATCCCAAGACTGTGATGAGGACGATGTCAGTATCGCAGCGCCAGATGGTTGAGATCGCTAAGGCTGTAAGCTATGATGCCAAGCTCATTGTTCTTGACGAACCGACGAGCTCTCTGACGGAAAGAGAAGTGCGGAAGCTGTTCTCGATTGTCGATGATCTGAGGAAGAAGGGAGTCTCATTTGTCTATATATCACACAAGATGGATGAGATCTTCGAGATATGTGATGATGTCGCTGTTCTCCGCGATGGCAAGATGATCTTCAAGAAGCCTGTCAAGGACACGAACATGAATGAGCTTATCTCCGCTATGGTAGGCCGTTCCCTTGATAAGCGTTTCCCTGATATCGACAACAAGCCAGGCGAGGAATATCTTGAGGTCAGGGATCTGACTACCAAGTATGAGCCAGTGCTTCATGATATCTCGTTCAAAGTCCGCAAAGGGGAGATTTTCGGCATCTATGGACTTGTCGGTGCAGGACGGAGCGAGCTTCTTGAGGCTATGTTCGGTATCAGGACAATAGCGTCAGGTCAGCTTCTTGTAGGCGGAAAGAAGATGAGATTCTCATCCTCAAAGGAAGCGATGGCACATTCCTTCGCGCTTGTTACCGAAGAGCGTAAGCTCAATGGCATGTTCGGCAAAGATACGATCCGTTTCAATACGACTATTACGAATCTTGAGGCTTACAAGACATTCCGCTTCCTCGACAACCGCAAGATGTATGATGCGGCAAATAGGGAAATCAAGCAGATGAATACGAAGTGCGTATCGCCAGATGAGCTTATCACATCGCTCTCCGGTGGCAATCAGCAGAAGGTAATCATCGGCAAGTGGATGGAAAGAGCTCCTCAGATCTTCCTTATGGATGAGCCTACCAGAGGCATCGATGTCGGTGCTAAGTATGAAATCTACCAGCTGATTGTCCGAATGGCAAAGGAAGGCAAGACAATCATCGTAGTCTCTTCAGAGATGCCTGAGATCCTTGGCATAACGAACAGAATCGCAGTTATGTCGAATCATAGGCTTGCAGGCATTGTGAATACAAATGAAACCGATCAGGAAGAGCTCCTGAGGCTGTCTGCTATGTACTTATAGAGGAGGGAGAAATGGCAGAGAATAAAGAGATTATGTCTATCGAGAATGATAGCCGTATCCAGGAATACACAAGCAGGCTGAAAGCTCTCAGGGCGGAAGGCGTTACAAAGCTTGCGGATTGCAAGATCGCTCTGACAGCAGTAAAGAAGAATCAGCTTATAGATGAGGCTGAGAGAAAGGCCCGCATCGATAAGCTCAATGCCGAGATCGAGAAGGCTAAGAAGGTTGCTGAGCAGAATAAGGCAGAGATTGATTCCCTTTCAAAGGAAGCTGTCGCCTATACCAATTCCGTTGCAAAGAAGATCGAGGCAGAAGTAACTGAAGTCCAGAACAAGAGGATGCAGGGTGCTAAAGCCTATTATGCAAAGGAAGTCGCTGAGATTAAGGAAGCAGGCAAGAAGAGGGAAGAGGCAATCCAGAAGCTTGGCATTCAGGATCCTCAGGAGCTTAAGTCTGAGCTCAGCATAGCAAAGTATGAGACCAAGAGTGCTCTCTTTGATGCGAAGAGCCGCTATCAGCAACAGATTGACAGGGCAAAGGCTGTAAAGAATCAGGCATATGTAGATCATATCCAGAAGAACCGTGAGCTCAGAAATGGAAAGGCAAAGTTCTCTGAAGATATGGCAATGAAGTGGAAGAACTACAAGACCAACTTCTCTGCATCGAAGTTCTTCCTTGCAAATGGTCTTTACATAGCGATCATCATCTTCTTCATCGTATGTATCATCATTGCTCCGATGAGAGGTGCGGGCAATCTCCTGACACTGCCGAATATCTTCACGATTCTCGAGCAGTCCTCTACAAGAATGTTCTACGCACTTGGCGTCGCTGGCCTGATTCTTCTTGCTGGTACCGACCTTTCAATTGGAAGAATGGTAGCACTTGGCTCCGTCACTACGGGACTTATCCTTCATCCGGGAATGAACATCGTATCATTCCTTGGTATGGGCCCATGGGATTTCACCCCGATTCCGATGGGTATAAGAGTCCTTATGGCTTTGCTTCTTTCGATAATCCTGTGTACGGCTTTTGCCACGTTCTCTGGTTTCTTCTCAGCTAAGCTCAAGATGCATCCGTTCATCTCGACGATGGCAACCCAGCTTATCATCTATGGCATGCTCTTCTATGGAACATCCGGAACTCCTGTTGGTTCTATTGATAGAGGAATCAAGGACCTCATCGGTGGCAGATGGGTGCTCGGTGCTCTTAATGGGCAGCTTATAACATTCCCTAAATTGATCATCCCGGCAGTCATTGCTGCGATTATCGCATGGATTATCTGGAACAAGACGACATTCGGAAAGAATATGTATGCTGTTGGTGGAAATGCCGAGGCTGCTGCTGTTTCAGGTATTTCAGTATTCTGGGTGACTCTAGGTGTATTCATGATGGCAGGTGTCTTCTATGGTTGTGGGTCTTTCCTTGAGGCTTTCAGGGCAAACGCAAGTGCCGGAACAGGCCAGGGCTATGAGATGGATGCTATCGCAGCTTGTGTTGTTGGTGGTATTTCATTCAATGGCGGTATAGGAAAGATAGGCGGTGCTGTAGTTGGTGTTATAATATTCACATCGCTTACCTACTGCCTTACATTCCTTGGAATCGATACGAACCTGCAGTTCGTATTCAAGGGCTTCATCATCCTTGCTGCTGTCTCTCTCGATAGCATCAAGTACCTGAAGAAGAAATGATCTTGAACTCATTCAGGGAAGGGCTGGGCGTAGGTCCAGCCTTTTCTTTTTGGATGGTATGTGTGAAATGAGATGGCTTCTTCTTGTTGTGACATTGTTTTTCCTCTCGTCCTGCACGGTAGAGGAAGAGCCCCTGATTGCTGTGACAATTTTCAGAAGCGACGATGCCTTCATGAATGAAGTCACGGCTCAGATTGAGGCTGAAAGCGCCGGCGGAATCCCTGTTGTCGTAAGAGAGGCAGAAAGCAGCCAGGAAGTACAGAACCAGATCATTTCTGATTTCATTGAGTCAGGATGCAGTGCGATTATCGTAAACAGCGTGGATCGTACAGCTTCTGGGCTTATTATCGAGAAGTGCCGCAAGCAGGATGTTCCGCTTGTTATGATAAACCGGGAGCCATTGAAGGAAGATATGGCAAAATGGGATAAGGTCTACTATGTCGGAGCAAGAGCCGATGTATGCGGACGCATGGCTGGGAATTATCTTGCATCGTACTGGAAAAGCCATTCCAAGGCCGATAGAAATGGCGATGGCATCATGCAGCTTGTCATTCTGAAGGGAGAGACAGGTCATCAGGACTCAGAGCTCCGTACAGAGTATTTCCTGCAGGCGCTTGCAGAGAATGGAGTCAGGATAGAAAGGCTGGGGGAGGAGTCAGCGAATTGGCAGAGAGGTGAAGCAAGAGAAATCATGACTGAGTTCCTGCTCTCATCTGATGGTATAGAGGCAGTCTTCTCAAATAACGATATGATGGCTCTTGGTGCAATCGATGCCCTCAAGGAAGCAGGCTGGTTCGATGATGGCCCATATATGCCGGTAATTGGATGCGATGGCATCGAAGAGGCAATACAGGCTATGGAGGATGGCTATCTTCTCTATACGGTCAAGAATGATGCGGAGAATCAGGCCCGGGCTGCATACAGGATCGCATCGCTTCTCGCAGAGGATGAAGTTCCTGATGAAGATTCTATCGGATATGAGATGGATGGCCGTTATGTATGGATTCCGTATCAGGAGATTGTTCTATAGTTTTTAAGTCACTTTCTTTTGGTTCTTCACGGAAAGATAGGGGATGAAGGGCTAGATTGAAAGAAGAGCATGTGCGTTCTAAAGTTTAGATACCACTCAAGAAACTAAAGGACGAACACATGCTCTTCGAACAAAGTATAGCAAACTACCTGTCTCTTCAACCCTATGAATACATCAACACTGAAATAGCAGAAGATGGAAAGCATGGGCTTCCCCATCTGAAGAGCAGCAAAGAGACAGAGGATGTGCAATGTCCCTTCTGCAATGGCCATGTGCACATCTGTGGTAACTACAGCATGAGACTCAGGGACATGCCTGTGTACCCAGGGACAAGGCAGGATGTGGAAGCAAATTACCACCGTTACCGCTGCCAGAAATGCTCGAGGACCTTCAGTGAAGAGATTCCTTTCAAAT
>CALXLA010000007.1 GCA_944389075.1 uncultured Spirochaetaceae bacterium
GACATTTGCTGCTGATCATTTCTATAAGGGTGATGGATATGGCTTCAGATTCGAGGACTGCTATGTTGTCACTGATGATGGAACTGAATTATTCACAGATGGATTCTGGTATCCGATTGAACTCTGACGAGTTTTCTTCTGTCTGCCAGGAAAAGCCTGGCAGAACAGGTTTTGTATATGGCTAGATACAGTTTAATGGGTTCTATTATGGTTTTCGTTGGCGTATTGATATACGCTTTCGATACTGTTCTGATAAAACTCTCTTGTGCAGAAGGATATACGGCTGGATTCTGGCGAGGGTTTTCTGCTTTTATATGCGTTATGATTGTCTTTCCGATAATATATGGACGAAAGAGCATCACTAGGCTCAGAGAAGGCGGGATTTACATGGCTTTATCTGGAATCCTTTATGGAATAGGAGGAGTTCTGTATACGAACAGCGTCTCCATTAATGGAACTTCTCTGAGCTTGATAATGCTAAGTCTCACACCAATAATAACATCCGTCCTTTCTATACCAATCCTTGGCGAGCATCCAATGAAATCATCATGGATTTCAATGATTGTCTGCTTTGGATGTATCATAATGATGTTCAAGGATGGTTTAAGCCATGGGATGTCAGTTATCGGATTTGTTATCGGAATCATGATACCTATTGCTTTGTCCCTGAATTTCATCAATCTGCGTGCTCATCCAGCAATTCCACGGCTTGGTGTCACAATGATTGGAGGGCTTGCGGCTGCTATTGTGTGTATTTGTGCAAGAAGATTGGATGTATGGCTTCCGTTTTCGGATATGCGATATCTTCTCATTCTTGGATTAGCTGTAATCCCTATAGGACAGTTTCTTATTATGAGTGGTACAAAATACATAAGTGCATCAGAGACTACGCTCATAAATTCTTTGGAGTGTATATTTGGGATGGCTTATGTATTCATATTCACCAAAGAAGCACCTTCTCATTCTGAAATTGCCTGCACAGTTATAATACTTTGTGCTGTGGTGTTTAATGTAATGATGGAAAGTAGAAGCCAGAAGCAGGATGTTGGTTAGTAATATGTTTAGATAGACTGACTTGCATACTGGCTTAAGAATCCAGGCAGGAAATAGCCAGTATTGGTATGCAGGGGAAATGGTTTTTTGTATGTTGGTGCTTTTGCATTCTTCATATATAATTCATTTAAATAGTTATGATTGATGATACAAAAACGCTTAAGCATATTCGAATATACAACTGGCTAAGGGAAATGATTGACAGGGGAAGGTTCCTTGCAGATGAGAAACTTCCTACTGAAATTGAAATCGCAAAGAAGTTCAGAGTCAATCGTATGACAGTCCGTCAGTCAATGGATATGCTTGTGAACGAGGGAATTGTAATCAGAAAGAGAGGGAAGGGGACTTTTCTTCTGAAAAAGCCAGATAAGGTGAATTACCTTCTTGACAATATCATATCATTTGAGGGCATAGCGAAAGAGCATAACTTCAAATCAAGGTATGAAGTAATTCACCGTTCCGTGGAAATTGCTTCTTCAGAAATCGCCTCCTGCCTGCTTATACCTGTGGGATCAGAAGTCATACATCTTCAGCGTCTTATATCTGGGAATGATATACCTATGTATATTGAGACAAGCTATTTCCCATACGCAGAGTTCAAAGAGCTTTTGGAGCTTGATCTTAATCAGCCAGCTATATATTCGCTGATCGCCAAGGCTGCGAATGAGGTCACATTGGACCATTCAACACAAGTTTTTTCCGCAAGCCTTCTCACTGAGAAGGAAAAGGAATGTCTTTGTTATAATCAGGCAGAGCAGGTTCCATGCATTAGACAAACAAATATCATATATAATTCAAATGATATTCCGATGATAGTTTTCAATGCGGTTTTCCCTGGAGACAGATTCCAGTTTACTGTGCATTCGGGAAACTTCTCAGGGGCATTGGATTACAAGCCAACCGACAATATCACTGATTAAGAAAGCGAGTTCTGCTTTATAATGAAATCATGAGGCTCATGAGCAACGAATTCCTTGCGTATTTCACTCATGGCTCTTTGCCTGAGACAACTGGTTGTCCTAGAAATTTCTTCCGACATTTTCTCAAGGACATCTTCGGATTCTTCCAGTTGTCATATCGTTTCTATGTCAGATTATGTCAAGATAAAAATAAGCACCTCCCGAAGAAGAGAGGTGCTTTGCTGAATCAGGCTTCTGCCTTATCTTTCTTTGCTTCCTGGATCACATCATCTGCAAGCTTGCCATTGAGTGTCTCATAATGGTCGAATTCCAGTTCGTATGATCCTGTTCCGGAAGTCATGCTCTTCAGCTCTATAGCATAGTTCCTGAGCTCTGCCATAGGAACTTCAGCTCTAACTGCGACTACATGTCCTTTCTCTTCCTGTCCGAGGACACGGCCTCTCTTGGAGGACAGGTCGGAAAGGATGGAACCAAGATACTCGTTGTCGATGAATACCTCAAGCTTCATGAATGGCTCAAGAAGTACACAGCCAGCCTTTGCCAGCGCTGCTTCCATAGCTCCCTTAGCAGCAAGCTTGAATGCCATTTCAGAGGAATCTACAGGATGCTCTTTGCCATCGACGAGCGTTATGCCGATATCCACAAGAGGGTAACCAGCGAGATAGCCTTCATCCATTGCCTCGTGCAGACCTTTCTCGATACCCGGGATATAGCCCTTGGAGATCGCTCCGCCCTTGATTGCGTTCACGAACTCATACTGCTGTCCACGCTCAATAGGCTTGATCTCAAGAACGACTCTGCCATACTGGCCATGTCCGCCAGACTGCTTCTTGTGAGTGTATTCAGCAAGACCGGATGGCTTTGTGATCGTCTCACGATATGCGATCTTAGGTACTTTCGTGATGATATTGATCTTCTGCTTCTCCCTGATCTTGTCGAGAATCATGTTGATATGAAGCTCACCCATGCCGCCAATGATGGATTCCTTTGTCTCTTCATTGTACTGCATCTGGAATGTGAGATCTTCTTCAGCGACACGATGCAGGGCATCATTCATCTTGTCTTCGCTCTTCTTGTCCTCTGCGGAAATCGCAAGCTGGTAGATTGGCTGTGGAAGTCTGAGAGGTCTGAATATTCTCTTGTACTCAGGACCGGCTACCAGAGTCGAGTTTGTTTCGATGATATCGCATTTCGTGATGATGCCGATATCACCGGCAGAAAGGGAATCAGTCTCTATGAGCTTCTTTCCGATAGCCCTGTAGAGCTTTCCTGGCTTTGCCTTTTTCGCGATGACATTGTTGTAGATATCCGTCTCTGGCGTGAGAGTTCCCGTGACGACTTTGATAAAGCTCATCTTACCGGAGAACTGGTCGATGGTCGTCTTGAAGCAGTATGCGGAGAATGGCTTGTCAGGATCAATCTGGAGCGTTGTCTCTTCGCCTTCATGCCCGATGATGTATTCCTCGATTCCGAGCGGCCATGGAAAGTTGTTCTTGATGAAGTTGAGAAGCGATGTGATGCCGGCTCCCTTGTCAGTTGCGCCGCAGAATACAGGGATGACCCTGTTTTCCCTCATCCCGACTGCAAGGCCGTGGCGGATATCATCAGGCTCTAGAGTACCATCTGCGAAATACTTCTCAATCAGCTCATCCGTTCCTTCTGCTGCATTCTCGATAAGCCTGTTCCTGAAATCCTCGACTACTGCCGCATATTTCTCGGGAATCGGAATAGGGGTTTCTTTTCCGCCCTCATGGCATTCATATGCCTGATTCTCGATAAGATTGATGACACCATGGAATTCCTCAGCCTCGCCAAGTGCTATGACGACTGGGACAAAGTGTGCATCGAATTCCTCTACGAGCGAATCTATTGTGTGCCTGAAACTTGCGCGTTCCTTATCCATTTTGTTGATAAAGACGGCTCTAGGCTTATTTCTCTCATCCAGTCTTCTCCAGAGCTTGATGGTCTCGATCTGTGCACCTTCGCGGCCATCGACCAGCATCAGTGCTGCCTCTGTTGCTCTGAAAGCGGAGATAGCTTCTCCGATGAAGTCGCCAGTACCCGGGGTATCGAGTACGTTGATTGTCTTTCCATCCCATGTCATTGAAGCAAGCGATGAATGGATGGACATCTTCCTCTGTATCTCTTCGTCTGTGTAATCGCTGACAGTCTTGCCGCTCTCTACGGTTTCAGGACGGGAAAGAACGCCTGCATAGTAAAGCATCTGCTCTATGAGGTTCGTCTTTCCCGTTCCATTATGGCCGATGATGGCTACATTCCTGATATCCTTGGTATTGACGCTCATCTGAAATCCTCCTTTTGAATTCGTTAAGCTATTAGGAAAATGTTAAATGCTGGAATTGCTGAAGTAAAGAAAAAAAGGCTGGATGTCAGATATTTTGACTATGAATATGGTAATTATATTGGTATTATATTAAAACACAGATTAAATCATACTAATTAAGTAATATATATTTATTGAATAGATACAAAAACAGGGTGCAACAATATCATTGCACCCTGAACAGATCACATCTTTTCGCTGTAATGCGAGAATTCCATGCTGAAGGATCCACGTCCCTGCGTTGCAGAGCGCAGAGCTGTAGTATAGCCGAACATTTTCTCAAGAGGGGCTTCTGCATTGATTATGTCGCCATTTGCACGGGATTCCATGCTGATGACGATTCCTCCGCGCTGCGTAAGCGATGACATCACATCTCCGATGTATTCGGAAGGAACAGAGACCTGCACTTTCATCACTGGTTCCATCAGTACAGGTTCTGCGGCTGATGCGGCTTTGTCGAAGGCCATTGCTGCAGCCGATGTGAATGCCAGCGTCGATGCAGTATTCTCATCATAGCCGAGCTCTGTGACATCAGCTTCGATATCAGTGCATTCATAGCCGAATCTTATGCCGCTTGAGAATGCTCCCTCGATACCGCTCTTCACAGCTTCTATCATCTCTTCCGGGATGTCGCGGGTCTTTGCGGAGATTGTGAGCTTATTGCCGCTTTTAGGCGGAAGAGGCTTTACCTTCACCTTTACAGATGCCTTGTTCTCCTTGCCGGCAATTGTGCGCTCGAATACTTCCTCAGCCTCACCTTCGGACTTGATGCACTCCCTGTAACTGACCTGAGGCTTGCCAGGCTTTGCATCGATCTTCATCTCCTTTGTGATTCTTGTGACAAGAACATCGAGATGAAGCTCTCCCATACCGGAAATAACAAGCTGTCCCGTTTCCTGATCATCCTTGTATGAGAACGTCGGATCTTCGATAGCGAGAGTCTCAAGCGCTTTCTTCAGCTTATCCATCTCGCTTGCGTTCTTTGGTTCGATCGCAATCGAGATAACAGGATTCGGGAAGGTGATTTTCTCAAGAAGGTAAGGATGCTTTTCCTCTCCAATCGTATCGCCTGTCTGCGATAGCCTGAAGCCGATTATTACGCCGATATCTCCAGCCTTGAGCTCTGAAAGCTCCTCCTGTCTGTCCGCGTGCATCCTGAGTATCCTGTTTATGCGCTCTTTCTTTCCCTTGCTTATGTTGTATACGCCAAGACCTTTCTTGAGCACGCCTGAGTAGACTCTGACAAAACACATCGGGCCAGAATGCGGATCGACCTGGATCTTGAAGATAAGAGCCTCAAGCGGACCAGATGGGCTGTGCTTGAGCAACTCTGTCTTTCCCGTCTTCGCATTTATGATTTCCTTTTCAGGAACCTCAAGAGGAGAGGGAAGAAGGTCTACAATCCCATCGAGAAGCGTCTGGACTCCGATATTCTTCAATGAAGAGCCGACGAATACAGGGAGAAGGCCTCTGTCCAGTACACCTTTCTTAAGTGCCGGGATGATCAGCTCCTCAGGGATATCACTGCCTTCAAAGAAAAGCTCCATTATCTCATCGGAATATGCGGAGACACCATCAATGAGCTTCTCCCTCCATTGCTCTGCGTTTTCCTTCTCACTCTCAGGGATTTCCATCCTGGTGATCGTCTTCCCGTCATCATCCTGGCTGAAGACAAGGTACTGCATGTGGATAAGGTCGATTACCCCTGAGAATGAATTCTCCTTTCCGACAGGTATGAATACAGGGACCGGATTCTCTCCGAGCTTCTTCCTCATCTCATCGACAACAGCATAGAAGTCAGCGCCGAGCCTGTCCATCTTGTTGATGAATGCGATGCGCGGAACTGAGTATCTGTCAGCCTGATGCCAGACTGTCTCAGTCTGTGGCTCAACACCGCCGACGGCACAGAATACACCGACAGCACCATCAAGCACCCTCAGTGATCGTTCGACTTCAGCCGTGAAATCCACATGTCCCGGAGTGTCTATGATGTTTATCTGCTTCTCTCTCCAGTAGCAGGTGGTGGCTGCGCTTGTGATTGTGATGCCTCTGTCCTGTTCCTGCTGCATCCAGTCCATCGTCGCTTCGCCATTATCTACTTCGCCGATGCGATGATTCTCCCCTGTATAGTAGAGGATTCTTTCTGTAGTTGTAGTCTTTCCGGCATCGATGTGAGCCATGATGCCTATGTTTCGTATGTTATTGTCGTCCATGGCGATGACAAGATACCATAAAATCGGAAGATGGAGAATCAGTACATTTCATTATGTATCCAGCCGATGACCTTGCCGAGGATCCTCACGCCATCCGACTCAGCATCGACAGTCCTGGTAGGGTAGTTCCTGTTCTCGCTTATGATGGTGAGCTTTTTCTCAGGAGCATCGAAGGAAAGCCTTTTCACCATGATGTCCCCAGCGAATGCTATGACATAAATTCCCTCTCCTTTGATTGTTCCCTTCGAGAAGAATACATAGTCTCCTGGATATATGTTCGCATCAATCATGCTGTCGCCCTTGACCTCAGCACTTACGATAGTAGCCTTATCCGTAACGCCTCTTGCCATTGACTCGGGAATCTGTATGCGCTTGAGCGTTATGCTGTCATCAGGAAGATAGTCCTCGCCATATCCTGCTGAGATTTTCTGTGAGATAAGAGGAACGGAGATATAGCCGGGTACGTCCTTCTCCTGCTCAGTCCATCCAAGGATATCAGATGGATCCGCATCGAGTACTGCGGCAAGCTCTTCGATCCTTGGATAAGGTATGTTCTCTATCTTTCCGGTCTCATATTTGAATATTGTCTGCTTTGTCGTTCCTATCCTTCTTCCAAGCTCATCCTGAGTAAGTCCTTTGCTTTCCCTGAGTTTGCGAATTCTGTCGCCTACCGTGCTCATTTTGTCACCTCGCAGGATGATTATATCACCGTAGTGTAACTTTGCAAGCGGCAGTTATCTGAATTTTCTGTAGAACATCTGTCTCTGGTGCTGGTAGATGCTTTCCTTTCCAGATGCTGCATAGGATAGTGCAGCTGTTATGAAAAGAAGCATCGGCTCCGTGTAGCCGAACAGCTCAAGCCCCAGTACGAAGCAGACAATCGGAAGATTCGTTCCTCCTGAAAGCATGCCTACAGCGCCGAGCACTGAGAATGCAGGGGTAGGGAGTCCGAGAAGTGTTGCTGCAGTGAATCCGAATGTTCCTCCTGTCACGAGCAGAGGAACGACTTCGCCTCCAGTGAATCCTGCTGAGATTGACAGGAAGATCGTGAGCGCATTGAGCGCGAATGCATACAATGCGGCATTGCCCTGGATTGCATCATACAGGAGCGCAATCGAAAGCCCCGCATACTTGTTCGTGCCTGTTGCCGCATAGATGCCAAGGAGAAGGAGCATCACAAGCACTGCAGGTACAAGAGAGCGCATATAGACGCTCCTGAATCGTTTTTCGGTAAGTTCCTTGAATTCTTCAAGAAGAAGTATGAAGAATCTTGCTGCAATGCCTATGACTATGGCGAATATCGCTACTGCCAGTGCGTTTTCCCAGGTAAATGGAAGAATCTCGAACTCCGGTATTTCCATGACATGGATACCAAGAAGCGAAGAGAACCATACTGCTGCAAATGAAGCGACTGCTGCTGGAAGGATCGCATTCAGCCTGATGAGATCAGGTGTCGCGAATGTGAGCCCGAAAAGGCATCCTGCGATAGGCGAGCCGAAGAGAGCGCCGAAAGCAGCAGATGCACCGCAGATCAGGTAATAGTCGCCTCTGGATTTGTATGTGCCCTTGAAGATTTTCCTGTCGGCTCTATACAGAAGCTCTCCTGTCGCAAGTCCGATCTGGACACCAGCTCCTTCCTTACCGACGGAAGCTCCTGAGAAGTGCGAAAGCGCTGCTGTCACGAATGCTGCGACGCCCATGAGCGGCGAGATATGCAGCCCTTCGATCTTAGGCCTTTCCATGCCTGCTTCGACAGCTTCGCCGTCATGCATGAAATCTATGGCCATGGATGTCACCTTCCTGTAGGCGGCACCTGCTTTCTCGAAGATATATACGGTAAGCACAGCTGCGAGCGGAATCATCAGGATCATCATCGGATATTCCTGCGTCAGCTCCCAGCCGAGAGTCACTGTGTTTGCGAAGACTGTTATCACAGCACCTGTGAAAATTGCGACAAGAAAGCTCCTTGCGCAGGCAAGGATGTACCTCAGCAATGTTCTCACATCAGTTTCCTCAGAAGCTTTATCTTATTCCCGAATGGAGCGAACCTGATCGGCATATCGATCCATGTGGCCTCACTGACTATCGACTTGCGTCTTGTGAATGTCTCGAAGCTCTTCTTCCCATGGTATGCGCCCATTCCTGATGCACCAACACCGCCGAAAGGAAGCTTCGGATTCGAAAGATGAATGACTGTATCGTTGACGCATCCACCGCCGAATGATACTGAAGAGTGGACTTTCTCTATTGTCTTCTTGTCTTTGCTGAAGATGTACAGAGCAAGAGGCTTTTCCCTCTTCCGTATGAAGTCTATGGCTTCATCTATTGAAGAATAGGAAAGGATTGGAAGGACAGGTCCGAATATCTCCTCCTGCATTACAGAATCTGTTTCCTTTACAGGGTAGAGTACTGTAGGCTCTATCTTCATCTGTGCCTTATCTGATGCGCCTCCAAATGCGACAGGAGATCCTTTGATAAGCGAGCAGATTCTGGAGAAGTGCTTCTCGTTGATGATTTTAGGATACTCATCGGATGCGAATGGATCCGGGAACATCTTCGATGCCTGGCGCCTGATCGCTGCAATGAGAGCTTCCTCGTATCCTTTCTTCACAAGAACGTAGTCTGGTCCTACGCATGTCTGTCCTGAATTCAGGAGCTTTCCCCACATAAGCCTTCGTGCAGTGAGGTCCATATCGAGAGTGCCATCGATTATCACAGGGCTTTTGCCACCAAGCTCAAGGGTGCATGGCGTGAGCGTCTCTGCAGCTTTTGCCGCGACTATTTTGCCGACAGCAGGGGAGCCTGTGAAGAATATCATGTCGTATCTGAGCTCTAGCAGCGCAGAGTTCTCCTCGTGTCCACCCTGGACAAGAGCTATGTATTCCTCATCGAATGTACTGCTTATGAGTTCTGAGAGAAGCGATGATGTATTTGCCGAGTATCTTGATGGCTTGACTATGGCCGTATTTCCGCCTGCAATGGCACCTGCAAGAGGTACGATCGTAAGCTGCAGGGGATAATTCCATGGTGAGAATATGAGCGTATTCCCCATAGGCTCGGAAAGTGTATAGCTTGATGCCTTGAATATCGTGATAGGTGATGACACATGCTTCCTCTTCATCAGCTTCTTCAGGTTCTTCATCAGATATCTTATTTCGCTATATGCAATACCGATTTCCGTAGCATATGATTCAAAGGAGCTTTTACCGAGATCTTCATGAAGTGCATCTATGATTCTGTCCTCGTTATCTTTCAGCATCCTGTAGAGCTTTTCGAGGTTGGTTTTTCTTGTTTTATATGCAAGAGTCTTTCCTGAGAGGAAGAACTCTCTCTGTTTTGCCAGCAATGCAGTGTAATCTTTCATGGCGCCATCGTATCACAGAAAGGTTTTCCAGGTGAATAATCGCATTCATATAATCTTCATATTCAATCCGACACTTTGTCGGAAAATGTAGTTACCTTATACATGTCCCAATGATTACCATTTCTATATGAGGAAAATATGAAGGGCAGAAAAGCTGTAATAATAAGATATCTTGCCGTGATAGTAGTCTTCCTTGTTTTCGCTGGAGTTCTTGTAGCTTTCTTCAGCAGCAGGGAACCGATTACCTATGAGCCGCCAGTAAAACCTGTGGAGGTCGCGAAACCGGAGCTCAGGATGATTCCGGCATATGTTGAGACTACTGGATATGTGATGGCTGAGGCCATGATTCCCGTAGTTCCATTTGTTCAGGGAACCATAGAAAGCTATTATGCAAGCCCTGGTAAGACTGTTGAAGAGGGTGATGTGATTGCTGTAATCGACAAGACCCCTTATGAGCTTCAGCTTGCACAGGCCAGAGCACAGGCAACAGCGCTCGACAGCGCTCTGGAACGCATGGAGCCGCTCTATCAGGCAGGGGCAGTGACCCAGCAGGATTATGAGACCACAAAAGCCCAGAAGGATGCAGCTGATGCACAGCTTGAGCTCGCAGAGCTTCAGCTTTCATATGCTACGGTGACAGCTCCTAAAGGCGGGACGATAATAATGGCTGATTCCGCAGAAGGTTCCGTGGCTTCTTCCGAAATGCCTCTTGCTGTCATCGCTGATCTGTCACGTCTTGTCGTGGATATCCCTGTAGGGGAGAAATACTATGATGAGGTAGCGCTTGCTGATAGAAGCAATCTTTCCGTTGAGATTTCGCGCGCTGATGGAGGTGTCACTACATCGGCGGAGATCCTCTCAGTCTCTCCTTACGTAGATCCGACATCAAAGACATTCAAAGTCCGTGTACTGCTTTCTGAGCCGGATGATTTCACAGTCGGCATGTTTGTCAGAGCCAGGATCGTGTATCAATCATCTGAGGAATGGTCGCTTCCTATAAGCGCGCGTCTTGCAGATGGCTCTGCTTATGCGATTTCAGAGGATGGAAAGACTGCTGAGCTTATCAGAATAGATGGTGGCATCGCAGATAGTTCATATTTCTCCGTAGGTGATGAGAACAGCGGAAGGCTTTTTATCGTGAAAGGGCAGAATTCCGTGATATCAGGTGAGCCTGTATCAGTCGTTTCCGGAGAAAGCGTATGAAGATATCGCGTTTTTCGGTAAAGCACACTCCAGTGCTGACAATGATACTGATAGCGCTGGCTTTGTTCGGCATTTTCTCGCTTTCGACGATGAATATGGAGTTCATGCCTGATATAAGCCTTCCACAGGTCTTTGTCATCTCAATCTATCCTGGAGCCAGTTCCGATGATATGGAAAGAATGGTGACGGATGTCCTTGAGGATAATTTCGTGACGTTGCCTGATTTCCAGTCGATGACTTCCCAGTCGATGAATTCAGTCAGCATGATATCCATCACATTCAATGATAGTGTGGATGTCTATGACCAGCTCGATGAGGTCAGGAACAGGATATCCGAGATGAGGAGCTCCCTTCCTGCTGGCCTTCAGGGAGATCCGCTTGCGCTTGTCGGTGGCGCAACCATGCTTCCGATTTTCACATTTATAGTCAGGACCGATGACATCAATGGAACGACCCGATATATAAATGATGAGCTTCTTCCTGAAATCACGAAGATCCCTGGTGTCAGTACCGTTTCCGTGGAAGGAAGCACCGAACCTGAGATATCGATAAAGCTTCATCTGGATGATATGGCTGCAAGAAAAGTATCGCCGCTTACTGTTTTTCAGCTTCTGAGCGCGTCAAATATCTCTATGCCTCTTGGTACGGCAGATTCAGGTGATATCAGCATAAATCTTCGCTATGATGGTGAATATTCCAATATAGATGAGATAAGGATGCTTCCTGTAGGAGCCTCAGATGATGGTACGGTAATTAGGCTTCAGGATGTTGCCGATGTCACTATTGAAACATCAGGTGATGATTATTCCATATTCTCACGAGGCGAGGATGTCATTGCCGTCAGTGTTTCGAAGAGGGCAGATGGCAATACTGTGCAGATAGCAGGCATGCTGAGGGATATCATCAGTCAGTCCGAGGCAGAGACCGGAGGAGCTATAAAGTATGAGGTTATAAGCGATGACTCTAGCATGGTCCTTGCATCGCTGATGAATGTCATCGAATCAGGTGTCATGGGCATCCTGATCGCGATCCTTGTCATCTACATATTCCTCAATGATGGCAGAGCCACATTCGTGATAGGCCTTTCCATCCCGCTCTCGTGTTTCTTCGCATTCATTGCGATGAGATTATGCGGAATCACCATCAACCTCATGTCGATATCCGGTATCGTTGTAGCTTTAGGGTCCATAGTTGATGCCTCAATCGTCGTTCTCGACCAGGTCTACAGATACTATCAGATGGAGAAGGATGGTGCCGGGCTCTATTCAGTTACTGAGTCAATCTACCGTGGTACTGATATAGTCGATAAATCTGTCATCGGATCCAATCTGACGACGGTCGTCGTATTCATTCCTATTGCGATGCTCAGCGGCATGGTAGGCACGATTCTCCACGATGTGTCGCTGACGTTCATGTTCGCGATTTTCTCATCGCTGATTGTCGCGCTTGTCTTTGTCCCGTATCTTCTGAAGAAGTTCCTGAAAGAGAAGGGAAGCAGGCAGCCAAAGAAGGATTTCATACTTGTCCGCGGTGTCGCAAACCTCGAAAAAGGCTATAGCTTTGCCCTTCGGCAGTGCCTTGATCATACACCGTTTGCCTTCATGATCATCCTTCTTGTCCTCGCTCTTACGATATACTCACTGACTCAGATAGGAATGGCGTTCATCCCATCCACTGATAACGGAGACTTCTATATCAATGTAACATTCCCATATGGATATACCCCGGAGAAGACACGTCAGGCAATGGAGGATATTGAGGATATTCTGGTAGCCAAGGTTCCTGAGCTCCGTACTGATATCGTATACTCAGGAAAGTCTGTTGAGGCGCTGAATTTCTCCACCGAAGCCAATCAGGGTGGTATACATGCTGTCCTTGTTCCTGTTGAGGAAAGGGAACGTGGCATACATGATATCATCCGCGAGATGCAGTATGAGATTTCCGCAGCTGTCCCCGATGCATCTGTTTCCGTCGAGAATGGAGGCTTTGATTACCTCGTTGGCTACATCTCCGGAGGTGGTGGATATGGCATAACGCTTGTTGGAGAGGATACTGAGGAGCTTTATCGCGAAGCAGACAGGATCAGGGATTTCCTTGCATCAGATCCTGAGGTAATAACTGCTTCCATCAATACATCATACGATTCCAGGACGACTGTCATGGATGCATCGTATGAATATCTTTCATCGCTCGGGCTTACAAGCTATGAAGCGGCAATGACATCCGCGATACTCTTCAATGGCATGGATATAGGAACGTATATCGATGAGGCATCTGATGATCGTTATAACATCAGGCTTTCCTCTGATGCCACGGAAAGGGCAGTGGATGAATCGCTTCTGTCATCAATCAGGCTTTACACACAGGCGGGTTCTGCTGTTTCGATGAGCGAGGTTGCGGATCTCTCCGAGAAGACGGAACTGTCAGTCATCAATCACTCCGATAGGGCCAATACGATGACAGTTAGTGCTCGCCTTACAGGTGAGAGTACATCAGCTGTTGCTGCAAGGGTAGAGCAGTATCTTGCGGAGAATCCTCTTGCAGATGGAATAACGACTCAGAAAGGCGGTATCGAAGAGCTGCTTGCGGATTCCATGGGACCTGTCATGCAGGCACTTCTCATAGCGATATTCCTTGTCTACATGGTCATAGTCCTCATCTATGAGAGGTTCGATCAGCCGTTCCTTATTATGCTCACCGTGCCGTTCTGTATCATAGGCGTTGTCGTTTCCCTTGCTATATTCGGCTCTTCGATGAACATGATTTCCATCATGGGCATAATCTCCCTTGTGGGCATGCTCGTCAATAATGGAATCATACTGGTCGACTATATCAATCAGCTCGAGACTAAATCGCGTCTCGATGCTGCCAATGCAAAGGAGATGAAAGTTGATGAGACAGATAAGCTTCTTGTCGGATATATGACCTATGAAGAGGAAATGGATACTCTCAGAAATAATATCGTTGAAGGAGCTGGTTCCAGACTTCGTCCTATATTGATGAGTTCCCTGACAACCATCCTCGGCGTTGTTCCTATGGCTGTCGCCACAGGAGAAGGTGCTGAAGTCTATGCACCTCTGGGACAGGTCATAATGGGTGGTCTTGCAACCAGTACATTCATCACTCTCTTCCTGATGCCTATGCTGTACTTCACGCTCGAGCGCTTCAAGATAAAGAGAATTCTCAGAAGAAAATCAAAGGAGACTGAATAATGAAAAAGAAGATTCTGCTATTCGCTATCGTACTTATAACTATTTTCGCGGCTGTAAGCTGTTCATATACATTTGAAGCTGTTGCATTGGTCAATGTGAAAACCGTCAATGGTATCGGTGTTGAAGATGCTTATGTATATCTTTTTGAGACAGAAGAAAATGCACAGATAGGATTCAATATTCTTAAAGGAAATGATAATCACAATATTCTTGATTATGTTTATCGCGGTTCAGAGCCCGTCATGACGAATGAAAGTGGTAACGCAACAATTCCTATTAGATGGATTACATCATCTCCTACCGATGGAAAAGATAATGATCAGAAGAATTTCTGGATGGTTGCTTTCAAAAATTCTCTCGTAAGCGAACCTGTACGGCAGACGATATACTCTGATAATGGAGTTTCCTGCAAAGACATTGTACTTGATTAAGGAGGCATGGAATTGAAAAGGATATTGCTTGCAGTATTCATTGCATTGGCGCTTCTTTCACCTCTCTGTGCCTATACATATGAAGATCTGTATCAGTCCATGCTTATAAACAATACTGACCTGAGGGAAGCTGATCAGGCAATAAGGATGAGCCATCTGGATGTAAAGGATGCGCAGGCGAATTATCATCCGCAGATTGAGCTTCAGGGTGGTATTGCATATATGATCAATCCTCTGACAGATCCTCTTACCATCAATACTAATGATATACTCACGCAGATTGGTATGCAGCCATTGCCCACATCCTATGATGTCGAGCTGTGGGAAGGACTTGATAACACTATGTACAGTCTGTCTGTCAACCTCACTCAGCCTCTTATCACCTGGGGAAAGCTTCCCAATGCCGTTAATATGTATAAAGAGCTGGAGGGCGTGAAGCAGATTCAGAAAACAGATCTTGAGAAACAGCTTACAGTCCAGCTCAAAGCCATGCTCGCAGCGTTGTATTACATCGATGATGTCCTTGGATACCTTGAGTCTACAGTCTCCATAACCGATGAGCTTGTCAGTTATCTTGAGAAGAGTGGTGAGGAGGGAATGGTTCTCAATGAGGATGTGGTAGAGGCACGTGTAAGCGCCAGTGAAGCGAATCTCGGTATTGCTGAGCTCAGAACTCAGCGGACACAACTTCTTCAGACAATCCGTACCCTTACGGGGATTCCGGATCTCCAGCTTGCTGATATCGAATATGTTCCTGATGAGGAAGAATGGAATACCATAATGGCATATTCACTTGATTCTCTTATCGAGCTGGCTACATCGGATAGTTCTGCAGCAATGCAGATGCTTACAAAAGCAGGCAAGGCTCTTGATTATGGTGAATATGTCGCGAATGCATCTATGTATGGTGTTCCGGATCTCGTGCTTCAGCTTTCATTCTCTTTGATGAATTCAAGATTTCCTGGTGAGATAGGATGGTCCTCTACTAATGAATGGTCATTCATGGGAATGCTTGGATTCAAGACGACGCTCTGGGATGGAGGTAAGATCCTCAATAACCGCGAGAGAATCAGAAGCCAGAAAGAATCAAATGACATAAGGATAGAGGATACACGCAATACACTTGCAGCGACTGTGACGGAGAATTATTCAAATGCGGAGCTTTCATTTGCGAGGATAGATTATCTTGAGGCTAAGGCCGATAGTTCTTCTCTCAAGCTTGATAATTCAACACTCAGGAACAATGCCGGTGCTGACAGCCGGGCTGATGTATTGCAGAATCAGATAGATGTGAATACGGATCTGATAGAGCTTACAAAAGAAAAGATATCGCTTTCTCAGTATTGTTATACGCTTTACTATCTTTCTGGTATAGATCCTGATAATCCTCCTGTAATAACTGATGGCGGAACAATAGACTATGCTACTGAATAAGTAGCATAGTTATATAATTTTAATACTATATTTTATTTTTATTTATATTGATTTACTACTTATATCATTTAAATACATAGTATTGCTGATATCACAATAAGTTTGCTGCAAGTGTTCTGATAAATGATGTCAGGTTTTATTGTATTAATGTTTACTGCTATTGATAAATAATTAGGCTCTTCACGTTTTCTTAGGGGGAATTGTATTTCACTGACGGGATGGAGATGAACTGAATCAGAGTGAAGAAGTAGTCTTCATCCCGGTATCCGTACCCAATCCTCTTGGCAACCTTAATCCTGTTGTTGAAGCCTTCCAGCTTGCCTGTAGATATGGGATGAGATGCATGGGCCACAAG
>CALXLA010000008.1 GCA_944389075.1 uncultured Spirochaetaceae bacterium
TGCCGAATCTGCGTGGACGGGTGAAGAGTATGGACTTGGCGCCATCTCTTATGATTCTTCCTATGTTTTCTGTCTTGTCTATGTAATAGCAGCTTCCCTCGCGTATCTCCCTGAAATCCGTACGTCCGATCGGAAGCCTTATCGTCCTTTCCATATCTTCTCCCACCAAAAGTATACAATGATTATCTCCAAAGGACAAAGCGAGGAGTCCATTCCCATCAATTCAATCATTTCCGAACAGGAAAAGAACAGCCTCCATCCTTCAGAGGCTGGAGGCACTGTTCTTCATTTATAGCAGATGATTTCCCTTGGCTTCGACCCATTAGGAGGACCGATGATGCCATCTTCCTCCATGCGGTCAATCATCCTCGCCGCTCTGTTATAGCCGATCTTCATCCTCCGCTGCAGGAATGATGCGGATGCGACTTTCTTCTCATAGCAGATCTGCTTCGCCCTCTCATAGAGATCGTCATCGCTATCGCCTTCATCAAAAGACTCATCATCCGATTCCTCAGGCTCAGGAGCATCCTCGAAAATATCCTCGGCAAGATAATCAGGAGTGCTGTGAGCTTTCTCAAAGCCTACTATCGCATCAACCTCGCCATCAGAGAGGAATGCTCCCTGTATTCTCTGGAGTCCTGGCTTCGAGCTGTCAAGAAGAAGCATATCACCTTTGCCAAGAAGGGATTCCGCGCCACCCTCATCGAGGATGACCCTTGAGTTTACCGCGCTTGAAGCCGCAAATGCGATACGCGCAGGGAAGTTGTTCTTGATTGTGCCTGTTATGACATCGGAAGATGGACGCTGTGTCGCAAGAATGAGATGGATGCCAGCGGCCCTTGCCTTTGCAGCAAGCCTCGAGACATTGGTCTCGATATCCTTGCCTACGACAGTCATCAGATCTGCGAACTCATCCATGATGAGCACGATATATGGAAGCTTCTCGGCAGGGATGTTCTCATCCTTGATCTTCTTGTTGAGGCCTTCGATGTTCCTGACACCATAGTTGCTGAGCATCCTGTATCGCCTTTCCATCTCCTCAACAAGCCATTCAAGTGCCTTGACTGCCTTCTTCGCCTCTGTGATGACAGGAGTCAGAAGATGCGGGATGCCATTATAGATGGTCAGCTCGACCACCTTAGGATCAACCATTATGAATCTGATATCCTTAGGGCTTCTCGTGTAGATAGCCGTACAGATGAATGTGTTTATGCAGACAGATTTTCCTGAGCCTGTAGTACCTGCAATCAGCATATGCGGCGCTTTCGCGACATCATAGACTATCGCCTCGCCTGTTATGGTACGGCCAAGGATCATCGGGACCTTCATTTTCTTGTAATCAGGATTCTTGTAATACTCATTGAGCATATCCTTGAATCCGATTACGGCTCTCTTCACGTTAGGCACTTCGATGCCGACCGCCCTTCTCCCCGGAACAGGCGCGAGGATTCTTATCTGGACGCCGCCGAGATTGTAGGAAAGATCCGTTTCCCTGCTGGCGATCCTGCTTATGGCCGTGCCTTCTGCCGGATTGATCTGATACATCGTGACAGTCGGGCCTTTGACAATCGAATCAAGCGTTGCCGTGATATGGAATTCCTTCAGCGTATTTATGATTATATCGCCAAGCTCCCTTGTCTCCTCATCAATCTCCGTGGAGACAGCAGGATAATCCTCAAGTATATCTGTGGAAGGTGCTGCATACTTCACCCTCTTCCTGCGGTTTATCGAGGCATAGCCAAGCTCATTCGACTGAAGTCCTCCGATGCCGACCATCAGTGAAAGATCATCCTTCTGTTCCGTGATATCCTCTGATGCCTGCTCCTCCTCTGCAGCTTCGGGAGCTTTCCGCGGAGGCTGCGGAGAAGCAAATGGATCGAATGTCGAGACTTTCCTTGTCTTTGAGGAAGGAGTCTGCTGAACAGGTTCTGGTTCTGCATCGATCTCCTCATCATCTTCAGCTGGAGCCGGGACAACAGGAGCTGGAGCTGTCCGCCTTGGTTTCTTCGGCTCTAAGGGCTCTTCCTCGATTATCACATCGTCCTCATCATCAGATGGGGCCGCAGGCTTTCTCTGAAGACTCTCGAACATCTTGTAGCGAGGATGGTCAGGGGAGAGATTCGAAGGTGCTATACCACCGCTCTTCCGGGGCTTCTCAGCCTCCTTCGGCTCATCATAGCCGATAATCGGGCTCTGTGGCGGAGAGACAGGCTTCTGCTCCGTATTGAGCATGGACTCAATAGTCGCTTCAAGCATACCGCCCTTGCTGAATGTCTTTGCGGAAGAGAAGCTGAGCTTTTTCTTCGCAGGCTTCTTCTCATCTTCCCTTTCGACTTCTTCCTTTATCGAAGAGAAGACATCGCTCTCCCTGAGAGGAGGTTCCGCTTCCTTAGGTGCGTCTTCTATAAGTGAATCTTTCAGAAGGATTGCCGAACTCTCTTTTCCATCAGCCTTGATTGTCTTCAGGTCAGGAACATCATCGAATTCTGGAAACTCGACAGGCTTTGAAGGATCTGGAGGTGTCAGCGGTTTCTGAACATAGCCGGATGTGGTGAATCTGTCTGTCACCTCATCTTCCTTGTCGGCCTTGCGCTGTGCCTTCTCAGCTTTCTTCTGAGCCTTCAGCTCTGCCTTTTCAGCTTTGGCCTGCGCTTTCTTCTCAGCTTTCTCCGCCTTTTTCTGCGCTCTCTTTGACAGAACTGGCTGGGCTGTCTCTGGCTCAGTGCTTACCTCAGCTTCCTTCTGCGGGGACTCTTCCGCATACTTCTCCTGTCTTTCCTTCAGCTCAGCATGCTTGACCAGCTTCCTGTCGAGCGGCGCCACAAGCACTATAAGGGCAATATAGAGAAGGACCTCAAGCAGAACGCATACAAGCATCAGTGTCGAGCGCGATGGATCGATCCTCTCCATAAGGAACGCAGGACTGGAAATTCCATTCATCAGATGTGCGAAAACAAGAAGAGTCAGGTATATCAGGGCGATGAATGGAACTGATATCACCATGGATACACGGCGCTTGCGCCTCAGCATCAGGATGAACAGCCCTTCGATTATCATGAATATTCCCAACGAGAATGATGCATAGAGATCCGCGGAGAACGATGCGGCCTCCAATGCTGCGATGACATACGGCGTTATCTTACTGTCCAATAGACCATTCGAAGCTGCATAAGCCAATGCGATCACGACAAAGCCTATGCAGAGAAGCCCCAGGGAAAGGGCTAGAGAGAATCTGTGCTTTTTCCTGCTCATTGTCTTGAAATATTGCGGAGGACGCATAGTGTCCTCATCTTGTCGAGATAAGGGACCCTCACATCCCTTACTGCGGCATCAAATGAATATCCTTCCCCTTTAAGGACTTCCAGCTCAGACTCCGCATTTGAGCGCTGCCCTTTGTAGAAGATCGCAGGTGCATCTGGCTTCAGGATCGGCTGCACATCATCGATGATGTCATACAGCGGATGGAAGGCACGCGCGGTCACTGCATCGAACGCACGTTTCTCATCCTTGATATCCTTCTCCGATATCTCTGCATTGCTGAGATGCAGACGCGCAACGGCTCCCATCAGGAACTGCACCCTCCTTCTCATGCGCTCGATAAGCACGAAATGCCTGTCCGGCATGAGAATCGAAAGGACTATCCCGGGAAGACCTGCACCTGTTCCAAGGTCTGCGATCACAGCCCCTGGCTCTGTCATCTCCATGAAAGCTGGACACCCGGCAGCTGAGTCCAGCACATGCGCGATTATAATCTCATCGGCATCTGTCTGTCCGACAAGCTTATATACAGGATTGAAGAGCATGATCTCGCTGACATAATCGGCTAACGCATCCACCGTATCAGCAGAGAAAGGAATCCCGATTCTCTCCAGGCCGGAAACCAGCAGCTCTTTATCCATTGCTTCTGCTCCTTACCGCTACAGCCAGAACAGCGATATCAGAGACACGCACTCCTGATATCCTCGATGCCTGGCCGATCGAAAGCGGTCTGACAGCCTTCAGCTTCTCCTTTGATTCTGAAGATATGCCATCTACTATATCATAATCGAAATCAGGAGGAATAACCATATTCTCCTGCTTCTTTGCTTTCTCCACTTCCCTTTCCTGACGCTTGAGATAACCTTCATATCTGACGTCGAGCTCTATTGTCTGGAGGAGGCTCTTCGGGAAGCGGCTGAGTTCCGGAACATCCATCTCAAGGACATCAGCATCAGGTTCCCTGAGCTTCTCATAAAGGCTCTTGCCATCTGCCTTGATCGATTTGAGGACAGAGACAGCATCTGAAATCATTTCCATCTTGCGCTCGAAACCCTCCATCCTTCCTTTTGATGCAAGACCTATCGAGGCAGCAACCGGAGTAAGGCGCTGATCGGCTGTGTCATGCCTCAGCGAAAGCCGGTGTTCCGCACGTGACGTGAACATCCTGTACGGCTCTTTCGTGCCTTTGGTGACAAGATCATCGATAAGCACGCCTATATATGAATCAGTCCTCTTCAGGATGAGCGGCTTCTCCTTTCTGAGATAAAGCGCCGCGTTTATGCCTGCAACAAGCCCCTGCGCAGCTGCTTCCTCATATCCGGATGTGCCGTTTGTCTGCCCTGCTATGAAAAGGCCTGGGATGATCTTTGACTCAAGCGACGGATAGAGATCGAGAGGATCAAGATAATCATACTCGACAGCATATCCCGGCCTGATGATCTCAGCATACTCAAGTCCTGGAAGCGTATGGATGAAATCATGCTGGACTTCCTCCGGAAGCGATGACGAAAGTCCATTGAGGTACATCTCCTCGGTTCCCTCTCCCTCAGGCTCCACGAAGATCTGATGGCGGTCCCTGTCAGGGAATCTGACCACCTTATCCTCGATCGATGGGCAGTATCTGGGTCCTTTTCCCACGATCTTCCCACCATAAAGAGGCGATCTGTGTATATTGTCCCTGATGATCTGATGGGTGCTTTCATTTGTATATGTTATGTAGCATGGGATATCAGGACGATTGATCTCATCATTCTCGAAAGAGAACGGAAGCATGGGCACATCCCCCGGCTGCACTTCCATCCTTGAGAAATCAAGAGAGCTCTTCCTGACTCTCGCAGGAGTCCCTGTCTTCATCCTTCCGACATGGAAGCCTTTTGACCTCAGTCTGTCACCCAGCCCTATCGCAGCCTTCTCCCCAAGGCGGCCGCACATCTCATCATACTCACCGATGAAGATCCTGCCATCCATGAATGTGCCTGTCGTCATCACCACAGCCTTGGCGCTGATCCTCCATCCACGTTCAGTTACAACACCTGAGGCCCTGCCATCTTCTGTCATGATATCGACAACAGTATCCATGAAGATATGGAGATGCGGCTCACCTTCAAGCGTCTCCTTCGCAAGACGCGAGTACGAGAACTTGTCAGCCTGCGCACGCGGAGCCTGTACAGCAGGTCCCCTCCGCTTGTTGAGCATCCTCATCTGTATCATCGTGCTATCTATAAGATGGCCCATCTCGCCGCCAAGCGCATCAATCTCCCTGACGAGGTTGCCTTTCGCAAGACCTCCGATCGAAGGATTGCAGCTCATGCGGCCTATCGTATCAGCGGACTGGGTCACGAGAAGAGTCTCAGCCCCCATTCTCGCAAGCGCGAGGCCTGCCTCTATACCGGCGTGTCCGCCGCCTATCACTATTGCATCATAATCACGCATATCATTTACCCAGACAGAAAGAAGAGAACAGACGTTCGAGGACATCGTCTGCAGTGATGTCTCCGACAAGTACTGACAACGAATCAAGCGATGACTGCAGGAAAAGCGCTATCACATCATAACCGGATGATTTCGCATCAACGGCTTCCCTCAGCGCAGAAGCAGCGGAAAGAAGACAGTCGCGCTGCCTCTCCGAATCTATCCTGATATCATCAGAGCCATGCACTATGTCCCTGGATAATGCCTCACCGATGGCTTCGATTACGACATCGAGCCCCTCGCCCGTCACCGATGAGAACGACAGCCCCTCGTCTATTCCCGTGATATCACGCTTGGATCTGACAGTGAGGGCACCCGCCGGAACAGATGAATCATCCTCATCGCCATCGAGGACATAGACTATGAGATCTGCGGATTCCATCATCTCCTCTGTCCGCCTGATCCCTTCTGCCTCAACGGCTCCACCGGCCTTCCTCAGGCCCGCAGTATCGACAAGGCGCACGGGAATCCCGGCAATCGAAGCATCTGATTCAATATAATCCCTTGTGGTTCCTTCCTCAGGGGAGACAATGGAGCGGTCTTCCTTCAGCAGGGCATTGTACAGCGAACTCTTCCCGGCATTCGCACGTCCTGCAAGCACTACGAGCGCACCATGGCTGTAAAGACGCGATGATGCGTATGTGGAGGCAATCCCCTCAAGTCTTGAAATGATTTCCAGTATCCTCTCCTCAGGGAATTCCCAGTCCTCCGGAATCTCATCCTCACCATAATCCAGCTGCACTTCAAGGGAAGCCAGGATATCGAGGATGTCATCCTTCATCTGCAATGCGGCTGTCCTGAGGGTACCGGAAAGCCTGGAGAGGGCATCTGAACGTGCCCTGTCGCTTCTTGAAGAGACGATTTCCTCTACAGCCTCTGCCTCCGTAAGATCTATTCTCCCATGAAGGAATGCCCTGTATGTGAACTCTCCTCTTTCAGCTCTTCTGAAGCCTATGGAATCCAGAAGCCCCGAGATTGCCTTTATCACGGCAATGGAACCATGCGACATGATCTCAAAGGCTTCCTCCGATGTATAGCCATGGCCTTTCGCATAGGAAACGACAACGACTTCATCAATGGCTTTACCATCCTTTCCGGAAATATAGCCATGGCTTGCCTTCCCAGAGGAAAGCCTGCCTGAGAAATATGGCCTGAGAAGATCCCATGATCCCTCTCCGCTTGCCCTTATGACAGCAAGCGCTGATGGCTGATAAGCTGTTGCAAGCGCATATATCGGTTCATCTACAGCATAGGAGGACATATCACGGATTGTATGTAACGTCAGGTTTTATTGCAACTGAGGCCACTAAAGGCTAGAATCGGCTGATGTTCGATTTCAACGCAGCAAGAAAACGCTCTGAGCTTTACATGAATATACGGAAGTTCTTCATAGAGAAGGACTATCTTGAGGTCTTCACGCCGACACTGGCTCCTGCCCTGATCCCGGAGCCGACGATAAAGATATTCGGTACTGAATTCAGGAATGAGTTCACAGGCAATCTGCCTCTCTACATGATCCCTTCGCCAGAAGTATTCATGAAGAAGCTCCTTGCCGCCGGTTCGCCATCGATCTTCCAGATTTCGCAGTGCTTCCGTAACTCAGAACAACTTGGCGATATCCACAATCCTGAGTTCACCATGCTTGAGTACTACACGCTGGGCTTCGATGAGATGGATTCCATCAGGCTGACCATCGAGATGATTGAGAAGATAAAGGTTTCAGAGCCTGAATGGCTTTCAAAAGAGCCGCTGATAATAACCATGGATGAAGCCATGAAGGAGTATGCAGGCGTTGATATGGAGAAAGCCGAGGATATCATGTACCTGAGGACAGAAGCTGAGCGCCTGGGCCTTGATCCTCCGGAGAATGAGAGCTGGGATGACACATTCAACAGGATATTCCTCACCTACACAGAGCCATCGCTTCCTGCGGACAGGCAGGTCTATCTAACCGCGTACCCCGCAGGCATAAGATGCCTTGCTAAGCAGGACGGAAGGACAAGGAAGCGATGGGAGATGTACATAAACGGAATGGAAGTCGCTAACTGCTATGCCGAGGAGACAGACAGAGCGGAGACTGAGGACTACTTCATGAAAGAGGAAGCGATCCTCGCAGAGGAAAGGAAGACAACGGGTGACGTGATTTCACCTGCAGATCCTGACTTCCCTTCGATAACGATGCCTGAATCATCAGGAGTCGCAATAGGCCTCGACAGGCTCCTTGCCGCCTATCTTGGACTTAAAACCATAGAGCCTTTACTTTTATTCCCTCTTTCTGATATGCTCACCTTTGGAAAATCCAGACAAAGCGAATAATAGAGGTATATTGAAATGATTAAAGCAGGACAGATTGACAAAGGTACTGCGCTCCTGATCAAGGGACAGCCTTTTGTCTGCATCGAACGCGAGTTCGTAAATCCAGGAAAAGGTTCAGCATTCGTGCGTCTCAAGCTCAAGAGCCCGGCAACAGGACAGGTTCTCTCAGAGACAATGAAGAGCCAGGACAATGCTGAGGACATCACAGTAGAGGACAGGGACATCCAGTATCTCTACAATGATGGCGAGAACTTCACATTCATGAGCACTGAGACATATGAGCAGCTCGAAGTACCAATGGCATCATTCCCTGACTATCAGTACTTCATGAAGGAAGGCGAGACATACAGGGCGACATTCTGGGAAGATCAGGTCCTCGATATCATCATTCCTTCGAAGATCGTATTCACAGTTGCTGAAGCTGAGGAAGCAATCAAGGGTGACACAGTACAGGGTGCTACGAAGTTCGTAACGACAGAGACTGGCCTCCGCGTACGCGTACCTATCTTCATCAAGCAGGGTGAGAAGATCAGGGTCAACACTGAGACCAAGGAATATCTCGAAAGAGTAAACGGCTAAAAGCAAGGGCATCGCAGAAGCGGTGCCCTTATTCATTGCAATACATCAGGATAGATGTCACTCAGAGAGCCATAGGCTCCAGATTCGCCTTCTCTATATCCTTGAAGTAGCGGTATGTTGCGACCTTGAGCTCATCGCACGCATCCTCATCACAGACTATGATTGCCCTTCTGTGCATCTGAAGCGCGGAACATGTCCATGCCTGCGATACCCCATCCTCGACAGTATGCTTCAGCGCCCTTGCCTTTGAATGGCCATTCACGAGAATGATGACTTCGTCTGCGGACATCACGGTCTCGACACCGACAGTGAGCGCTGTTGATGGGACTGCCGATATATTCCCTCCGAAGAACCTTGAGTTCATCACCTTCGTATCATATGTAAGTGATTTTTCCCTGGTTCTGGAAGAAAGAGAGCTGAATGGCTCATTGAATGCGATATGCCCATCAGCGCCTATTCCGCCAAGGAAGAGATCTATACCGCCATATGATGCGATCTTCTCCTCATATGCCTGGCACTCTGCAACAGGATCCTCCGCCATGCCGTTGAGTATGTTTATGTTCTCAGCTGGAATATCGATATGATCGAAGAAATTCTTATGCATGAATGTCCAGTAGCTCTGCTCATGCTCTCTGGGAAGCCCTACATACTCATCCATGTTGAAAGTGACGACATTTCTGAAGGAGAGATACCCGGACTTCACAAGCCTGATCAGCTCCTTGTATGTCCCGATCGGCGATGAGCCTGTAGGAAGCCCAAGGACGAAAGGCCTTGTCTCGCCGCTTCTCTCATGCATCTTTATCCTTCTCGCTATATATCTCGCAGCCCAGAGCGAGAGCTTCTCATAATCTGGCTCGATAATGACTCTCATCTTAAATTCCTCCACTGAAATGATAACATAAATAAGCTGATTTTCTACCTTATGAATCCAGATGCTATCACTGTATCGCCATCATATACCACAGCGCTCTGGCCGGGAGCCGCGCCTTTGACATATGAGAAAAACTTCATATCGAAACCATCAGCGGTTGCCATTACCTCTGCATCAGCCCCGGGAGAAGTGCTTCTTATCTTCACCTGATAAGTCTTCCCTTCATCGAAATGGTCTGCTCCTACATATACTGCATCAGAGGCAGAGAGCATCGTGCTATGAGTCTCCTCCTCGGTACCGACTATGACCCTGTTCCTATCCTTGTCGAGAGCTATCACATAGAGGGGCTCCGTATATGCGACATTCAGCCCCCTGCGCTGCCCTATCGTGTAATGCCAGTATCCTTTATGCTCACCGACCTTGCGGCCATCAGCCATCACGATATCACCGGTCTTATCCGGTGTTGAGAGAAGCACTGAATAATCACCGCCATAGAAGTCCTGGCTTTCAGATGAACCCGGTTCATGGAAGCCAAGCTCCTCATCGATAGCCCTGATCTGGTCCTTCGTATAGGAGCCGAGCGGGAAAAGAGTCCGTGCAAGCTGTTCCTGGGAAAGCCGCGAAAGGAAATAGCTCTGGTCCTTCCTCAGGTCCTTCGCCTTCAGGACCGCATACCGGTCTCCCCTCTTCTCGATCCTCGCATAATGCCCCGTCGCGAAATAATCGAAATCAATGAGCTCAGAAGCTCTCTCAACCATCGCGCCGAACTTCACTTCTCTGTTGCACCAGATGCATGGATTCGGAGTATGGGCAGCAAGGTACTCCTCACGGAATCTGGAGAGCACTGCCTTCTCATAGATATCAGAGCAATCGATTATATGATGAGGGATCGAAAGGGATGAGCAGACTCTGGCAATCGTTTCCAGATCCTTTGATTTATCAGGGCAGTAGCAGCTGTTATTGCCCGCAGGGACAGGGAAAGGAGAATTCTCCTTCCAGATAAGCATTGTCACACCTTCGACTTCATAGCCTTCTTTTTTAAGAAGATAGGCGGCAACCGACGAATCGATGCCACCTGACATTCCTACAAGAACTTTCATGTTAAAAATGCTATCAGATTATCCTTCAAGCACCAAGATAGGCCTTCTGGACACTTTCATTGCTAAGGAGATTCTCTCCTGTATCCTCAAGGACAATACGGCCATTCTCAAGCACATAGCCATAATCGGAGGAACGGAGAGCAAGACGTGCATTCTGCTCGACAAGGAAAACCGTAAGCTTGTTCTCCTCGTTGATGATCTTGATCTTGCTGAAAATATCCTGGACAACAAGTGGTGCAAGACCCAGTCCCGGCTCATCGAGCAGGAGAAGGCGCGGAGACGACATGAGCGCCCTTGCGATAGCCATCATCTGCTGCTCACCGCCTGAAAGGGATCTTGTCTTCTGTTTCCTTCTCGCACCGAGAATCGGGAAGAAATCATACATCTCCTCCTTCTTGCGTGCGATAAGCGCATTGTCACGGACCATGAAGGCACCCATATCGAGATTCTCCTCGACAGTCATATCAGCAAAGACATGGCGTCCCTCTGGAACGAGGGCTATCCCTTTCTGGACAATGAGGTCCGTCGTGAGCTTCTGATGCTTAGGCTGGCATATGACCTGATCTTCATATGACACCTTCCCATCCTGAAGCGGAACCAGCCCGACTATAGCATTCATAAGCGTGGACTTTCCCGCCCCATTGGCACCGATAAGGGCCACGATATCTCCCTCATTGACGGACATCGAAACACCGGAAAGCGCTCTGATGTTCCCATATGATACAGATATATTCTCGATATTCAGAAGCGTCATCAGATTTCCTCCCTGCCAAGATAGGCTTCGATTACATCCTTGTTCGACTTGATTGAATTAGGAGTTCCTTCCGCGATCTTCATCCCGAAGTTGAGCACAGTAATCTGATCGCAGATATTCATCACGAGCTTCATATCATGCTCGATGAGGACGACAGAGACTCCAAGGGAACGGATCTTCTCTATCACGGACATCAGATGAGCAGTCTCCGCAGGATTCATGCCGGCTGCAGGCTCATCGAGGAACAGGAGCTTCGGCTCTGCGGCAAGCGCCCTTGCGATCTCAAGTTCCCGCTGCGTTCCATAAGGGAGATTCCTCGCATACTCCTGCGCACTGTTGCTGATATCGAAGAAAGCAAGCCATTCCATCGCCATGCCATACATATCCATGTTCTCCGAATTTGCGAACATATAGCTCTTGATGGCCTGCACAAAGCGATTCCTGAACGGATCAGTACCGACCTTGAAATGCAATCCAAGCATGACATTCTCGACAGCTGTGAGATCTTTATAAAGCCTTATATTCTGGAACGTGCGGGCAATGCCAAGGCGGCTTATCTTCCATGCAGGAAGCCCTGTTATATCCTTTCCGTCGAAGATGACTTTGCCGGAAGTAGGCTTGTCCATACCTGTAATCTGATTGAAAAGCGTTGTCTTGCCTGCTCCATTAGGACCGATGAGCCCTGTCACGAGCCCCTGCTCCACCTTGAAGCTCACATCATTCACAGCAATGACACCACCGAATTCCCTTGTAAGGTTCTGTGTTTCGAGTATCCTCATACAGCACCTTCCTTCTTCTTGCCGAAAAGACGCTTCTTCTCGCATCCGTAGCGGAACTTATCGCGTCCGAGTATACCCTGTGGCCTCCATACCATCATCACGACGAGAATCAGGCCGAAGATCATCTGCTTTGCCTGCGCAGGAATGACATTGGTAAGACCTGTAAGCTGAGGGAAATACGAGATGAACTGGATTATCACGGCACCGAGTATGACAGCCTTTCCATTGCCCATGCCGCCAAGAACGACTGTGCAGAGAACCATCACAGAGACCATGAACGTATAGGATGCAGGCGAGACTGTCAGCGTATAAGCTGTCTGGAAGCATCCGGCGATTCCGCCGACTGCAGCTCCAAGCACGAAGGATACGATCTTGTACTTGGTAACATCGATTCCATTCGAAGCAGCTGCGACCTCATCTTCCCTTACAGCAGTCATCGCACGTCCGATGCGGCTATGAAGCAGCCTCTGGAAAAGGAGATAGAAAATGAGGACAAATGCCCAGATGAGAATAATGAAGGCCCATTTGTTCCTCGACATGAAGACATAGCCGAAAAGCTCTACACGGGGAATCTGGCTGATACCTACAGGATTGAGGTTAGTCGCCACATTCCTGATGATCTCGCCAAGTCCGAGAGTCGCGATGCAGAGATAATCGCCTTTGAGACGAAGAGTCGGCACGCCAATCAGGAAGCCGATAACTCCCGAGATGATAGCTGCGACAGGAAGCGAAAGCCAGAAGGAGAAGCCAAGTACCTTGCAGATGATCGCAGTCGCATAGCTTCCGACGCAGAAGAATCCTGCGTGGCAAAGCGAGAGCATTCCCGTGTATCCTGTTATGCAGTTCTGGCCGATTGCCATGATTGCGTAGACACCTGCATATATGAGTATGAGCTGGAAGAAATTAAGCATCAGACCTTCTCCCTCTCGTTCTTGCCGAGTATTCCATCTGGCTTGACCAGAAGGATTATGATAAGTACAGCGAAAGCCACTGTATCCCTCATGCCATTAGGGATATGAAGAAGCGGTGCGCCTACAGCCTCAAGTATTCCGAGGAGCACTCCGCCAATCATAGCACCCTGTATATTGCCGATGCCGCCGATTACAGCTGCGACAAATGCCTTGAGGCCTGTCATCGTTCCCATCGAAGGATAAACGCGGAAATCGAAAGCTGCCAGCATACCGCCAACTGCGGCGAGTGCGGAACCTATTGCGAATGTCAGGGATATCACCCTGTTCACATTGATACCCATAAGCATCGATGTCGGCTGATCGAGGGATGTCGCCCTCATCGCCTTTCCCATCCTCGTCTTATTGACGAAGAACGCAAGGAGAACCATCATCGCCACAGATACTATAATCACAAGAATCTGATGAGGCGTGATCGTGACACCTCCGATATGGATGGGTTCATTTTCGAAAGGATATGGGAAGCGGCGCGATGTCGTTCCGAATATCCAGGCAGCACCATTGGAGAGGATGAATGACACGCCGATTGCCGAAAGCAGAGGAGCAAGACGATTCGCATTCCTCAGTGGCTTATATGCCACGCGCTCTATGAACATTCCCAGGAATGCACAGAATGCCATGCTTATGACCATTGCGATGAAGAAGCAGAAAATCGTCCACATCCCAGGTTCTGCAGCTCCTGCAAGCGCCTCATAAACAAGAAGGCCTACAAAAGCACCGACCATAAGGACATCTCCATGAGCGAAGTTAATGAACTTCAGGATACCATAGACCATGGTATACCCGAGAGCAATCAATGAATATATCGCTCCGAGCGTAATGCCATTCACGATATACTGCATGTAGAGTGTGAAAGTGCCCACAAATGCCTCCGGAAGCTGTTCAGCTAATTACATTAAACACAGAAAGCTGCCGGAAGGTATACACCTCCGACAGCATATACTTATAGAAAAGGGAATCAGTCTACCTGTACGATCTGTCCGTTCTGCACCTGGAATGCACCGACATAGACAGGTGTTGTGCCTTCTACATCATAGACACCCTGGCTGGCAACAAGGTCGCCATTCTCTGCGAAGTTGATGATACCATTGGCGCCTGCGAAATCAGTGGTTGCCTCGATCTGATCGCGGAGAGTGGAGCGGTCGACGCCCTCGCCTGCTCTCTTGATCGAATCGGCAAGGATGTATGTGGCATCATAGGAGTTCGTCGCGAATGAGTCAGCCTCATCGCCATTGTATGCTTCTCTGTATGCAGCCTGGAAATCAGTGAGGATCGTCGATGCTTCTGCCTGTGCAGGTCCTACATAGATGACACCATCCGTATAATCACCAGCCAGCTGGTAGATCATCGGATCTGAGAAGCCATCTGATGAAAGATATGGACCAACGCCAAGCTGGGCACCCTGCTCAAGGATCTGGGCATCCTCAACTGTATAATTAGGAATATACACGGCCTCAGGATTTGCGCTCTTGATTCTTGCGAGCTGTGTTCTGAAGTCCTTGTCTCCGACCATGCATGTCTCGCTTGCCACAATATTGCCGCCAAGAGATGTGAATGTCTCCTCAAGCCCCATCGCAAGACCCTGGCTGTAGTCATTCATCGCATAGAGCATTGCGAGATTCCTGTATCCGAGGACCTGATAGAAGTAATATGCGGCAACCTCAGACTGGAGTGAATCCGATGGGACAGTCCTGAATACATAGTTCTTTCCATCAGGATTTGTCCTATCCTGGTTCGTGACATCCTTATGTGTCGCAGATGGGCTGATCATAACGATGCCATCTTCCATGCACCTCTGGGCAACAGCAAGAGCAGGAGAAGTGAAGACAGGTCCGATAATCGCGAGGACATTGTCGGAATAAGCAAGCTTCTCATAGCTCGCGATTGCTTTGTCGACAGTGCCTTCGCTGTCTTCTGCAATCAGTTCAAGCATCTTTCCGTTCACACCGCCAGCTTCGTTGATTTCATCAATTGCAAGGCGTGCTGCATTGGAACATCTGATTCCATAATTTGCATTGTCTCCTGTAAGAGGGCCGATGAAGCCAATCTTATAGGTGTTTCCATCATCTTCGCTGCTGCCACCGGCAAATGCGCCAGCAATGCAGAGCATAGCTACAAGAAAAACAGCAAAAACCTTTTTCATAAAACCACCTCCAAGTGTTCACGAAAAGTTAATCTGTGTATACAGAAATTCGTATTATTATGCAATATCTCAACAGGCACGTGAAAAGAAAATAATAATAAAATATTGAGAAGGCTGAACTTAGCAAAAACAAAAGAATATTGTACCAAATCAATTCCAGGCTATTGCAATATGCATGGCAATTATGTTAAATTAACGCGAGCAGAAATTTTTCATATCTCAAAAGATCCTGTAGCTCAGCTGGATAGAGCGTCCGCCTCCTAAGCGGAAGGTCAGCAGTTCGAATCTGCTCAGGATCACTCCAGGAAGTTTCCTCCTTGCTTTCTGGCCAATTCCTGTTATTCATGCCTCATTATGAGGCATTTTATTTTCCAGAAACTATAAAGGACTTCGCCAGGGTTCTACGTCCCTGGCAACCTCTCCTACTGTGGCTGGCTCTTCTTCCTGTAGACTGTCCGCTTCCTTGGCTCTGGAGCTGCAAGCGCAATCTCTTTCGCACGCTCTTCGGTTATAGCCATAGGATCCTTCTTGTCATCACCCTTGAGCGCACAGTTCCTGTCGCCCCATTTGATATACGCGCCGTAACGTCCTGATACAAGCGCCAGGCTCTTTCCTTCAAGGTCCTGGAACTTCTTCATAGGACCTGCTGGCTTTTCAGATGTGATTGCATCTATATCCACATTGTAAGGATCGGTGACTCTTGTATTCTTGCCATTGTACTGCGCATAGAAGCCAAAAGGACCATGGCAGAGCATGACAGGATTGCCATCCCTATCCTCTCCTATGTTTTTCGGAAGCTCGAAAAGCAATGCGATTTCATCAGCGGAATAGGATGATGCCTTCTTCCCTTTCGGAAGCGTCACTGTCTTACCATCGCTTTCACGCTTGAAATACTCACCGAACCTTCCTGAAAGGGCAACGATTCCGGGAACCGGCTCTGCTGGAGCGGCTTCGGCAGGATACAGTATCCCATGAGCATCATTGTCAGTGAATGTACCGGGGAAATACTTAGTCTGGTCTATCGAAGCCATCTTATTCTTTCCCGTAGCGCTTTCAATCACATCGGCCTGAAGGTATGGACCGAACTTGCTTGTCTTTATCTCATATCTCACAGTATTGCCGGCTTCCTCAAATGAATAGGAAAGACCTGTAAGATGCAACGTCTTCGCATCTGTGCGCCTTACGCCGACACGGACAGTATCAATATCCCTGGCGAGCCCGGAGAATGAATCACTGCCACGCCAGAAGGCATCAAGGAAGCTGTTCTTCGCGAGCTTTCCGTCTGCGATCTTGTCAAGGGAAGACTCCATCTCGGATGTGAAGCTGTATCCGATATACACAGGGAATGATGACTCGAGGAACGAATCGACGAAGAAGCCTGTGAATGTAGGAACAAGCTGATCCTTTACCCTGAGGACATATTTCCTGTCAATCAATGTAGAGATTATCGTGGCATAAGTCGAAGGACGTCCGATCCCCTCGCTCTCAAGTTTCTGCACAAGCGATGCCTCATTGTATCTTGCAGGAGCTTCTGTCTTATGGTCCTTGACCTCAACGCCCTCGGCTTTTACGGTACTGGAGACAGCATCAAGCTTCGGAAGGATGCCTTCTTCTTTCTCATCATCATCGCCAGATGCGGAATAAAGGGCAAGGAAACCCGGGAACTTGAGTGTCGTACCTGAAGACTGAAGAGTATAGCGTCCAGACTGGAATATGACAGTAGTAGAGCTCTTCTCAGCTTCCCTCATCTGCGTTGCGAGAGTGCGTCTCCAGATAAGCGTATACAGCTTCAGCAGATCACCCGAAAGACCTGTATCCTCCGGCCTCCTGAACTTATCGCCAGCAGGCCTTATAGCCTCATGAGCTTCCTGGGCAGATGCCTGGCTCGCCTTGTAGTTCCTGACTCTCGCCGAAAGATATTCCTTTCCGAACATGGCCTCGACCTGCTCTCTCGATGCATTTATGCATTCCTGCGAAAGCGTCGGGGAATCCGTTCTCATGTATGTTATGAAGCCATTCTCATAAAGGGACTGTGCAAGAGCCATGATCTCGCGGACTCCCTTCCTGAGCTTCCTCGAGGCATCCTGCTGCAGCGTCGATGTCGTGAAAGGCTTTGCAGGCTGTGAAAGGATATCCCGATAGGAGATGCTGAGAATCGACACCCCGCCTTCCATTATCTCGGAAGCGATGCGCTCGCCATTCTCCCTGTCAAGCTGGATGACGCCATCCTTTATCCTGCCTGTTTCCTTATCATAGCTTTTCGATGAGGCCACCTGCTTGTCATCAATAGCTGTCAGCACTGCCGGGAATACAGAATTCCCGGAAGAAAGCGTCGCTTCGACAGAGCAGTAGCCTGAAGACACGAAAGCCCTTCTGATCTTCTCTCTCTCGACAATGAGCTTCAGCCCCGGGGACTGGACGCGGCCTGCGCTGTAGCGGCCTCCGAGCTTGCGTGAAAGCATCGGTGATATCCCATAGCCCTGCAGACGATCAACCGTACGTCTTGCCTCCTGCGCGGCAACGAGATTCATATCGATCTCACGGCACGATGAGAATGCCTTTGTGATCGCCTGCCTTGTTATCTCATGGAACACCATGCGGTACACAGGGCATTCCGGCTTGAGCTGATTGAGAAGCTGCCATGAAATCGACTCGCCTTCCCGGTCCTCATCGGTTGCGAGAATAAGCTGCTCCTTGCCTTTGAGCGCCTTCTTCATTTCAGCAAGGACCTTCTTCTTCTCATCCTCTATTACATATTCAAGCGCATAGCCATTATCGACATCGACACCATATACACCTGTCGTAGGATTTGGAGCAAGCTCAACGACATGCCCCTTCGATGCAATCACCGTGCATGAAGATGGAAGATACTTCGAGATTGTATTCGCTTTTGTAGGCGACTCAACGATTATAAGTGTGCTTTTTGCAGGATCAGCAATCAAACAACAGCCTCCTAGATCTTGCTGAAAATAAACGCATCGCCTTCGTCCGGGTTCGGATTTCTGAAAAGTATAGCGTTGGCAATTCCGGATGCTTTTGTCTCATATGCTATCTTCTGCACGCCGTCCTCCATAAAGAAGCGGCAGGTTACTTCCATATCAAACGTTAAGCCGAGTGCGCTTGTCTGAATGTACGCAGAAGTCGAATCATAGTCAATGACAATCCTGTCAAGCCGCCATCTTGAAGGCTTCATTACCGATGTATTCAGTTTTTCCGCATTGATCCTGTAAGCAACTGCTGCGATGCTGTCGCCATTATAGTCTTCCCACTTTCCTGCCTCAGCAGATCCCAGCGGATAGAGCGGGAATATGCGCACCTCAGTCCCATCAGGCTCTATTATGAAGATATTCAGGAACTGCCCATAGACATTATCATGGCCAGTCTCGATGCGGAGGGTCATCTCTTTCATCCGCCCTCTGTTGTCATCATCGGTCCTGTTCTCCCATCTGTAGATTCCATCCCATGAACCTGTGGCGGCAGTGTCCCAGGCTACGGCTATATCATTATTTACACTATCCCTTGCAGCAACGCAGATCTGGTATTCCCTGCCTGATTCAAGGCCCCTGATCTGATAGCTGTCCGCATCGGCATCAAGGCGCACGATGGGGGTATTATCAGCATAGATATCGTAGAACACAGCACCTTCAACAGGATTCCACGAAAGATCCACACCCGTCGGAAATGGCTCGGATTCAAGCTTGAGATCTCCTCCAGCCAAGCCGAAAGCCGCCGCAATCATGAGGAAAACCATGAAAAAAGTTCTTTTTGGCACTTCTCTACCTCATTTCCAGATTTTACAGAAAAGGATGAAGTTGTCCACATGATTGCACATACCAACATATTGCATTAAGCTCAGAAGCATGAAGAAATTGTCTGTAATACTCATTTCGATGATGATGCTTCTTGCATCGTGCACAGTAACGGAAACCATTGATGTCACAGCATCTGATTCAGGAAAAAGCACAACGGATGTCCAGGTAGAGCAGTTCTTCATCGATGTGCTCTACAGCTTCGCTGACTTCCTGCCTGAAGAGAATGCGGACATAATGGGCAATGCAGTTGCGGACTTAAGCTCACAGCTTGAATCACTGCCTTCAGTCGAGTCACCATCAATAGAAACTGTCGAAGAGAACCATTATAGGCTATCATTTGATTTCACTGATATTGCAGAACTCATCACTGATCTCGGTATAAGCGAGCAGTCGATCTTCTCAATCGGAGACAATTCATTCTCCTTCTATCTGGATATAAACAACTATCCGGAGCTGAAGACATTCCTCCCGTTCCTCTCAGATCCGAACTTCGATGTTTACGGACCTGAATACAATCAGGGAATGAGCGAAGCAGATTATCTTGAAATGATGTCATTCCTTCTTGGAGAGGAAGCTCCTGATGCGATAACAAACAGCCAGATAACAATACAGCTTAATGTTCCAGGCACGATCTCAGAGAATGTCAATGCAGAAGTCATAGATTCCGATACGGTCTCATTCACATTCCCTCTGGTGAAGTTCCTGCTCCTGTCAGAGCCTATCGAATTCTCCGTATCCTGGTCCTGAATGCAGAGGGGGGGCAGATGCCCCTCCATCTTCTCTTCGCCTTCTGGCAGATTACCGCCTGCGGCATCGACAATGAAGCATGAGATATCACCCATCTGGAAGATTTGAGATCACGGCCTTATCTTGCTGGTTCCAGGGCTTTTCCAATATGCTCTTCACTCTTTAATCGAAGAAACTCAAGGCCGGCAGCATGCCTGATCGCTTCATTCAATCACACATCAACAGTTCTATCATGCACAGAAAATGAAATGAAGCGGTGCAGCCCGAATGAATCCCCTGATGAAAACGAAAGGCAACCCACCCTGAAGCCATTGCTTCTAGACGGATTGCCATCAGTTTCATTGGATGTTCCAGTACTCTCTACCCACTGTCAGCTTTTGCTGCTCAATGGACTGGAGATCATCAATTTAGCAGGGGCAGGACTCGAACCTGCGACCTCCGGGTTATGAGCCCGACGAGCTGCCAACTGCTCTACCCTACGTCGTTTCGTACAGAATTTACAGGAAACAGAGGCATGTGTCAATACCTTGATGAAAAAGTTCTTAAAGGATTCTACATTATTCAGGAAAATCATATGCAGTATTTCATAACTATTACTGGCTATAAGACTTCAGAATATGATTCATTCCCCAATGGCTAAATCTACATTTATAATGAATATTCTCTGACAGCATTGCATATATACGATATAATTATATTTCTAATAAGAGATTATATCTTTATATAATGTATTAGTAGCCATGAAAATCTCTATAGCTAATCGGAATTTTTCAAGAAAATTCCTATCATAAGTCGGAATTTTTGGATATAATTCCGACTACAGGTAGGTAATATGGCATATATCAGAAGAGCATTGGAGATTGAATCACTGTTAGAGGAAAGCTCGCTTTTCCTGTTCGGACCAAGAATGACGGGCAAGACATCGTATATTGAAAATGAACTGCAGAAAAAAGCTATCCTCTCCATCACATTTCTCGACGGAGACACCCTTGAGGCTTTTCAGCGGAATCCTGTTCTTCTAAGATCGATGCTGAATGACAAGAAAGAAGGCTTCGTCATTGTAGATGAAGTCCAGCTTTTCCCACCTGTTCTCCTAGATATACAGCACATAATGACGCATAGCGATATCCAGTTTCTCCTTACAGGCTCAAGTGCAAGGAAAATAAAGAAAAGCGGCAATAACCTTCTTGGAGGACGAGCAGGGATTATGTCAATGCATCCGCTTGTCTGGAAGGAAATCAAGGATGTGAATCCAGAACTTGATTCAATCTTTTCCACCGGAATGCTTCCTAAGATATTCCGGTCAAAAACATATCAGGTTCTTCTGCGGAACTACGTCAGGGCGTATCTGGATAATGAGATCGCGGCTGAAGGCGAAAGCCGTGATCTTGGGGTATTCAGCAGTTTTCTTGCATTTGCAGCTTCCGAAAATACGGAGCTTATGAACTTCTCGAACGTATCAAGAGATATTGGTATGTCCGCTGATACCATAAAGAAATGGTATCAGATACTTGTAGATACATTCATCGGATATTATCTCAGGCCATATAGGAAAGGAACAAAACGAGTACCGGTAAATACATCAAAATTCTATTTCTTCGATGTCGGTGTTGCAAGAACAGCAGCAAGAATGGCAGTTCCCACAGAAACAATGACAGAATATGGAAAGCTGTTTGAAAACTACATTTTCATGGAGCTGAAAGCTTATATTGATTACAGCATGAGCGATGATGAACTTTATTTCTGGCGTACACGCGAAGGTTATGAAGTTGATTTCATTGTAGAAAACAAGGCAGCAATAGAGGTAAAGACGTCAAAGAACATCACTCATAAAGAACTCAAGGGGTTGCGGGCGTTCATGGAAGAAAATGCCGTCAAGGAATACATAATCGTTTGTCGTGAGCTCTTTGAACGTACCACTGACGATGGAATCAGGATAATTCCATGGAAGCAATTCCTGGATAACCTATGGGACAATAAAATCATATGAAATTACCGGAGCATCCTGAACACAGAATGCTCCATTAATCAGCGATTTTCCCAGAAGCCTCTGTGATCGCGGAGTATAAGTTCCGCAAGTTCCTCATCATCGACAGGACCGGCAATCTCTACATTGCGCTGTCCCCGGGATATCACCTCGCGCGAAGAGAGCGAGAATGTAGGGTTTTCATGGTTGTCCCCAGTCTCTTCGAGAAGCCTCTTCTCGGAAAGGCCATACACGATACGCCCTATTCCAGACCAGTAGACTGCTCCTGTACACATGCAGCATGGTTCGAAGTTCGTATAGAGCGTGCACTTGGACAGGAACTCAGGACTGTACTCCTTTGCAGCTCTCAGCACAAGGAGAGTCTCTGCATGATAGGCGCTGCCACCTTCAGTGAATGCATTGCCCTGCTCAAGAAGTACATTGCCATCTCCATCTGCAAGAAGAGCCCCGAAGGGATGATTACCGTCCTCCATTGCCTTATGAGCAACCTCAGCACAGCGTCTGAGAAGCTCCTTATCCTTTTCCGTGATTTTTTCCATGGCAAGATAATAGCACAGAGTCAGACTCTGTACATCTTCTTCAGTATTGCGAGGATCACGGAATCAGGAAGAAGCCTGGCAAGAACCATCAGTGCCTTATACTGGAAACCTACTGCAACACGGAGAGGTGGATGCTTCTTCTTGGATACTTTGAACACGACATCTGCAACAGACTGTGGACTCATGCCATTGAGTTCATCGTCAACCATCCTTGCGACAGCTCTTTCCGCCATGTCCTTATATACGCTGTTCTCTATATGGGGGAAGGACCTATGCTCAGTGAATCCAGTCCTTATATCGCCAGGCTCGACAAGAGTGCATTCGACACCGAAGCATGCAGCCTCCATCTTAAGGCATCCTGCATATGCTTCCAGCGCATACTTCGATGAACTGTAATGGCTCTGGAAAGGTATCGGAACACGGCCAGCGATCGAGGAGATTATGACAACAAGACTCTTTGCGTGCTTTCTCATTACAGGAAGGGCATGCCTGTTCATGTTCAGCACGCCGAAGTAGTTTGTCTCAATCTGCTTTCTTGCCGCATCAGGAGGAGTATCTTCAGCGGCGCCGGCTATGCCGAATCCTGCAGAATGGACGATTATGGAGAAATCACCGATTCTCTCAATCGCATGGCTGATGCTCTCATCATCAGTCACATCGCAACGGACTCCCGTGATGCTCCCCTTCCCTACATCAGTCCTCTTCTCCTCAATCGTCCTGCTGAGACCGAAGACCGTATATCCTTCTGATGCGAAGCGCTCGGCAACAGCCTTGCCGATACCGCTTCCGGCTCCAGTGACCACAATCCTGTCAGTATATAGGAAATCGTTTCTGCTCATGCCCTGATTATAGTGATATCGCGGCACGTCTGCTATCATCGGAACATGAATCCATTCTACAGCGGCCTTATTGATGAGAAATACAGAGATTTCAGCACAAAGATAGTCAAAGATGACACGCTCCCTGTACTGGGTGTCAGAATCCCTGATATCAGGAAACTCGCGAAGAAACTCGAGAGCATGGACTTCCCCATACTCTGCCATGAGGATGTGCTTCTCAAAGGCCTCATGATAGCCTCGCGGAAAACAACATTCAGCGACAAATCAGCGATGCTCGATGAATTGCTTCCCTGCCTTTCCGCATGGGATCATTCAGATATCATAGGATCTGCGATGAAGATTATGAAAGGCGATGAGGAGGATGCCTTCAGATATTTCTCATCACTTCTCAAATCGGAAATGATCTATGCAAAGCGCATCGGGATAGTCTATCTATTCACACACAGGACGCTTTACAGAGACAAGGATATCCTTTCATTGATAACCGCCGCAGATAGCGATGAATATTACATCGCAATGGCTGTAGCATGGGCAATCCAGGTTTTCTGGAAGGAAGATCCCTCAGTCATTGAACGCATCAGGGTCTCAGACAGGACCAGAAAGCGTGCGGAACAGAAAATAAGAGATTCGATAAGAGAGCGCAGAAGCCATTGACATCCGTTTCTAAAGATAGTAGCATTACTGTTGACAATAACACTGAAGGAGCTTGCATATGAATCTTGTCACAAATGGAATAGACACAAAAGGACTTCCGGATGAGAAAGGATATTTCGGAGAGTATGGCGGATCATATATCCCTGAGGAACTCCAGCGCGTCATGGATGAAGTCACAGAGGCCTATGAGAAAATATCGGCTGACCCAACATTCATCGAAGAGCTGAAGGACCTGAACGAGCACTACACAGGACGCCCAAGCCCTGTATATCATGCGAAAAGGCTCTCAGAGGCTGCCGGGGGAGCTGAGATATACCTCAAGAGAGAGGATCTCAACCATACAGGAGCCCATAAGATCAATCACTGCCTTGGTGAAGTCCTCCTTGCAAAGAGAATGGGCAAGAAGAAAGTCATAGCAGAAACGGGAGCCGGACAGCACGGAGTCGCACTTGCCACGGCCGCTGCCCTTCTTGGTCTTGAATGCGATATCTACATGGGTGAAATCGATGTGAAGAAGGAGGCTCCCAATGTCTCGAGGATGAAGGTCCTTGGAGCGAAAGTTGTTTCCGTGACACGCGGGACAAGGACGCTCAAGGATGCTGTCGATGCTGCTTTTGAGGCTTATCTCGCAGACCCCGTGACACAGATCTACTGCATAGGCTCTGTTGTGGGACCACATCCATTTCCGATGATGGTTCGTGACTTCCAGTCAATCGTAGGAATGGAAGCCAGAGAGCAGATGCAAAGCTACGCGGGCTCCCTTCCTGATGCAGTAGTCGCATGTGTAGGAGGCGGTTCCAACGCGGCAGGCATCTTCTCGGCATTCCTCAAGGACAAGGATGTCGCGCTCTATGGAGTCGAACCAGCTGGAAAAGGACTCGACACTGACAAGCATGCCGCAACGATATCAAAAGGAACTGTAGGAATACTCCATGGATTCAAGTCACTTGTATTGCAGGACAAGAGCGGAGAAGTCCTTCCTGTCTACTCAATCGCATCAGGCCTTGATTACCCGGGAGTCGGGCCACAGCACAGCTATCTCCATCAGATAGGAAGAGTCAATTACACGACAGCGACGGACAGGGAGGCTGTGGAAGCATTCTATGCGCTCTCAAGAATGGAAGGCATCATCCCTGCCCTTGAGTCATCGCATGCTGTCGCTTATGCGGTGAAACTTGCGAAAGAACTCGGAAAGGGAAAGAAAATCCTCGTCAACCTCTCGGGAAGAGGCGACAAGGATATAGATTACGTCATGGAGCATTACCCACTGACAGAATATGAGCCTGAAGAGAATCTCAAGGATGGATACGATGAATTCCTGAAGCACATCGGCGGCGAGAAGAACTGATCATTCATCATTCCTGAGGGCTTTCTTCACAGGCATGAAACCCCTTCCAAGAACCTCATATGCCTCGGTCACGAATATGAAGGCCGAGGCATCTTCATGGCTGACGATGGAAAGAAGCGCATTCAGCTGGTTGTTCGGGACGATTACTATCAGCATGTATTTTGATTTCATCGTGTAGAGCCCCTCTCCTTCGAATACAGTTCCTCCCCTGTGCAGCTTTTCAGTAACGGCTTTTGAGATATTCGGTATCTTCTCGATATCCGTAAGGATATGGACAGCCTTGGACATATTCGTACCGAATCCCATGAGAACGAAGTTTGTAAGCTGCGCGGAAAGATACATGGCGATTATCGCGAAAAGCATCGGCTGGAGCCCGAGGAAAATGCCACCACAGCTGACGACCACTGCGTTTACAGTGAAACTGACAGCTCCTACAGAGACAGGAAAACGGCTTGCGACCACCTGTGAGATTATATCGGATCCACCTGTGTTGCTTCCTGTCCTCATCGTGAGGCCTATGCCGACACCCATCAGGACACCGCCATAAATAGCGGAAAGGAGAACATTGACAGGCTCGGATGTATCAAGGAATCCCTGATAATCAGTAAGCCTGCCGACTACTGTCGTCATCAGCGAGACCATCACGGAACCGACAAGTGTCCTGATTCCGTAGCGCCATCCGAACACCTTCATTCCGAAAAGAACCAGAGGAATATTGATCATCATCATTCCAATACCCTGGTCAAGCCCGAAAAGATAGTAGAGGATCGTACCGATACCGGTGGCACCACCGCCTGTTATTTTAGCAGGGGTGTAGAAACCAGCAGCTGCCACTCCCGAACACAGAGGTCCGAGAATAAGCAGCACATAATCTGAAGCCCTTGAATAAATCGGCTTATGCTTAAGCATAGAAACTCCAGACCCTTGCCCGAAGGCAAGGGCATAAGATTCAGTTTACAGCTTTGTGTATAGTTGCCCTGACACATCCAGGACCTGCGATCATAGCCCTGAAATACTCAAGAACGAGATCAGCAAGACCTGCCTCATAAAGGTCAACACCGAAGATCTTCTGATTGGAAAGCACAGTCCTGAGCTGATCGAGTGAACCTTCGTATCCGAGTGTTATCCCCTTCAGGGCATCCTGCGCATAGCCGAGAAGCGGATCAGGAGATGGTTCGAACGCCTTGCCCTCATCATCTACACCCATCACATACCTGAGCCATGCTGCGAATACAAGAGGAATGCACCTGAGATCCGAAACCGAAAGCTTGTCAGAAGCAAGATATGCCTTGATCGTCTCGCCGAACCTGATCGGGAGCTTCTGGGATGTATCTGTTGCAATGCGCTGCGGCGTATCGGGCATGAACGGATTAGGGATGCGGATGTTCACTACCTCATCGATGAACTTCTCAGGACTGATGATGCCTGGATCTACTACTACCGGAAGACCTTCCTTATACCCGATTGTCTTCACAAGCTTCACGAGGTCCTCGTCCTTCATCTCATCCGCAATCAGCTTATAGCCAAGAAGGCATCCGCAGACAGCAAGCGCCGTATGGAGAGGATTGAGACATGTGCAGACCTTCATCTTCTCTACCTTGTTCACAGTCTCCCTGTCCGTGAAATAGACACCCGCATTCTCCAGAGCGGGGCGGCCATTCGGGAAGCTGTCCTCGATTACAAGATACTCGCACTCTTCCGCATTGACGAAAGCTGCTGTATATGTGTGCTTTGATGTGACGATGACATCTGTATCCTCAAAGCCATCCTTCCTGAGCATCTCCGCGACACTTGCATCCGGACGAGGGGTGATCTTATCGATCATCGACCATGGATAGGAGACCTTATCAGAGGAGAGATACTCTTCAAATCCCTTCTCTGCGAGTCCGTTCGCAACCCACTCATGTGCGATTGTCTGCATAGCGAGCTGGACCTTCTCTCCATTATGGGAACAGTTGTCCATCGAAACGAGTGCTATAGGAGCGGCATTCTTCCTGTAGCGGTACAGAAGAAGCTCCGCAAGACGCGAAAGGAACATAGAGCCCTTTCCAGGACCTGCCTTGAAATCATTGACATAGCCTGGGAAATACTCGCCATCAGGATTCTTCAGCGCATAGCCTTTTTCCGTAATGGTGAAGGAGACCATCTGCAGCGAGGGATTCTCGAAAACCTCTATGAAGCGCTTCCAGTCCTCTTCCGCCTGATAATCGCATGGATGTGCTTCCGTAACGGAACCGACCACTGTCTTGTCGATGGAGCCATCCGCCTTGAGAGTCACAAGCAATGTGAGATTGTCGAAGCGGTCATAGACATCGCTGATGATTTCGAAATCAAATCCCTCACCTACGACAATGCCTTTATCGGCAAGTCCTTTCTCGATAAGCTCCTGCTGAAGACGTGCCGGAAAACCGCGGAATATATTGCCAGCACCGAAATGGACCCATACCGGATTCTCCGCGGTCCTTTTCTTCAGTGCCTCCCTGTCATAGGATGGGACTTTGAATCCTTTTTCGCTCCAGATGCTGCTCTGGAGACCTTTATCGCTAAGCTTCACTGAAAACTCCTTTTTCCTTTGTTATGAAATAGCCGGGATTGGCTTCTATAAGGCTGTCAGCCTCATACTTGAGCTTTGAAAGATGCTCTATCTCGATTGCCCTTGCCCTGTTGAAATCTTTCTCCTTGAGAGCAGAGAGAAGCGCTTCATGCTGCCTTATATTCAGCAGAAGCACGTCTTTTGCTGACATCGAGAGAATGCGCATGCGCCTGTGGCTTCCTGTCTCCCTGAGAATCAGCTGCCAGAGACGCATAAGTCCCGTCGAATCAAAGAAAACGGCATGCATATCATCATCAGCATTGTAGAATGCTATTGAATCACAAGCTTCTGCCGCCTCTTTCTGCACTTCGATGAAATACTCAATCTTCGTGAGATCCGAGCTCTTGATGAATGACGGATAGCGCTCAAGGACACCCTTCTCCAGGGCAAGCCTGAAGAAGCACTCGTCATCTACCCTGTCAAGATCGATTCGCGATACCCAGCAGCCACGCTGCGGACGCATCACCACAAGAGCATCGGAGCTGAGACGCATAAGCGCATCGCGCACAGGAGAGCGGGACACTTCGAACTGCTCGGAGAGCGCATCCTGATCGATCTCTTCCCCAGGTTTCCGCTTGAGGAAGATGATCTCCTCTTTCAATGTCTCATAGATCGTCTCGCTAGACGTCCTTCTCATTTTACAAGCCTCTTCTCGCTCTTCTCGACAGCTTCCCAGAGTCCGAGGATGTACTCAGCGCCCAGAGCTCTGTCATAAAGGCCATAGCCTGGCATCGAGACTTCTCCCCAGATAGCCCTTCCATGATCCGGGCGGATCGGGCCATCGAAGCCTGTCTCATAGAGAGCCCTCACGATCTCATACATATCGAAAGAACCATCGGATGAAAGATGGGCAGCTTCCTCGAAAAGACCAGGGGCAAAATGATGGAGATTCCTGACATGAGCGAAATGAACACGTCCTGGAAGAGCCCTGATGATGCCCGGGAGGTCGTTCTTCGGATTGGTGCCGAATGAACCTGCACAGAATGTAAGACCATTGAAAGGAGAATCAACAGCCTTCATGACCTTGAGGATCTTCTCCTTCGATGTGATGATCCTCGGAAGTCCGAATACAGGCCATGCCGGATCATCCGGATGGATTGCCATCTTGATTCCATACTTCTCGCAAACTGGCTGGATTGCCTTGAGGAAGTATACGAGATTATCGAAAAGCTTCTCCTCTGTGACATCTTTATAAGCCTCGAAAAGCTCCTTCACCCTGCTCAGTCTCTCAGGTTCCCAGCCTGGCATCACAAAGCCATTCGAGCTGTCATTTGTCTGATCGAAGAACTTCTGCGGATCAATCGTGTCGACAACCTTCTGGTCATAAGCGAGGACAGTCGCTCCATCTGGCCTTGCCTTTGCAAGATCTGTCCTTGTCCAGTCGAATACAGGCATGAAGTTGTAGCACACGAGCTTGATATCGCACTTTGCGAGATTCTCAAGTGTGACAATGTAGTTCTCGATATACTTATCGCGCGTAGGAAGTCCGATCTTGATATCATCATGGATATTGACGCTTTCGATACCTGCGATATTCAGCCCGGCATCTTCCACTTCCTTCTTGAGAGCCTGGATCTTCTCGATAGGCCATACATCCCCTGCCGGGATATCATAGAGAGTCGTGATGACTCCTGTCACCCCTGGAACCTGTCTGATCTGCCAGAGCTTGACCGAATCAAACTTATCTCCGAACCATCTCATTGTCATCTGCATAGCGATAATACTCCTTTTCATAACTGATATATTAGTATAATAGTAGGCTTATGCACTATTGTAAAGAAATATTATCAGTATTCTAACACGAGTTTGGCTCCCATGCTTTATGGAAACTCCACAAACGCTTCCGGGGCCTGTCTGTTCACGCTTCGCGATAATCTTTAATATAGGCATGGAGCCAAAGATGAGAATAACGATCTGTGAAGATAAGATAGAGCTTGGCAGACAGGCTGCTGCCATGGGCAGGCATTACATCAAAACGACAATAAAGGAAAAGGGTTTTGCCAATGTGGCATTCGTCACTGGAACAAGCCAGATAGGTCTTCTTGAGAATCTCAGGAAAGCAGAGATCGAATGGGACAAGGTGAATGCTTTCCTTCTCGATGAGTTCATAGGACTTGAGGATGGACATAAAGCATCTTCAGAGACATTCCTGAAGGAGAATTTCCTGAACTATATTCCTGCGATCGGGAGCTTCCATCCGATATCACGCGACAAGAACACATCAGCCACCCTTAAGAAGATGAACAAGCTGATGAAGGACTACCCTCTCGACGTCGCATTCATCTGCATAGGAGAAAATGGACACCTTGCATTCAACGACCCTCCTGCGGATCTCGATGTCACGGATCCATACATCCTCGTAGACCTTGAGAGGCGGTCAAGAAGGCAGCAGGTCGGCGAAGGATGGTTCAAATCAATCGACGATGTGCCTAGCGAAGCCATCACGATGTCCATCAAGGAAATCCTCTCGGCGAAGAACATAATCTGCGCATGTCCCGAGCAGAGGAAGGCAAAGGCTGTCGCCATGTGCATCTATGATGACATAGGGCCTGCGGCGCCTTGCGCAGCGCTCAAAAGGAAGAACAACTGCGATGTCTTCCTCGACAGGCAATCAAGCTGCCTGATACTTGGCGACAAGAGGAATTTCTGAAGTCCAGCCGCTCCAAAGTGAGCGGTTTTTTCGTCTCTTCAGCTGCTTTTTCCGGTCTGAGCCTTTCAAGATATTTGCCAGAAGGGAAAAGTGAGGGCAGAATAATCAATGATACTGCAGGATATTAAGGGGATGAGACAGTCCTGCAGTCAAAGGAGAGACGATGCTTCGGAAAGCATTCATTGGTGCGGCTCTTGCCTTTCTCTGCCTTCTGCCAGTGTCTTCCGATGATGTGCGCATCATCACATTGGAAGAAGCGATCAGAAGCGCGGCCGAACATAACCTTGATATAGAGTACGCAAAGACCGAGTTATCAAGCACCTTGCGTATACAGGACAATGTCATGTCCACATTCATGCCAGAGATATCGCTCAGGGCATCGGTATCACCCGCAGTGAACTTCCCTACATCATCAGGTACTGCCATCTCTTATGATGGACTGACAGTAAGCGCAGGCGCTGATGTATCATTTCCATTCACTGGAGGGATGCTGAATGATGGCAGGGACAGAAGCATAGCCAGAGAAGAAGCATCTCTCGGATTCAGATCAGCATATCTTTCCGTTGAAGAAGATGTCGTGGATGCATACTGGGACCTGGCAGGAGCTGCCGCAGAGCGGGACAGTGCTGAAGCAGCATTCAATCTGGCTGATGAGCAATACAAATCAGCGCAGGCCGGCTATGAAAGCGGAAGAATCAGCGAGCTTTCGCTCCGGCAGACAGAGTATTCATTATCAACAGCTGCATTGACGCTATCAGAGGCAGAGGATTCGCTTCTCATCGCTCAGGAAGAGCTGAAAGCGCTGACAGGGCTCGAAGGCGATTTCTCTGCAATGCCGCTTCCAGAGCCTGTATTTCTCTCGCTTCCTTCTGAAGATGATCTCTTCGCAAAATACTCGGAGGGCACCATAGATATACAAGCTGCCAGAAACAGCCTTGAAAAGGCCATATCCGCAAAAGAGACGTCTGTTCTGAATACATATGTCCCATCGCTCACTGCATCAATCGGTTATTCATATAGCGGAAAGGCAAACGGCTCATGGGATTACAGCCATAGCACGAACCGCCTTTCCGGCTCGATATCCCTGAGGGTGCCTATAAGCCAGATGCTTCCCGGAGGCAGCGGTGATTCCGCCATAAAGCTGGATGAGGACACAATCAGGCTGGAGACCATTGCCCTGTCACAGGCAAATAAGACGCTCCTGCAGGATATCAGGCTGAGTGTCATAGAGATATCGCATCAGCAGAAGACAATAAATGATGCTCTCAGATCCGAAGAGCTGGCAAGACGTACATATCAGCTCTCACAGGAAGGTTATGATGCAGGCATCGTATCCGCACTTGATCTTGCCAATGCAAGAACAGAGCTTCTCAGGAGCCAGATGACCACGATAAGCTGCAAGGTAGATCATCTGAAGGAGTGCTATGCACTCTCCTATCTTCTTAATACGGATTTATCCGCACTGCAGGCCGCATACAGCATATAAGGGAGGAACCATGCCAGACAGCAAAATAGATTTCAGCAAGCTTGCCCGCGAAGGAGAATCATCGAAACTCGCGAAGGCAATGAACGTGATTCTCACCCTTATCTGCATAGCACTGGCGGGAGTCATAATATATACAAGTTTCTTCTCCGGAGAGGATGACAGTTCCGAAACCCCGCAGGCTGCGGCACAGAGCCAGGCTGTCAATGTATCGGTCAACCCTTCATATATCGGAACATACACGAAGATATCGAGGCTCAATGGAGAGATAAGGCGCGATGGCCTTGATATCTCGATCATGCCGGATATAACAACGACAGCAATCGTCACGGACATCCTCGTAAAGGAAGGAGATCATATAGCTGCCGGCGATGTCGTCGCCCACATCGATGCATCACGGCCCGGAACGGCATACAGGCCAAGTCCCGTGATTGCAAGAAGCAGCGGCATCGTCATAAGCGTTGATGCCTCTCCCGGGCAGACCGTGTCAGCGACAACGTCTGTCGCGACAATAACAAGCAATGAGGATCTTGTCATAGAAGCAGCCATCCCTGAGAAGTTCCTCGGATCTCTCAGGACGGGAATGACTGCTTCTTTCGAAACTGTCGCATATCCCGGCAGAATGTATTCAGCAACGCTTACATACATCTCTCCATCGCTGAGCACTTCATCACGTACGGCGGCCATCAAGCTGTCGATAGATGAAGAGGCTGAAGAGCTCAAGTCGGGAATGTATGTAAAACTCTATCTGGAGACAGAAAGGATAGACAATGCGCTCATTGTCCCTTCAGCGGCACTCGATGAATACATCGGAGACGACATCGTCTACACAGCAGAAGATGGCACAGCCGCAAGGAAGATCGTCACTGTCGGCAGTGATAATGGAACAGAAGCTGTCATCCTCGATGGACTTGAGGCCGGAGAGCTTGTGATCACTGCGGGAAATGTAACAGACGGATCGATTGTCAATGCAATACGGGCAGAGGGGGACTGAATGACATTATCTGAATTATCAGTCAGACGACCTGTCCTCATGACAATGGCATATGTCCTGATATCAGTCATATGCATTGTCTTCCTGCCACGGCTGGATCTGGCGCTCTACCCTTCCGTTGACTATCCTGTGATATCCGTGAACATCTCATGCAATGATGCGGGCCCGGAGGAGATAGAGCTTCAGGTCACGAAAGTCATGGAGGATGCGCTTGATTCGCTTTCGAATCTCGAGGAAATGACAAGCCAGTCCAGGGAAGGCCGCTCATCAGTGACGCTTGAATTCAAATACGGGACGGATCTCGACGATGCATACAATGACGTGAATGCAATCGCATCGAGAATCTCGCGATTCCTTCCGGACTGGGCAGAATCCCCGACAATCATAAGATATGATTCAATGGGATCGGGTTCGATTCTCAGGCTGATACTCACAGGAGACAGGACGAAGGATGAACTTCAGTACATAGCGGAAAACACGGTACAGCCACTGATCGAGAGAATAGATGGAGTCGCACAGGTCAATGTCTATGGCGGTGCTCCTATCGAATTCGAAGTGCAGGTGGATCCTAACAGGCTGGAGGCTTATGGCTTGTCGCTGACATCGATTGCCAATGCGATCGAGGCAAGGAATGTGCAGAGCACAGGCGGTGAGATAACACAGCGCGGAAAAGACTTCCAGATTACGACTGATGCACGGTACATGACGCTGAGGGATATCAGCGAGACAATCATAGGCTACGCGGCAGATGGCAATCCGATTCTTGTACAGGATGTGGCAGAGGTCGTCGAGGAAACAGCATCGGGCGGCAGACTCAACTATCTCAACGGGAATGAAGTAGTCACCATCTCCATATCCAATGATTCCGAATCAAATGAGACAACTGTCGCATCGGATGTAATGGCAGAGCTCGGCAACATACGTGCGGAACTTCCTCCCGGACTCGATCTTGTTATACAGAGAGACAACACTGAGCTCATCAGGAACACTATGAGCGAAGTCGCATCCTCTGCAGTCCAGGGAGTCATACTTGCGGCCGTGATCATCTTTGTCTTCCTCAGGAATATAAAGAGCACAATCATCATCTCCCTCTCAATGCCCATCTGCATACTGATAACGCTCATGCTGATGTCGCTTACAGGAATGTCCGTCAATGCGATGTCGATGTCCGGGCTCATACTCGGCATCGGAATGACTGTCGATGCTTCAATCATCATCCTTGAGAACACATACTCATTCAGGGAACGCAATGAGCGCAGCGCAATAGCGGCGATTCTCGGAAGCGAGAACATGTTCACTGCAATCGTTGCCTCTACACTGACAACAATCTGCGTATTCCTGCCGATAATAATATACAAATATGAGATAGGCATGATCGGAGTGATGTTCCAGGACCTCGTCATCACTGTCTGCATATCGCTTCTCTCATCGCTTTTCGTCGCTGTAACTCTCGTTCCTGCCCTATCTGGCTCAATCCTAAAGATCAATACGAGAGTGCAGAAACCGCTGAAGAGCAAGCTGCTGAAAACAATCGACAGCTTCATGACAGAAGCTGAGGAGAGAATGAGAAACGGTTATGTGCACGTCCTGTCATTCTTCCTTGACAGGAAGATGCTCCTTATCGTCATCCTTGTCCTTCTCCTCATCATATCCATGCAGCGCTTCAGCTCGCTTGGCATATCACTTGTTCCGAGATCCTCTTCGGACGATGTGATAACCGCAGAGCTCACGCTTGACCCCGGAACCACCCAGGATGTGACGAAGGAGTATGTCTTCGAGATGCAGAAGAACATACTATCAGTACTTCCGGAAGGAAGCTATGAGGAAATCATGACGACTGTCGGAAGCAGCAATACAGGCTCAATAGAGATAGAGCTTCCTCCGATAGATGAGCAGACCTATTCCGTGACGGAACTCCAGGATCTGATCAGGCCATTCCTGGATGACAGGCCGGAAGCCGACTGGATCTTCTCGACATCAAGAAGCCTCTCGGGGCAGGGAATCGATGTCGCAGTTTACTCTGAATCACCAGATGTATCGCTTGCGGCAGTTGAGGAAATCATGTCGCTTCTCGAGAACAATGTATATCCTGTAGAGAATATACGTTCGGATCTTTCCAACGGAGCGCCTAAATATTCGATCGTGATCGATTACCAGAAAGCGGAAGATCTGGGTGTGACAGTCTCGACACTGACGAATACAGTCAATGCGGCACTTACAGGAATAACAGCCACAGAGATCTCGACATTCACCGCAGATGAGACATACGATGTCGTCGTACTCATCGATCCTGACGAGATACAGAGCGTTGATGAGCTTTCCTCCCTGATGATTCCTACAGACAAGGAAACGATGGTACGCCTGGATACAATCGCATCATTCGAACTCGGAACGGCACCAAGGACAATAACCAGAGAAGACAAGGTAAGGGTCAATCATGTCTATGCGACAATCAGGGAAGGCTTCGCAGCGAGCGATGTGCAGGCTATCGTTGACAGCGTGCTTGCAGAGAAGCTGGTCCTTCCTGAAGGTGCGAGCATAGAACAGCGTGGAGAGATGTACACATTCAATGAGTATCTCCCTACCCTCATCATGATTGTCTGTCTGGCCCTCTTTCTCGTATATGCAGTCATGGCGGCACAGTTCGAGTCATTGATAGATCCATTCATAATCTTCGCGACAATTCCACTGCTGATGATCGGCGTCATATGGATACACATCGCCATGGGTGAGGAATTCTCCCTGTTCTCCCTTGTCGGCATCATTGCCCTGATCGGCGTCGTCGTAAATAACGGAATTGTCCTAGTGGACTGCATAAACAGGCTTGTGGACCAGAAAATGCCGGTAAAGCAGGCATGCCTCCAGGCAGCGTACGGACGACTCAGGCCTATTCTGATGACAACGCTCACCACGATACTCGGAATGATACCTATGGCATTCTTCCCCGGAGAAGGAGCTGAGATGATGCAGCCTATCGCAATCACGTTCGTCGGAGGAATAACGACAGGCGCATTCCTGACATTGCTTCTATCCCCTGTCCTCTATCTCATATTCAACAAGCGGAGGGAAAAGAGATTCAGCGACCCCGATGCCCTGACAAACCAGCTGCATGAATATGATATGAGGAAGCTGAAGCATATAGACTCAATCCTTTGAGCCAAGGCTCTTTGCATAATCACGGAATGATGAGAGATGATAGACCCTGCTTATCACAGAATGCTCATCATTCCATGAGAGTCCCTTCTCCTTAACGGCTTTCCTCACAGCTTCCTTTGCCTTGTCCCTGAACTCCTCATCGGATGAGAAGACCACGTCCCAGAAAAGCTCCCTGTCAAACCGGAACAGGAACAAGGCACCATAGCCTGATGCCTTTATGGTGGAGGCACAGAGGGACGTATTCTCCTCAAGATATTTCCTATACCCCTGAAGCAGCGCCTTATAGCCAAGGCCTGATATCTCATTCCGCATATCCTGGATCATGGCCATCAGATTCCAAGGAACGAAGGATCAAGAAGCTTTCCATTGAGCCGGAGCTCTGTTATTCCGCTTATCGTATCATCGCTTATATCATCCATATGGCCCTTGATCAGGAGAGACATCGAATCATCCCTTATGTCCATTATCATGTTATCCTCTGCCCCGCTGGATTTATCGAGAGCGAACACGCCTGATACAGGAGAGCTTCCAAGCAGTCTGAATGACGAGAACTCAAGAGTATATGACAGATTTCTCATATCTATGTTCTTATCGAGTGTCGCATCCTCAGGAGACAGCATGCCAGCAGCGACAGCCGCAAAGCCCTTTGTCATTCCCGCAATCACCTGGACCTTTTCCTCGTCCGTGGGAACTGCGGGAGTCTCTCCGGCTGTTGCACAGCCAGATACGAATAACACTGCCAGTATAATGAAAAGAAGCTTCTTTGCCATATAATCGTTTATCCGACAGCAGGCAGTGGCAGTCAAGCGCCAATCATGGAAATCACACAATTTCTACAGAAAGAAGAGCTGCTATGCACATCATCTGCGTGATATCCAGCCTTGCTCCCCTGAGCTCATGGAAATCCTCGGAAAGGGCAATCGACTCTATCGAGGACTCATGCAAATCAATGGCATTCATAGAAGTTCCCCTGAAAGACGACCTTGAGAAATCAGAAGAAGAGAATATGCAGCCTGTGCACTTCATCTCATCGAATGCCGAATCTGTAAACGATGACTGCTCTATCCTCAGCAGACTTGCAGAAGCTGATGAGAAAGAAGAATAGCGGGCGGAAGATCTTACGATTTTGGCATTCTTGATGCGGGAAGATGAGAATACAGTTCCGTAAAGCCTGGAGCCGACGATTTCGGAATCCTTTATATATGCCCCTGAGAAATCAGCCCGGGAGAGATCTGAATCGGAGATCGATGAGGACATAAGGCCGCCTCTGGAAAAAGACGTGCCTTCAAGATCACATGATATGAATGAGCAGTTCCTGAAAATAACTGTTGAGAAATCCATCCCGGATAAGTCCTCATCTTCAAAGACAAGGCCATCAGCTTCCCCTTCATCGAGGATGGATTCAATCAATTCGCTGTCCATCAGCGGCTGTGTCTGTCCTTGAGGACATTTATGACCTCAGCAAGAGCGGTATCTTTCTGTGCGAGGAGCACCAGGAAGTGATAGATGAGATCTGCAGCCTCTCCAAGGAAGAGATCCTTGTCATCATCTTTTGATGCGATCACGAGCTCGACAGCTTCCTCGCCGACTTTCTGCGCGATCTTGTTCAGGCCGCGGGAGAAAAGATGATTGGTATATGATCCCTCAATAGGATTCGTCCTTCTGTCACGGATTACTGACTCCAGATAGAAAAGGAACTCCGGCGATGAGATTTCAGAAGGCTGGTTCTCTTCCCCGAAGCATGTATCGGCACCTGTATGGCATACAGGACCGGAGGGGATTGCCTTGACAAGAAGCGTGTCACCATCACAGTCCGCAAGAATCTCCCTCACCTGAAGGAAGTTCCCTGAAGTCTCTCCTTTTGTCCATATCCTGTTTCTCGATCTTGAGAAGAAAGTGACCAGCCCACGGTCAAGAGTAAGCCTGTATGCCTCTTCATTCATATAGCCAAGCATAAGGACTTTCCTTGTAACAGCATCCTGGACAACCGCAGGAACCAGACCGCCGCCTTTAGCAAAATCAATAGTCATTCTCTCCCCCTTAGATCCTCATAGGAATTCCTTCATCATCAAGATAGGCTTTCAGTTCCGGAATATCTATCTCACGGAAATGGAAGACGGATGCCGCAAGCGCCGCATCGGCTTTGCCATATCGGAAGATTTCAAGGAAGTCCTCCTTCGAACCAGCACCTCCTGATGCAATAACAGGAATAACAATATTACTGCTTATAATTGAAGTTAAGTCAACATCAAAGCCATTTTTTGTCCCATCAGCATCCATTGATGTGAGGAGAATCTCGCCAGCTCCGAGAGAAGCTGCCTGCTCTGCCCATGAAAGCGCATCGAGTCCTGTACCTGTCCTCCCGCCATCTATCACGGTCTCGAAGCCAGACGGCATGGCAGGATTCCTCCTGGCATCGAGGGCAAGGACAACGCACTGAGAGCCAAACTGGCTTGCAAGCTCAGGAATCATCCCGGGATTGCGCACAGCAGCTGAGTTGACCGAGATTTTGTCAGCACCAGCGGAAAGCAGCCTGTCCACATCATCCTTTGTCCTGATTCCCCCTCCTACTGTGAATGGAATCGAGATCCTGTCAGCGACATCGCATACCAGCTGGACCATCGTGCCCCTGTTCTCGACAGTAGCGGTTATATCAAGGAAGACAAGCTCATCCGCGCCATGCTCTGAATAATACGAAGCAAGTTCGACAGCAGAACCGGCATCACGGAGATTGAGGAAATTAACGCCTTTGACAGTACGCCCATCCTTGACATCAAGGCACGGTATGATTCTCTTCGTCAGCATTCTGCCTCCTTAAGCTCTTTCAGCGTGATGTATCCCTCATAAATTGCCTTGCCGACAATCGCCCCATAGCATCCGATATTCCTCAGCGTCTCAAGATCCTTCCTGGAGGAGACGCCACCGGATGCGATTATCTCGGCAGAAGGAAGACTGTCAATGATATCCTTATACAGGTCAACAGATGGTCCTGAGAGCATTCCATCCTGGGCGATATCGGTAACGACAGCCCTCCTGAGGCCACAGGAGACAAAGCGCTCTATGAACGGGATAAGCGGAATCGATGTAGTCTCAAGCCAGCCCGAGACAGCGACAAGCCCCTTCCTCGAATCTGCGCTGAGGATAATCCTGTCTGGCCATCTCTCTGCCCATGAAAGCACTTCCTCAGGGCTTTTCGCCGCAGCAGACCCTACATTCACGGCATCAGCTCCCGCGGAGAAAGCAGCCTCCACATCAGAAAGCTTCCTTATACCGCCGCCGAAATCGATTATGAGATCCGTTGCGGATGCAATCTCCTCAAGCACATGGAGATTCCTTTCCCCATCGCCCTTTGCCCCATCAAGATCGACAAGATGCAAATGGCTGAGACCGGCATCCTGAATCATCTTCGCGAACTCAGCAGGATTGCTGCTATAGCTTTTCGCTGTAGAGTAATCCCCTTCCGAAAGCCTGACGACAGATCCGTCTATGAGATCAATTGCAGGAATTGCTATCATAAATCCTCCAGGAAAGCGGAAAGGATCCTCTCGCCAGAGCTCCCGCTCTTCTCAGGATGGAACTGCGTCCCCATGAAATTGTCTTTAGCCAAAGCGGCAGAGAACTCAATTCCACCATAGCTGCAGGTCGCTGCAGTATTCTGCGAGAGCGGAACATAGTACGAATGGACGAAGTACATGAAGCTTCCTTCACTTACAGAACCGAAGAGAGGTCCTTTCAGGCCGCTTATCGAATTCCAGCCCATATGAGGGACCTTTGAATCTGCGGATGAAGGGAAACGGATGACTCTTTCAGGGAAGATGCCGAGTCCTTCTGTATCACCTTCTTCCGAGAAGGAGCACATAAGCTGCATTCCGAGGCATATTCCCAGGAAAGGCTGCGTAAGCGACCTCAGCACATCATCAAGCCCTTTCTCACGGAGAGCCTTCATAGCCTGCGATGCCTCGCCGACTCCGGGGAATATCACCTTATCCGCACATCTTATCGTATCGGGATCATCTGTCACGATTCCCTCGTATCCAAGTCTGGAAAGGGCTGACAGTACGGAACGTATATTGCCTGCACCATATTTCACTACGGCTATCATAGGACCCCCTTCGTGCTTGAGATACCAGTCTCTCCCGGAATTCTCCTCACAGCCTTCCTCAGGGCCCTTGCGAATGCTTTGAAAAGCGCCTCCGCCGTATGATGGCTGTCGCCGCCTTCAGTAGCCTCAAGATAGAGATTGCACCTCGCCGCCGATGAGAATGAACGGAAGAAATGCCTTATAAGCTCAGTAGGGAAATCCCCGATATAATCATAATCGAAACGGAAACTGCCCATGAATTCAGGACGGCCGGAGAAATCAATCGCGGCAAGCGCAACAGTATCATCCATCGTCACGACAGCGGAGCCATAGCGCTCAACGCCTCTCTTCTCACCGAGAGCTGAGAGGACAGCCTCCCCTAGTACAAGCGCCGTATCCTCTACCGTATGATGGAAATCAACGAAAAGATCGCCATCGACGGTACCTGAGATATCACAGCGGGAATGCTTCACTACCTGATCGAGCATATGGTCAAAGAAGCCTATGCCTGTCTCTATCCTGCCCTTGCCTGTCCCATCGAGATCCGCTTTGAGCCTTATCTTCGTTTCCCTGGTATCCCTTGAGATTTCTGCCGTACGATGCGTCTCTATGCCCTTGCATGCGAGGAATGCCGCTATATCAAGCCAGCTTGTGGCATTCAGGGCAATCACAGAACTGTATTCCTCCGGGATCTCCATCTTCTTATCAGTATACCAGATTCCCTTTGCGCCAAGATTCCTGGCAAGCTCCATATCGGTAAGCCTGTCTCCTATCATGAAAGAAGAGGCAAGGTCATAGCTTCCATCAAGATAATCCGAAAGCATCGCTATCCCCGGCTTCCTGCCCGGACATCCATCCTCAGGAAGGGAGTAGTCCACATTGATATCATCGAATGCGATATCCTCTCCCGCAAGAGTCTCCAGGATTCTCTCCATAGGGCCTGCGAAAGACTCATACGGAAAAGATGGTGTACCGACACCATCCTGATTCGAAACCATGACAAGCTCATAATCAGTCTCTCTGGATATTGCCCTGAGAGCCTCGAAGACATGCGGCTTATATATAATTCTCTCGTAGCTATCGATCTGGTCTTCGATGACTATCACGCCATCCCTATCGACAAACAGGGCCTTCTTCCTGCATTTTGCTGTATCCAACAAGCGCCTCCTCAAGCTTCATGTTCTCTTCCTCGGATCCGATCGTGATTCTCACTCCTCCTGATAGCAGCGGCTCAGATGAGCGGTTCCTGACAACAATACCGCAGGATGCGAGATAGCTGCAGAAACGCCCGGGATCATCAACACCTGCGAGTATGAAATTGGCTTCCGATGGAATCACCCATCTTATATACGGCAGGAGAAGAAGAAAGGCACCCAGCCTCTTCCTTTCCCTGCGGATCTCATCCACAACGGCTTTTTCAGCTTCAATGTTCACAAGTGCGCCGATGGCTGCATCCTGCCCGAGTCTTGAGACATTGTATGGTGCTTTTGCCTTGTTGAATACCGCAATGATCTCCGGATCTGCCGCCATTATGCCTATTCTCGCACCCGCAAGTCCCCAGGCTTTCGAGAGCGTCCTCATCACGACAACGCGCTTGTTGCTCTCTATGAGGGAAACCGCTGAACGGAAATCCTCGGAGAAATCCGAATATGCCTCATCGACGACTGTTATACCCTCATTGCAATCTGCCAGCTCCGCAATATCATCGAGGCTGTACACTATCCCCGTCGGATTGTTGGGAGAGCAGATGAAGAGGATCTTCAGCTTCCTTTCCGCAATTGCCTTAAGCATCCCGGACTTGTCAAGCTGCAGGCTTTCCTGCAAAGGCACGTCAATCACAGCCACATTATTCAGGGATGCCAGGACGCTGTACTCCCCATATGTGGGCCGCTCGATCATCACGGAATCCTTTCCAGGCTCGCAGAATATGCGGATCAGCATATCTATGATCTCATCGGATCCATTTCCTACTGCTGTCATCTGATAGGGAATTCCCAGAGTCTTCTCAATCTCCTTCCTGAGCTTCCTGCAGAGAGGGTCAGGGTATCTGTTTATGCCATCATTGCCGCCAAGCCACGATTCATTCGCATCAAGATAGATATCCGCATGCCCTGAGAACTCATCGCGTGCGGATGAATAAGGGACCATCTCCCTTATATGCTTGTTCATCAATGTTTCAATTTCCGTCACGGCATCTCACCTTCGCAGCTTCGCTGTGTGCCCAGAGGCCCTCAGCTTCTGCCATAGTCACAATTGTCTTTCCAAGCTTTCTGATTCCATCCCTGGCAAGCTTCTGCACAGTGATCTTCTTCAGGAATGAGTCAAGCGATACTCCGGAAGAGGAACGGGCCCATCCTGATGTCGGAAGCGTGTGATTGGTTCCTGATGCATAGTCTCCTGCTGATTCCGGAGACCAGCTACCAAGGAATATGGAACCGGCATTCCTGACTCCTTCAAGAATAGCCTCCGGCTCTCTTGTGCTTATGATCAGATGCTCAGGGGCATATTCATTTATGATATCGACAAGCATCTCATCACTATACACCGGGAATGCAGCTGAATGGGAAAGCGACGGAAGCACATACTCAGATCTTCCAAGACGCTTCACGGCCTTCTCCATCTCCTCCTCGATCCTCGCATAGATCCCGTCAGCCTCCATCCTGTCCTCTGCCCTGATCGCGAGAATCACCTGGCTGTCCTTCCCATGCTCTGCCTGAGACAGGAGATCGAGCGCGGCGAATTCAGGATCCGTCGAGGAATCAGCCGCCACCATGACCTCGGAAGGTCCCGCAATCATATCTATAGCCGTATACTTCGAGACAAGTTCCTTGGCCCTAGATACGAACCTGTTGCCAGGGCCGAAGATCTTATCGCGGCGGACAATGCTCTCAGTGCCGAATGCGAAGGCGGCTATAGCCTGGGCACCACCGACCTTGAGGATCCTGTCAACTCCTGATACCGATGCAGCATAGAGAATGGCAGGATTGACCACACCATTCCTGGCAGGAGTCGCAAGCATTATATCGCTGCAGCCAGCAGCCTTTGCGGGAAGCGCAAGCATGAGGACAGTGGAGAACAAAGGAGCCGTTCCCCCGGGGATGTAGAGACCTACCCTCTCTATGGGGACGATCTTCCTTGAGCAGACAACGCCCGAGGCTGTCTCAACGCATTCCTCTTCCGGCATCTGAGCCTCATGGAACGCCAGGATATTCTTCTTTGCCTCAGCTATGGCTTCCTTAAGCTCCGATGGCACCGATGCGGAAGCTTCCCTGATCTCTTCATCTGTCACGAAAAGCCCATCAGGCCTCCACCCATCAAAACGCTCAGCAAGATTGCGGAGAGCATCATCTCCGCCTGTCCTCACCTCATCGATTATGGCCTTCACGGCCTCTGCGATATCATCATCATTATCAGCAGGACGCTTCAGAAGCCTGCTGCTATATTCTGAATATGGAAGAAGCATGGCATCACTCCGTCATCTTCTCGATGTTCATCACGAGAATACCTTCAGCGCCGATTCCCCTGAGATCCTCAAAGACAGACCAGAATCTCTCCTCATCGACCGCTGACTGCACAGAGACCCAGTCCCTGTCCATAAGCGGAGTGACAGTGGGGCTCTTCATTCCACCGATGATCCTGGCCGCCTCATCGAGATTCGCCGCAGGGAGATTGAAAAGTATGTACTTCTTCTTCCTTGCCATCATGACGGCATCGATTCTCTCCATGAGCCTTGCAAGGATCGCTCTCTTGGCTTCGGACATTCCGGGGCTTCCGATCATGACAGCAGATGAGCGGTAGATCACCTCCGCCTCTTCAAGGCCATTCGCCTTGAGCGTAGTCCCTGTGGAAACGAGATCCGCAATCGCATCGGCCACTCCTATCTGGACTGTGATCTCGACAGAGCCGGCAACTGTCACGATCTCCGCATTGACGCCGTATTTGTCGAGAACGGATCTCAGAAGCCGGGGATAGGATGTGGCTATCCTCTTTCCTTCAAGCGATGACAGATCCTTATAATCAAAACCATGAGGGACGGCCACCGACAGACGGCAGGATGCGAACTTCAGATCCTTTATGACATCAAGCTGCTTGCCGGACTCATCATATTCATTGCGGCCGACAATGCCAATGTCAGCAACACCTGACTCCACATAGCCGGGAATATCATCATCCCGGACAAACAGGAACTGGAGAGGAAAATTCGAAGCCATCTCCCTCAGGACCCTGCTGTCGGAGGCAAAATCAATTCCGCATGACCTTATGATATCCAGACTCTTCTCTGAGAGCCTTCCGCTTTTCTGGATTGCAATGCTGAGGATATTATCCATATAGACTCCTTGAAAGGATTCTAATCTCTAGCAAACCTTTTTGATAAGAGCTCAGAGCCCGGCATTCCCTCTTTTGATGATGGATTTTCCTTTCTCTGAAACGGAATGCATCAGCTTCCTGTCCATTGCATCCGCGACATCGGACACCCTGATGCCGTCTCTCGCCCCGAGTTCCAGCAGGACTGACGAGATATCAGAGGCAAGCCTCAGCCTCATCATCCCGGCAGTGAAGGCGGCAGTCCCGAGCGCAAGCACGAAAGCCGCGGCAACTCTGAATCCGGGTTTCGACATTATGAACGGATAGAGAATCAGGACGATGCCGAGGGCGAAGCTTATCAGCGTTCCCGGAGACAGATAATGCCTGCCGGTCGCGAAGTACTGAATCGTATTGACAGCAGCGATCATCATAAGAAGAGCGCCTGCGATGAACACGAAGAGCGAGAACAGAAGCGATGGAAGCGCGAATATAAGGACAAGGAGCGCGATTCCAGAGATGATCAGCATCGCGTTCTTGATGGTGATGAGGATGAAAAGCCATCTTGGCCCATATTCCTTCCTTGTCGCCAGAAGGCTTCTTATTCCCTCACATTCGATATAGATGGCAACAAGCGCTATGGCAAGGGTCCCAAGGCTCACGGGAGACAGAAGCATGCAGAGCCCTATCGCGATGAAAATAGCGCCTGAGACAAGGTATGGTACAGCTTTCCTCACATCGCTTCCCCATCTGCATGCCTGCTGTTCCTTATTTCCCTTGCAAGGCGTATTGACCAGAAACAGCTTACGGCCGCAACTGCTCCGAATGCTATGATGGCAGCGGCTGCCAGATAGAACGCAAAGGAGCCTATCATCATAGGGAAGAAGAACATGAGCGCCGCTATCGCTATTTCAAGGAAGCTCTCCATCCCGAGAAGACCCATGCGGATTCCTGCTCTCCTCAGGAAGATGAAATCCGCAAGGTTTATGAGTCCCGCGAGGAGGAAAGCAGCAGCGACGACATACACGAGCACTGTCATGACAATCGCAGGATTGATGACCGTAAGGGCAATTACGATGATTCCAAGGACAATGTTTATGATTCCCTTCGAGAGGACTGCGGAACGTACTCCTCTCGGTATGCTCCTGTACTTGAAGAAAGCGTACAGGCTCCTGCAACCATCGAATATCATGTATACAGCGAACATCGCAGTGCCTATCGTCAGGAAGCTGTCCGGCGAGACAATCATGAACACACCGATCGCAATAAGCAACAGTCCAGCAACAAAGTAACCGATAGCTCTTCTCATGGCTATGATTATCCACCATGACGCTGTTTTCTGCTACTCTTAAGATATGACACATCTTCTTTTCGATGCAGACGGAACGCTTTACGATTTCAAAGCCTCCGAGGATTATGCGCTCAGGAAGGTTTTCCAGAACCACTCAATACCGTATACAGCTGAGAATTACGGACTGTACCAGATAGGCAACAGAGATTGCTGGAACAAATACGAGAATGGACTGATGGAGATGTCCGATCTCAGGTCAAGGAGATTCTCTCTCTTCTTCGAGGCCCTCGGGCTTGATGCTGACGGAAAGGAAGCAGGCGATGACTATACAGAGTACCTTGGGGAAACAGGGTTCCTCATTCCGGGAGCTGAGGAATTCATAAGGAAGATATATCAGCTGGACCCGATATACATCGTCACGAACGGAATTCCGTCCACACAGCACAGAAGGATAGAGAATTCCGGGATGGAAGGCTTCTTCAGAAAGATATACATAAGCGATGAAATAGGAGTCGCCAAGCCTGACAGGAGATTCTTCTCCCATGTCCTCAGCGATATAGGCTGCTCAGAAGATGATGCCATAGTCATCGGTGACAGCGAGAAAAGCGATATCCAGGGTGCGAGGAACAGCGGAATCAGAAGCATCTACATCTCTTTCGATGGACATGAATCAGAAATGGCAGACTGGTCCGTATCGTCCTATGACGAGCTTTATGGATTACTCAATGATATCGAGAAGCTCAATCTCGAAAATAAGCAGTGAGCCTGGCTCAACTATGGAATTGCCTTCATCCCCATAACCGAGTTCAGGAGGCAGCCAGAATCTCATCCTGTCCCCTATATGCATCAGATGCACAGCTTCCCTGAAGCCGCTGACGACACGCCCGAGATCCATGGAGGCATCCTGCTGTGAATCGGCAACCGTACCATCAGGAAGGGTGAGCGTATAGTCAACGACGACTTCCGACGCCCCTTCCGCGCTCTCCCCGGAACCTTTCCCGAGCACCTCATACTGCAGTCCGGATTCCATAGTAGAAACGCCTGTACGCTGTCCATTTATGCGGAGAAACTCGGCAGCAGATGCCCTGTTGCTCTCTGCAAGCGCAGCTCTCCGGCTCTCCATATCAGCAAGAAGAAGCTGCTGATAGCGAGTCAGGATATCATTCATCTCAGGCGCTGAGAATTCCGGGGAGGAATATGAATAATCAGAAATACCATGAATGACCTGACTGTAATCCATATCCCTGTAATCCGCAGCCGCTTCTGCCAGAAGGAATCCATAGACATAGCTGAATTTCTGAGGGAGAGTATCAGGTTTGCTGAACTTCCCCATATTCCCATCATCCTCTTTAGCACATGACGATAGCGAAAGTACCATGGCAAGGAGGAGAAGCAATCTCATACGCTGCTCCTGAAAAGCCTTCCTCTGCTGTCAATCATGCAGAAGACCGGGAAATCATGGACCGTTATCCTCAGAAGCGCTTCCGGGCCGAGTTCAGGATATGCGATCACCTCTGCGGAATCTATCCTTGATGAGTACAGCGCACCGCATCCGCCATATGCCTGAAGATACAATCCATGGTTGTCCTCCACCGCTTTCCTGACAGCCTCGCTTCTCGGTCCCTTGCCTATCATCACAGCAAGGCCATGTCCTGCAAGAAGCGGAGAGAAAGGATCCATCCTGGCGCTCGTCGTAGGACCTGCTGCACCAAGCGCATAACCTTCCGGTGCCGGAGATGGTCCCATATAGTAGATCGCATTGCCAGCAAATCCGAAAGGAAGCTCCTGCCCGGAGGAGATGGCATCTGCAAGACGCTTGTGCACCTGATCCCTGCCGACATATATCACACCGGAGATTATCACCTCATCTCCAGCTTCAATCGCATCAAGATCACCTGGACTGTATGGCAGAATCAAGGACTTTCTCATATCTCCCCCTTTTCAAGCACGACACTGCACTTCCTGTCTGCCCAGCAGTTTATGGTCACTGCAACAGGCAATCCTGCTATATGGGTAGGTTCTGTCACACATGATGCATCAAGAACCGTATGGCTTCCCCCGAGGCCTCCTGGCCCGATATCAATGGAATTGAGACGCTTGAGGAGCTTATCCTTGAAAGCAAAATCACCATCGGCGAAGAAGGCCTTCTTCGAAAGGAAAGCAGCCCTATCCATGGTCCCTCCGATTCCGATGCCAAGGAACATAGGAGGACATGGCTTACCTCCGGCTTTCCGGACAATATCCTCAACAGCATCCATCACCCCTTCTTCTCCAGCTGTCGGATTGATCATCCTCAGCGATGAGCAGTTCTCTGAGCCGAATCCCTTGAGAAGGAAGTGAAGGACGACAGCGTCACCATCGACAAGCTCATATGAGATGACAGGAGGAAGGTTCGTCCTCGTGTTCTTCCTTGAATATACTGGATCCTCGACAACGCTTCTGCGGTAATAGCCTTCCTCTGCAGCTTTCCCGCAGCCCCTGATGACAGCATCCTCAATCCTCTGGAGGGGAACATCCGAAGAACGCCCGACAGAAGCCAGGCACCAGAACATGCCTGTATCCTGGCAGAGCGGGAGTCCCGTCCTTGCCGCTTCCGAAATATTCTCCTTTATCGCATTCAGCACGATCCTGCCAGCTTCGCTCTCTTCGCTGTCAGCCGCCTCTATAATCAGATGCTCAACATCATCCGGAAGCTTCCTTATCGCTTTTATCAATGCATTCTTTATCTTATCTTCAGCTTTCATACAGATCCCCCTGCATTGTACCATGCTCCTCCATTCTCTCATCAAGTCTTGAAAGGAAAAGACTCTTATCAGGAAAGACACGAGGTGCCAGAAGCCTGTGATACGGCGTCTCGCATATAAGACGCTGTATTATGATAGCAGGATCCAGATGTCTCAGCACAAACTCTGCATCCTCAAGATACCTGCCTTCAGAAGATGCGGTAAAACACCCCTCAAGATATTCATCACCCATCCGGGTTCCACCCGGAATATGGAGATTGTGTATCTTCACACCATCGGAATGCACATCATTCACGAGATCCACAGTCGCGAGATACTCTTTCCGGCCCTCACCAGGAAGCCCTATGATTATATGAGATGAGAGCATCAGGCCGTGCGCCTTTACCCTCAGAGCCGCATTCCTCCAGCATTCAGCGCTGTGCCCTCTTCCTATGGCTTCAAGCGTCTTATCCGAAGCGCTCTGGAGCCCGAGCTCAATCCATACAGCGCATTTATCCTGATAGGATGCAAGAAGCTCGATCACTTCATCAGAAAGGCAATCAGGTCTGGTGGATACTATGAATTCCTCATACTCGCCTGTAGAGAACGCTCTGTCATATATCCTCCTGAGATTATCAGGGCTGTCATATGTATTCGTATATGACTGGAAATACAGGGAGAACAGCTTCGCCTTGTATCTCCTCTGAAGGAACTCCCTGCCTCGCTCTGCCTGTTCCTCAATGGACAGAAGGCGCGGAAGGAGCGATGTGGCTGTCTCTTCCGAATACGGACTGGTGCGGAAAAAGCCTGATTCACTCTTTCTCTGATAGACAGCTATCGCGCCGGTACCATCGCAGAAAGAACAGCCTCCATGGCCATCCTGAAGGCGGTTCGGACAGGAAAAGCCTCCATCGATGCCTATGCGGTAAACAGCATCTCCGTACATTCTCTTAAGATAAGCCGAGTAATTGTTCCAATGCTTATACATCACTCAATCTCAACCATGAACGAGACACGCGGATTCACAGAGACATACAGCGTTGCCTTTATGGTTCCGAATGATGTGATTATACCACCGGAGAGACATCCTCCGATATCATAGTCATTGATGGTCGCCATCGGTATGAGATCGGTATCATAGACCCAGGAAGCAGTGCGTTGCTGATTCGAGAAGCCTTCTGCATATGCGCCTATATCAAGGAATGCCGATGATGGAAGAGGGACTCTGACTCCGAGGAGAAGATAAAGATAATCAGCTGTCTTAAGCCCTGTAGTCATGACTCGGTATGCAGATGAAAGATACCATGGCCTCCTGACTGAAGATGCCTGCCCCTCTGCGAAGAACTTCACATCATCTCCCGGCCCATATGCACCGAAGAACTCCCAGTCAATCGAATAGGAGAACATATTCTCAGGCAGATCCCCTCCTATCGTCACTTTGAGCTCTGTCTCGAACCCATCATCGGAAGCGCTTCCCCCATCATAGATGTCGTAGATGAAGCCAAGGCCGAAGTAGGGATAGATATTGTTTATGGATGGGATCTTCGCCATGTCCGTATCGCTTCCGGAAAGATATGTATAGTCAAAACCGAATATGGAATCCACTCTCAGGTTATTCGCGTCAACATATCCGAAACCTGTCCTGAAACAGAGTCCGACATCGCGCCCATATGCAGACGTGATTGTCCCAGGAATGGAAACGGAAGAACTTGATCCATATTTGAGCTCAAGGTCAAGATAGAAGAACGACTTGTCAAGAACCGGTATCGTGAGACCTGAGTTTATGAATACGCTGTCGCTAACGGAAACTCCGATGGTGGCATACAGGAGCTGCGATATGCTGAACTGGGCCTGCACAGAGAACCTTGGCGTATAGGCGAAGAAGACATCGCGGCCATCGAACCTCACCCCAACTCCGCCATTGAGGCCCATAGCCATATACCCAGAAAGAAGAGGATACGACTTCCCTGTGATGTGGATCCGGGTCCCTGAGATCCTGTAGCTCACGTTCTCAAGCCCATCATGGCGTCTGAGGCGTTCAAGGAGAGCATCCAGCTCAGAAAGCGTATCATAGTCCATAGGGCGTCCGATGAAGGATTCAAGCTGGCTGCGGTAATTGTCAGATATTCCAGTGTATCCGATATCCGAAATCAGATGGACAGGGAGCTCATCATAATGAGTATAGCTCTTCTCCTCCTTATAAGGCCCAAGGACTGCCTCTATCTCATCAAAGAGAGCCTGCATCTCATCCGATGCAACGACAGCCTCAGCTCTCTCAAGTATTCCTGGAACATTCGAGAAATCAAAAGTCGCGATGCCTGTATAGTCAGGAGATATGAGCCAGTCAGCTTCAAGGGCATCTGAAGCTGTATCGGCTGAGAGCATCGTATCGATTATCTGGCTGATGACAGCTGTCAGCGTTTCCGGAGGAACAGCCTCATCCTCATCCTTATATTGTCCAAGAGCATCGCCGCAGTCCACGGCCAGTATGTAGTCAGCCCCAAGCTCACGCGCGATCTTCACTGGAAGATTGGCTGTCACTCCTCCATCGACGACGACAGAGCCATCTTCGAGGATCACAGGAGCGAAGACTACAGGGAATGCCATTGAAGCACGCACCGCATCAAAGAATGAGCCTGAACCGAATACCACAGTCTTGTTATTAGTCACATCAGTGCCGATTGCCCTGAATGGTATCGGAAGATCATCGAAGTCATCATATACCATGACTCTCGAAAAAAGCTTCATCAGCAGATTATTGACCTTCGTATCGTCAAGCACGCCAAGCTGGCTGCCAATGCCTTTATCACCTATTTCGACTTTCAGGAGATTGCTTGGCCGTTCATCAAAAGCACTGCGTATAGTTCCGACAGTACGCATCGGAGGCATGGAATAGACAGCATCCTGCAGATTCTCATTAAGAGCCACTTCCTCAAGTGCATCGCCATCATATCCTGCTGCATAAAGCCCGCCTACAAGTGCACCCATGCTCGTTCCGAGGACCATATCAGGGACGATTCCCCTCTTCTCCAGTTCCTGTATGACAGGAATATGCGTGAGCCCTCTGGCACCTCCTCCTGAAAGAACCAGCGCGAATACCGGCTTCTCCGCTGATGCGAAGGCAGAAGCGAGGGAGACCAGGATGACAAGAATGCTCATCAGGGCTTTCCGGATCATGTCAGGACCTTCCCCGGCAAATCCCTGTATCCATTTGCGAAAGCAGCCGCATCCATCTCTTTCCGCATCGGAGGATGAACCCTGCTTATATAGATATAGCCATCTCCTGAGGCCACCTTCAGACCTTTTCCCTTCTGCATAGAAACAATGGTCCCCGGGATTTCCGAAGATGACTCAGCAGAATCGAATCCAGAACCATGAACCCCTGTTATATACAGAGGGTTCCCATCAAGGAGCGCATATGCTTTTGGCCATGGATATGATGCTCTTATGAGGGCATGGACCTCAGAGGCAGGACGGTTGAAATCGATTTTCCCATCTTCCTTGGATATGAAGCCCGTATATGTAGGCTCTCCATGCTGTGGCTTTGGCTCAGGAAGATTTCCAAGAAGATCCAGCACGAACCGTGGAGCTTCGTCAGAAACCCTCTTCTCAAGGCTTTCCTGTGTCTCCGTACCATCGAGAGGAAGCCTGAGCGTGCCATAGACCGCGCCTTCATCAACACCTTCAGCGATAGCCTGTACGGTAATTCCCGTCTCCCTGTCGCCTTCCCTTATCGCGGCATAAATCGGCGAACATCCTCTATGAAGCGGGAGAAGCGAAGGATGGACGTTGAAAGTCCTCCCGAACATGGCAAGGAACATCGGCCCGAAGATCTTCCCATAGCAGAAAGACATCAGGGCATCGCAGCAAAATGACTTCGCCTCTGCCCTGGCATCTTTCCTGAGAGTCTCTGGCTGCATTACAGGAATCCCCAGCTCAATTGCCTTTTCCTTCACAGGAGAAGGAAGCAAAGCCCTTCCCCTCTTCCCCGGAGCATCCGGAGCCGTAAGGACAGCGCCTATATAGCCCTTGGCTGCCAAGGCCTCAAGAAGCGGTACCGCGATATTTCCTGTTGCTGCATAGAGGATTCTCAATCAGACTCTCCTTTTCCTGTTCTTCCTTGCCTTGTTCTTCTTCTCATAAAGTCTGAGAAGTTTCTCCCTTTCGGCATCAGTAAGATAATCTATGTAGAGCTTGCCATGAAGATGGTCGTTCTCATGCTGTATGACCCTTGCAAGAAGACCATCTGCATCAAGCGTGAAAGGCTTTCCATCTGCATCGAAGGCCTGAACCTTCACACGCTTAGGCCTGACGACATTATGGTACATTCCGGGAACGGAAAGACATCCTTCCTCATAAGGGCATGTCTCTATGCTTGTCTCGACAATTTCAGGATTGATGAAGACCAGCGGGTCTTCCTCCGGGATCCATACTACGAATATCTTCTCAGGAACACCTACCTGAGGCCCTGCGAGGCCAACCCCATCCGCTTCCTTCAGAGTCTCAAGCATAGCATCCGCAAGCATCTTGAGAGCTGAATCGAAAACCTTTATATCCTTACACTCCGTGCGTAGCACGTCATCGCCAAGTACACATATATCAAGCATGGTATAAATTTAGGATATAACGCGATGGAGGGTCAACTGAAACCACGAAAAAGACCCCGGCTTCCCGGGGTCCTGCATGCCTCTGTACGTTTCCTGTTTGAGGGCAGCCGTCAGGAAACGCTTCCAGGATGGAACGATATTGGAATGTGGTTCGTATCCTTTCTCTTCCCCTTGTGGAGAGGGACAAGGCATAGCTATCGAAGACTTTTACTTTGAGTAGAACTCGACAACGAGCTGGTCATTGACCTGCACTGGGATCTCCGATCTCTCTGGAAGTCTGACGAACTTGCCTGAGAATTCCTCTTCGTTTCTCTCGAAGTATGGGAGATTGAATGCCGGGTGGCCGAGGAAGCAATCCCTGAAGTGCTCATTGCTTCTGGACTTCTCCTTGAGGGAGATGACATCGCCGACCTTGATCTGATAAGAAGGAATGTCGACCTTCTTGCCATTGACGAGGATGTGTCCGTGTGTAACGAGCTGACGTGCGAGTCTGATTGAGTTGCCGAAACCGATGCGGTATACAGCATTGTCAAGTCTTCTCTCAAGTGAGATGACAAGAGCATCGCCTGTAGCCATGCTGGACTTGAGAGCCGATTCGAAATACCTTCTCATCTGCTTCTCAAGGATTCCATAGTAAGCTCTGAGCTTCTGCTTCTCAGTCAGCTGCCTGCTGTAGTCAGTTGGCTTCTTCCTCTTTGCGAAAGCTGGGCTGTTTGCCCTGTTCATTGCCTTGGGGTGTCCACATGTATTCACACCAAGTCTTCTGCACTGCTTAAATCTAGGACCTGTGTATCTTGCCATAGATTTTACCCTCCAGTAAAGTGACAGTTTTATCGACTGTGCATAAGCACAGCTTTAACAATCTACATTGCAAAGCGGTCCAATGTCAATCAGGAATCAATGCATTTCTTTGCAATTGAAATAATAGACGATAACATCTAACATCTCGATATGTCATTTTCACTGCTGCTGATTTCAGCTGTTCTCATATTGTGCGTCTTAGGAACGAAGCTTGCTGAGAAAACAGGCCTCCCATCACTGATCCTTTTCATATTCATAGGCATGCTTGCAGGCTCTGATGGCCTTCTGGGCATAGAATTCGGGGATTATGCGGCAACAGAAGCAATCTGCTCTGCCGCCCTTATATTCATAATGTTTTATGGTGGATTCGGCACGAAGTGGGAAGCGGCAAAGCCAGTCGCGAAAAGCGCAATACTACTTTCATCGCTGGGCACCATAGCGACCGCCCTCCTCACAGCCGCATTCTGCCACCTTGCCCTCGGCATGAGTATGCTGAACGCATTCCTGATCGGAAGCGTCATATCATCGACAGATGCTGCATCTGTCTTCTCCATCCTGAAATCGAAGAAGCTTTCTCTCAAGTATAATACTGACTCGCTGCTGGAAATCGAAAGCGGATCAAATGATCCCTTCGCCTACATGCTCACGACAATAGCACTCTCTGCGATGGAAAGCGGAGCGGTTTCGGCAGGAAGGATAATCATTGACATCATCCTCCAGATAGGAATAGGTGCTCTGTTCGGATTCCTGACTGCATTCGCATCGATATGGCTTCTCAGAAAGCTCCGTCTTGCAGAGGGATTCTCTGCAGTGCTTATTGTGGCAGTTGCGATTCTGACTTATGCGGTCACCTCACTCTGCAGGGGCAACGGATACCTCGCCGCATATATTGCGGGCATAATGCTTGGCAACGCGGATATGACAGGAAGAAGGCAGCTCGTTTCATTCTTCAGCGGCCTTGATTCGATAATGCAGATCCTGATCTTCTTCCTCCTGGGCCTTCTTGCCTTCCCTCACCAGATCATAAGCAACGCACCTGTAGCCATCGCGATATTCCTGTTCATGACGATAATAGCCAGACCTGTATCTGTATTCCTGATCATGAAGCCAGCCCACGCAACCATGATGCAGATGATGACCATCGCATGGGCAGGCCTGAGAGGTGCTTCCGCAATCGTATTCGCCATTGCAGCGGCAGTGAATCCTGCTTATCTCAACACGGATATCGTCAACATCGTGTTCATGATCGTCATCATCTCTATAGTGATACAGGGCTCGCTGCTTCCTGCAGTCGCCAGAAAGACCAGGATGATTGATGAGACCGGAAACGTCATGAAGACATTCTCGGACTACAACGACAAGGATCAGATACAGTTCGTCAACTTCCCTGTCACGAAGGACAGCCAGTGGAGCGGCAAAGCCATAAAAGATGCTGTATTCCCGGAAGGCTTCATAGTCGCATCAATCGAGAGAGGCAGCGGGACATTGCTTCCGAGAGGCAATACGGTAATAGAAGCCGGCGACACCCTGATTCTCGGCATGAGAGATACAAGCGACAGGCATAAGGCAAACTTCGAAGAGTTCACAATCGGACGTGGCCACAGCTGGCTTGGAAAGAAACTGAAGGATGTAAAGACTGATGCACTGATCCTTCTCATCACAAGAAATGGAAAGGACATCATCCCCAATGGCGAAACAATCTTCATGAAAGGAGATGATGTCCTCACGGTATCAGAACAGAAGGAAATCAGACATTGAACCTGAAGAATACGATATCGCCATCCTGGACGACGTATTCCTTGCCTTCCAGTCTGAGCTTTCCTGCTTCCTTGACCCTGGCTTCGCTGCCATATTCAATCAGATCATCAACTGAATAGACCTCAGCTTTGATGAATCCTTTCTCAAAATCGGTATGAATGATTCCTGCACACTGTGGAGCCTTCATGCCGGCTCTGAATGTCCATGCCCTATCCTCATCAGGACCTGCCGTGAAGAAAGTCCTGAGTCCGAGTGCCTTGTAAGCTGCACGGATCAATGGATTGAGACCGCTTTCGGAAAGCCCTGAAGCCTCAAGGAACTCCTTGCGGTCCTCTTCGTTTTCGAGTGCTGCGATCTCCGCCTCTATCTTTCCGCATATGACGACGACAGGAGCATTCTCTGCCTCTGCGATCTTCCTGACGGTCTTCACATAATCATTGTCCTCAGCAATGCCGTCCTCATCTACATTGCAGACATAGATGACGGGCTTCAGCGTAATGAGATGAAGATCATAGACAAGCTCAAGCTCTTCCTCGGACAGTCCGAGAGTCCTTGCAGGAACACCTTCCTCCAGGCATTTGATGAGCCTTTCATAAAGAGGAAGGAGCTTCTCATTCTCCTTCTGCTGCTCTTTTGAGACCCTGGAGAGCCTGGACTGCTTGTCATAGCGCTTCTGCACAGTCTCAAGATCCGCAAGCGAAAGCTCTATGTTTATAGTCTCGATATCCGAAGCGGGATCGATCCTGTTATTCACATGTATGATATCGCTGTTCTCGAAGCATCTGACGACATGCGCAATCACGCCTACTTCCCTGATTGATGCAAGGAATCTGTTTCCAAGCCCTTCTCCCTGGCTCGCACCTTTCACAAGTCCTGCGATATCCACGAATTCGACAGTTGCCGGAACAACTCTCTTTGTCGGGATAAGACGTACAATCTCATCAAGCCTGTGATCAGGAACCGAAACTATGCCTACATTCGGATCTATTGTGCAGAATGGATAATTGGCCGCTTCTGCCGGAGCTGATGAAACAGCTGAGAATATCGTTGATTTGCCAACATTAGGAAGTCCTACAATACCGCAATTGAGTGCCATCTGTAACCTCTCAGGCCAATGATTAACCAATAGGCATAAAGTGTCAACTTGATGTAGTATGTCAGCAATGGAAGGGACAGTTCTTCTTGTATCAGTCAGAGAGATGGGAATGAGCGACAGGGCATCATTCCTGAAAGAAGCCGAGATGCGCTCACTGCTCTCCACACTGGAGCTTCAGGTAGTATATGCGCTATCTTTCACTGTAAGGGAAAAGAACAACCAGTTCTATATAGGAAAAGGACAGGCAGAGACAGTCAAGGAAGCTGTACTTGCCTACTCTCCCGATGAGGTCGTCATCGATACCTCGATATCACCAAGGCAGGAAAGCCACCTTGAGAAGCTTTTCGAAGTACCTGTCTCGGACAGGGAAGCCGTGATTCTCTCGATATTCTTCCAGAATGCACGCTCAAGAGAGGCAAGGCTTCAGATAGAGAAAGCGGAAGCAGAATACCTAAGGCCACGTCTTGCGGACAGAGAAGCGAATCTCTCACAGCAGCGCGGAGGCGTAAGAGGCGCAAAAGGCGAAGGCGAACGCAGGATAGAACTGCAGAGGCGCAGGATCGATGAGCGGATACGTGCACTTGCCTCGGCGATACAGGAAAGCTCTGAGGTAAGGAACATCCAGCGTCAGGCAAGAATGAAGGCAGGATTGTTCTCATTTGCGCTTGTCGGCTATACGAATGCAGGGAAATCCACGATACTCAATGCGCTTACCGATGCTGATGTGCTTGCGGAGGACAAACTGTTCGCGACTCTTGATACAGTGACACGTTCTCTGAAGCTTCCGAATGGGCAGAAGGTCTTGCTGTCAGATACAGTAGGATTCATATCAGATCTGCCGGCAGGTCTTGTTAAGGCATTCTCATCGACTCTTGAGGAAGCACTATCGGCAGATGCCCTTATAATCGTCGCGGATGCATCGCATCCTGATGCTGCGGGATGCTTCAGGAATACAAAGGAGACACTGGAAAGCCTGAATGCTTACCACAAGGCAAAGATCCTCGTAATCAACAAGACAGACTCAATCTATGATGATATCTCATACTCATATCTCAAAAGTCAGGATTTCATCATAGTCGAGGCAAGCATGAAGGAAGGCATCGGCAGGAAAGAGCTCCTCGATGCGATGTGCAAGGCAACAGATGAGGCTTATGAGGATATAGAGGTAACGGAAAGCGCATCCTCCGATATCATCTCAAGGCTCTCCGCTGATGCCTCAATAAGGACAATCGAATATTCAGATGACACTGTCACAGTGAAAGCAAGGATAAGGAAAAACATTTCTCCCAAATACACTGGCAAGCCACAGCCCTCTTCTCCTGGGTGGAAATAAGAAAATACGTCTATTTTGTTCGTTGACAACTTCCACATGCCGGAAGACAATTTATGATATAGACAATACAAGCAGAAAAAAGGAGGCACAATATATGCGTAAATTGCTCTTAGCGGTCCTTATCCTCGTCATGATTGCAGTACCTTCTGTATATGCAGATGATGTGACAGTTGATCTTGTCGGAGGTGTAAAAACATCAACGGGATTTTTGGGATATGAACCTGGTACCCAGATAGGAATTGGTTTCAATACATGGATGAACAGTTTCAACTTCAATCTCGGAATTGATGCTGAGGCAGATATCTTCTTCAACGAAAATCATGGTATGTACGTAGGAGCTAGCTTCCTTCTTGGAATATCATCAAGTACAACTATCGGATATGATGCTAGTGTCGGTTATGCATACAAGACATATTTCGATGGTTTTGATCTCGTTGTTACAGCAGGTCCTCATGTAACAGGCGTAAGTAATTCTGGAATGCTTGGAATTGAAGGCAATGTATATCTTGACTTCTACTTCGCACGTGACTGGTTCATGAGGGCAGGTGCTGGCTTAAGCATGGACTTCCTTTTATTTGGCCAAGGCGGAGCACAAGGTGGATTCTCATTCATGATAACAGGTCCATACCTCGGTTTCGGATACTCATTCTAAGCACAGGATACATTCCAATTGGCGGCTTCTCAACAAGGGAAGCCGTTTTTCATACAAAATCATGCACTTAAACAAATCAATGCAATGCAGAAGAATTAAAGCCATAGAGTCTGATTCCATGCACAGCTGACTGTCAGAAATCGCACTTCCGAGTGTATCTCTTATAAGAGCATATATAAGCTCCTGAAAGGTTATATGGATTCAGCCAATAGCAGGATAAGAAAAGCACTGAAAGAGATGTGCCTTATGGACGATGCCCTCTTCTCCAAGTGCTTCGATGGTGACAGGAAGTGCTCCTCCCTCATGCTCAGGATAATCCTCGGCAGGAATGACCTTGATGTCACTGAGGCAAGGACACAGAGATGGATACAGAACATAGAGAACCATTCCATCAAGCTGGACATAGCCGCAAAGGACAGCAAAGGGAAGCTGTACAACATAGAGATGCAGAAGGCATCTGGCAGGTCCCTGAGGAAGAGGGCAAGATACTACAGCGCCATGATTGATGCCAGGTCACTGAGGAAGGAACACGGCTATGACAGGCTTCCTGAGTCTTACGTCATATTCATAACGCGGAAGGATATATTCAGGAAGGGACAGGCCATATACGAGATAGACAGGTACATAAAGGGTTCCTGAGAACCATATGACGATGGCACGCATATAATCCATGTATGCGCAGCGAATGCTGATGAGGATACGGCCCTTGGGCATCTTGTGCATGACCTTTTATGTACAGATCCGGAAGACATATATTACAATGAGC
>CALXLA010000009.1 GCA_944389075.1 uncultured Spirochaetaceae bacterium
CCAGCAATCCGGGCAGGCTGCAGTCAATCAGCCGTATGGATGGGGTGCCACAGGTAAACCGGAGACGGAGCCTATGGGCAAAACGCTCACGTCCAAGCCTTCAGGCTTGTCCTGAAGGTCGTTGACCAACGAATAAAAGTGCTCCTATACTTTTTTTCAGCGAATAAAAGCAATCCAATCTTTTTTTTGCGTGGAATAATCAGATTCTGGCTCTTTCAGCAGCAGGACTTATATCTGCAGCATTATTATGCTATCTTCTAACGATGTGGACAGAAATATGATGAAGGGGCATTACGCGGCCCTCCTTACGATTACTATCTGGGGCACTACCTTCGTATCGACAAAAGTGCTTCTCAATGAATTTCTTCCAATTGAGATACTGTTTTCCAGATTCCTGGTCGGATACATTGCGCTGTTCCTGATATCACGCCACGCAATAAGCTTCCATAGCTGGAAAGAAGAAGGCCTCTTCGCCGCGGCAGGACTCACCGGAGTATGCCTGTATTATCTTCTGGAGAATATAGCACTTACATATACTCTGGCATCAAATGTAGGAGTGATAGTATCGGTAGCTCCCTTATTCACGGCCATTCTGAGCCTGGTGCTGAAAAGAAATGAACGTGCAGGCGGACGTTTCTACATAGGATTTGCAATGGCCATTGCCGGCATTCTCCTCATAAGCATGAACGGGAACTCGATGGATATAAATCCAAAAGGTGATGTGCTTGCTCTCCTTGCAGCTTTCATATGGGCAATATACTCTTTGCTCTCAAAGAGAATCAGTACTCTGGGCTACGATGTCGTCAGGACAACAAGAAGGACATTCTTCTATGGTCTTCTGTTCATGCTGCCAATTCTGCTGCTGTCGGATGCAACGATGGCGCTGGAGAGATTCGGAGATGCAAGGAATATCCTGAATATGCTTTATCTGGGATTCGGTGCGTCTGCCCTCTGCTTCGTCACGTGGAATTATGCAGTATCAAAGCTCGGGGCTGTTGCGACAAGTTCGTATATCTATCTAGTGCCTGTCATAACGATAATATTCTCTGCCATCTTCCTCTCAGAGCCTGTGACTCTCATGATGGCAGCAGGCACTGTTCTGACTCTTGGAGGCCTTGCATTGTCACAGAAGAAATGAGCTCGCGTTGGCAATGATCAGGACATATGGAATATAATCCTGATATGGCAAAGAGAGTCAGGATACTACGCTTCGTGATCGTCGGCATTTCCGCATTGTTCTTCATCGATGGGCTCATTCCGCAATTGCGTATTGCATGCAGATTGATAGCAGGACGCCATCCCTATGGATATATCCTATCGCTCATCGCATCGTATTATGTCGTATCATTATCCATTGCAATACCTGCTGCAGATTATGTATTCAGGAAAATTCCAGCTCTGAACAAGACAACAGCAATCCCGGAATTCATGAAGACCATCCCATTTTCAGTACTGATGCTGTCGATATATGGAGCAGTGCTGTCCATTCCTGTACATGGACTATTATCAATATTGGATTTTGATGCTCCTGCCATCATATCCGGAGAAGGAGTCATTGGTGTATGCATTGTCCCTTTGCTGACTGCAGTCAATGGGATAAGGCGAAAAGCCCTGGTCTGCTTAGACAGAAATAATCCTTTCAACATAGACATAGATGGAATCAATGGCATCGGTTCCGGACTCTATGGCTTCCTGGCGATAGGTACAGCTGCATGCGTCATTTTATCCGGCATAGGACAAGACATATCAGCGTGGAGCCTCATCATCTCAATGCTCATCATACATATATGCGTATTTCTTACAATGCAAATCGAAATCAGCAGAACAGGAATATAGGAGAACCGCAGATAATCCCCACGCTCATCTGGATGGTACTGTCTAACCTGTCCGGTAAAACAGCAAATTACCAGCTTATCCCGTTATCTCATGCTGGAGACTGACATGTTTTTCCATTATTCTTCAAGTGTAATGTCTTTTGTCGCTATCATGATATTGATTGCTACCATCATCTGGTATATCAGAAAGGAAAAGGCAGGAAGGACATGGGAGAAGCTGGATATCAATGTCGTAATCAGCAGCAATCCCTACGCAGATCCTCCTATTCCGGAAAAGCTGTACCAGTTCGTAGAAAAGAACCCTGACATCGCTCTCGCTTATGGAGAGCTCTGCGTATTCTATGCGGATTGCAGGATCATCACATCGGAAAAGCCGATTGATACGGATTTCAGGACAACGATATATACAAGCATCATACCTCTTCTCGAACCATATACAAAAAGCCATAGGATCAAAGGAAGAAGCGCGAAGGTCTTCATAACGAACAGGCGATATGAAGTAAATACCGGAGATGGATTCTCATACAGATACAGGGAACTGGATTCGATCGAGGGCTTTGAGGATGGCTTCGTCTTCTATACAGATGAAGAGATGCGGATCATCACGATGACAAGTAATGATGCTGCGGCAATGTCATCAGTTATCAGCATGATGGCAGAACATATTTCATGACAACAGCGGCAATACCGGATTCACAGACGCCTCTGCATGCTTCATTCTGCAAAAATGACTGTATCATGTCTTGGTAACTCATTTTTGGAAAAGCAGCTTTATGCTATACTCTGAACATGGATGAATTCACTGTTCTGGACTTGCTCGATCTGGATCTGAAGGAACACAACTATCTGCAGCTTACATGCATAGCCGGACGCTCAGGACTATCCAGGACGCTGAGCAATGGGAAGATATCGAGGCCAGGACTGGCTCTCACAGGGTATTTTGTTGACTTCTCCGGCTCAAGCATCCAGCTTGTCGGACGCAGTGAGCAGTCATACATTGACGAGCTTGAGAGAAGGAATCAGTACGAGGCCATAGAGAAGTTCTTCAGCTATCAGCCTCCATGCATAATCTTCATCGGAGGATATAAGCCTTCTGAGCACTTCAAGGAACTTGCCGAGAAAACGGCTACGGCAATACTAGGGACTCCGCTTGAGTCATCTGCATTCTCCCGCCATCTCTACTCTCTTCTTGATGAGGTTTTCGCAGAAGAGACAACGATCCATGGAGTTCTTGTGGAAGTATATGGAATCGGAGTATTGATAACCGGTGACAGCGGCGTCGGGAAGAGCGAGACAGCCCTTGAACTCATAGAGCGCGGACACAGGCTTATAAGCGATGATACCGTGAAAATCCGTAATGTATCGGGAAACTATCTCATAGGCATGGGAGAGAATCCGCTTCTCGCCCACCACATGGAAATCAGGGGCATCGGAATCATAAACCTGACCAATCTCTTCGGAGTCGGTGCGATCAGGGAAAAGAAGCAGATACAGCTTGCAGTCCACCTTGAGGCATGGGACAGCAGCATTGAATACGACAGGATCGGAGACAGCCTCACGGAGACATATCTGGGAGTGACGATTCCCAAGATAGTGCTGCCTGTGAAGCCCGGGCGCAATGTCCCGCTTCTCATAGAGACTGCCGCCAGAAACGAAAGACTGAAGAAACTGGGCTACTACTCTTCAAAGGAGTTCGACCAGAGCGTGCTCAAGTGGCTTGAGAGCGAAGCTGCGAGGAAGATGTACTTCAACAGCGATGATATCGGGGAGGGGGATTTTGATCAGTAAGGAGCTCACGGTTCTCAACAGAGCAGGAATACATGCACGGCCAGCTGCGGAAATCGCGAAGCGCGCATCTGCATTCTCATCAGATATCTTCTTCGAGAAGGATAAAATGAGAATCAATGCGAAATCGATAATGGGAATCATCACGCTGGGGGCTACATACAAGACAACGATTCTCTGTACCTGCTCCGGTGATGATGAGGAAGCAGCAATGAAGGCAATCGGAGATTTCTTCGAAGCGAAGTTCGAGGTATAGGATGAAGAGACTCACAGAAAAGCAGGCGGCCGTACTACACTACATCTCATCATATATGCACGAATATGGCAGGGCTCCTTCATACAGCGATATCGGGAAGCAGTTCAAGGTCTCATCGACTGCAGCAAGCAATACAGTACGATCCATCGTGAAGAAAGGCTATCTTGAGAAGAAGGACCGCAGCCTGAGGTCCCTGGCCCTTCCTCTGAAGATACGGGAGAAGAAGGAGAATATCGCGGTTGACCTGTACAGAAGGGAGCCTACGGCTTCTGAGCTCGATAGCAATGAGCAGACAGCTGATCACTGCTACGTACCGAGATTTCTGGAAGAGGATGACTGTTTCGCATTCTGCGTCACATCGGAGTCGATGATCGGTGCAGGTATAAATCCTGGAGACATCGCGATAATGTCCAGAAAGACAGACAAGCTCAAGGATGGCGATATAGTGCTGGCACTCGGTTCAGGACAGTCCGCAGATGAGATTGAGCTGAGGACATTCAGAGGCATCGCTAATGGAGCGATACTTTCCCCCGACAATGTAGCCATGGGAGAGCGGAGAGTGACTAAGGTCCTTGTCTACGGCATCCTTGTCAGGCTCGAAAGGAGTTACCGATGAGCTATATCCTCCTTGGCCCTGAGGAAGGCGACAAGAATGAATGGATAAAGAAGAAAAAGGCCCAGGTACTGAAAGAGCATCCTGATGCCGAGATATATACATTCTTCGCCGGTGATGACAATGGAGCCGCGGTGAATGCTGTACTCGCGCAAAGTTCGCTGTTCTCATCCTACAGGCTTGCTATCATAAAGATGTTCGAGAACAGGACAAAGACAGATGGCATCGCAGATGCTGTCATATCCTTCCTGAAATCCGGGCAGAAGGATGCTGACCTGATCATAGTGACATCCGAGAAAAGCGATGCAAAGATTCCTGAGCAGATCAAGAAGCTGATTCCAAAGGAGAACAGGATATTCTTCTGGGAGATGTTCGAGAACAAGAAGCGGGAATGGATCGTCAAGGCATTCCGGGATGAGGGCTTCGGGATTTCAGATGATGCGATAGATGAGATTCTCTTTTCCGTTGAGAACAATACACAGGAGATGAAGAATCTCGTATCTTCGCTGACACTTTACTTCAGAGCTGCGATCCCTGATAAGAAATCAATCTCAGCAGAAGACATCTCAGAGTATGCGATAAAGACAAGGACAGAAGATGGAACGACGCTATTCCAGGCAATTGCTGAAAGGGATCTTGAACATGCGATACTGATCATGAAGACAATATCAGAATCAGATCCAATGGGACTGCAGAAGGCTTTCCAGACAGTCGGAACCCGTTTCAGGCTTCTTGAGTCATTCATGGGGAATATTGAGAAAGGAATGTCTGTTCAGGATGCCGCATCCTCTGCGACATATCTCTCGCCATATCCTGAGAACTTCACGCAGAGCGGCATCAGGAAAAAGGAGATACCTGTCTTCTCAAAAGCAATGTCCGGATACAAAGTGTCTGACGTCAGAGCGATAATCAGCTATATAGGCAGGATGGATACGGATATGAAAAGCGCAGGCTCTGATATAGCCATCACACTGTTCTCAGATGTTCTCTATACGATCATCACATTCAGGGGACGGGAGAATAAGCTGTCCCTGGCACCGCCTGATCTCGATATCAGAATCTGAGCTTTGAGAGGATCCTCTCCGCGACTGTGAGAGGTATACCTGCCCTCTTCGCTATCTCATCTGGATTTCTGGACAGCAGCTCCTCAACAGAGCCGAATTCCTTCATGATTCTCTTTGATCTCTCAGGACCTATGCCGTCAATCGATTCAAGAAGGGAGAATGATGCCTCCTTGCTTCGCATCCTCTGGTTGAATGATGTGGCGAACCGGTGGCACTCATCACGTACTGCTATCAATACACGGAGCCCCGGATCGCTGTGGTCCAGGAAAAGCGATGGCCTGTCAGGAAACACTATCTCCTCATGTTCCTTGGCAAGTCCCACTACAGGGAATGACAGGTCCAGAAGGGAAAGTGAATCAAGAGCTGCGCTGACCTGTCCCTTTCCTCCATCCACCATCAGCAGGTCAGGCATCGGAGAGCCTTCATTCAGAAGACGCTGATACCTTCTGCCCACAGCCTCCCTCATCGACTGGAAATCATCGATGCCGCCATCTACGGATTCTATCGAGAAATGCCTGTACTCCTTATTTGATGGATTGCCATCACGGAAGACGATAAGCGATGCGACTGTATACTTACCTGAAAGCTGTGCGATATCAAAACCCTCGATGTGTCTCGGGATATCCTTGAGCCCAAGTTCATCCCTGAGTTTCTCAAGAGCCGGTGTGTTGTCGACCTCGCGCAGCCTCTTCTCGACATCCCTCGAAGCATTCTCAGCAGCCATCCTCAGGATCCTGTAATGCTTGCCATCCTTCGGGACAGCCACATAGAGATTCGAGTGCAGAGTCTCCTTGAAGTACCTTGAAAGAAGCTCTGTATCGATCTCATGGGAGACGAAAAGCTCATCAGGAAGAGTATCGCCATCGCTATAATACTGGACAAGGAATGAAAGCAGGGTCTCGGTATCATCTGAAAGGCTCTCTGCCCTGTAAAGCGCCTTGCCTATAAGACGGCCTGAGCGGAACTGCATGATGGAAATCGTGCAGAGATAGCTTCTCATCTCAATCGCGGCATAATCACGGCTATCTGTCGTGAAATCCTCCATCCCCTGATTCTTCTGCATCTCTGTCAGGGCTTTCAGGAGATCGCGCTTCTTTGCCGCTGTCTCGAAATCGAGCTCTCTGGCAGCCTTCTGCATATCTTTCTCAGCCTGCTTTACCAGAGTCGTATCATCACCAGAAAGGAAATCCTTCACCTGCTTGATATACTTTCCGTAGTCTTCCCTGCTTATCGCGCCGATGCATGGGCCTGAGCATTTATGTATATGGTAGTAAAGGCAGGGCGTATCCCGCTTCTTCAGATAACCCGAGCAATGCCTGAGTGGATAATTATCCTCGACAAGATCAAGATAGGCGGACAGCCTCGATATCTCAGGATAAGGCCCGAAATAGTCAGAACCATCCCTGATGATTCTCCTTGTCTTGAAGACACGGGGAAAATCCTCATTCGTGATCCTTATCACAGGATAGCTCTTACCATCCTTGAGAAGGATGTTGTAGTGAGGGTTGTATTTCTTTATCAGATTGTTCTCAAGGACAAGAGCCTCATACTCATTGCCTGTGATGATGTAGTCTATGGTATCGATCTTATCGACAAGAGCCGCTGTCTTGGCATTCCTGTTGGGAAGGAAATATGATGATACACGCTTCCTCAGGCTCTTCGCCTTGCCTACATATATTACCTCGCCCCTGCTGTCCTTCATCAGATAGCATCCGGGATTGAGAGGAAGCTCCCTGGCCATTGCCCTAGCTTTCTCAGACATATTCGAAGATACCCTTCTCCTTGTTCTTCCTCACGTCATCCGCTTTGTAGACAACCCCGCCCATCGTTATATACACACCTGCAGGAAGGAGCTGCACCGATGTAAGCGCACAGCCGAGATTGAATACGGCATCGCTGTTCTCAAGAGAATAAGGAATCATGGCCCCAGTGAATACAAAGACATGGCTATCCCCTTCAGGGAGATTCCCTTCCAGGAGCTTCGCAGTCTTCACCATCGTATCGGTACCATGGATTATGACAACCATCTTCTCCACAGATGCAAGGGCATTATGGACAATGGACATTCTCTCTTCTTCCGTCATCACAAGGCTGTCGACAGCCAGAAGAGAATCAAGATGGACCGGAAGCGTGACCCTGGACTGGGATAGGATCCGGGGAATCATGCTTTCCCTGAACGTGAGCTCGCCTTTCACGGCATCATACTGCTTATCGAAAGTTCCGCCTGTCGTTATGAGCCTTATCGTTTTCAGATCCATATCAGGCTCCGGGGAATTCAATGCGGAGAGCCATCATCTTCTCGCGGCCTGCTTCAATTGATATGAAATCACTGCGCCTTGAGATATCCGTAAGACCATCGCTGCCGGGATAAGAGCTCCACGGCTCCACGCACACGAATGGGGCTTCTCCAGAGGATGGCTGCCAAAGTCCCAGAATCGGGAAATCCGGGGATATGACGCGCACGAAATCATTTCCATCCTTATCTGAGATAGCCATGGCCCCGCCATAGCCAGACAGGATCAGCGCATCATTCCTGAAAAGCTCATGGGTCAATGCGATGGTGCCATTCTCCGCCTTGTATGGCTTCTCAGAGCCTTTCCAGAGAAGCGAATCACTGAAGACCCCGATTGACATATCGCTCTTCCCGAATACAGCGGAATAGCCATCAAATGGCTCCGGGATCCTGATCCCGGGATGGAAGCCGAGAGCCGCATGCATCGTCTTGTCGCTTCTGTTGGAGACCGTGAAAGAGATCTTCAATGCATCCCCTGCAATCTCATACTCCGCGAAGAATGTGAACCTGTACGGATAGATCTGGAAATCATCATCTGTGGATTCATAGAAAAGAAGCGCATGGGTGTCATCCTGGGCCTGCACGGCAAACATCCTGTCCCGGATAAAGCCATGCATACTCATCTTATACACAGCCTCACCATCTGTGTATTCTCCTTCCTGAAGTCTACCTATGAATGGGAAAAGGATCGGAGCAGACCACGGCCAGTATTCAGGCCCTCTGTCCCAGATATACTCAGTACCATTACGTACAGAGCGGACAGAGATGATCTCCGCCCCTTTTTCTGCGATTTCCACCTTGATAACGGAATCAGAAAGCCTGATCATGATGCCTCCTTATCTGAGCTTCTCTTCGAAGATCTCCTTCTCGCGCTTCTCAAGAGGGCAGGCCTCTCCTCTCAGCATTGCCTTGATTGCGTCGACTTCCCTACCTGAGAAAGAACGGCCATTGAGTTTGATGTTCTCGAAAGCCTCGGCAGCTATCGGGCAGACTGCTTTCACGATATCGAACATGACCTTGCCATATTCCCTGATCTCATACTGGGCATGACCATCAAGCCTGAGCTTGAGGAAATGGAAGAGATTATGGAGATCTATCTGCCAGTAGAACTCCGTATAGACGGAAAGAGGAAGATTGATACGCGAGATCTCCCTCGCGATACCCATATCAAGAAGGCGATGATAATCCTCGAATACCTTCCTCTGGTCTTCCTCAAGCAATCTCCGGACTTCGCCAGCTGTCTCTGCAGGAACAGGCTCCGATTGCCTCCCCTGCTTGTTGTCCTCGCTCTGGAGCGCGATATGTTCCGCATCCGGGATATAGCACTCATCCGGAAGAATCGAATAACGCCCTGAAATCTCATTCATCCTTGCAGTTCTGTGCCTTGTCCACTGCCTTGCGACAAAGATAGGCATCTTCACATGGAATGTGAAAACGACCTGCTCAAAAGGCGATGTATGATCATTCCTGAGAAGATAGTTGATCAGGCCCTTATCCTGCCTGTAAGTCTTCGTACCTTCCCCATAGCTTACTCTCGCAGCCTGGACAATCCTCTGATCAGATCCCATATAATCGACGAGGCGAACGAACCCATGATCCAGTACAGGGAACTCCTTATCGAGAATCGCCTCTGCTTCTTCATTTATGCAATGCATCATTCCTCCTAAATCAGCTTCATAGCTGAAAGTGCTACAGCGACACCAGCAACTGCTGCAGTCTCTGTCCTGAGAATTCTGGAACCAAGGCTTGCAATCTGATAGCCATTCTCAAGGAAGACATTCCTCTCCCTGTCAGACCAGCCCCTTTCAGGACCGATGGCAATGACAGCGCTTCTGCCTTCAAGGTCCATCTGTGATAATGCCACACCTTGAAACACGTTATCAAGGAGGAGGCAGACATCGGCAGAGGCAAGCCTGACAGCCTCATCCACGCTCTTTGCGATTACTGTATCGCTCACGCCTGTACGTCCCGACTGCATAGCTCCATCGATAAGTATCTCCCTGTACTCACCTGTCGTATAGAGAGAAGCGGCAAGATAGCTTTTCTCGCCTAGGTCAGATACAGGAAGTATTATCCTTTCCACTCCCAGAGATACAGCCTCACGGAGTATGCGCCTCATGCATATGGGCCTTACCTGGGCAACTATAAGAGTCAGAGGATAGAGCTTGGACGCATCCTCTTCCGATCTGAATGAGAATGCAATCCCGTCAGGACCATCAGATTCAATGACTGCGGTCCCTGCCATGCCATTGCATTCACCGGCACGGAAGACATCCCCTTCTTTCAGATGCAGGACCTTCCTTATGTGCTTTGCCCTTTCGTCCGATGAAGGGAAGAAGCTCTCCCCTTCGCTGAAAAGTATTATATTCATCAGGCCCTGCCAAAGAGCTCTGCGTAGTACTTGAGCCCTGCCCATGACGGCGTCCCGATATCCTCAGCCTTCATCTTCCATGACCAGTTCGATGTCCCGCAGGTTGCTGGCACATTCATCCTCGCCTCAGCGCCAAGAGAGAGGATATCCTGCATCGGGAAGATGGCATAATCAGCGACAGAAGCCATCAGCATCCTGATGGATTTCCAGACAATCTCATCATCAGAGCATTCAAGATAGCGCCTGACGTAGTCTTTCGAGCCATCGTCAAGCTCCGAGAACCAGCCCCTGAGCGTATTGTTGTCATGGGTTCCTGTATAAGCTACAGAGTTCTGGATGAAGTTATGCGGAAGATATGGATTATCAGTCTGCCACTTGCCATCATCGAAACCGAATGCGAACTGGAGGATCCGCATTCCCGGGAAGCCATTGCCATCCCTGAGGGCTACAACCTCTGGAGTGATGACTCCGAGATCCTCCGCGATGATGGGAAGATCATCGCCAAGCTCACGTCTCACAGCATCAAAAAGCTCCTGCCCCGGACTTTTCACCCATTCTCCATTGATCGCCGTCTCCTCTCCCGCTGGGACTTCCCAGCATGCCTCAAAGCCCCTGAAGTGATCTACACGGACAATATCGAAAAGGCGGAAGTTCTCGCGGAATCTCGCAATCCACCATTTAAAGCCAGTCCTGATATGCTCTTCCCAGCGATAGAGGGGATTGCCCCAGAGCTGGCCTGTAGCGCTGAATGCATCAGGCGGCACACCTGATGATGCCTCCTGCTGCCCATCCTCATCGATCTTCAGGAGCTTTCTCTCCGCCCAGGCATCTGAACTGTCCGGAGCGATGAATATCGGAATATCCCCGACAATCTCGACGCCATGCTCATTCGCATATGCCTTCAGATTCATGTACTGCTTCCTGAAGAAATACTGCATCACCTTGTAGATGGCGATCTCATCAGCAAGCCCGGACTTTGCCTCATCCATGGCATCGGCATTCCTGTTCCTGAGGCCTTCAGGCCAGGCAAGGAACCATCTGGAGTCGTTGTATTTATCTGCAAGCGCCTGGAAAAGCGCATAATCATCGAGCCACCAGCTTTCGCTGAGGCAGAACTCATCGAAGTCCTTGCTCCTCTTCTGGAGAAATGCCTTTGCTGCCTTGCGGAGAAGCGGCATCTTCAGTTGCCGTGCATCACCATAATCGACACGCTCCGACGGCTTTGCCTTCACCATCGCATCCTCGATATCAAGCCAGCCTTCGCGATAAAGAATCCGCGGGGAAATCATCAGCTCATTGCCCGCGAATGCAGACCGCGCTGCATATGGGCTGTCACCATACCCTGTGGGGCCTACCGGCAGAATCTGCCAGAGCTTCACATGATTCTCTGCCAATGCATCCACGAAGCGGAATGCGCTCTCACCCAAGTCCCCGATGCCATACTCTGATGGCAATGATGTAATATGAAGAAGAATCCCTGTCTTTCGTTCCATAGCAAGAAGTATAACCCAGCATTGCAACCTTTCACAGAGTTGGTTAATCTTCTATTCCATGAAGAAAATCATCAGGGAACTATATCTGATTCCTGTATATCTTTACAAAGGCCTGATAAGCCCATTCACAGGCCCATGCTGCCGTTATATGCCATCATGCTCCACATACTTTCTGCAGGCTGTCCAGAAATTCGGGGTGATAAAAGGGACTATAATGGGCACAGCAAGACTTCTGCGATGCCGCAAGAGCTTCCTTGGTGGTCCTGATCCGGTTCCCGACACATGGTCATGGAAGCAGATCAGGAATGACTGGGAATGCTATAAGATCAGGAACAGATAGCCTTCACGAATGATACAAGCACCTGCATGGCCCGCTCATTGTGCCCACCTTCCGGAATGATGAGATCAGCATACTCCTTTGATGGTTCGATGAAGCTGAAATGCCCGGGCCTCACTTTCTCGACATACTGTTCTATGACGCTTTCCACAGTACGCCCTCTTTCCTTGATATCGCGCTCAAGACGCCTGATGAAACGGATATCCGCAGGAGTATCGACATAAAGCTTGAGATCTAGAAGATCGCGTATCCTCTTGTCATGGAACACCATCAGACCATCAACGATGACGATGCTCTTAGGCTCCACTCTGATATACTCATCAAGCCTTCTGTGGCATACGAAGTCATACTGAGGCATCATGACAGCCTTTCCTGCTTTCAGATCCCTGAGATTCTCAAGCATCAGATCGATATCAAAGGCATCCGGATGATCGAAGTTGACAGCCGTTATATTCTCATTCGTCACGAATGGCGCACTGATATAGTAATTATCCATGGCAACAGCCACTGAATTGGGCTGTGCCTCCATGATTCTCCTGACTACAGTGCTCTTGCCGGAACCTGAGCCTCCCGTGACACCTATGAGCCTGACTTCCATGATCAGGCCTTTGGCTTCAGAGCGAATGTCGTCGAGGACTTATATGGCTTTCCAGCATCTGAGAAAGCCGCTGGGAAATCGGGATGATTAGGAGTATCAGGATATCTTCCTGTCTCAAAGCACACACCTTCAAATCTCTCGTGATCACCTTTCAGACCACCGCCTGTATATATCTGTATAGAAGGTTCGGATGTAAGCACTGAAAGCGATGCCGCATCTCCCTCCGCATGAATCTCAGGATGCTCAGGAAGAGTGAAGCAGTGATCGTAGTCTCCGCCTCTTCTTTCGCCTATTTCATGCTCTGATGTGAAATCGAAATCAGTACCGGCTACAGAAACGACAGCCACCGGGATCTTGCCGCCATCCACCTCAAGATAGCATGGGGCATTCATCTTGAGACGATGATTCGTGACTGTGCTCTTCCTTCCGTTGAGATTGAAATATGCATGGTTGGTAATCGAGACAGGACACTTCGCACTGCTGGAGACTGTATAGTCAAGAGTGAGCGCACCATCCCCGGTGAGCGTATATGAGACCATCACCTCATGAGAGCCTGGGAACCCTCCGGCACCTTCTTCCGTCGCAAGGCCGAGCGTGCAGCCATTCTCGCTTACGCCCAGGACTTCCCATACCTTCTTTCCGAAGCATGCGGTGCCTGAATGAAGGCTGTTCTCCCCTTCATTCTTCTCAAGCTGATAAGTTTTCCCATCGAGCATGAAGGATGCGTTCTTTATCCTGTTCGCATAAGGGCCTACCACAGCGCCGAGGAAACCTCCCATATTCTCATAATCAGCAAGTGACTGATGATTGAGCACGATATTCACATCATCAAAGCCAAAGCTTTCAAGAACAGCGCCATATGTAAGTACCGAAAAGAAGAAACGACCTGAACGGAAAGAAAGCCTCTCGACCTGCTTTCCGCCTGAGGAAATCCCATACACAGCCCTGAACATCACTTATCCTCCTCCGTTCTGAGCACAGCAAGGAACGCACTCTGAGGAATCTCGACATTGCCGACCATCTTCATGCGCTTCTTGCCCTCCTTCTGTTTCTCAAGAAGCTTCCTCTTTCTTGAGATATCGCCACCATAGCATTTCGCAGTGACATCCTTGCGGTAAGCGGAGACAGTCTCCCTCGAGATTATCTGGCCGCCTATCGCAGCCTGAATCGCGATCTTGAACTGCTGTCTCGGGATCTCTCCCTTCAGCCTTTCGCAGACCACCCTGCCCCTTGCCTGCGCATTGGCCTTGAAGACAAGCTGCGACAGTGCATCGACAGGATCCCCGTTCACAAGGACATCGAGCCTGACAAGCTCAGTGGGCTTATAGCCTATTACATTATAATCGAATGATGCATATCCGCGTGATATCGATTTGAGCCTGTCATAGAAATCGAAGAGTATCTCTGCAAGAGGCATCTCATAGATAAGCTCAACACGCTTCTCATCGAGATAGTTCATCGCAGTCTGAACGCCTCTCTTCTCAAGGCACAGCGTGATGATAGGGCCTACATAAGTCGCCGGTGTTATTATATTGGCCTGGATATATGGCTCTTCCGAAGACTCGATCCTCATCGGATCCGGGTACTCAAGAGGGTTATCGATTTCAATCGTCTCGCCATTCTTGAGATGGACAATATATCTTACGGATGGAGATGTGAAGACAATCGATAGATCGAACTCCCTCTCGATCCTTTCCTGTATGACCTCAAGATGAAGCATGCCGAGGAATCCGCATCTGAAACCGAAGCCAAGCGCCGCGGAATTATCCTTCTCATATACCAGCGATGCATCATTGAGCTTAAGACGGCCGATTGCTTCCTCAAGTTCCTCATAGTCATTGCTGTCGACAGGATAGATTGATGAGAACACGACAGGCTTCACTTCCTTGAAGCCAGCCATAGGCTCATCTGCAGGATTCGAATTCAGCGTGACAGTATCACCGACTCTTATATCGGATATCGTCTTGATACCTGCGATGAAATAGCCGACATCGCCTGCCGAAAGCTTAGGTTTTGAAACAAGCTGCAGCTGGAATATACCTGTATCCTCAGTCTTGTATACTGCGCCTGAATGCATAAAGCGGATCTCATCGCCAGGCTTGAGAGTGCCTGAGAAGATACGGCAATGGACGATGACTCCCCTGTACGGATCGTAGTGGGAATCGAATATGAGAGCCTTAAGGGGATCCGTGTCTGAGCCTTCAGGTGCAGGAATCTGATTGACGATCGCCTCATAAAGCGTCTCGACTCCCTCTCCTGTCTTCGCGGAGACAAAGCATGCTGAATCGGGATCGAGTCCGAGGTCATGGTCTATCTGATGAAGACATGACGGAATATCAGCAGAGGGAAGATCTATCTTGTTTATCACAGGGATGATCTCAAGATTGTGTTCCATCGCAAGATAGAGATTCGCAAGGGTCTGAGCCTCCACTCCCTGTGATGCATCTATCAGAAGAAGCGCGCCTTCACATGAAGAGATGGCTCTTGAGACTTCATATGTGAAGTCAACATGTCCCGGAGTATCTACAAGGTTCAGCTCATATTCCTCACCATCTGCCGCTGTATACGGGATAGTGACAGCCTGACTCTTGATCGTGATGCCCCTCTCCCTCTCTATGTCCATATTGTCGAGGATCTGAGTCTGCTGAGGGCCTCTTGATGCGACAAGGCGGGCACGCTCGATAAAGCGGTCCGCCAGTGTTGATTTCCCATGATCGATATGGGCAATAATGCAGAAATTACGTTTATGTCTGGTATCTATCATCTGAGATCCGATGCGTGCTGAACCTCAGGGAATCCGAACATCTGCCTGATTTCCCTGTCATCCAGCGTCTCCTTTTCGACAAGAGCCTGAGTGAGTCTGTCCAGCTGATCGCGATGGAGAGAAAGGATGTTCCTTACATCATCCATGCATGCTGTGAGGATCTTGCTTACTTCCTCGTCTATCCTTCTCATGGTCTCTTCCGAGAAGTTCTTGTGCTTTGCAATTTCCCTGCCAAGGAACAGCGGCTCATCATCATCGCCAAGAGAGATGAATCCAAGATCCGACATGCCCCACTCCGTCACCATGCGGCGGGCCATATCACTTGCCTGCTTGATGTCATTGGAAGTTCCTGTCGTAGTCTCTCCATAGATAAGATCCTCCGCGACATAACCGCCCATGCAGATCTTGATCCTGTCCATAAGGTATGACTTGTTCTTCGTATAGGCATCTTTCTCAGGAAGCGACATAGTAAGGCCGAGAGCCCTCCCATGCGGTATGATCGTCACCTTGTGGAGAGGATCCGTGTTCTTCAGATAGTAGTGAAGGAGAGTATGTCCTGCTTCATGATAAGCCGTGGCCTTCTTCTCTTCATCTGTCATATACACAGAAGTCCTTGCGACACCAAGAAGGATCTTGTCCCTTGCCTTCTCGAAGTCATCCATGTCGACAACCTGCCTGTTTGAGCGTGCGGCGAAGAGCGCGGCCTCATTTACGAGATTCGCAAGATCAGCACCAGAAGAACCTGGGGTTGCGCGTGCGACCCTGTCAAGCTCGACATCGTCCGAAAGCCTTATCTTCGCTGCATGGATCTTAAGGATGGCAAGCCTTTCCTGGACATCAGGAAGAGCAACGACAACCTGACGGTCGAATCTGCCCGGCCTGAGAAGTGCCGGATCAAGGACATCAGGCCTGTTAGTGGCTGCCATGACTATGACACCCTGGTCCTGGGCAAAGCCATCCATCTCGACAAGCATCTGGTTGAGCGTCTGCTCACGCTCATCATGACCGCCTCCAAGTCCTGCGCCTCTTGCCCTTCCGACAGCATCGAGCTCATCGATGAAGATGATGCATGGCGCATTCTTCCTTGCCTCAGCAAAGAGATCACGGACACGGGCAGCGCCCATACCTACAAACATCTCCACGAAATCAGAGCCTGAAGTATGAAGGAAGGAAACGCCTGCCTCACCTGCTACTGCGCGTGCAATCAGGGTCTTGCCTGTTCCCGGAGGACCTACGAGAAGCACGCCTCTGGGAATCTTCGCACCTATTTTCGTGAATTTATCGGGATGCTTCAGGAAATCAACGACCTCCTGCAGCTCGAACTTGGCTTCCCTCTGCCCTGCGACATCCTGGAATGTCACCTTCTTATCATTCTTGCCATACATCTGTGCATGGCTCTTGCCGAACGATGACATCATCCTGTTTCCGCCTGATGCGCCGGTCTGCCTCATTATCATAACGATCATGACGATGAAGATGATCCATGGCAGGAACTGGATCAGGATGTACCAGAACGGAGTCGGCTGCACAGAACCTGAGACTTCCACGCCGCTTGCCGCAAGTTCAGTAATCAGCGATGAATCGAAGTACGGGATGCGGCATGTATAGCCTGTTCCATTGAACAGCGTGTAATTGACTGTATTCTGCTCAACGATATCCACGGTGAGCACTTCCCCGCCAGAAAGCGCTGACTTGAAAGCAGAATATGATGTTTCTATAGCCTGGCCTGCTGAAGGCGCGGACATGAAGATATATGCAAAAGAGAGAAGTATGATGACAAAAGCAATCAGCGCAAGGCGATTGCGCTTAGGACCAGAAAGAGGTCCTTTGCCACCAGAACCATTGCCACCCCAGTATCTGTACTGATCGTAGATGCTCTTCTTCTCATCTTTCCTGTCGTGGCTATCGTCTTTTCCAGGAGGGACCGTATCCTTCCCCTCATCCTGAGAAGGCGGTACTGTCTTGCCGCCTTCTTCCGGCTTGAGATCTTTTTCTTTGTCGTCGTTGTATTCCATTCCAAACCTATTAATCCGAGAATCGGAAAGTGATTCTCTGTAAATATATCTATAATTATACAGAAAGGGCAAGCAATGAACACTCAGCATCGGCATGCGAGATTGTAGATTCTATGAATTGACAAGCGCATAAAGAATGCCTGAATGCCCGAGGAATCGCCTGGCAAGCCTGTCGCTGCCACCGAACACACGTGCCAGGACCGCGACAATGCCGGACCTGTCCTCGAGAATCACAGAATATGGTATCCTCCAGTCCTTCTCCATCGCCTTCACTTTCTTCCGGCCTTCCCTGAGTTCTATCCAGTCTCCTTCCCTCGATTTCCTGACAATCAGCGGAGGAGCTATGATACCTGGATCGATCATGAGCGTCTTATCGTCCTGCAGATCAGAAACAAGCCGGAGGCCATTGATTGGGAAAGGATCTCCGCAAAGTGCTGCGAAATCAGGGAGCTCAGGATACATGCGGATCTCATCTTTCGTGAAATACACAGAGACAGGCCCTATATCCATATGTCCGCCATGCATATCGGCAATATCCCTGATTGTGCGTCTTGAGACACGGCCATTGAATCCCATCTTATCGAATGCATCGAAAAGGACACGCTCCTTTGACATCATTGATGCCGATTCAAAAGCTTTCCTGTCTATTGAGATATAAAAGCCTTCCTTTGCAGGTATATCCTCATAGACACGGAGAGCCTGGCATTTTAGCGCAATGGATGAAAGCCTCTCCTTTGCTTCTTCTGAAATGTATGGAAGTATGTTCTTCCTGATTCTGTTTCTCAGGTATGCGGTATCGCTATTGGTGGAATCCTCAGAATGCTCCAGCCCTGCATTCCTGAGTTCTGCTGATATCACAGCTTTCGGGACATCGAGAAGAGGACGGAATATGAAGCCATCCTGACGCTGTATTCCGCTGAGAGCCCACAAAGGAGCTCCCGACATCAGCCTCATGATGACAGTTTCGGCCTGATCCTCCCTGTGATGGGCTGTCGCTATCCAGTCATAACCGAGCTGTTTCCTCAGGCTCTCAAGCGCATTGTATCTCAGTTCACGGGCGGCTGCTTCCGTACCGATACCCTTGCTCTCTGCAAGAGATGATACCGCATCCCGCTCCAGCGTTATGATATGAAGAGGAATCCCGAGGTGTTCAGCATTTGCCTTATTGAGCGCGATTTCCCTCTCAAGCTCATCATCAGTACGGATACCATGGTTCACATAAGCTGCCGCGACACGCCCAGGAGCCTTCATGGAGAGAAGGAGAAGAAGATAAAGCGAATCCTCTCCCCCTGAGAATGCTGCAATGATCCTGCCTTCAGGAATTTGCCCATTGAACGACACGTTCAAAGCTCTCTCCCTCAAAAAGACGCAACACAGCTTCTGCTGCCTTTTCTTCAGCCTCATCGACAAGTGCCCTGTCCTCATCACTTCCGTATCGTGAAAGGACATGATCAGGAACGCTTACTCCAGGAGAAGGCCTTCCTACTCCGATATAAACCCTTATGAAATCAGGACCGATTGCCTCAATCATCGATTTCAGTCCATTGTGGCCAGCAGAGGAACCACCCTTTCTGATCCGTATCTTTCCAGGAGGAAGGTCCATCTGGTCTGCGATGACGATATAGACTTCGCCTTCCTTCAGAAATGACGGAGCCGCTTCCCCGGAGTTATTCATATAAGTCAGAGGCTTTACAAGAACAAGGCCATCATCGGTATGGGCTGTCTTAAAACAGCAGAAGCAGCGCTTCCTCAGCTTAAGCCCAAGATGCGCTGCTATCCTGTCTACCGTCTCAAAGCCGGCATTATGGCGTGTTCCTGAATATCTCTGGCCTGGATTGCCCAGACCGAACACAGTCATTATTTTGTCTCTTCCGCTGTACCTGTGTCAGCTGTAGCATCAGCAGCTGCTGCATCAGTATCAGTAGCTGGAGCCTCTTCCTTTACAGCCTTCACGGATGCGATTGTCTCATCTGCTGGTGTGAGGATCCTGATAGTCTCTGGCACTGAAAGCATGTTCACGCGGAGAGTATCATTGATCTGAAGTGCGGAGACATCTGCCTTGATGACCTCTGGGAGATCCTTCGGAAGACACTCGATCTCAAGTTCAAGGATAACCTGATCAAGTACTCCGCCTTCTCTGCAGCCCTGAGGCGTGCCTTCGAGCTCAACACGTACATGAGTCCTTACAGCATGGCCTGCTGTGACTTCAAAGAAATCTATATGATGGATGCAGTTCCTGAGAAGATCTTCCTGATAAGACTTCACGAATACCCTGTGCTCGCCCTCTCCAGCTACATTGAGCGTGATAAGTGTCGATTCGCCGAATCCAGACTTCTTCGCATTGAATTCGCGTGCGTTTACGATTACGTGCACATTGCTGCCCTTGCCGTAGATTACGCCAGGGATCTCCCCATTCCTGAGAAGCCTTCTCGATCCTGCTGATCCGAAATCAGAGGTCCTGAGCTTTGCGCTGAGGTTCTTGTTTTCCATTTTTCTTCTCCTTACTCTCATCGGTCCAAGCCGATTACCATATTGTGCATTCGCACAGGAAGACATCTTATCGGAAATGAAGAGACATGGCAACAAGCATCCTCACGGAAAAAAATCAATATACAGAAACCGACCATAGGGATTTATCATAATAACATGGAGGACAGATGAGGACTTTCCAGCTGACAGCTATAGAAAAGAGTGACCTACTCTCCACCCTGTCTCACATTACTGTGAGCCTGAGGATGGAGCTTCTTCCCGCTCAAAACCCCTGACGGAGCCAGTATCAACGAGCTATCCCCGCTAGCCCAGCGGTTCAGGATGTCTTTACCCTCATCCAGCAGGTTCTTTGTCGCATTCTTGTCCCGGTCGTGGTATGTCCCGCAGCTCTTGCATGTCCATTCCCTGTCTGCGAGCTTCAGGTCATGGTTCACATCATGACATACAGAACATCTTTTGCTAGAGGGGAAGAACTTATCCACTTTTACAAGCACTTTCCCTTTCTCTTGAAGCTTGTAAGAGAGCATTGTTCTTAGCATTCCATAACCGTTGTCATATACGGCCTTCCCGAAATTCAGTGTCTGGGACATGTGCTGGAGGTTTATATCCTCCACGATAACGACATCGAAGTCTCTGGCCACATCATGAGACAGCTTGTGAAGGAAGTCCTTCCTCCTGTTCCCCGCCTTCTCATGAAGCTTCCCGATCCTGTGCTTCTGCTTCAGGTAGTTGGCAGAGCCGTACTGCATCCGCGAGAACTTCCTCTGTTCCTTCGCTATCTTATCCTCAAGATTGCGGTACCAGCGGATGTCGCTGGAAGTTATGTTGTTCTCACCTGATGCGGAGACTATCAAGGAAGGCATGGAGTAATCAAAAGCCTCTACGTTATCAAACTCTTTAATCGGATCTTTCTTTTCTGTTTCAACATCGAATGTAAGCGATATGAAGAACTTCCCGCTTGCAGTCTCCTTGACCGTCGCATGCTTCATCCTCCATCCGTCCGGTATGCTACGGTGGAGTATGATGCGCACAAGTCCGAGCTTCGGAAGCTTGATATAGTTATCACTGTCTCCTTTGTGGAGTACCTCTATGTTATTGTTTATCCAGTTCGTGGTGTATGAGCGCTTGTCCTTTCCCTTTGCCCTGAACTTCGGTGACTTGCCCTTTGGGAAGAGCTTCCTGCATGACTGGTTCAGATTCAGCTGCGTGTTTATCAGGGCCATCGAATCGACTTCACATAGGAAGGGGTTGTCCTTCTTGAGATGGGCAGGTGTCGTGTTGAGCAGCTTTCCCTTGTGAACCTTCTCATAGCCAATGCGCTCATCAAGCAGATGGTTCCATACGAAGCGACAGCACCCGAAGGTCTTCCAGATGAGCACCTTCTGCTCCATATCTGGCTTGATCCTGAACTCCATGCACTTGGAGATGACGACTGTCTCAGTCTTTCCTGCCGTCATAGTCTTCTCCTTGAGTCCTTATGTACTCCTTCAGAATCTCAAGAGGTGCCCCTCCTGCGGTTATCAGGCAATAGCTCCTTGACCAGAAGTATTCCTTCCAGAGCTTATCCAGTATTTCAGGGAAGTCCTTCTTGACAAGCCTTGATGATGCGCTCTTATACACATTTATGAACTTCGATATCTCACTGTCAGGTTCCGCCCTGAAGAGGATATGCACATGGTCCTTGTCATGGTTCCATTCCGAGAGCGTGATCTTATACTTCGGCGCTATGCAGCAGAACATGTGCTTAAGATACTCCGATATGATATCGGTAATGACTTCTCTCCTGTATTTGACAATGAGGATGAGATGGTAGTTCAGGCTGAACACCGAATGATTGTTGCCATCCAGCTGTGTCATTATGCGGCTTTTCTTTCTGCTCATCCTGGAATCAGGATAGCACTGATTTGAGATTATTAATACTATTTCTTTAATGCAATCAAATTATTTTTCTACCGCTGATTACTGGTATGCCTTGGATATAAACGGATTCTTCCCGGAAAGCCTCTTGCTGTCAGCCTGGACATGACACAGCCGTCAGGGCATACGATATCCTACATACATGTCAGTGCCACCGACATTCCGTAGGTCCGCTACTGACGGCTTCCATGAGAGGATAAAGCATCAGCATCACCTTTGGGCAGATTCCATATCCCTCCTGATTCACTGGACATCCGTATGTGCATAAATAATATCTGTCTCCGATCTCATCTCCGTTCCGGCAGAGTCCCTCTGCATTGTCTCCTCTCAGATACCCTGTAACCTCAGCTCCGAACCCAAATTCTTTCTTCATATCGTATATCTTATCTTAAGGCCTTCTTCATCCATTCCTCTCCACCTTTTGCTCCCCTTAGAAGATGGAGACTCCTGGAGGTAAAGGTTGAAGAAGGAAATATCCCGATTCCTGAATACGGACCTGATGATGTGCTTATCAGGATGCAGGCTGTGGGAATCTGCGGTTCGGATCTCCACTATTATGCAAAAGGGGCGATCGGTGATTTCAAGGCCAGCTTCCCATTCATACTTGGCCATGAGGCAGCAGGTATCGTCGAGAAGACAGGAAGGAATGTGAAGCATCTCAGGCCTGGCGACAGGGTATGCATGGAACCGGGAATCCCATGTATGAAATGTACGGAATGTCTTGAAGGACATTACAACCTCTGCAGGGATGTGAGGTTCTGGGCAACACCGCCTTACGATGGCTGCCTGTCAGAGTATGTGGTACATCCCGCAGCCTTCACATTCAGGATTCCCGATAACATGAGCTATACGGAAGGCGCTCTTGTCGAGCCTCTTGCGATAGGACTTCATGCATGTGATCTTGGAGGCGTGAAGCTCGGAGATACAGTCGCGATAATAGGTGCCGGATGCATCGGCCTTGTCTCGCTTCTCTCCGCAAAGGCCTTTGGAGCAACAAGCATCATAGTCGGGGATGTGATCGAGAAAAGACTCAGGAAAGCGGAAGAGCTTGGTGCAAGAACAGTCAATACAGCATCAGAGGATTTCTCGGAGCGCGTTCTCCAGCTGACAGACGGAAGAGGAGCCGATGTGGTCATAGACTGCGCCGGCTTCAGCGAGACGATGCAACAGGCAACAAAGAGCGTGAAGCCAGCAGGGACTGTCGTGCTTGTGGGCCTTGGCGGGGACAGGATATCAGGGCTGGATGGCAATCTCATGACATCGAAGGAACTGACAATAAAATCAGTATTCAGATACAGGAATCTATATCCTACAGCCATCAACGCAATCGCAAGCGGAAGAATCAACGTGAGTACGATAATCTCACACAGATTCAGCTTCGATGACACACCCGAGGCTTTCAGGGCCTGCTATCAGGATATAAGGAATGTCGTAAAAGGAGTAATCGAATACTGAAAGGAAGATCTGGGAAGGAAGGGCTCGAACCTTCGGATGTCGGTATCAAAAACCGATGCCTTAACCACTTGGCTACTTCCCAATCTGTCATAAGATAGCATTCTTTTACTCTTGTTGTGAAGTCTCCTGGAAATAACGTTCCATTACAGCCTGGGTGAGTCTGTCCCTGAATTCCTGATTCAGCGGATGGGCAATATCCCGGAATGATCCTTCTGACGACAGTACTGACGGCATAGCAACGAAATAGCCTGCATCCTCACCTTCCCTTTTGATAATCCGCAGGTCATGTACCATAAACTGCTTATCAAATACAACAGTAGCAAATGCCTTCAGCTTTCCTTTGGAGTTTACCTTACTGATCCTGACTTCCGTAATCTCCATAGTTCTCTCCCCTTTTCATGCTCTATCCCGATTGCTATATGAATTCAGTTTTATATTTAACACAATATCCGCGTATTTCCAACCATTCATCCTGAAATAATTCGGGGATAAGATACCAAACGGCCCCGGAACCGGACAAAGATGCAAAACCATCTGCCTTTATGAATGGACATGCATTCTCTTCAATCAGTTCAAAGTCATTGGGAAAGTCCTTCTTATCTGGAATATCTCGGGTAAGCGGGGGAAGCGGAGTCCTGTCCCGCTTAATCGCGTCAAGGACCGAAAAAGCATATCCTGTAGGAACTTTATGCTCAGGAACAGCTAATATGACAGGCATTCTCTCCGGTCCAGGGGATTCCTCGACCTGCTCACCCCTGCCAGTGACATGCGCGAATCTGTAGCCAGATGCGAAGAACGGCACATCGCTTGAGACCTCCGCACCGAGAGCGACAAGATCAAGTCCTGTACCGAAATAGCTATCAAGCGCTGTAAGGACAGCTGCCGCATCAGAAGAGCCTCCACCAAGCCCGCCCTGCACAGGTATGTGTTTCTCTATGGCGATATCGATTCCGAAAGACAGCGATGCAGATAATGAGAAAACCTTTGCGGCTTTCTCCATCAAATCTTCCTCGCCTTCATGGAGATAGCCCTCATTGCCGGAAATCCTGCATGAAAACGCATCAGCAGGTCTTATCAGGATATCAAGGGAATCTGCAAGCGCAATTCTCCCCATATATGTATCGATATCATGATATCCATCTGGCCTCCTGTCACCGACTCTGAGCCCTATGTTCACCTTGCCATATGCCTTAACCTTCATCGAGGATCTCCATGAAATCATCGAATGCCTCATTCTCCCAGAATGTCCTTCCCTTCGGATTCCTCGGGGATGGATGCTGGAAATAATAAGGGGAAAGCCCTATTTCCTTTGCCTTCGATTCAGCATATCGTCCAAGCGCGATGAAGCTCTTCGCACCGGATATCCCGGAAAAGCGCCTGAGAAATGCAGTACAGGTCTCTTCAACAAGCTTCCTGTCATCCACATTCAGCTCTGCAAGCGCTATATTGCCGCCATTCTCCGTCAGGAAAAGAAGCGGACAGTATGTATAGACAGAAGCAACTCTGAAAAAGCTGTCCCGATCCCCATACTTCCTGGCAAGCGACCAGAAAAGAAGTCCGGACGGCTCATTCTTTTTCGCTGAGAAACCAAGGACAGGCTTTGCTTCGATCGCATAATCAGGCGAAGAGACTCTGCCGCATATGCCAAGATAGTCCCTGACAGGACCAACGGCCCCGAAGGGGATACCGGTCTGCCCCATGCCATCGGGCCCTGGATTCATTCCGATGAACATCACCTTCTGCCCTTTCCTGTAGGCAGCCGATGCAAAAGCCGAGAAGCTATCCCAGGCATAATCCAGAGGATTGTAGCAGATTACGGAGATACTTCTCCGTATCCGTTCCATCTCACGGCGAAGGTCCTTGAAGAAAACATCATACTCAGTATTCACAGCAGAAATTATAGAGCATAGGCCGAATATAGCCAAAACAAAAGCTTTGAAGTATGCTTTTCCTATGCCAGAAATCAAAGCGATCATTTTTGACAAAGATGGCACTCTCTTCAGTTATGGCAAAATCTGGGGACCTATAGTCTCTGATTATCTTGAAAAAGGACTTGCCAGCATAAAGCTCGATGAAGACACAAGAAGAGAATATATGGCAAAACTGATAAGGGAAACTGGCTTCGGTCCTGATGGCGAGGTCTATCCTGACGGAGTGATATTCTCCGACAGTACAATCCATTCTTTCTGGCGCATCTTCAGATTGACGATATCCTACAAAGTCAATCCTTTCTATGTAGGGAAGCTCTTCCACAGCTTTGGCAAGGATAAGGGAAGCATTGTAGAGAAAGCCATCAGAGAGATTCATTTTCCTGATGCTAATTCTGTGATACGGAAAGCCTATGAGAAAGGATATATCATAGGAATAGTCACAGATGATACAGAAGCATCGGCGAAGGTCTTTCTGGAGAAGATGGGGGTAACACAATACATCTCATTCCTGAGGACAAAGGATGACAGGACCAAGAGAAAGCCGAGTCCTGAAGCGCTTGCTGAATTCTGCAGCGAATTCGGTCTTGAGAGCTCAGAGGTCGCCGTAGTCGGCGATTCCCTCTCCGATATGCGCTTCGCAAAGAAGGGAAAGGCCGGATACATCATAGCCGTGATGACAGGCTATGGAAGCAGGGAAAGGCTTTCAGAGTATGCTGATTCAATCTACGGCAGCATTGCTGATATTGCAGATGATAAGGTGCTGTTCCCATGATCAGTTTTCTGGATAGCAAGGAACTCAGGAAGGAAGCGGAAGCCTTTGCTCTCAAAGCTGGAAATGGGAAATATGCAATCATATCCGCACACGACAGAAAGGGAAAACCGGTAACCATAAAGGCCTCCGGAGATGAAAGACCGGGCTTCGTACCACCCTGTTTCGACAAAGAAGCCTATGATGCCACTCTCTCGGCATATCCCGAACGGAAAGATCTCCTGGCATCGCTCTTCACTTATCACAGATGGGATGGCAAGGCATTCTCTCCTGATGAAGCTGAGGATCATCCGATTCTGAGGGCCGCAGACTATGCACTGCGGCATAAGCTTGAGATGACAGGCATAGCATCATTCATGATAAATGATGGACATATCATATACGAGGAATCGCTTCCTGACACTCTATGGAAGATGCTTGGGCTCAGATTCATCTATGCAGATGAAAGCATCGCAGTCATAGATAAGGATGCAGGGCTTCTGTCCGCGCCTGGGAAGGGAGATGAGAAACTGGACTCAGCCTCCTACAGATTCCACAGGCTCTTCCCTTCTTCTCCTGAATGCTGCTTCACCCATCGCCTCGATATGGACACTTCAGGGCTCCTGGTGCTTGCACTCACAAAAGAAGCACACAGGAATGTCTCGATGCAGTTCGAGGCAAGAACGATAAAGAAGGAGTATGAGGCAATCCTCACAGGGATGCTTGAAGAAGATGAAGGCACAATCATCGCATCCATGCGTCTTGATACAGATCACAGACCCTTGCAGATCATCGATGAGATATATGGGAAGAAAGCCATCACGCGCTGGAAAAAGCTTGGAACTGAAAATGGCAACACGAGAGTGAGATTCTTCCCGGAGACAGGAAGGACACATCAGCTGAGAGTACATTCCCGGTACATAGGGCATCCAATCATAGGAGACAGGCTGTATGGCATAAGGGAAGAGGGACAGAGGCTGATGCTTCATGCATCATACATAGAGCTCAACCATCCTGTAAGTGGCCAGAGGATATCCTTCAGCTCTCCGTCTCCCTTCTGAGAGTGAGCCTGCAGTCATCTATCGCAGGCTCAAGTACTGTGAAATCCAGTTCTGATGCGAACTTCCTTATATCACCGATTGTCTTATGCAGATGCGCAGGATTATGGGCATCCGTCGAAAGCACAGCAATGTCTGTATTCCTGCGGACTTCTTCCCAGAACAACGGATGCGGATAACCGCCTTTCCCTTTCAGTATTCCATTGCCATTTATCTCAAGAGGCACGGAATATTCCAGTGATGCAGCTGAGAGCTCCCTGGCTGCTGTTCTTGCGAGACTGTCGAAAGGCCTCTTGCACAGGAAGACATCGGGATGCGCAAGAAATGAGATAAGGCCAGACTGCATCGCATCTATTGCCCTGTCTATGTACCTTGATACGTCACCATCATCAAAGCCTGTGGAAAAAGGCGTTGCCCAATCGCCATCCGGACGTTCAACGAAATGGACACCCGCTATAAGGTAATTAACCCTCCCCAAAAGATCCGCAAAGTATCCATGCATTGTCTTCAGATAATCTATCTCATATCCAAGCAGGACAGGAAAAGGCCTCTTCTCTGCCCTTACATCCGCTTCATAGGAAGGCATGCTGCTATATGCCATTCTCGTCTTTCCGAAAAGGTCATCAGGGAAAGGACAGTGCTCGCTGAAACCCAGGACATCAAAGCCCTTCTCCTGAGCTTCATCCGCATAATCCGAAATCCGTCCCGTACCATGACCGCAATAGAATGAATGAGTATGAAGATTATAGAGCATGGAAGGATTATAGCCGTCTGCCGCTCAGATTCTCAAGTCTCCCCCTGAGCCCTGCGATCTTTGCCTCGATTTCCGCTATCTCCCTCTCGATATCGGCTTTCTCCTTCCTGAGCATTGCGGCCTTGTCCTCTTCGATTTCTATCATCATCTGCACATCATCAGCCTTTGCGGCTTTCGCAATATCCTCGCGTTCAGATGCAATGGCGGCCTGCTGGGAACGTAAGGCCTTCATCTTATCGATGATTGCTATCACATCATCAGGAGTGGATTCAGAAATCCATGAAGGACCTTTCTCATAAAGATACGTCCCATAGCTCACGATGCTGCTTCTTGCCTCATCATCACACTTCCGTACCCTCTCCCTCTGTGTATCAAGACCACCTTTCGATGCCTTAAGATACTCTCCCCTGTGTCCGGATATATATTCAGAAAGCTTATCACGCTTAATGCGCATCGCAGCAGACTCTGCCGATAAAGCCTTCAGGGCCGAGAGGAGCTCAAGAGGATTGCCATATACAGGAGCTGACTGAAGCATCGCAAGCTCTGCATACGACATCAGTCTCGCTTCCTTCCCTTTCTCCATTTTCTTCTTCTCTATTGCCGTCCCTATCTTCGGAATGAAACCAGAAGGTGCAGAGGATTCCAGGTTTCTTTCCTTCTCCGCATCCCTATAGACCGGAGCGAACGCACTCCTGTCAAGAAGCCCGAATGAGCACTGCTCATAAAGGGCAGCCCCAAGTCTGAGGGAAAGCTCCTTCTCCCTCACAGAGGATTCTGACAGCCTGGAGTCCAGAGATGAAAGCTCCGCTTTGTTCTGCTCATAATCCATGCAGAATTTCTCAAGTTCCTTTTCATCTCTTACAACCGCCTCAAGTGTCATGAGCTTATCGCGAATCGCATCGGAGAATTTCCTGCCGGACGGAATATCAAGGGATCTGTAGGCATAGAATCCAAGATCATAAGCAGCGGCATCCAGGCGCGACATGCAATCAGACATCTTCTTCTCATTCTTCCGGACAAGAGCATCACAATCCATAGTGCCAAGTATAGCATCTGAGGCCTTCATAGGCGAGCGTATGAATTGACAGCAAGCATGCAAAGCAATATCCTTCCTAATACTGGCTGAAGTCCGTTCGGAAACACAGTCACTGCCCAATTCCCATACTGAGGGCATTATCTCGTTTTGGAGCAATTATGGAAAAGGAAAACGCAAAGGAGCTCTCAGAAGAAGAGCTTGCGTCCAGGATCAGCACCCTGCTTTCAGGGATGAAGTCAGCTGATCCAGAAGAACTCGAAAGAGTCAAGTCAATAGTCAAGAAGAATGTCCCGTTCTTCACAAGAAGCGCATTTCTCGCATACCTTCTCGTAAATGCACGCACACCACGTCCGGAAAAGAAAATGGAAAGGCCGGCAAGGAAGGAAACATCCAATGCAGAGCAGCAGAAGGAAGAGCCGAGGAAACCACAGATCCCGGAGGATGCCAAGACAATCTATATAGATGTAGGCAAGATGAAGCACCTCTATCCGAAGGATCTATCAAGACGGATCCAGGCAGAGCTCGGAATCACGCGCGATGATATCTATCAGATACGCATCCATGACAAGTACTCATTCGTTACAATGAGCGAGGAGAACTGCCAGAAAGCAATCGAGAAGCTTTCCGGGCAGGATATAAACGGAAGGATTGCAAAAGTAACCTTCTCGAACAAATGACAAAGGGGGCTGAGATGCCCCCATTCCTGACTATGCGGATACAGCCTTTCTCAATCGGACGATACTCAACAGCCTGCTATATAGCCTATGAAGGAAATCGATGCACAATCATCGATGCACCTTATCCTATGACAACTGCCATTGCATTTCTCAGGAAGGAAAACCTGAATCCTGAAGATGTAATCCTTACGCATGGACACTTCGACCACATATTCGGACTTGGAGAGCTGAAAGCCGCTTTCCCGGATATCAGGATATTCCTCGATGAGGAGGATTTCCCATTCATAGACGATGATTTCAGGAAGACAAAAGATATGCTGAGGCTTTTTGATCCATGCTTCCTCAGGGAAATCCCATTCAGCACATTCCCGGATGACATACAGCCATTTGAGGAATATGAGGGACAATTCGGGATAATTAAAACCCCAGGGCATACCATGGGGTCCGTATCTGTATATAGCAAGAAGGAACGTATCCTCTTCTCAGGAGATACGCTGTTTGCCCAAGGTATCGGAAGGACAGACCTTGGCGGAAATCATTCAATGCTTATGGATTCAATCCATAATATCCTCAAGCTCGATGACGATACAATCGTGCTGCCAGGACATGGACCAGGCACGACAATCAAAGCTGAAAAGGAATCAAACCCATTCCTTTAATCAATCAGCCTCCGAGCTTTTCGTTTGCGCTCTTGCATTCCACACAGAGAACAGATTCGGGAATCGCTCTCAGCCTTCCTTCCGGAATTTTCTTCCCGCACTGAAGGCAGTATCCATACTTTCCATCGCTTATGCGCTGCAGAGCTCCCTCTATTGCCTTAAGCTTCCGTGCATCCATTGCATTCAGCGCTTCCATCTTACGATACACGCCCTCATCCGATGCTAGATCGCTTGAGTCTCCCCTGCCCGATGAAGTCTGAGCTTCCTGACGGAAAGCATCACTCTCGTCATTCAATTTAGCCCTGAGTTCATCACGAGCCTTAAGCAGCTGTTCCTGCATTTCCTGAGTAAAAGCATCCATAACAAACCTCTTTATGAATTGACATTAAAGATGCATGGCAAATCGCCAGAAGTCAAGGGCAATATTCAAAAGTTCATGATAATTTACATAGAAGGCAAAACTCTCAAAGAATTTTTAACATCATGATATCAGCTCTCATTTATCTATAGCCTATGACTGAGTCATAGCATTGTGGATGTTTCTGCTGATCTGCCTGACAGGGAAGCCAGTTCATCCCGGTTCCATGGACAATCCAGACTGTCAGGAATAGCCATCCGTTGTGTATATATTACAGGAGCCGATAACAAGCTCCTGAAGGAGGCTATATGGATTCAGCCAATAGCAGGATAAGGAAAGCGCTGGAAGAGATGTGCCTTATGGATGATGCCCTCTTCTCCAAGTGCTTCGATGGTGACAGGAAGTGCTCCTCCCTCATGCTCAGGATTATCCTCGGCAGGAATGACCTTGATGTCACTGAGGCAAGGACACAGAGATGGATACAGAACATAGAGAACCACTCCGTCAAGCTGGACATAGCCGCAAAGGACAGCAACGGGAAGCTGTACAACATAGAGATGCAGAAGGCATCTGGCAGGTCCCTGAGGAAAAGAGCGAGATACTACAGCGCAATGATAGATACAAAAGCACTGAGGAAGTCACATGGCTATGGCAGGCTTCCTGAGTCTTACATCATATTCATAACGCGGAAGGATATACTCAGGAAGGGACAGGCCATATACGAGATAGACAGGTACATAAAGGGTTCCTGGGAACCATATGACGATGGCACGCATATAATCCATGTATGCGCAGCGAATGCTGATGAGGATACGGCCCTTGGGCATCTTGTGCATGACCTTTTATGTACAGATCCGGAAGACATATATTACAATGAGC
>CALXLA010000010.1 GCA_944389075.1 uncultured Spirochaetaceae bacterium
CGATGGCTGGTTCCGTGACATATGTAGGTGAGCTTGGCGCAGGGAATATCGCGAAACTGGCGAACCAGATAGTCGTGGCATGTAATATCGCTGCGGTCGCAGAGGCCCTGACATTCAGCAAGAAGGCAGGAGCTGATCCTGAGCTTGTATATCAGGCAATAAGGGGAGGCCTTGCAGGATCCACGGTCATGGATGCGAAGGCTCCGATGATGATGGCTGGGAACTATAAGCCTGGCTTCAGGATCGAGCTGCACATAAAGGATCTTACTAACGCGCTTAATGCCGCGCATGCGGTGAATGCACCAGTGCCTCTTACGGGAGAACTCATGGAGATGATGCAGTCTCTGAAGGCCTATGGATGCGAAAAGGATGATCACAGCGCGCTTGCCAAATATTATGAACGTCTCTCAGATGTATCAATCGTGAAATGAGGAAAATATGAAAATCGTAAATGTAGAAGCAAAATATATAAGATATGAATCCGTAATGGTCAGGGATGCCGAAGGACATTCCCATCCAGGAAAGCCACATGATGCAAAAGTTGGCTTTCTGACCATCACTTGCGATGATGGTACAGAAGGGCATGCAGTTGGCGGCAACATGATGGTTGATGTACTCAATAGAGTCGTTGCCCCTGCGATTATCGGTGAAGATCCATTCATGCATGAAAGAATCTGGCAGAGGATGAGATCATGGCAGCGTCTGCATTCGGATTTTACAGATAGAACACTTTGTGCAATGGATCTTGCCCTTTGGGATATTTGCGGCAAGAAGTGCGGACAGCCTGTATATAAGCTTCTTGGAGGATATCGCGAGAAGGTTCCTGCTTATGGTTCAATCATGGTCGGAGATGATATCAAGGGAGGACTTGATACACCTGAGGCTTATGCTGATTTTGCAAAGAAACTTGTAGGACAGGGATATAAAGCAATCAAGCTTCATACATGGATGCCCCCTATTATTCCTGAACCGGATCCGAAAATGGATGTCAGAGCATGCCAGGCAGTCCGCGATGCGGTTGGGCCTGATATTGAATTGATGCTTGATCCATATCATGACTATACAAGGCAGCAGGCTCTGTATATTGCAGATGCGCTTGCAGAACTTGATTTCCTTTGGATGGAAGAGCCAATGGATGAGCATTCGATGTCTTCTTACGTATGGCTTACAGCTAATACGCCGCTGCAGATCTGCGGTCCGGAGACAATGGAAGGCAAGAACAGGATGAGGGCCGAATGGATTAAGGCTGATGCTGCTGATATCGGAAGGGCTGGCACGGAAGTCACGGGTGGTATAACGAGCGTAATGAAATCAGTGCATCTTTATGAGTCGTTCGGCATGAGCATTGAACTTCATGGAAATACAATTGGAAATCTCCATGTACTCGGCGCAATGGGTATTGAAGGCAGATATTACGAGAGAGGGCTTCTCCATCCGTTGCTCGATTATGAAGTACCTAAACCATGGTTCAAGACTATCTATGATCCGATTGATAGTGATGGCAATGTAAAGATCCCTGATCAGCCAGGTCTCGGATGGGATTTTGATTTCGATTACATAAACAGCAATCTTTGCTGAAAAAAACAAAGGGAGAAAAGTTATGAAGAAAATTCTTTCGGTACTCGCAGTAGCGCTTATCGCCTCTGCTTTTGTATTTGCGGGTGGTAACAGTGAAAGCCAGGATGGGCCGGTTGTCATCAATCACTGGTATTGGTGTTCAAATGCTGATGCACCTAAATATCAAGAGCTCATTGATGAGTTCAACAGAACTCATACAGATGTTCAGGTGCACTGGGAAAATGTTCCGCAGAAAGATGTTAGAACAAGATTCATATCATCATATCAGATTGGAGAAGGTCCTGATACATTCGGCATGAGTGAAAACTGGATTCCTGAATTCCAGGCAATGGGTATGCTTGAGCCTCTTGATAGCTATATTGAGAACTGGGAAGGGAAAGATGATGTGTTCAGTAATCTCTGGGAGGCAGGCCAGATTGATGGTGTTCAGTATGGAATGCCTTGGAAACTCCTTGTTACATATATGTACTACAGAGCCGATTGGTTTGAGGAATTAGGGATTGAGCCACCAGAAACAATTAGTGAATTCATCGATGCCGCTTGTCAGCTTACTGGAACTTATGTCAACGAAGAAGGCGAAACCGTAAATCGTTATGGATATGGAATGAGGGGTGGCGCAGGTAATGCTCAGGGGTATTACATCTGGTGTATGACACAAGGTGCGGAATTTTATGATGAAAATGGCAATGTTGCTTTCAACAGCCCAGAGACTGTTGCTGCAACGCAGCGCTATATTGATCTTTACCAGAAGTACCATTGTGTTCCACCATCAGTAGTCGGTGATGGATTCGCAGAAATCGTAGGAGCTTTCAAGAGTGGAAGGACAGCAATGCTCAATCACCATATCGGAACATCTGTGGAGATTTCGACAGCTCTTGGTGATAAAGTCGGAGTAATGCTTTATCCTGCATCTGATGATGGAAATCGCTGGTCTGAAGGTTCTGTCATAAATAATGGCATCAGTTCTATTTCCAAGCATAAGGAAGAAGCCTTTGAGTTCGTAAGTTGGATGAGTGAGGCATGGGCTGTTGAGTTCCAGAGCAGGAATCTCGGTTCGGTACCAGTCCTTCAGTCTGTCAGTGATATGGATTATTTCAAGGAAAATCCGTTCTATGCTATCTCCAGCGAGTCTGTTCAATATGTAGGACAGTTCCCGAAAACAACACATTGGGGTGCAATAGTTCAGGATATTACAGTAACACTGCTCCAGCAGGCTCTGATGGGAGAAATCACAGCAGAGGAGATGGTTGAGCAGATAGCCATTGAGCTTGCAGAAAAATAATCAATAGATTTCAGGTTGCTGTTTTGCATATGCAGCAACCTGAAGCTAATAGGTTCGCCAATGAAGAATAAATCATCATTATCAACGAAAGCTTATCCGTATATACTGGTTGCACCAACGCTTCTTGTCATCGGTGTGATACTGCTTTATCCGATGTTCAGAGGGTTTGTACTGAGCTTCCATAACCATGTACTGACACGACCATTGGAACAAGGATTTATTGGTTTTGACAACTATATCGCAATGTTCCATGATCCAATATTCTGGCTTTCATTAAAGAAGACGTTCTGGTGGGTTGTTGCTTCTGTGTTTTTTCAGCTCCTGCTTGGTTTAGGAACAGCACTTCTTCTTAATGAGAAATTCCGGGGAAGGGCTCTTGCTCGTGGACTTGTTCTTATTCCATGGGTTATGCCTTCTGTCGTTTCTGGTCTTATGTGGGCCTGGATTTTCGATGGAACGTTCGGTCTTGCAAATGACATACTTATGAAGCTGGGGATTATTTCAGAGAATATACCATGGCTTGGTAACGCTAAAACAGCTTTTCCTGTTGTTATTATGACAAATATCTGGAAAGGTTTTCCGTTCTTTGCCATAAGTATTCTCGCAGGACTTCAGAGTATTCCTAAAGATCTTTATGAGGCTGCTGAGATTGATGGCGCAGGTGTGTGGAGACGCTTTTTGACAGTAACAATGCCGCATCTTAGACCAGTCATCATAACAACAACAGTTCTTCGTCTTATCTGGACAGCCAATACCACAGATCTTATCTTTACGATGACTAAAGGTGGCCCTGGGTATACTACGCATGTTCTTGCTTTGTATACATATCTAAAAGCATGGTCAGAACTTGATTTTGGATATTCATCTACTATGGCAATTTTCCTAATGTTGTTGCTTCTGGTTTTCATCGGAATCTACATGAAGCTTATAAACAAGGATAAGGAGACTGATATTATATGAGTTGCAAAAAACGACCATGGTATATAAAACTGATTACACTTTGGATTCCGGTGATTCTAGTCTGTGTATTTGCAGTACTTCCTGTCGTATGGGCTTTTATCACATCTATCAAAGATGCCACTGAAATCCATACTGCAAGTGTCCGGTACTGGCCACGTAATCCAACGATCCAGAACTATGTAAACGTGATAAGGACAACTGATTTCCCTACTCAGTTCAAAAATAGCTGTATCATATCGGCTTGTACAACATTGATTTGTGTTGTTCTTTCTGTAACAGCTGCATATGCTTTTAGCCGATTCAAATTCCGCGGATCAAAGATATTGAGGAAATTCTTCATCTCATCGCAGATGTTCCCGAAGGTTCTCATCATTATCCCGCTCTTTGTTATTATGCAGGGATTGCACTTGCTTAATACCAGAGGATCGCTTGTTCTTGCTTATACAACGTTCTCTTTACCATACGTAATGTATATGCTTATAGGATATTTTACTGGCATACCGCGTGATTTGGATGAAGCTGCAACCGTTGATGGGTGTTCAAGGACGGGAATTCTTTTCAGAATTGTCCTGCCTTTATCGCTCCCTGGAATTGTTGCCACTGCAATCTATACATTCATACATGCATGGGATGAGCTTATGTTTGCAGTCATGTTCACATCGACAGCTGCTCAGAGAACACTTCCTGTAGGTTTGAGTATGTATATTGGTGAATATGGTATTGAATGGGGCAATATGTGTGCGGCGGCACTTCTTACATCACTTCCTGTAATATTGCTTTTCATGTTCTTGCAGAAGTTCCTGATTGCAGGTATGACCGCAGGCGGAGTAAAAGGCTGATGACAGAGAGTGACAGACATGCGTTACGCGCGCATCCTTGGGAATTTGAAGTCAAGCCATTCCGCATTGCAGGCAACCTCTACTTTGTCGGAAACAGGGATGTAGGTTCTTATCTCATTGATACAGAAGAAGGATTGGTGCTTATAGACAGCACCTATCCTTCGACTGCTCCACTGTTGATACAGTCGATTGCTGATCTTGGTTTTTCTGTGAGAAATATAAAGCATCTCTTTCACACTCATGGTCATTTCGATCATTTTGGATGTACTGGATTTATCAAGGCATTCAGTGGTTGTATGACATATCTTGGAAGACGCGATGCCGTGATGTTCGTTGAGAATCCATCGATGATTCTTTCAGAGGGGAGCGGTATATGTGATTTTTCCCCATTTGTTCCGGACGTCCTTCTCGATGGCGGGGAAGTATTTAGGTTTGGTTCGACAGAACTCCTGGTTATAGCGACTCCAGGACATTCTGATGGCTGTATGTCGTACTTCTTTGATGTAGAAGAAGCAGGTTTTAAATACAGATGTGGGCTTTTTGGTGGAGCAGGTTTCAATACCCTTACTGATGAATTCATCCGGAAACATGGAAATACGCATAGCAGAAGCGAGTATATTGAATCCATAGATCGTCTTCTTGAGGAAGAAGTTGATATAATGCTTGGCAATCATACGGCTCAGGGAAGGATGCTGGAAAAGCACGCAGAAGCTGTAAGCTTAGGCAGCAGCGCTCCTTTTATAGATAGAAATGAATTCAGACGATTCCTTCTTGAGCGTAAGGAACGCTTCTACAGGGAATTTACTGTCAAATAATGATATATGGCAAAAGAAACAGACAGATACAACATCAATGCAGTTGAACGCAGTTTTCAGATATTCGATTTGCTCTCATCCTCGCAGGAAGCTGTTTCGATTCATAATGTCTGCGAGGCACTAGGCATCAACAGCAACATGGCGTTCAGGCTTCTGAGGACTATGGAGGATACCGGGTATCTCTCGATGGATGCGAAGACTGGTCTGTACTCGCTGTCCCTGAAGGTGCTGAAGCTCTCCCGCATGGCCCTGCAGTCCCTTGAGATCCGCAAGTTCGCGATGCCGTATCTTGAGATGCTGTGGAGCAGCTTCCCGAAGGCGAACATCAATCTAGGGATGAGGCACGGCGATGAGATAATCATGGTGGACAGGATAGATGGCAACAGGCTGCCGCGGACATATTTCACGCCAGGCAAGGCCATACCGTTCCATTGCACGGGTCTGGGGAAGGTATTGTGCTCGGAGCTTTCCGAGGAAGAGGTCCTTGGCATGATAGAAAGGGCAGGAGGTCTGAAGGCGTATACAGCAGATACGATAACAGACAGCGGGAGGCTGCTTGAGGAACTGAGGCGTGTAAGGGAAGAGGAAGCCGGAAGGGACAGGAACGAGTATATCCTGAATGACAACTGCTCTGCGGTGCCTATCAGGGATGGGG
>CALXLA010000011.1 GCA_944389075.1 uncultured Spirochaetaceae bacterium
CAGGTACTGTTGTCTCAGGTGCTGTTGTCTCAGGTGCTGTTGTCTCAGGTACTGTTGTCTCAGGTACTGTTGTCTCAGGTACTGTTGTCTCAGGTACTGTTGTCTCAGGTACTGTTGTTTCAGGTACTGTTGTTTCAGGTACTGTTGTTTCAGGTACTGTTGTTTCAGGCTCGACAACCAGGATTATGCCAGGATCAGATACCTGAGGCCTTGTAGGTATTATTTCCTGCTCAGGCTTTGCAACGACAGGTGCTGAAGGAATGTCGATTCTCTGCTCTGATATTGAGATAGCTGGTTTTTCAGGGATTGCGGGGTACTTTATTGAGATGAACTCTTCAATATCTGCTGTGAGCAGAGGAACGTATGAGCAGATTGTTTCTCTTGGAATATCTGAAGAGTAGTAGAGCGTGGTCTTTCCACTATCTGTGCTGTATGTGACAAGAGCTGCATCTGCAGGTCTCTTCTCACTCTCAAATGCCATGAATTCAACAGCATCGTTTTCTGTCACGACAGATGATGGATATTCGATTTCAGTCATTCCATTGTTGATGGTGAATGTGATTGGATAGCCAAGTATCTGTTTTTTTATCACGATAGGCTCTTCGGCCTCGATTTCAGGCTCTGTTGTCTCAGGCTCTGTTGTCTCAGGCTCTGTTGTCTCGCCGCCGAATACTGCATTATCAAGGACAGATGATGCATAGTATTCATCTGCGGTGACTTCTGCCGGCTGCTGAGCTTCCATGAGATTGATGCCAGACATTGCAGGGACTTCTATTTCCTTTCCATAGATTGAGTCATATGCATAAGCAGGAAATTCCGAGTAGTTGTAGAACTGCTCAGTATCGGTTGTTGATGTGAATGCATATTCACCAGGTTCTGCGATTGTGTAAAGTGTTGTAGGGGTATAGATAGATAAGGAAATCTCATTGCCTGGAAGTACGATGTTCATGCCGCCATCAAGAAGGTAAAGCGATGGGTCTGCAACAGTGAAATCCGTGATGGCGATGATTGATGCATCATTGATGTAGATATCACCGAATTCACAGGAGAATACCTGACCACCTCTCTCTGTTCTGATTATGAATCCGCTGTCGTTGATTTCAGTCTCGGAATCAATTCTCGTTCCATCAGGAGCATAAAGCTGGATATCATCAAGATTTCCTTCTTTTATTGAAAGAGGTGCTGCAAATGATGCAGCAAGGGAGAGTAATGTTGCCAGTACAGCCAGAGTTTTTTTCATAGTAACCCCTCAGAGGGCAAAAGCCCTTTGTCTAAGTTTACCACAGTAGAGGAATGCAAACTATATTAAATTGTTCTATATTGCATCAGAAATAATCATTGGCAATCGTGATGGATCGATATGTATTTGGTGTGTGCCGAATTTTGCTTATCAGGATTTTTGATTTTGATGACATGATATAATGTTGTTTATCAGTACTCAGGAACGGCAATCACCAGAAAGATGTATGCAGATTGCGGCTCATTCGCTGTTACAGGCCGAGAGCTTGTCATAAGTGATTTCTGCCGATTTCATGGCATGGGTATCGGGATTTCTGAAAACAAGGATTTTGATGATGATTGAGAATGATAATATCAAGTACAAGGTAAAGTTGGCTGCTACGTTGGAAGGATGCCGTGTCATTTATTCACAACTGTTGAAGATAGAATAGTCTCTCTGTTGTCTCAGTTCCCGGATCTGACATATGGAGATCTTGCAGAATCGCTATCTGTCAGCAGAGCTACTGTAATAAGAAATATGAAGAAAATGATTGATAACGGTCTTGTAGAAAGAGTCGGGTCAAAGAAAACAGGAAAACGGAAGCTTCTGAAATAACCATACTGTTGATTAGCTGTTATGAAAGTCTGGCATGCGTGGATACGGATATCCTTGCATGCCTAGTATGAATCAACGCTTGTCAGATTCAGCTGGTACAGGCTTTTCAGGCAGGACCGAAGAACTGAAATCGTGAGCATTGTAGATATGTTCCCTTGTAAGCTTATCTATGTGGCTCAGCTGTGATATCACAGGTTTGAGCTGGGATCTTATGTTGGTCTGGTCATAGGGGCATACGGGCTTGACGACAGGGAGGTCATAGACTTCAGCCAGTCTCCTGGTCACGCTTTCATGTGTCTCGATCATCGGCCTTATGATATGCATCTTGCCTCCGAAGAATTCCTGCACAGGCTTCATTGTCGAGAAGTCGGCCCTGAAGCATAGATTCATCAGCGTTGTCTCCGCCAGATCATCCAGATGATGTCCCATCGCAATAAGCTCTGCACCTGTCTTCTCCGCATATTCGAACAGTATCCGCCTTCTGTTCCTCGCGCACAGATAGCAGTTGAAATCTCCCTTGAATGAATCAGGAAACTGCGGCTCGTCGAAAATCGTGAAATCGATGGACAAGTCGGAGAAATATCTTTCGAGCTTCTCCCTGTACTCATCAGGAATCGGATGCTCGATCCAGTTTATCATCACAGCCTTCATTGAATAGCTTACAGGAAGCCATTTGCGCCTGATTGAGAGCGCAAGAGCCATAGCAAGAGAGTCCTTTCCTCCTGATGCCGCTATGACGACCTCATCTCCGCCCTGTATCATCCTGTAGCGGCTTACAGCTCTTCCCACGCTTTTGATGAAGCGCATGACCCATGGTGGTATGTCACCTGCAAGCAGGTCCTGGTATGGAATCTTCTCACTCATCCTTGTCCACCTTCTCAAAAGCAAGCATCGCGTCTTTTTCTGCGACATAATGGGGCAGATAAAGCGCTACCATTCTCAGTGTTTTCGAGAAAACGGAACCCGCCTGCTGGAATATCATGCCGAAACTGCTGATAGGAGAGACAGAACCATCGGCTGTCCTTATGGCTATATCTGTCTCGAAGCTTATGGGCTCAGGGATATCGATTATGACTTCATATTCCCTGAGGTCCGGATACTTCTCAGCAAGTTCCTCATAGATCATGTTCTCTGTCCTGAATCGCTCTGTGATGTTCAGCGATTTCTTTTCCACATTTCCTTCTGCATTGAATGGTCTTGAATATTTACGCTCAAATAATATTCCGTGTTCGGCTTTCTCTATCAGTGAAAATGGAGGATACTCTGATTTCTGCCTGCAAAGCTCATGGAACTCGTAATCATCCTTTATATAGAGATCGTCGTATTCTATGTATCCATCGCGGAGTGCGGAAAGCAGGGCTTTCTTTATCATGCATGTCGCGCTTCTGACTCCTTTGTGCCAGTAGAGGTTCCTGTACATCATGTACTTTGAGAAAAGAACCTGCTCAACACTTGATAGCGCGCTCTCGTCGAGTACGATGCGTCCATCCGTGAATGAAAGGGATGAGATAATGTAGTCAGTATCCTGCTTGCCATATGGGATTCCCGCAAAGAACGCATCCCTCGTAAGATAATCAAGCTTGTCAGGATCAAGAGTTCCCGAAAGGATATTCCTATAGAATGAAGTCTCCCAATCAGCAGACGGCAGGTCCTTCGCTATTATCATCGCAGTCATCTCAGGGCTTGCCCCGGTCTTTGCCAGAGCTTCATTGAGAGCGCCTTTCCTGAGTATCAGGTCTGCGGCAATCTCCTCATGTTCCCTGAGCGCGAGTTCCTTCAAGGAGTGCGCATACGGAAAGTGTCCGATATCATGGAGAAGGCATGCCGCGAGGAAGCTGAATATTCCGGTGGCTGTCAGCGGAAGTTCTGCTGCCTTCGTTGCGACGGAAAGCAGTATCTCCCGTCCGAGGTGATAGACACCAAGGCTGTGGTTGAGCCTTGTATGCACGGCCCCCGGATATATATGGTATGCGGGGCCGTTCTGCTTTATCCGTGAGAGCTTTTCCACATCATCTGTCTCAAGCAGATTCTTGAGAGCCTCTGTCATAGGTATGTTTCCCCATAATGGATCCTTGACTGTGTGTATGAATCCTCCATGGAGGAGATCGAGGGCTTCGCTTCTTTTCATATGCCAAGCTTAGCATAACCGCCTTTTTGACAAAAGAAGAGGCAAGTGAGAGTATTAGGCCTGTGAAGAAGCTAGTATTGATGCTGACAGCATTCCTGTCCCTGCAGCTTTATGCAGTTGCCCCTGAATCATCTGCCATCGGTACTGTTGCTGTTGCAGTCGGGCAGGGGACTATTACGGAGATAGCGCTTGAAGCCGTAAGGGAAGAATACACCGAAGAGTGGCTTGGGAAATATACAGAAGACCCGATTGTCTCTGGAGAGATTCTCTCCCCCTATCTTTCGCATGTCCTGCCGCTGACCAACCCGATCGCGGGACTTGAGAAAAACAGCAGTGTGGAGATCCTGGATCTCGACGGGGGAGAGAAGGTAGCCCTTATCTTCCATGAAGGCAAGATAAAGGCAGCTTACTCAGAGGTTCCTGAACTTCCTGAACTCTGAAAGCAGGGCAGAGAAATGTTCAGTCGCCTTTCTTACAGGATCTGGCGTGCTCATATCGACACCAGCTTTCTTCAATGCCTGGATAGGATATGCGGAGCCTCCTGACTTCAGGAATCCCATATAGTCATTCCTTTCCTTTTCTCCACCATTGAGCACTCGTTGGGAAAGTGCAATCGATGCAGAGATTCCCGTAGCATACTTGAAGCAATAGAATGCCCTGTAGAAATGCGGGATCCTGAGACATTCAAGGTCGCTGACTTCCTCGAATTCCATAATCGGCCCGAAGTATTCCTGAAGGAGATTCCTGTAGACGGACCTCAGCACAGCCAGAGTCAGAGGCTCTTTCGCTTCCGCCATCTCATGGATCCTGAGCTCAAACTCAGCGAACATTGTCTGCCTGAACAGGGTTGCGACTATATCGTCGAGATTCTTGCCGAGGATATAGGCTTTCTCCTCGTTGTTTTCAGATGTACTGAGAAGATATGCTGAAAGCAGATTCTCATTGAATGTCGATGCGACTTCAGCCTCGAATATGGAATAGCTGTAGCACATGAATGGGTTGTTCTTCGCAGAGTACCATGAATGCATCGAGTGTCCGCCTTCATGAATGAGCGTGAACACGGAGTCCAGCACATTGTCCTCATAGTTCGTGAGGATATATGGCTTCCCTGTGTAGCCGCCAGCGGAGAATGCGCCGCTTCTTTTACCCTCGTTCTCATATCTGTCTACCCAGCGGTCATCCGTAAGCCCATTGAGAAGGATATCCCTGTATTCATCGCCAAGAGGCCTGACAGCTTCTCCGATCAAAGACACAGCTTCGTCATATGTACGTGAGGCATTCACCCCGCTGACCATCGGAACATAGCAGTCCCAGTGCCTGAGCGTCTTCTTGCCCAGTACAGCTGCCTTTGTGTCATAGTAGCTGTGAAGTATTGGGAATGCTTCATGAACAGCATCGATGAGAGATCTGTAGACGCTTTCCGGGATATTGTCAGAGAAGAGCGCTGCATCAAGTGATGACTTATAATGTCTTGCCTTCGATGTGAAGATATCTTCGTTGACAGAGCTTATATAGAGGTCCGCAATAGTATTCTTGTGTGCATCATAGGCTCTGTAGTAGTTCTTGTAAGCCGCTTCCCTTATGGTCTCATCATGACTTTTCAGGAACTTCTGATAGGTACCATGCGTAAGCTTCTCGCCATAGACGTCATCGAATGCCAGCTCGATGTTGTTCAGGTCCATGAATGCCTTCTCCGCGGATCCCGAGACAGGCGAGTAGAGCGAGAGGAGTCTCTCCTCCTTTTCCGAGAGGATATGCTTCTTTTCCCTGAGACTCTTCTTCAGATACACCCTGAACTCCGCGAACCTCGGCTCCTTCATCCATGCTTTGATTTTCTCATCATCAATCGAAACAAGTTCCGTTGAGTACCAGGAAATATCTTCCGCAAATGTAGATGCCGCATTCTGGTACATCATCATGCGTTTCTGGACATCTGGGTTGCTGCTGTCAGCCTCATATGACAGATATGCCCAGCTCCCGATTCTCTCAGCCTCCATCTCCGTATCCCTGAGATAGCAGAGGAATGCATATAGTGAATCGGAACTTCCCGAAAGAGAGCCCTTGTATGACCTGGCTTTGGAGAATGCTTTCTTCAGTTTCTTCAGGTCCTTCTCCCAGCTCTCCGCGTTTTTTGCAAGTGATGACAGATCCCAGGTGTCCTTCTCTATCTGTTCGTTTCTTTTCAAATCAATGCCTCCTTTGAAAGCTCTCTGTCCAGAATCATCTTCATGAGACGGGCGGCTTTGCCTCTGTGGGAATATATATCCTTCTCATCCGGTGAGAGCTCAGCGGAAATGCGTCTGGCTTCATCGCTGTAGAATACAGGGTCATATCCGAAGCCGGATGTTCCGGAAGGAGAGAGCGCGATAGAGCCTTTACAGCTCTCCTGTATTATGAATATTCTTTCCTCGTCGAGAATCAGGCATAGCGCGGCAATGAAGGATGCGCTTCTGTCCTCAGTACCTTCCATGTTCTTCAGAAGGAGCATGTACTTCTCTTCGGAAGAGAGCTTCTTTCCATTCTCTTCACCATATCTGGCGCTGTGAATCCCCGGTTTTCCGCCGAGTGCCTTCACGCTCAGTCCTGAGTCATCGGCTATCACTGGCTGGTGGACGATATCCCAGAGAGCCTTTGCCTTTATCTGGGCATTCTCGATATATGATGAGCCATTCTCATCAGGCGAGAAGCTGATTCCCTCGTCGGAAGGAATCGTCAGCTGATATCCTCCCAGGAGACGCGACATCTCATCTCTCTTGTGTTTGTTTCCAGATGCAAAATAGAGCTTCATATCTGAAATATATCCTAAAAGAGCAGGAAGAGGCAGATGGCTGAATGTGTACAGAATGTGTAGTTTTTCATTTCCTGTTGACCAATGCATTGGAGAACAATAATATTCGTTCGGAAGCAAACAAATATGGATGAACCAGTTTCTTTGACTATAAATAAGATTTCAAGGCTTTCGAAGAGAATCACGGACCGCCTGCTGCTTCCATATGGGCTCAGGACATCAGAGATCAGGTTCCTTGGCTATATGGCGGAGCACGGAGCCGTGTCTCACAAAGACCTCCAGAATGTGTTCCGGATGACAAGGGCGACTGTTTCACAGCTTGTCGGCAATCTCAAGGCGGCAGGTCTGATAAACATGGAGGAATCGCCGTCGGACAGAAGGCAGTATGTGCTGACTCTCAGTGATAAGGGTACCGCTATCTTCGGTGAGGCTATCAGGAATATAAGGGAAATAGACCGGAAGGTCGCTTCCGCGTTTTCCCCGGAGGAGCTTTCCGCCTTTTCGGAAATCGCTGACAAGCTGATAAGGCTTTATGAGGAGGAGCTATGCTGAGGATATTGCTTTCCAGAGTGCGCGAATATTGGAAATACGCTGCCATAACGCCGCTTTTCATGATAGGTGAGGTCGCCATGGAGGTCCTTATACCTACATTGATGGCTTATGTCGTCGATTCAGGCATCTCCGCTTCCGATATGGGTGTAATAGGCCGTGTGAGCGTGATGCTTGTAGGGGCTGCCATGCTGTCGCTTGCTTTCGGCATGCTTGGCGCATGGAGCGCATCGAAGGCATCTGCAGGATTCGCGAAGAACATCAGGCATGATGAGTATGCGAAGGTGATGTCGTTCTCGTTTGCTGATATAGACAAGTTCTCGACATCTTCTCTCATAACCAGAATGACTACTGATGTCCAGAATGTGCAGATGTCCTTCCAGATGATGATCCGAATCTGCGTAAGGGCACCGATTATGTTCATATTCGCCATAATAATGGTATGGCATAATGGCGGCGTCCTTTCACTTGTCTTCGCTGTCGCGATCCCTGTCCTTGCGTGCGGCATATATTTCATACTCAGCAGGACGCATAAGTATTTTACCAAGGCGTTCAAGGGCTATGACGTATTCAACAGGGTCGTACAGGAGAACCTCAATGGAATCCGTACAGTAAAGGCATATGTGAGGGAAGACCAGCAGCAGGCGCTTTTCAATGACTCTGCCGCTGATATCCGCGACAACTTCAAGAAAGGCCAGAAGATAATGGCTTTCACGAATCCGATAATGATGACTGTGACATTCGTCTGCATCATAACGCTTTCGTATCTTGGGGCTAAATACATAAATATCGGCACGCTGACTACCGGCGAGCTGCTTTCCATTTACACGTACACATTCCAGATTCTCTCATCGCTCCTGATGGTCGGCATGGTCATCGTCATGTTCTCGGTCTCATGGGCATCCATCGTGAGAATCGCAGAGGTTCTGTCTACTGAGCCATCCATGGATTCCAATGAGGAAGGGGAGACTTCGATAGCAGATGGATCCATACAGTTTGACCATGTTTCCTTCGGCTATGGCAAGGATTCGGTTGTGCTTGATGATATCAATCTGGATATCAAGAGCGGCGAGATGATTGGCATACTGGGGCCTACGGGTTCTGGAAAGACCACTCTCATCTCGTTGATTGCGAGACTTTATGACACGCAGTCAGGCACAGTCAAAGTAGGCGGCAGGAATGTCAGGGAGTACAATCTCAAGGCGCTCCGCGACAATGTGGCTGTTGTCCTCCAGAAGAATACGCTTTTCACAGGCACTGTCTCTGAAAACCTCAGATGGGGCAATCCCGATGCGACTGATGAGGCTATCAGGAAGGCCTCTGACATAGCTTCCGTGACTCCATTCATCGCATCTATGAAGGATGGTTTCGACAGCCATGTCGAGCAGGGTGGCACAAACTTTTCTGGTGGGCAGAAGCAGAGGCTCTGTATCGCGCGTGCGCTTCTCAAGAATCCCAAGATCCTGATACTTGATGATTCGACATCAGCTGTGGATACTGCGACAGATGCGCAGATAAGACGTGCATTGCGGGAGGATGTCCAGCATCTTACGAAGATCATAATCAGCCAGAGGCTCTCATCCATCATGGAAGCAGATCAGATTCTCATGATGGAGAACGGCAGAATCGTGGACAGAGGTACTCATGAAGAGCTTCTGTCGCGCAATGAAGAGTACAGGATGCTGTACGAGACACAGGAAGGAGATAAGAAGAATGCTTAGGGCACAGAGGACAGGCACAGCAGCAAAAGACCCGATGAAAGCGCTCAAGCGCCTCCTGTCGATCATCTTCGGTGACAGGAAAGGGCATCTTGCCGTGATCTTTCTATGCATAATCGCATCATCCATAGCTATTGTTTATTCCGCATCGTTCCTCGGGATGTTCGTGGATAGCTTCATAACACCTATCATAGGGAAGGAGAATCCTGATTTCAGACCTATCATAATGGCTCTCGCAGGATATGGCTGCGTGATAGCGATATCTGTTGTATTCTCCTATATCCTGAGCCGCATCATGGTGACAATAAGCCAGGATACGCTCTTCCGCATCCGTGTTCAGATGTTCAAGAAGCTTGAGTCGTTGCCGCTGTCATATTTCGACAGGAATGCGCACGGCAACATCATGTCGCGTTTCTCGAACGATACCGATACGCTGAACCAGATGATTTCCAATTCCCTCGTGCTTGTCATGCAGTCAGCGATCACCATTGTCATGCTGGTGGTCTCGATGCTGGCAAACAGTGTGGTGCTCACAGTCGTCGTTGCGGTTTTCGCATTCATGACAGTGAAGGCCTCAGGCTTCATAACAAAGCGCTCGAGGTCGAGATATGCATCGCAGCAGGCAGCTCTCGGTACTGTCAATGGCTTTATCGAGGAGATGATGAACGGCCAGCGCGTCATCAAGGTCTTCACCCATGAAGAGGCCAGCAAGGAAGATTTCGACAAGATCAATAATGAGCTTTTCGACCAGATGTCATCGGCAAATACGCTTGCGAATATCATGGGTCCTGTGACGATGAATATCGGAAATCTCCAGTATGTCGCCCTTGTCATCATCGGCGCGGTGATAGCCATCAGCACAGGCGGTGCCTCATCCGGCTATACGGTGGGTGCTCTGGCTGCATTCCTACAGCTTTCACGCTCGTTCTCGAACAACATCAACCAGATAGCCCAGCAGTCGAATATCATGCTTCAGGCACTTGCCGGCGCAGAGAGGATCTTCGATCTCCTTGATCAGGAGAGCGAGACAGATGATGGATATGTGATGCTTGTCAATTCGAGGACAGATGAGAATGGCAATACCGTGGAGACTGATGAGCACACGGGCCAGTGGGCATGGAAGCATCCTCATCATGATGGAAGCCCTATCACATATACGCCTCTCCGTGGTGACATCGTTATGCATGATGTCGATTTCGGCTATGTTCCTGACAAGATCGTCCTTCATGATATCTCCCTGTATGCAAAACCCGGGCAGAAGATAGCATTCGTCGGCTCTACGGGAGCAGGAAAGACCACAATCACGAACCTCCTGAACCGCTTCTATGATATACAGGATGGCAAGATAAGATTCGATGGAATCAATATCAACAAGATCAGGAAGTCCGATCTCAGACGCTCCCTCGGCATGATCCTTCAGGATACCAATCTCTTTACCGGTACGATCAAGGACAATATAAGGTTCGGCAAGCTCGATGCCACAGATGAGGAGATCGTCAGCGCAGCAAAGCTCGCCAATGCCCATGATTTCATAATGATGATGCCTGATGGCTACGATACGATGCTTGAGAACAATGGTGAGAATCTCTCGCAGGGGCAGAGGCAGCTTCTCTCCATTGCGCGTGCAGCTGTTGCGGATCCTCCTGTACTTGTCATGGATGAGGCGACAAGTTCCATCGATACCCATACAGAGAAGCTTGTCCAGGATGGCATGGATAAGCTCATGGCGAACAGGACCGTATTCGTCATAGCCCACAGACTGTCGACTGTCCGCAACTCGAATGCCATCATGGTCCTCGACCATGGAAGGATCATCGAGCGCGGAGACCATGATGAGCTTATGGCTCAGAAAGGTACATACTACAGGCTCTGTACAGGCGAGACAGAACTTGAATGATTCATCGGGGCTGCTGCATTGAATGCATGCAGCCTCTGTTTTGCACGGCAATCATACATGGATTGCATAACAAAGTATCTGGAATAAGCATTGGACATCCTCTATCTGCCGATGTAGAGTCGGTGCTGTATGGAATACAGAGTCAACAGAAGAACAGGAGACAGGATCAGCGTAATCGGAATCGGCACCAGCTATATCTGCGAAAGCGATGAGAGGGATGCAGTCGAGGCTCTTGAGTTCGCATATGAGAAAGGCATCAACTATGCAGACCTTGCCACGGCAAAGAGCAATACATTCAGATATTTCGGCAAAGCCTTATCAGGCGTCCGCGGCAACATGTTTTACCAGGTGCATTTCGGTGCGGATTATGAGACGGGTGAATATGGCTGGACACTTGATCTCGAGAAAGTGAGGAAACAGATTGATTTCATGCTTTCGGCGCTGAAGACAGATTATATCGATTATGGTTTCGTGCATTGTCTTGATGATATCAGCGACTGGGAGAAGTATCAGGACAATGGGATACTGGACTATCTTCTTTCGATGAAGGAACAGGGGATTGTCAGGCATATCGGGCTTTCATCTCATACGCCAGCAACAGCATCCCATATACTGAAGACAGGTCTTATAGACCAGCTGATGTTCTCGGTGAACCCATCATATGATTATGAGAAGGGCGAGTATGCGAAAGGCAGCACAGGGGAAAGGATGATGCTTTACAGGGAAGCCGAGAGCCTTGGCGTCGGCATTTCTGTCATGAAGCCATTCTCAGGCGGGCATCTGCTTTCCGCATCCTCATCTCCTTTCGGAAAGGCACTTACGCCTTATCAGTGCATCAAGTATGCGCTGGATAAGCCTGCGGTGCTGACAGTGCTTCCGGGAATGAGGAACAGGGAAGAGGTAGAAAGCACTCTCAGGTATTTTGATGTTCCCGATGAGGAGAAGGACTATTCGATGATTTCCTCTCTTGCTCCGGAAGATGCCAGAGGACGCTGCGTGTACTGCAATCACTGCCATCCGTGCCCTGCCGGAATCAATATTGCGCTTGTCAGCAAGTACTATGATCTTGCTGAGAATGGCGATGATATGGCAAGAGAACACTATATGAAGCTTGAAAGAAAAGCAGGAGACTGCATCTCATGCGGACATTGCAACCGCCGTTGTCCTTTTGGTGTTGATATGAGCGGCAAGATGAATGTGATAAAGGAGTATTTCGGCAGGTGATATCTGCCTTGATTATACAGCCAAGCTTCGTTCCGGAAGCTCTGGCATAACAGCTGATTTTCCGGGAATGATGGGTGATCAGGCTTCAGGATCTGCTTTCTCTTCAGTCTTGGCCTTTATCTCTTTCAGGAGCTCTGCGGATGCGTAGACATTCTGGGAGATGGTCGCGAGCTCATCAGCGACTTTCTTCCTTGTCTTGTCTGCCGTGACCTGGAGAACGATTGCTGTAAGAAGAGGGGACAGGAAGATTCCCGCGAAAAGATAGAAGCCATAGCTTTCACCTCTGTTCTGGGCTTCTTTCGCGACTTTGTTCGCGAGCATGATGTAGGCAACTGCAATCGCAACGAGCAAGACTATTGCAAGTAGCATGAGAATTAAAGAAATGAATGCCATATTTATTCCTCCTTCTGTATAATATAAGCACATGGAGGCTGAAAGCAAATGAGAATCGGAATAATCGGCTGTGGCAATATAGCAGGAACACTTGCTTCTACTATGGTGAAGATGGGTGATGGCATCCAGCTGATGGCTGCAGCAAGCAGGGATATCGCGAAGGCGGAGGAGTTCGCTTCCCGTTTCGGCATAGAGAAGGCATATGGCTCATATGAGGAGCTTTATCAGGATGAGGATATCGATCTTGTTTATATAGCTGTACCTCACAGCCATCACAAGAAAGAGATGATCGATGCGATAAACCATGGCAAGGCCGTGCTTTGCGAGAAGGCATTCTGCGTGAATGCTGCAGAGGCAGAGGAAGTCTTCGCGCTTGCCAAGGAGAAGAGGGTATTTGTCGCAGAGGCAATCTGGACAAGGTACATGCCATCCAGAAAGAGGATTGATGAGATAATTTCCTCAGGACAGATCGGCAGAGTTGTCTCGATAAGCGCTAATCTCGGCTATAAGATCTTCCAGAAGCAGAGGATATCGGATCCTAAGCTTGCAGGCGGAGCTCTCCTTGATGTAGGTGTCTATCCACTGAATTTCGCTATGATGTTCGCTCATTCGGATCTTGCGTCCATCACAGGCCTTGCGAATATCAAGGATGGTGTTGATTCACGCAATTCCATCTCCCTTCTTTTCAAAGATGGTTCGATGGCGTCAATATACAGCGATACCGAGATGATATCCGACAGAAAGGGAATCATATATGGTACTGAAGGAACGATAGTCATCGAGAACATCAATAATCCTGAAAAACTTACCGTATACAATGGTGACAGGAATCCAGTGGAGCTCTCATCCGAGACATTCGAGCATGAGATCAATGGCTATGAGTATGAAATCAGGGAATGTGCGGAATGCCTTGAGAAGGGACTTCTCGAACCGCCTTCGATGCCATGGGCAGAGACTGTGAGAGTCCTTAAGGTCACTGATAGTCTGAGAAGCATCTGGGGCATCAAGCTTGCTTCTGAGATTACCGTATGATGACAGTCCCCGGGCATCCGGGGACATTTCTTTCGTCTTGATCATCCATCTGGCTTTCCGAAGTCCCCGTCTTTGATTAGACTGTGGTCCGATGGCCTATGAAAGATAATTCATTTACACCAGCTTCCTTTCTGGATGTGAAAAAGGAAGATGCACCGCTTCTTGCGAGGATTTACTTCCTCTTCTTTGTCTCTGGGATGATGAGCACTGTCCTTGGCGTCATACTGCCTCTTCTTGGGGATGAATACGGACTTTCGCAGACTGCGCGCGGTACTTTGCTTTCAGCTCATCAGATAGGCAATCTGATTGCGCTCTTCGTCTCAGGTATTCTGCCATATGCAATCGGACGCAAGCAGAATACAGTGCTTCTTGGATCGGGAATTGTCCTTGGACTCATAATCATCACGCTTACAGGAAATCCTGTGCTTCTTTTCTGTGCATTCGTTCTGACAGGAGTAGGAAGAGGTACTATGTCGAACATCACCAATGTGGTGGTGGGCGAGAGCGTCGGCAACAAGGCGGCAGGGCTCAATCTCCTTCATGCGACATTCGCAGTAGGTGCATTCATATCGCCTTTCATGGTCATTGCGCTTGCTGGTGCGGGGTGGAGGGCGGAACCCCTTGTTATAGCCGTCCTTATGGCTATCGCGCTTCTCCTGATTGTCTTCTCGGCACTCTCATCAAAACGTTCTATAAAGGAAAAAGGCGAAGAAGCATTCCCTGTCTCATTCACGTTCTGGCTCAACACATTCATAATGTTCTTCTATCTCTGCGGGGAAGCATCGCTGATGGGATGGCTTGTGACTTATTTCGCATCGCTTGATGCAGGTACAGGATTCTCGACGGCCATGCAGTCAATACTATGGATAATGATTCTCGTCGGAAGGCTTGCATGTGCCGCATTGTCATCGCGTGTGAACAAGTCCCGCCTGATACTCTTCCTTGGAATACTCATGCTTTCCTCATTCATTCTTCTGATTGCCTCGGATAGCATGGTCCTGAAGGTTATAGGAGTCATCGGAACAGGACTTGCCATGAGCGGCATCTATCCGACAACGCTTTCCACCATGGATAAGAAGTACAACAACTCCACGATAGCGACTGGAATCTGCATTGGTACCGCAACCGTCGGAGCGATAATAATGCCTATAATCATAGGAAGCGTTGCTGATGCCGTGAACGTGGCTGCAGGTTTCTCGCTCATTGCCGTTCCTGTAGCCATCATGGTTGTTCTCCAGATTGTGAAAGCAGTCAGGACCTGATTGCCTGCAGATGCTCTTCTGCCGTGAGACCATTGCGGCCAGAGATCTTCGCAAGGAATGAGAAGCGTGATGTCCGGTATGAATCAAAGGCGCCGCTTCTCATTCTCCAGGACCAGTTCTTGCTGTTGCATGTCGATGGGAAGTTCATCCTGGCATCATCGTCGAGCTCAAGAATATCCTGCATAGGGATTATCACGGTGTCTGCATTGCTCATCATTATCGCACGGATCAGGGCCCATACTATATCGTCATCCGGTGATGAGAGGTATTCGCGTATTATGTGCTTCTCGATATCAGGATGTGCGAAAAACCAGCTTTTTGCTGTGTGGTTGTCGTGGGTCCCCGTATATGCGACGAATCTTCTCGTATAGTTATGCGGAAGGAAATCGTCATATGTATTCAGGTAGCCTTTCGCATCCATCGTGAATCCATCCTGCGCTATCTTCATTCCGGGAAGTGAGAATGAGTCCCTGAGCTTCCTGACACTGTCCGTTATCCAGCCGAGATCTTCTGCGATGATAGGAACATTGCCGAATTCTTCCTTTATCGCTGAGAGCAGCTTCTTCCCGGGGCTCTTCCTCCATTTTCCATGTTCTGCTGTCTTCTCTCCCGCTTTGATCTCGAAATATGCATCAAGTCCCCTGAAATGGTCTATGCGTATGATGTCAGCCATCTCAAGTGTCCTGCGGATTCTTTCCTTCCACCATCTGAAACCGGTTTTCTCATGGACTTCCCAGTCGTATACAGGATTGCCCCAGAGCTGTCCGGTGGGAGAGAAGCCATCAGGCGGTACTCCTGATACTGCGCTGTAATGGCCTTTGCTGTCTGTTTTGAAAAGCTCTATATGGGACCAGGTGTCCGCGCTGTCTGCACCAGCGAATATCGGGATGTCGCCGATTATGCGTATGCCGAGCTCTCTGACATGCTTTCTGAGCTCTTTTATCTGCATATCGAAGAGATACTGCATCGCGACATATGCATCGATATCCTTCCTGTACTTCTTTCTGATATCGGAAAGGACTTCTGGATCCCGTCTGCTTTCGCCATCATCCCAGACAGTATGCCATCTCGCATCATAGTACTTATCGTAAAGGACCATGAACATGGCATAGTCCTCTATCCAGAAGCTTTCGCGTTTCCTGAACTCATCGATTTCTTTCCTGAGTTTCGCTTTCCTCAGCGCTTTATGAGCTGCTTTCCTTATCAGGGGGAGCTTCCATTCCTCTACGGTCTGGAAATCCACATGGCCTTCAGGAAAGTCTGGAGCGCCCATGAGGTCTTCATCATCGAGGAGACCTTCCATCCTAAGCATGTCAGGGGAGATCAGGAGCTCATTGCCTGCGAAGGAGCTTCTCTGCGCATATGGGCTGTTCCCATATCCTGTGGGGCCTAGTGGAAGCATCTGCCACAGCGTTGCACCTGCGGTTTTCAGCTGGTGCGCGAATTCATAGGCAGAAGGTCCCAGATCCCCGATTCCATAGCCCCCTGGAAGCGATGTTATGTGCATCAGTATGCCAGCCTCTCTTCTGCCTTCAATATCCATAAATCCTCCTAAGGGTCGCTCCTTCCTGGAATGCGAATCCTATATGCTTCCTTTCTGTTACCAGACTGTCATCTCCGATTGCGGAGAAGAGCATCGATGCGCTCAGCCTGCCTTTCTCGGATGCACTCTGCACGATTGTCGAGAGCACAGGGCCTGCTGTGTGCTCAATGCCATCGAAACCGACAACCGAGACATCCTCCGGTATCGATATGCCACGGCTGGAAAGCGATGATATCACTCCAAGAGCTGCAATGTCAGCCATCGTCACGATGCAGCTTGGCTTATGATCAGATAGGATCCTGTCGGCGGCTTCTTTGCCACCAGAATATGATGCGGATGATTCCACCATCAGGATGCTGCTGAGGCTCATGCCCGCTTCTGCAAGGGCCCTCTCGTATCCAGCTTCCCTTCGTCTTGTGACATCGGACTTTGATTTCCCATAAGCAGTCTTCGGCAGGGATACCACCGCGATGTCCCTGTGTCCATGACCGAGGACTTTGTTCATTTGCAGATAGCCGGCTGCCTCATCATCTATTCCGACTGAGGGAAAGCCATCTTCCTCAAGACCATCGATTGAAACTACGGGGAGACATCTCCCGCGGAGCGCATCCCTGATGTTCCTGTCCACATACAGCCCCATCGTTATTAGGCCATCGACCGGGGCATTCTTCACAGCTTCCGGAATCGATGACCTGAAAGGCGGGATGATTGATAGGACATATCCGTTTTCCTGGCAGACCTCTGCGATTGCTGCGATCACAGCCTGTGTATAAGGATTGCCCAGTGCCTTATCAGGATTCTGCGGAAGCAGGAATCCTATGGCCATATGACGTCCTTTCGAGAAGTTCCTTGCCATGGGATCAGGAGAGTAGCCGAGTTCCCTTGCTATACAGAGGATCCTGTCTCTTGCTTCTGCCGAGATTTTCTCCGGCGCATTGAATGCGAATGATACAGCAGTCTTTGAGTATCCTGACTTCTGCGCGATGTCCTGGATTGTCGCTCTCTTTCCCACATGTCCTCCATCAGCCTTTCACAGCACCTGCAAGGACACCGTTGATGATGTATCTCTGGCAGATCAGATAGAAGATTATAACAGGAAGCATCGCAAGGAAGAGCATTGCCATCATAGCTCCCATGTCAACAGCTCCGTATCCTCCTCTCAGGTACTGTATCGCAACAGGAATGGTCCTGTACTCGGTTCCTATTACGAGATATGGCATTAGATAATCGTTCCAGACCCACATCGTCTGAAGTATGGCGACAGTCACTGCCGTTGATTTCAGCATAGGGAACACGACAAGGAAGAATGTCTGCGGAGGGTTTGCCCCGTCGATCATGCAGGCTTCCTCAAGAGCGATGGGAATGGACTTCACGAAACCTGCGAACATGAATGATGCTATGCCAGCTCCGAATCCGACATAGAGGATTATTATGCCGACAGGATTGTCGATTCCAAGCATGTTCGCGATTTTAGACATCGGGAACATAACCATCTGGAATGGTACTATCATCGAGAATGCAAGCGCATAGTAGATGAGGGATGTGAGAGTCCCATGTACCCTTGTTATATACCAGGCAAGCATGCTCGTGAGGAGTATTATCATCGCCACAGATGCGACTGTTATCCACAATGAATAGCCGAATGCCGAGAAGAATCCAGTCCTTGCAAGTCCTGTCGTATAGTTCTCGAATCCTATGAATGTATCGCTGTCAGGCAATGCGAATGGCGCTGATGAGATGAAGAGTCTTGATTTGAATGAATTCATCACGACAACCGCGATAGGGAATATGACGATTGCCGAGATGATGATCATGGATGCGAATGCAATCCATCTTGGGTATCTGCGTGATACTGTCATCAGTTCTCAACCTCCTTCCTTCGTGTCGCAGCAAGCTGTCCCAGCGCTATCATTCCGACTAGTATGGTGAAGATCACGGCCTTTGCCTGACCGACACCTTCGAAGCCGACGCGGGAATAGAATGTGTTGAAGATATTCATGGCGAGCATCTCTGTCTGATGATTCGGATTGCCTGCAGTAAGCGCGAGATTCTGGTCATATAGCTTGAAGCCATTCGTGAGCGTCAGGAAAAGACAGATCGTTATGGATGGCATCACAGTCGGTATTATGATCCTGAACAGTTTCGTGGTGTATGATGCGCCATCGATCGAGGCAGCCTCAAGCATGTCTGTGGATACATTCTGTATCGCTGCGATGTATATGACCATCATGTAGCCTGTGTTCTGCCAGAGCATAAGCACGACAAGTCCCCAGAATCCGAATGATGGGTCGGACATAATGTTCAGCTCATAGCGGGCGAGGAATCCATTGATGATGACATTCCAGATCCAGCCCAGGACTATGCCGCCGATAAGGTTCGGCATGAATATGATTGTCCTGAATGCATTCTTCCCCGGCACGCTTCCTGTAAGCACGAGTGATAGCGTGAATGCCAGGAGATTGATGCCTGCCACGCTTACGACTGTGAAAAGGAGAGTGAAGAAGAATGAATGTATGAAGTAGTTATCAACGGTGAATGCCCGCACATAGTTGTCTAGACCTGTGAATGACACATCGGTTATGGCAGTGAAGCGGCAGAATGAAAGCACGAGGCCCCAGACGAATGGGACGAGGAATGCGATTGCAAAACAGATCAGTGCTGGCAGTGCGAACAGGACTCCCCATCTGCGTATAGATTTCTCCATAAGTCAACTCCGGAAAAGGGCCACCGGAAAGTGGCCCTGTATCTTTTTATCTTCCTGCGATTTCAGCTTCCGCTGTCCATGCTGATCTCGCATGCTCTGCAACGGATGGCCAGTCAGCGCTTCCATTTATGTATGACAGGAGGTCGGCTCCGAATTCAGCCTTCCACTGTTCCGAAGGGATTCCCGAGAATACCCATGGAATTGACTTCACGGAAGAGTCCGCCATCCATCTCATCACTTCCTTTGCAAGAGGATCTGTCGGTCCTTCATCCTCGCCGAATGTATTGAATGGGGTGATGAACCCGAGTCTGTTCGTCACAAGTTCCTTTCCTTCATCAGAAGAGAAGAGCCATTCGAGGAATGCGATGGCATTGGCCTGAGCTGCAGGATCCGCATTCTTGTTTATGCAGAGATAGTTCTCCGTACCGATGCAGATTCCATAGCCTTCCTCTCCCTCGATTCCCATGTAGAGCGGCATGAACTTTATATCTTCGCTCTTCACTACAGAACCAGGGATGCCCAGGACCTGGCTTGCTGCCCAGTTGCCGTTCTGCACCATAGCGCACTGTCCGAGCGCAAACTCAGCCATCGAGTCATCTGTGCTCTTGCCGCCAAGAAGACCCTTCGCGGTCGTGGAGTTGTCAAGATAGAGATCCCACAGGGCTTTGAAGTTATCAGCATATGTGAAATCAAAGTCAGTCGCGGAAGCTGCGGCTGCAGTTGCCAGCGCTCCTTCACCTGCCTTATCCCTGAATTCAGCCCAGAGTGGAATATTGAAGAGATGCGTCTGCCATCTCCAGTCATTGCCAGGTGCCATCGATGTCGAGGCGAACACTCCCTGGATCCCAAGTTCATCCTTATGCTTAGTCATGTCCTCGACAACTGCTTTCAGTGTATCGAAGTCCTTGATCTCTTCCGCAGATGATATCGCTACGGCTTTGTCAGGCAGTGCGAAGTATTTCCTCATTATAGCATCGTTGTAGATGATACCATAGCCTTCTACCGTGTATGGGATCGCAACTGCATGACCTTCATATGTGAGTGCCATCGATTTATCGGAAAGCATCCCATAGAATTCAGTATCCTCAAGCGGAGCTGTATAGGAAGCCCAGTTCTGCAATCCAACAGGTCCGTTCACCTGGAAAATCACAGGAGGCTCTGATTTTGTTATCTCACTTCTGAGTGTCGGTTCATACTGATTCGATGCGGCTGTGACCACACGAAGAGGAATGCCGGTTGCTTTTTCGAATGCAGGAGCTACTTCCTGCGTATATACTTCTGCGATCTCAGGCTTGAAGTTCAGGAAGTATACCTCTCCTGAGCTTTCATTGCTTCCGCCTGCAAAAGCAGACAGGGCCATGAGAAGGGCAAGTGCCAGTGTCAATCCTTTTTTCATTTTGTTCCTCCGATAACTTCATGCTATGGGCAGTTACTAAACCGGTCAAGTAAAATCTTTTTTGCCTATTTCCAATACTGCTATGGAATCTTTCAGACCTATCCAGTAGAATCGTGGCCATGAATACCGAGTTGGTTAACCAGTTGATTATGATTGCAGTTGGCGTACTGCTTATTTATCTTGCCATCTGCAGGAAGATGGAGCCTACGCTTCTTCTTCCAATGGGATTCGGCGCTATTCTCGTCAATCTCCCAGGTTCGGTTATGCTAGAGGAGCATGCCATCCTCCAGTGGCTCTATTCAGTCGGAATCGAGAGTGCTGAAGCTTTCCCACTGCTTCTTTTCATCGGAATCGGTGCAATGATTGATTTCGGTCCGCTTATCTCCAAGCCATGGCTCATCTTCATCGGAGCTGCAGGGCAGGGTGGTATCTTCATCTCGATGATCATCGCATCTCTGATGGGTTTCCCTCTCAACGATGCTGCATCGATTGGTATCATCGGAGCTGCCGATGGTCCTACGGCGATCCTCGTTTCCCAGAGGCTGAATTCAAACTTCATCGCAGCTATCCTTGTAGTGGCATACTGCTACATGGCTCTTGTTCCGATGATTCAGCCAGTTGTCCTCAAGGCAACTACCACCAAGAAGGAAAGAGCTATCCAGATGCACTATTCAGCAGCATCTGTATCAAAGACGACAAGGATCATCTTCCCGATCGTAGCTACTATCGTCTGCGGTATCCTTGCTCCGGATTCAGCTGCTCTTGTTGGTATGCTCATGTTCGGAAACCTTATCCGTGAATGTGGTGTTCTTGATTCACTTTCACGCGCAGCTCAGGATATGCTTTCTCCGCTCATCACGCTGGTGCTTGGCCTTGCAATCTCTCCGATGATGTCTGCAGAGTCCCTGCTTACTCCTGCAACGCTCATGATCATGGGATTCGGTCTCGTGGCATTCATCTTCGATACTGCTTGCGGTGTGCTGTTCCTCAAGATAGTCAACATCTTCCTTCCAAGGGAAAAGAAGATCAATCCGCTTATCGGAGGCGCTGGAATCTCTGCATTCCCGATGTCTTCCCGTGTTGTACAGAAGGTCGGTATCGAGGCAAACAAGCAGAACCACCTGCTTCCATTTGCTCTTGGTGCCAATGTCTCAGGTCAGATTGCATCCGTACTCGCTGGAGGACTCCTGCTTTCTGAGCTTCTCCCGATATTCGGCTAAGGAGGATTCATATGCCTAATGTTTTCGTAATTGCATTCTCAAGCTGGGGACTCCTCGCTTGTGCACTTGGAATTCTTTTCGTAGCTCTTGTGATCCTCAACAAGGTCACAGGAAAGAAGAACAAGAAGGATAACTGATCCGATGTTCTGAGAGGGACTGCTGCTTCGTCAGTGGTCCCTGTTTTTTTGTCGAAGTCATCAGCTGATGGTAAAGCTGTTATGCTGGATTCAGTTCCTTGAATTGCCTTGGAGATTGCCTATCTTTCTCTGCTATGCTAGATTGCTTTCATGATCCGTAAAGCATCATCTGAAGATATTCCTGCGATAATGGCTGTATATGACAAGGCACGCTCATTCATGCGTTCCTATGGGAATGATGTGCAGTGGACAGGAGGATATCCTCAGCCTGAGGTTATCGAGGATGACATCGCGAAGGGCAGTCTCTATGTGATCGATGATGTGGCAGGTGTCTTCTTCTTTGCGGTGATGGATGATCCGACATATCATGAGATAGATGGAAGCTGGAGTTCAGACAGGCCTTATGGGGTCATTCACAGGATCGCATCAGCTGGTTCCCATGGTGTTCTTGATAAGGCAATAGATTTCGCATTCTCTCAGATTGACTATCTCCGCATAGATACCCATGAGAAGAATATCGTAATGAACAGGGCATTGTCAGAGCGTGGATTCAGGCGCTGCGGCATAATTCATATAGCAGATGGCACTCCACGCATTGCCTATGACAGGGAGAGGAAGTGATGGTTATCCATGGATTCCAGAAGATGACGCTTGTCGATTTCCCGGGTCTTGTCGCATCGATACTTTTCACCGGAGGCTGTAATTTCCGCTGTCCGTTCTGCCAGAATGGTTCTCTTGTGCTACATCCTGATACAGAGCCTGTCGTATCCGAGGAAGAGATCTTCTCCTATCTGGAAAAGAGAAGGAAGATGATTGAGGGTGTTGTGATCACAGGAGGAGAGCCGACTCTCCAGAACGATCTCCTTCCATTCGCAGGACGGATCAGAGCGCTTGGATTCAAGACGAAGCTTGATACCAATGGCTACAGGCCTGCTGTCCTGAAGGAAGCTGTAAGGGAAGGGCTTTTCGATTATGTCGCGATGGATATAAAGAATTCTCCTGATCGCTATGCGGAGACTGCCGGTCTTGATGATATGGATATCTCTGCGATAAAGGAATCAATAGAATTCCTTCTTGAGAATCATGTGAGCTATGAGTTCCGCACCACAGTCATGGCAGAGCTTCATGACGATGAATCGTTCAGGCAGATAGGCGAGATAGTGAATGGTGCTGAAAGGTATTATCTTCAGGCTTACAGCGATGCAGGTGATGTGATAAATCCTGTCTATTCGACTCCTTCGAAAGAGGATATGGATAGATATGTATCGATACTCTCCTCATATGTCCGCAACGCCACAGTACGCGATAGGTAGTTTCCCGGAATTATTTTCTAAAGTGGCGGAATCCAGCCTGGCAAAGCTTTGTATTGCATGACATAACGAGGGAAAGAATTTTATTCCTGCAGGATTTCCATGCTTGTGGAATTATATAATTCAGATAGTTGTTTATAATATATATACCGCTATATATGGTGTATTTGATAAAAAGCGACACTTTGTATTGTGTTAAAGTTCTTGCCCATTGCCAACCCCTGTGCTATAGTTGTCATCCACGGAGGAATAATGTACCAGGTAGTAAAACGTGATGGAGCAGTAGTCTCCTTTGATATTTCCAAGATCTCATCAGCTATCAGGAAGGCATTCGATTCTATTCAGAAGCCTTATGATGACAATGTCATAGATTTCATTGCGCTCAAAGTCACGGCGCACTTCTCGCAGAAGGTCGTTGATGACAAGATTACGGTTGAGGCTATCCAGGACAGCGTTGAGGAAGTCCTTGCTGATGCCGGTTATGCAGATGTCGCGAAGTCCTACATTCTCTATCGCCGTCAGCGCGAGAAGATAAGGAATATGAAATCCACAGTCCTCGACTATAAGAAGATCGTGGACGATTATCTCAAACTCAATGACTGGCGTGTCAAGGAGAACAGCACTGTATCTTATTCGATTGGAGGACTCATCCTTTCGAACAGCGGAGCTATAACTGCCAATTACTGGCTTTCTGAGGTCTATGACGATGAGATTGCCAATGCCCACCGCAACTGCGATATCCATATCCATGATCTTTCGATGCTTTCTGGATATTGTGCAGGCTGGTCCATCAAGCAGCTGATCCAGGAAGGTCTCGGTGGCGTACCTGGAAAGATAACATCCTCTCCTGCAAAACATCTGTCCACACTTTGCAACCAGATGGTCAATTTCCTCGGAATCATGCAGAACGAGTGGGCAGGAGCTCAGGCATTCAGCTCATTCGATACATATCTTGCTCCATTCGTGAAGGTGGACAACCTTTCATATGATGAGGTAAAGCAGTGCATCCAGTCCTTCGTCTATGGAGTCAACACGCCATCAAGATGGGGTACGCAGGCTCCGTTCACCAATGTGACGCTTGACTGGGTGATTCCTCAGGATCTGAGGAATGTGCCTGCCCTTGTAGGTGGAAAGGAGATGGATTTCACATACGGCGAATGCCAGAAAGAAGCCAATATGGTGAACAAGGCTTTCATCGAGGTCATGATCGAAGGTGATGCCAACGGCAGAGGATTCCAGTATCCTATCCCGACATACTCGATCACAAAGGACTTTGACTGGTCAGAGACCGAGAACAACAAGCTCCTTTTCGAGATGACTGCGAAATATGGCACTCCGTATTTCTCGAACTACATCAATTCAGATATGGAGCCATCAGATGTCAGATCGATGTGCTGCCGTCTCCGCCTCGACCTCAGGGAACTGAGGAAGAAGTCCGGCGGGTTCTTCGGATCAGGCGAGAGCACGGGTTCCGTGGGTGTTGTCACAGTCAATCTTCCACGCATCGCATATCAGGCAAAGGATGAGGCTGATTTCTACAAGAGGCTCGACAGGATCATGGATATCTCTGCACGTTCCCTCAAGGTGAAGAGGACAGTCGTGACCAAACTTCTTGAAGAGGGACTCTATCCATATACGAAGAGATATCTCGGAACATTCGACAATCACTTCTCTACAATCGGCCTTGTCGGCATGAATGAGGCATGCCTCAATGCTTCATGGCTTGGTGTGGATCTTGGTGAAAAGAGGGCGCAGGACTTTGCTGTCGAAGTGCTCAATCATATGAGGACAAGGCTTTCCGATTATCAGGAGCAGTATGGGGATCTCTACAATCTCGAAGCTACTCCCGCAGAGTCAACATCCTACAGGCTCGCAAAGCATGATGTCGAGCAGTTCCCTGATATCATCACGGCATCAAGCGATTCGAATGCTCCATATTACACGAACTCATCGCACCTTCCTGTCGGCTATACCGATGATATCTTCCAGGCCCTTGATGTCCAGGACAGGCTTCAGACTCTCTATACATCCGGTACCGTATTCCACGCATTCCTCGGAGAGAAGATGCCTGACTGGAAGAGCGCTATGACTCTTGTCAGGAAGATCGCGGAGAACTATGAGCTTCCGTATTACACTCTCAGCCCGACATACTCTGTCTGTGCCGAGCATGGCTATCTCGCAGGAGAGGTATATGAATGTCCTCATTGCCATAGGCCTACGGAGGTTTACTCAAGAATCACAGGCTACTATCGTCCTATCCAGAACTGGAATGTGGGAAAAGCAGAGGAATTCAAGGAAAGAAAGACCTATGATATTCCGCACTCGAAGCTCACGCACAATGGCGTGCTCGGGAAGCCTGCTGCCAGGAGAGAGGACTGCTTCGCATCAGAGGGTAATGGTGCAGAGAATCTTCTCTTTGTGACGAAGACGTGCCCTAACTGCCGTATCGCAAAGGCTGCTCTCGACAGGGCTGGCATAAGCTACAAGGTTGTCGATGCGGAGGAGAACATGGATCTCTGCAAGCAGTATGGCATCGTTCAGGCTCCGACTCTTGTCACATTCACAGATGGTGTCGCGACTGTGGTTTCCAATGCTTCCCAGATAAGGACATTCGCGGAAAGCGCAGTATGATTTCCAGCTCTGCCTCGCGCAGGGCTCAGATATCCGGATTCAGCGGCGGTTCTTGTGCGAGGACTGCCGCTTATTCATTGCTTGTCCCGTCTTTGCGATCACGTGATTTCAGGTGAAATCACATCTGCCATGTAGTACAATAATCCCCATGACTGTATATGCTGCTTACTTTTCGCCTACAGGTAATTCCCGGAAGGCTGCGCTGGCAATTGCTTCCGGGATTTCCAATGATGTGAAAGAACTTGATTTCACGCGCTTCGGTGCGGCTCCGGAATGCTCTTTCGCTTCCGATGATATCATCGTGATCGCTGCTCCTGTATATAAAGGAAGAGTATATAAAGGCGCTATTGAGCGATTCTCGGCATTGAAGGGTCCTGCTTATTGCATAGCAGCTGTGACATATGGCAACAGGGCCTATGACGATGCGCTTCTTGAGCTGGTTTCTTTTATGAAAGCCCAGGACTTTGATGTGGTTTCCGCAACAGCAGTGGTGGGACAGCATACTTATGGGAATATTCAGGAAGGCCGTCCTGACAGCGCGGATGCAGAGGCGCTGCGATGTTTTGGCAAAGCTTCTTATGAAAGCATAGGCAAAGGTGGTGAACTTTATGTTCCAGGATCCTATCCGTATCGCGAAGGAGGCGATGGAGGAAATTTCACACCGCTGACAGGTGATGGCTGTGTCTCGTGCGGTCTCTGTGTCAGGCAATGTCCTGTCGGCGCGATAGGCGATGACTGCAGGACAATAGACAGCTCTGTATGCATCTCCTGTTTCAGATGCATCAGGATCTGCCCCAAGTCAGCAAAGACCATGGATGGTGATGATGGATATGCCGCGTTTGCGGAAAGCTTCACTGAAAAGCTGGCCAGACGCAAAGAGAATGAATTCTTCATGAAGGAGGTAAGATGATAAGGATAAATATCACGGACAATGCTGAAGAGCTTGGGAAAAAGGCTGCAGAGGCAGCCGCTTCCCTGATCAGGGATGCAATAGAAGAAAAAAGCTGGTGCCGTATGGTGCTTTCCACTGGCACATCGCAGTTTGAGTTCTTCTCAGCTCTTGTTAAAGAGGATATAGACTGGAGCCGGGTCGAGATCTTCCATCTCGATGAGTATGTCGGGCTTCCTGAGAATCATGCGGCAAGCTTCCGCTTTTATCTGGCAAGGCGATTTGTCGATAAAGTTCATCTGGGGAAGGTCAACTATGTGAATGAGGGCAATATAGACGAGATATCTGCCCTCTGGAGGGAGAAGCCTGTCGATATCGGTGTGATCGGAATTGGCGAGAATGGCCATATAGCCTTCAACGATCCTCCGGCTGATTTTTCTTCCGATGATATTTACCGTATTGTCACGCTTGATGACAGATGCAGGCGTCAGCAGGTAGGTGAGGGCTGGTTCCCTTCTGTTTCAGATGTGCCTGAGAAAGCAGTGACCATGCTTCCCAGGGCCATAATGAGCGTCGGGCACATCATCACGGCATGTCCTCATACGGTCAAGGCCGAAGCTGTCATAAAGGCGATAACCGCTCCTGTTTCAGAACGCATTCCTTCAACTATACTGAAGACACATCCGGACTGGCAGCTCTTCCTTGACAGGGATTCGGCTTCGCTTCTTCTGAGCATATGAGCTTCCCGTCCTTGAGACGGTAGATTCTGCCGCATATCGCTGAAAGGACATCCTCGTCATGGCTGATGATGATCATTGCGGCATCAAGGCCTGCAAAAGTATTCAGGACAGACGCCCTGAGTGATGCATCAAGCGATGCGGTAGGTTCGTCAGCTATCAGAAGAGAAGGAGAGACAGACAGGGCTCGCGCAATGGCAATCCGTGCTTTTTCCCCTCCCGAAAGCTGGGAGGGTTTTCTTCCTGTGATTTCCGCAGAGAGCCCTGTTTTCTTCAGGATGTCCGCAAGTATTCTGTCGTGCTCTTTTCTGTTCCTGATTCCCTCGAGCATTATCGAACGGACGTTCATCTTCTCTTCGAGGGATGAACCGGGATTCTGGGGTATCAGCTGTATTCCCAGCATCTCTTTCCTCTTCAGAGTGGCAATGTCCCGGCCTCTGAGGAATATCCTGCCGCTGTCAGGCCGCAATATGCCTGCGATGCATAGCGCAAGCGTTGTCTTTCCTTCCCCGGATGGCCCTGCGATTCCTATGCGTTCCCCCTCGCTTATGATCATGCATACATCATCAAGGACTGTATTCCCGTTGTATTCCTTGCAAAGATGCTCGATTCTCAGAAGTTCATCCATGTATGCATCTCCATCTGTGGTTCCCATCATATTTCCATCCAGGTGTTTCCGAAAAGCAGATCTTTTCTGCATATGGGCACCTGCGTGCGAACGAGCAGCCTTCTATTTTCTCCCAGGAACCTGGCATTGAGCCTTTTATCGTGAGGAATGTCCCATCTGGATTCCTTTCAAGTCTTGATGTCCTTATAAGAAGTTCCGTGTATGGATGTCTGGGACTGCTTATGACATCAGCAGTATCGCCATCCTCGACTGTGAAGCCGCCATGCATCACAGCTACTGAATCTGAATAGGCTGATGCAAGCGCGATTGAATGAGAGATGAAAAGCATCGAAAGTCCTTGCGTGGTCATGAGGGAGACAAGGAGATCCATGATCTCAGCCTCTGTTTTCCTGTCAAGCGCTGATGTCATTTCATCTGCTATCAGGAGGGAAGGAGATGATGATATGGCTGCTGCGATGAGCGCTCTCTGTTGCATGCCTCCTGAGAGCTGGTGGGGATACTTCCTTCCGGCTCCGGTAATTCCTGTTGCTTTCAGAAGGGCTTCTGCCCGTTCCGCAGCATCATCATTTCCGTTGATTCTCGCGATTCTCTCTATCTGTTTTCCTATTCTATATACAGGATTCAGAGCCCCATCCGCACTCTGGCAGATCATGGATATTTCAGAACCTCTGATAGCTGAGAGCTGCCTCTCATCCATATTGAGGATATTCCTGTTCCTGTATGCCACGATTCCGTCCGCTGAGGCATTTTCCGGCAGAAGGCCGATTATGGCAGAGGCTGTCATCGTTTTCCCGCAGCCTGATTCGCCGATAAGCGCTTTTGCGCTTCCTGACTTTATTGAGAATGATGAGTCCCTGACAGGTTCCCTGCTGCCAATCCGCACTTTGAGACCGGAAACAGTAAGAAGCGATTCTTCCATTATCGGGCAAGGCGGATTTGAACCGCCGACCCCAAGTCCCCCAGACTTGTACGCTAAACCCCTGCGCTATTGCCCGCTTTTGTGGAGGGTAGCACAAGCAGGCAATAGTTGTAAAGATGCGTGGAGTTGACACATTCGGATAAAAGTTTCATTGTAATCGGCGATGGAGCGCATATGCAGAGCGAAGTGATTGATGACATCCTCTCCGTCGAGGATGAAGCCGCGAAAATCATAGAGGATGCAGAGAAAGAGGCGCAGAGCATCATAAATGATGCTCATCAGAAAGCCGCTGCAGAGATCAATGCTGCGATTGCCCAGTCAGCAAGAGACGGGCAGGCTTCGCTTGAAGAAGCTGAGAGAGCCATGAACGAACATCTTCAGGAACTGCAGGAGAAGCTTGATGATCCAGCGAAGGCTCCTGATCTTCCAGAGGATCTCGTAGAGCGCGCATCCGACAGGATTGTCAGCAGGATTCTGAGCACAGGATCAAGGAACGCCTGATGGGGAAGGTTTCTGATTATGCATTCATCAATGCAAAGCTCAGAGCCAGAATCGGCATAATCCGTACTGAGACAGTTATTGATGACATGATAAAGGCTCCGACACTTTCCGAAGCTGTAGCGAAACTCGATGGCACAAGGTTCTCAGCGCTTGCCGAGATCTACAGGGCCACAGGCGACCTGCAGCAGGTTGAGCTTGCCCTCGTCAGCAATGAGATCGCTTCCTACAGGGAAGTCGCCTCTTATCTTGAGGACAGGGGGAAGGCTTTCATCAATGTCCTTCTTGAGAAGGTCGAGATAGACAACCTCAAGAATGCCTTGAGGATCTGGTATTCATCTGCAATCAGGGGACATCAGATCAACAGCCGTTCCCCGTATATAGAGAAGCGCCTCATAGTGCATCCGATAGATTACGATAAGATCCTGAATGCATCATCGTTCTCCCAGGTGGTCCACTCACTGCAGGGAACTCCGTATCACGATGTCGCAAGACAGTTCGCTGATAAGGATTTTTCCTCAATGGGCCTTTTCCCGCTGGAGATCGCGCTCGATCATCTCTGGTTTGACCAGCTTGGGAAAGCTGAGGCTGCGCTTTCTTCAGAGGACAGGAAGATCGCATCTGCCATCTTCAGCACCGATGTCGACCTGAAGAACATACTCTTCATCGTAAGATACAGATTCTATTACAATATAAGTGCGGAGACGCTGGATAGGATCCTGCTTCCTTATGGCACAATAGGAAAAGAAGCCAAGAAGCTCGGGACCATGAGCGATGACGAGATGATGGCAAGATTGAAGAGGATCGTCAGCTATCGCTATCCTGAGATTGTACAGGAAATCGAAAGCATCAGGGCAATGGCGGATGATCTTACAAGACAGCAGGAGAATGCCATGCAGATACTGAAGATAGAGAACTATCTTGCGCGTACGAGGGAGAAGGAATATTCCCGTCTTCTCTTCGGCAATCCATTCTCCATCGGCGTTGTCCTTGCTTACTTTTTCATCAGCAGACAGCAGGATAGCCTGATTCAGGCTGTGCTTTCTGCAAAGTACTATAATTGGGAAGAGGGTAGAATCAGGGAGGCTTTGCATATATGAGCATATTTACCGAAAAAATGAAGATGCTGACTGCTGTTGTCATGGAAACAGACAGGGATGCTGTCGTAAAGGCTCTTCTTGCAAAGGGTGTGATGGAATTCGTCAGGATGGATTTCCTTCCTGCTGATAAGATGGCAAGGCTTTCAGGTCATTCATCATCTGTTCCACGTGCTGTGCTTACTGATATGAGAGTCAGGATAGAGACCCTCATGAGGGAAGCGGGAATTGACCTTCCGGATCTTGAGTCCGTGGATATAGGGGACCTTCCTCCTCTTGATATGGAATCGAACAGACGCCTTCTCGACAGGGTCAGCGGCTCGCTGCAGTCTGTCAGGAACAGCCAGAAGGAGCTGAATACAGAGATAAATGAGATTTCAGAGCTCCTGAGGTATCAGAGGGAAGGGAAGATGGAGTATCTTGACCTGAGAGTCGGACGCATCACCCATTCCACGGCATCAGAGCTCCTTAGCAGGCTTTCGCAGATAGGAGGCATCTTCCTCTTCTCATCAGAGCCTTATATATCGCTTACGCTTAAAAGGGATTCCCAGCGCGTCAGCGATGTCATGGATAAGTTCGGGTGGACTGAATCCACTGATTCCGAAGAGCAGAAGGCCGCTCTTGATGAGGCTGTAGGCAAGGCCAGGGCTGATATCGAGGAGAAGAAGAGACAGCTTGAGGAGCTTTCGCATACTGCAGCCGGTAAGATCGCAGGGCGGAAGGATGAGCTTTCATCGATGTGGGTCAATGTCCGCATACATGAGCTTTGCGAGCATGTCGAGTCGAAATTCTCCTATACAAAGAACACGACGCTTTTCTCAGGCTGGGTTCCTGCTGACAGGCAGGATGAAGTCGAGAGGACAATATATGAGTCATCTTCAGGAAGATGCATAATCGAATGGACGGATGCATCTGATCTTCCACGCGAGGAAGTCCCCGTCATGATGACAAGCCCGAAGATCCTCAATCCGTTCAGGAGAATGGTCGATAACTACTCGACGCCTGAGTATGGCTCAATCGATCCGACTCCATTTACGGCTGTGGCTTATCTTGCGATGTTCGCTTTGATGTTCGCGGATCTGGGACAGGGATTCATCCTTCTCCTTGCAGGAATCATCGGTACCATATACTACAAGAAGAATCCCCTGAAGAAGGATGGGATAATCTCCCGTTACCTGTGCAATCTCCTTCTGTATCTCGGGCCTGCATCGATGATCGGAGGAATCCTTTTCGGTTCCTGTTTCGGTCTTCCTGTCTTCCCGGCCCTGTGGTTTGAGTATGAAGCGGTTGTGGCGGGTACTGCCACGGAAGGGCTTATAACGACGATATATGATATCCTCGGCATCACGATAAAGTTCGGTATCGTGATAATCTACCTCGGCCTTGTCCTGAACTGGATAAACCTTGTAAGAAAGAAGAGGTTCTTCGAGCTTGTGTTCGATAAGAACGGGATCATGGGCGGTCTCATCTATACGCTTGGCATATGGTTTGCTTTCGGATTCGTTGGATCAGGCTACAGGACATTCCCTTCAGCATCATGGTTCGCCCCGATTCTCATCGCTTCGCTTATTGTTCTTTTCCTCAAGGGGCCTGTGGGTTATATAATCGCGAAGAAGAACGGTAAGGCTGAAGGTGGTATCGGTCATCTTGTGGTCGATACAATCATGGACTTCGTTGTCCAGGTGCTTGAGATCTTCTCAGGTTTCCTTTCGAACACGCTCTCATTCATGAGAGTCGCAGGTCTCGGCATTGCACATGCATCGCTGATGTCCGCGTTCTATCAGATGGCTGAGATGCCAGGCAATACGGTTGCCTATATCGCTATTGCATTGATCGGAAATGTGCTCGTCATAGTCCTTGAAGGGCTTTCGGCAGGAATACAGTCCCTCAGGCTCAACTATTACGAGTTCTTCACAAAGTATTTTACCGGCAAGGGTATTGCTTTTGAACCAGTAAGCTTCAAAAGCAGGATTGTTGCCGATTGAATAGGAGAGTCTTATGACCGCATATGCATTTAAAAGGAAGATTGGTCTTTCACTCGTACTCACACTTGTGCTTCTTGCACTGACAGCGTTCATCTTCACTCCGACGCTCAGCGCTGCAGCAGAGGCTGTGCAGCAGGGCGACAACACAGTTGCCTGGGTTTTCATTGCAGCAGCACTCGCTTTCGGATTTGGTGCTATCGGAGCTGGAATGGCAATCTCCAATGTAGGATCTGCTGCTATGGCCGCAATATCCGAAAAGCCGGAGATCGCGACAAATGCGCTGATTTTCATTGCTCTTGCTGAAGGTCTCGTTGTCTTCGGATTTATCACAGCACTGATGATTCTCGGAAAGGTCTGAGATGGAGTATTTCGTGATCGGCAACGATGATACCGTACTCGGTTTCTCGCTTGTCGGAGTCTCTGGCCAGGCAGTCAGGACAGAACAGGATGCCACTGCTGCCTGGGATAAGGCTCTTGAGAATAAGGACTATGGTGTCATCATCATCACATCCGATGTCGCTGACCTGATAAGGCCGACTGTCGACAGGTTCCTTTTCTCTGAGTCTTTTCCGCTTGTCGTGGAGATTCCTTCCGCAGGCGGGAAGAGCCCGGATCTGAGGACGCTGGTCAATGATGCGATAGGAGTTTCCATATGACAGAGAATCCCCTTGTTGAAGGAATCATCAGCGATGCAAAAGCCAGAGCTTCGGCTATGGTGGAACAGGCCCGCAAGGATGCATCAGCAATCGAAAGCGATGGCCATAGAAGAGCTGATAAGGAAAGAGAAAGCCAGCAGAAGATGTTCAGCCTGAAGCTGGAACAGGTCAGGCTGAAGGAAGAAAGCTCTGTAAAGAGCCTTGAGCGCACTGCAGAGCTGAAGATGCTTGATGTTTCGTTTTCCAAGGTGATGGACCGTGTCAGCCAGAAGATCGAGGCTCTTGTCGCAGATCCTGCATTTTCCGATGTCATCATCGACTGGATAGCAGAAGCTGCCATCGGTCTTTACAGATCCGAGGCGGTGGTGTCTTATTCTGCGGCATGCCCGGTTACCGAGGCGATGCTTGAGAAGGCACGCGCTGTCGTGAAGGAGAAGTCGGGGCTTGATGTGAAGCTTGTGCTCGGGACTTCGGATCTAAGGGATGCAGGTGTCGTGCTTTCCTCTGCTGATGGCAGCGTCTCATACAATAATCAGCTCAATGTCAGGATGCGCAGGTATCAGAGGGATATCAGAAGGATAATCCAGGAAGAATATGCAAGGCAGAATAGTAGGTAAGGTCAAACGCGTCAACGGACCTGTTCTTCAGATTTCAGGCATAACTGATGCCAAGATGATGGAGCTTGTCCATGTTTCAGATGCCGGTATCGTAGGTGAGATCGTAAAGCTCAACGAAGATCAGGCTACTGTGCAGGTCTATGAGGACGCAACCGGTATTTCACCAGGTGATAATGTCTATGGTTCGGGAATGAGCCTTTCGGCAGAACTCGGTCCCGGACTCATAGGGAATATATATGATGGGATACAGCGTCCTCTTGAGGAGATAAGGACTGTCTCCGGTGATTTCATAGGACGCGGTATCGATGTCCCGGCAATCAGCCATGAGAAGCTCTGGCATTTTGTCCCGGTTGCTTCTCCCGGCGATATAGTCTCCAGAGGATTCATCATCGGAAAGGTTCAGGAAACTGAGCGTGTCGAGCATCGGATAATGGTCCCTGCGGATGCAGGTGAGGATCTTGAGATTGTCAGTATAGCTGATGAGGGTGATTACCGTGTCACTGACCAGATTGCCATGGTCCAGGATAAGTCAGGCAGGGCAATGCCGCTGACAATGGTGCAGCACTGGCCGATCAGAGTCCCCCGTCCTATCAAGGATCACATGGATCTCGGTACTCCGCTTGTCACAGGGCTCAGGGTCATTGATACGCTTTTCCCGCTTGCGAAGGGCGGTACGGTTGCAATCCCCGGAGGATTCGGTACGGGAAAGACGATGACACAGCATTCGATTGCCCAGTGGTGCGATGCTGATATCATCGTATACATCGGATGCGGAGAGCGCGGTAATGAGATGACTGATGTTCTCAGGGAGTTCCCTCATCTTGTCGATCCGAGAACAGGGCTTTCCCTCATGCAGAGGACAATACTGATTGCCAATACATCGAATATGCCTGTATCGGCCCGTGAGGCATCGATTTATACAGGCATCACGATGGCTGAGTATTATCGCGATATGGGATACTCAGTCGCAATCATGGCTGACAGCACATCCAGATGGGCAGAAGCGCTCAGGGAGCTTTCGGGAAGAATGGAAGAGATGCCTGCTGAAGAAGGATTCCCTGCCTATCTTCCAACACGTATTGCCCAGTTCTATGAGAGAGCAGGCCACATGAGGACGCTTTCTGGAAATGAAGGTTCTGTCTCCGTAATCGGTGCTGTGTCTCCTCCCGGAGGCGACTTCTCTGAGCCTGTCACCCAGCATACCAGACGCTTTGTCAGGGCATTCTGGGGGTTGGACAGGTCCCTTGCATCCGCACGTCATTATCCTGCCATTTCATGGCTTGACAGCTATTCTGAGTATATCGATGAAGTCAGGCGCTGGTGGGATGGACAGAGTCAGGGCAAGTGGTATGAGAACAGGAAACGGATTATGGAGCTTCTTCAGAAGGAAGTCAGGCTTCAGCAGATTGTCAAGCTCGTAGGACCTGATGCGCTTCCGGATTCGCAGAACTTCATACTTGAGGTATGCTCGCTTTTCAAGACAGCTTTCCTCCAGCAGAACGCATTCGATGAGATTGACCGCTACTGCTCGATAGAGAAGCAGATCAAGATGCTCAGCGTGATTCTGCATTACTATGATCTCGGGGCTGAAGCTATTTCAAAGGGAGTTCCGCTTGTGAAGATACGCCGTCTTCAGGTCGTGCAGGATATCGCGAAGATGCGTTTCAGTGTCTCCAACGATAATACAGAAGCCATCGACAGCATCGAGCTCAAGCTTGAGCGCTCGATGATGCAGCTTGGGAGCCTTTATGAGGAATGATGATATTCTTAGCAGCAGCCAGATAGACAGAACCCTTCTTGCTGGAAGGGAATACAAAGGTGCGTTCAGGATCGATGGACCTCTTGTATATATGAGGAATACCCATCCGGTAGGATACGGAGAGCTTGTCGAGATACTCGCGCCAGATGGGTCTGTCCGCTCAGGCCAGGTCCTTGATACTTCCGATGAGGCTGTGTGCGTGCAGTGCTTTGAAGGTACGGATGGTCTTTCCCTTCCGGGTACTAGGATGCATTTTCTTGGTGAGCCTCTGACGCTCGGAGTATCCGAGAAGATGCTCGGCCGTGTCATGAATGGCCTTGGAAAGAGCCGTGACGGGGCTGCGGTTCCTGCTTCATCCGATGAGCGTGATGTCAACGGAGTCCCGATGAATCCAACTGCAAGGGAGTATCCGAGGGATTTCATCCAGACAGGTATTTCGGTGATTGATGGCATGATGACGCTGATCCAGGGGCAGAAGCTGCCTATATTCTCCGGAAACGGCATGGAGCACAATCAGCTTGCGGCTCAGATCGTAAGACAGGCCAAGGTAAGGGGAGGTGCTTCTGATTTCGCCATCGTTTTCGCTGCCATGGGTGTCAAATACGATGTCGCGAAGTACTTCATCGATTCCTTTGAAGAGACTGGTGTTCTTGGCAATGTCGCGATGTTCCTCTCCCTTGCTGATGATCCGTCACTTGAGAGGACGATCACTCCTAAGACAGCGCTGACGCTTGCGGAGCATCTCGCGTTCGACTGCGGCAAGCAGGTTCTGGTCATTATGACTGATATGACGAACTACTGCGAATCGCTGAGAGAAATTTCCACACAGCGCGGAGAGATTCCTTCGAGGAAGGGATATCCAGGATACCTTTATTCGAATCTCGCTGAGATCTATGAGCGCTCAGGCAAGCTCATCGGAAAGCCCGGCTCGATTACACAGCTTCCGATCCTCACGATGCCTAATGATGATATAAGCCACCCGATTCCGGACCTGACAGGGTATATCACGGAGGGACAGATAGTCTTCGACCGCGATATGCACGGCAGGGGAATCTATCCGCCTATCAATGCGCTTTCATCGCTTTCGCGTCTGATGAAGGACGGAATAGGAGAGGGAATGACGAGGGATGATCATCCTCATCTTTCGAATCAGCTCTTCGCATCCTATTCGCATGTGCAGGATGTCAGGAACCTCGCATCGGTAATCGGTGAGGAAGAACTGACGGAACTCGATCATAAGTACATCGAGTTCGGTGATTATTTCGAGAAGAAGTTCGTCTCTCAGGCATATGATGAGGACAGGACGATAGAGACTACCCTTGATATCGCATGGGATGCCCTGTCGATTCTTCCTGCGGAAGAGCTGCAGCGTCTTACGGATGAAGAGATCGCTCAGCATTACAAAGGCTGATTATGAGTGTCCAGATAGCGCCTACGAGAAGCAACCTGATGAAGATAAAGAACGAGCTTTCGTTCTCCAGGACAGGTTATGAGCTTCTCGATCAGAAAAGATCCATTCTTGTCTCAGAGCTTCTGACGCTTGTCGATCAGGCTGTCGATTACCAGAACAGAGTTGAGAAGGCTTTGGCCGAGGCGGAGGAGAGCCTCCAGAACGCCATCATGCATATGGGACGTCTGAAAGTCGCTAATCTGGCAGGCGCCGTCAGCATTTCATCTTCCATATCGCTCTCAAGCAGGAAGGTGATGGGCGTCTCCCTTCCCAAGGTCGAGACGGAGTTTTCAGGGAAGGGGCCGTTCTTCTCGCCTGAAGGTGTCAGCATGCTTTCAGAGGTGGCGGTCACGCAATTCAGCGACGCGCTTTCGCTGATGGGGCAGATGGCAGAGCTGAAGGTCTCGATCATGCGTCTTTCGAAGGAAGTCAAGAAGACTATCAGGAAAGTCAATTCGCTCGAAAAGCTCGTGATTCCTGATAGAATGGAGACTGTGAAGTATCTTACTGGCAGGATAGAGGAAGCGGAGAGAGAGAATTTCGTCCTCATGAAGGCTGTCAAGGATAGGATGGAAAGGGAAAAGGGAGGAAAGTAAGTGAAAGTTCCTTTCGGCAAGATTCTTGTTTATCTTGATGGAAGCGAGGAATCAATCAGCGCATTGATGTACTCTATACTTCTTGCAAAGAGTACAGGAGCCGAGCTTCATGCTGTGTATGTCGTGAATACGAAGGCCCTGAGCGAGCTTGTCCGCGCTCATGTCTTCATCACTCAGGAAAAGAGCGAATACCTTGCGGATCTGAGGAAGGATTCCGCACGCCATATAAGGCATGCTGAACGTCTCGCTGGTTCCAAGGATCAGGACATCATCGCAAAAGCCATTGAGGGCTCACCGGCTTTTGTTATCCAGGATTATATAAAAGCAAATGATATAGATCTTCTTGCAATAGGTCCTGTCAATGCAATACGATCGAGACGGGATGAACTGACAAGCGAAAATGACCGCATGATGCGTACAGTCCCATGCCAGGTTCTGATTGTCAGGGATGACAGCGGAATATGGGAACAGTTTGAGGGGTGATATATGACATTGCTTGAAACATTGGATAAGGATCTTATCAAAGTACCGCTTTCTTCAGCTGAGGGAAATTCAGTCATTGATGAGCTTGTAGGGCTGTATGCGGCAAAGTATGGCCTGAGCGATTCGCAGTCTGCGGCTATCGCGGATAAGGTGAAGGCCCGTGAGGCTCTCGGTTCCACCGCGATGGAGAACGGGATCGCGATACCGCATGCGAGATTCTCTGATATAAAGAAGAATGCCGTCATGATCGGAGTGTCCCGCCTTCCTGTCGCTTTCGGAGGAAAGGAAGGAACCAGGATATTTTTCCTTGTTCTTGCTTCCGATGATAATCCTTCCGAGCATATACAGCTTCTTTCATCTATCGCGAAAGTCGCATCTTCGCAGCTTTTCGTGAGAATGCTCCTCTCTTCCAAGAATGCGGATGATGTGTATCGGCTGTTCTTTGAATAATAGTATTAACAGGGGATTTTCATGCCAGTGTCTGTGCACACTGGCTCTTTTTTCCGAATAAAAAAGCATTAAAAAATTTTTCAGCAGAATAAATATATATAATACAGAGAGATGGGAGCGGATTGATGGGAAACCGGGACTGAATTCCGGAAAAATTTGCGAAAAGGGGTTTACAAAAGGGGAGGAAGTGTGCAGAATGTCACAGGTCGGCAGGAGAAAGGGCTTGACAGGAGATGGAAAGCCGGAGTAGACTGTCATGGCCTCGAGAGAGGCGAGAGGCGATCTTTAGCATCTGGAGCGAAGGGGAAGAGAGAGAAAATAGAAGCTTGGAAGCTTCTGTCAATTCAAGAACGAACGGCAAGGAAATAGAAGCCGGTTTCGTTGGCGAGCGGCAGGAAAGAACGTAATGGTTAACAGCGCCGTCTTCGGACGGCGTATCAATGACGGAGAGTTCGATCCTGGCTCAGAACGAACGCTGGCGGCGCGTCTTAAGC
>CALXLA010000012.1 GCA_944389075.1 uncultured Spirochaetaceae bacterium
TACCATTTGCCATATTAAGAAGAGAACCTGTGCTGAAAAGGTTTCCACCGCCTTTGACAGCATCGTAGAAGTGATAAGCTGTAATCTGCAGAGAGGGAACAGAAAGCTGGAACCTGCCTGATGCAAGAGCAGCTGGGTTCATATAGAAAGTATCACTTCTTCCTGTCACAGCAACGCCGGTTGTACCCATACCGCGAACACGTGCAGTCAGTGGCTGATAAGGAGTCAGGAGGGATGCGAATGCGTTATCCGAAGAAGGAGTATCTGCGGTTATGTCAAACGGCTCTGCCGGGAGCATCGAGATTGCGATGAAAACTGCAAGAAGTATAGCTATAACTCTCTTCATGCCTGTACCTCCTCACCAGATGACTGATTTGCTGAGGCAATCAGGGCATCAATTACCGGGTTCAGATCAATATTCCTGAAAGCGGTCGAAGATTTAATTGTATTGAACATCCTCAATGCTGAGTTCGCAGTTGAAATAAGCTGCTCTATCTCAGCAGACGAAGGAGAACCATTCTGCCCTATTCCTGAATCCTGGAACATCTCGACAAGGGACATTGCAGCCTGAATGATGGCAACATCGCCCTTTGTAGGATTATAATCCCCTTCCGTTCCCGCAATCTTCTTAACAGCAGAAATTGCTTCATCAGCCACACTCTGGACTTCGGCAGGAAGAGATGAAGCATCAATCTGATCGAGCTGTCCTGATAGATCATTTACTGTCCTTTCTATGGTGGAAACAGCTTGCTCCGAGGCTTCCTGTGAAAGCGTATCTATAAGCTTTTTCTCCGTGTCAGGGTTCCTGCTGGCTTTTACAACCTGCGTGACAAGCTCATCGTAATTGGTTATTCCCTGCTCAACCATGTCATTAATCTGATTCACTGTCTCCTCGGAATCAATTCCACCCAGGACATTTGCACCAAATCCCCTGAGGAAAGACTCCGCATCACAGGACGGAATCAGAAGAAGTACTGCAGCAACAAGAAGTGCAGTTATAGAACGCTTGGCCATTGTTCCCTCCAAAACTGATTAAACGCACGCGCTATTGCATCTATTATTAAAACACATAATGCAAGAAAAGGTTACAGCAATAAATGCTCTTGAACAAGTCTCGATATTGTGCGATAGTCACAAAGACTGCGTTTATCGCAGATTTTCCGCCCGTATGGGTGAGATATAGTGCTGGAGACGCCAAGCGTCAAGCGTATGGAGGATTACTATGGCATTAGTAACCATGAAGAGCCTGCGGGAAGCAGGTGTACACTTCGGACACCAGACGAAGAGATGGAATCCGAAAATGGCCCGTTTCATCTTCACAGAGAGAAACGGAATTCACATTATCGACCTTCAGAAGACATCGGCATGCATTGTCGAGGCTTATGAAGCAGTCAGAGCACAGGTAAAGAACGGCAAGCAGGTTCTTTTTGTAGGAACCAAGAAGCAAGCTCAGCAGGCTATCGAGACAGAAGCCAAGAGATGCGGCATGCCTTATGTTTCAAACCGCTGGCTTGGCGGTATGCTCACAAACTTCACAACTATCAAGAAGAGCATTGCAAAGCTTAAGAAAATTGAAAGAATGGAAGCAGACGGAACCTTCGATTCACTCACAAAGAAGGAAGTCGCTCTCTATACAAAGGAAAAGAACAAGCTCGAGAAGAACCTTGGCGGTATCAAGGATATGAAGGAGCTTCCTGGAGCAATCTTCATCATCGATACAAAGAAGGAGGCTCTTGCTGTAGCAGAAGCAAAGAGACTTGGAATTCCTGTTATCGCAGTCGTTGATACAAACTGTGATCCTACAGACATCACCTACCCTATTCCTGGCAACGATGATGCAATCAGGGCAATCTCCCTTTTTGTTGAAATCATCGCAAATGCAATCATTGACGCAGACAGCGAAGCTGGTATCCAGATCGTAGAGTCACTCGATGACGAGGAAGAGACAGCAATTGCAGAGGGTCCAGTTGAGGACAAGGATGAAGCAGCAGACGATGAGACTGTAGACTATTCAAATTACGAACCTTCCGCAGACGAAGCCGCAAAGGATGAGGACGAGGCTGCAGAAGAGGAAGAAGAGTATTTCAATAACTAAGGAGAGGAATATGGCAATCAGCGCATCTGATGTAAAGAAGCTCAGAGACATCACCGGAGCAGGCATGATGGACTGCAAGAAGGCTCTCACAGAAGCCAATGGCGATTTCGCACAGGCTGAGAAGATCCTCAAGGAGATGGGCCTTGCAGCAGTAGCTAAGAGACAGGACAGAGCAACAGAGAATGGCCGCGTATTCGTCAAGGCAACAGACAAGAAGGCTGTTATCCTCTCACTCTCCTGCGAGACTGACTTTGTTGCGAAGAACGCAGATTTCGCAAAGCTCGGCGACGATCTCTGCACAGTCATCCTTGAAAAGGGTTACACGGAGATCAACGAAGAGCTCAATGGCATGGTCGCTTCCCTTATCGCAATCATCAAGGAGAACATGCACCTCGCCAAGTTCAATGTCGTAGATCTTGCATCAGATGAGTATGCATCAACATATGTACACGGCGAAGGCGCAGTATCCGTTCTTCTCGTGCTCAAGTCCGACAAGCCGGAGATCTTCAAGGAAGCAGATGTAGCAGAACTTACACACAACCTTGCTCTCCACGCAGCTGCTTACAAGCCGCAGTTCCTTTCAGAGAGCGTTGTAGACGAGGCTTACAAGAACGAGCAGCTCGACATCTTCCGCAAGCAGGTAGCATCCGATGAGAAGCTTGCCTCAAAGCCAGAGAATGTCAAGGAAGGCATCGTAAGAGGAAAGCTTTCGAAGCTCTACAAGGAAGTCTGCTTCGTGGATCAGGCATATGTAAAGGACGATTCCAAGTCTGTTGCACAGGTTCTTGCAGAAGCTGGCAAGGCACATGGTGCATCACTTGAGATTGTTTCCTACTTTGTCTACCAGGCTGGAGTTACAGCCTAAGGAGGCTTAGATGCAGGACGTACTCAACAGCGCTGAAAGCAAGATGAAGAAGAGCACGGAGGCCCTTTCTGCAGAGTTTGCATCTCTTCGCACAGGCAGGGCATCTGCATCGCTTTTCGACAAGATCAAGGTCGATTACTATGGAGCTGAGACTCCCCTCTCCCAGGTCGCTTCAATAAGCGTCCCTGAGGCAAGGCTTGTAGTGATTCAGCCATGGGACAAGACCCTTCTTTCAGCAATCGAGAAGGCTATCCAGAAATCTGAGCTGGGACTCAATCCAAGCAATGACGGAAAGCTCCTGAGAGTTGCATTCCCTCCTCTCACAGAAGACAGGAGGAAGGAACTTGCAAAGAGCGCAAAGGCAACTGCCGAGAATGCCCGTGTCGCTGTCCGCAATATCCGCCGCGAGGCAATGGATGAGCTCAAGAAGCTCCAGAAGAACGGTGACATCAGCGAAGATCAGCAGAAGGAAGGAGAGACAAAAATCCAGAAACTGACTGATAATGCTATCGCTGAAATCGGCAAGATCGCTGAAGCAAAAGAAAAGGAGATCATGGAAGTCTGATGTCGTCTCTCAATCATCTGGCCATCATCATGGATGGCAATGGCAGATGGGCAGAAAAGCGGGGTCTTCCCCGCTCTGTCGGTCATAAAGCCGGAGCTGAAACAGCTGTGAAGATGGTTGAGGCTGCCTCTGACAGGGGAATCAGATTCCTTACGCTCTACTGTTTCTCGACAGAGAACTGGAAAAGGCCCAGAGAGGAAGTGAATTTCCTCATGGGTCTTTTTTCCGGAATCACACCTTCCGTAATTGAAACGATACGGAGGCTTGACTGCCGCATACTCCACATCGGATCCCGCAGAGGCCTTCCACTGGCTGTACTGAAATCAATTGATTATCTTGTAGATACAACCAGGGACAACAAGGGAATAACCGTGCAAGTTGCAATAAACTATGGCGGGGTGGATGAAATAATAAGAGCCGTGAGGAAGGCGCAGGCAGAATCTCTGGAAATCACGGATGAGACAATACGCTCTCATCTTGACAATCCGGAAGTACCGCCACCGGACTTCATCATACGTTCTGGAGGCGAGAAAAGACTCTCAGGTTTCATGCTCTATCTCTCCAGCTATGCAGAAATAGGTTTTTATGATAGACTCTGGCCCGATTGGGAACCTGAGATGCTCGATATGATTATCGATGATTTCCATAAAAGAGACCGGAGATTCGGAGGCTTATGATTTCATCGTTCATGAAAAGAGTGATTATGGCGCTTATCCTTGTGCCGTCGCTTCTCATCCTGGTGCTTCTGCTTCCTTTTCAGCACCATCTTGCATTCTGTATTGCAATTGCCATAATCACTTTTCTTGGTTCTGTCGAAATGCACAGGCTGCTTTCGGCGGATGGCGAAAAAGTATCCGTGCTTTCGTATTCAGGATTCCTGCTTCCCATAGCCCAATATCTGCAATCGGCCTTCTTTCCTGAAACAGAACTCACATTCTATTCATTCATAGCTCTTGCAGGTATCTCATTCGCATATGAGGTCTTCACTGGTGCACATGACAACTTCTCGAAGACATGGGAGCGCAATGCAAAAGCTATCCTCAACATAGTCTATCCGGGACTCTTTGCCTCATTCCTCGTAAGGATGGCTTTCTTCCCCTACCCACAGTGGTATATTCTCCTTTTCTTCCTGATTGTATTCTCATCGGATACATTCGCATTCCTCATAGGAATAGCTTTCGGAAAGAACAACAAAGGCATCGTCAAGGTAAGTCCCAACAAATCTATAGCTGGTTTTGCCGGTGGCCTTCTGATTCCAGGCATCCTTACAGCGCTTGTCTCATACATTGCCCCTGATGTATTTCCGTTCGGCATGTCCGCAGGATTCGCAATCGGTGTGCTTACGGCTATTGCGGGGACAATCGGTGATCTTATCGAATCCTCATTCAAACGCTCGGCTTCAGTCAAGGATTCAGGTTCCATTGTACTCGGCCGCGGAGGCGTCCTGGACTCAATAGATTCCATCGTGATGGCGGCACCTGTATATACAGGCCTCATGTTCATAGCTGTCGGCATATGGCAAATCTGCTGATACTCGGGGCAACAGGCTCCATAGGCAGCACTGCGATCAATGCGGTGCGCAACAAGATAATCGACAGCAGGATTACAGGACTTGTATCATATAGCTCAGATCTTTCGGAGCTTGGAAAGGAATTCCGCTGTCCAACATTGAAAGCTGAAGGATGCTCGAGAGAAGAGATAAGGTCATTCATCCGGAATGCGAAACCTGATATAGCACTCAATGGAGTGGCAGGAACTGATGGCCTCATTTATACAGATATCCTTATAGATGAAGGCATCGACATAGCGCTGGCAAACAAGGAATCGATTGTCCTCGGAGGGAGATCCATCCTCAATAAAGCGAAAGAGCATGATGTCAGGATAATCCCTGTAGACAGCGAGCACAGCGCAATCTACAACCTCCTGAAAGAGCGGAAAGCGGAGAGGTTGATACTCACAGCATCAGGCGGCCCATTCTATGACAGAAAGGACCTCAGTTCCGTAAGCGTTGAAGAGGCTCTGCAGCATCCTACCTGGAAGATGGGGAAGAAGATAACGATTGACTCCGCTACACTGGCGAATAAAGGACTTGAGGTGATTGAAGCTTCATATCTGTTCTCTGTGGATGCAGAGAATATAGATGTGGTGATCCACAGGCAGTCGATAGTGCATTCTGCGATCCAGACAGAGGATGGCGCAGTATATGCCCTTCTCTCCCCTCCAGACATGACATTGCCCATTGCCATGGCAATTGATCCTGAATTATCGTCAAAAGCTGTAGCCCCGCTATCATTCAGGGATCTCTCGCTTACTTTCTCAGCATGGGATGAGAAGCGCTTCCCGATGCTTTCGCTTGCATACAGGGCCATCAGGGAAGGCGGCAACCTCCCGATTGCATATTGTGCAGCGGACGAGGCATGCGTGAATGCATTCCTCAACAATCGGATTTCCTTTATGGATATTCCTGCAATAGTCCAGGAAACCATGGAGAGATGCAAAGGTACAGAGCCTTCATCGATTGATGAGATACTTGATGAGGCCAGAAGCTTTCATCAGATGGCAGAGACATTATGCTTATCACGCTGATGTACATCCTTATAGGCCTTCTCGGCATCGACTTTGCAATATTCATCCATGAACTTGGCCATTTCATTGCTGCAAGGTTCTTCCATGTCGATGTCGAAGTGCTCTCCTATGGATTCGGCCCCAGGCTGCTGTCCATCTTCTCGCGGGGAACGGAATACAGGTTATCCGCAATCCCTCTCGGAGGCTACTGCAGGATGAAAGGCTCCGAAGACATCAGGAAAGCTCTTGACAATGATGAAAAGAACATCAGCTCCACAGAGCCCGGCTCAATTTACTCGATACATCCTTCAGGACGCTTCATGATATATGCGGCAGGACCTGCCGCCAGCTTCATCGCGGCAGCCCTGTTTCTGGCTGTTCTTTCATTGATTCCAGTCGCAAGGCTTTCAGATCCTGCATGCATTGCCCCGATAAACCAGTATCCTGAGCTATTCGGAGAGGCGGAGAAGCAGCCGGGGATTGAACATGGTGATATCCTTATATCCGCAGGAGGTGAGGATTTCGAGGACTGGCAGGATGCGGAGAGATATTTAAGAAGCCATCAGGGACAGGAGATAAACGCAGAAATCATCAGGAATGGAATCAGGATGGAGACTGTGCTTGAGCCTCTGGAAATCAATGGCAATACCTCATTCGGCATTACGAACCTACAGGCACCTGTAATCGGCAGAAGCATGTCTGATGATTTCCTGCCCGGCGATGTGATAATCGAAGCGGATGGAAAGGAGATAGATTCCACGCTCGATCTCTATGCAATCGGCAAGCAGGATTTCGTGATGCTCATAGAACGCGATGGAGAGATCCTTGAGAGAATAATACAGGATGGGCAGCTGCCGTTTGCATGGCACAGCGATATAAGGGTATACAGCGATTCGGAGCATCCGCTTGCCTATGGGATCAGAAGAAGCTCAGAGATGTTTGCCGCGGCATTATCAGCTATAGGAGCACTGCTGTCATTCAATGCTGATGATGCGCTTACATCCCTCACTGGTCCTGTACAAGCTGCAGAGAGCATCGGCAACATGACAGTACTTGCATTCCAGGACAATGCGGGAAGCGGGATAAGGGCTTTTCTCCTGCTTCTGGCGGCAGTATCCGCATCGATAGCAGCCGGCAATATCCTGCCGATACCTGCGCTGGATGGAGGCCAGATGCTTATATCGCTTGCAGAAGCAATAAGAGGAAAATCCCTCAGTCCGCGTGCCTATATCATTCTTGGGATAACAGGGATCATTCTGGCCATCGGCCTGATGATCCTCGTCTATTCGCTGGATATCAAGGCGTATTTTTTCCAGTAAGGATCTTCTCAAAGATAAGGCCATCTTCATATTCACCATCAATGCAGAAAAGCATCGAGTCTTTTCCGATGCAGGAGAAGCCATTGCGCTCATACAGCGAAATGGCCTTGGAGTTATCTGCACGTACAGTGAGCATCACCTTCCTGACGCCTCTTGCAGAAGCCTCTGAGAGTGCTGTCTCAATAAGATGCTGAGCTATTCCCCTTCCCCACCATTCCATTCTCACGGCAATCCCGAGCTCTGCCCTGTGGCGAAGCCTTTCCCTTCCATTTATGCGGATATCACAGGAACCGCAGATGACTCCATCCTCAAACGCGGCCACGGAGAATGATTTCCCCATATTGCGGAGGAAGGTCCTCTCATCATCAATGTTCATCATGCTCGCTTCAGACCTTGTTGCCGCAAGATTGTCAGTCTCTCCTGCCACAGCTATGAAGAAATCAAGATAAGCGGCGGCATCATCTTCTGAAACAAGTCTATATGTCATATTACCCATCTCCAATCATATTAGCTTGGTCAGGCTCTAATGAGATTTCCGGATTTTTCGTGAATGAGCCATTCATTCCTGCAGCTGGCTATCTCAGACATCTTCCACAAACTCGACAACACCAGGATTTCCCTCTTTTGTCCGAAGCCATTTGCATTTTTGTGACGGAAATCCCATTTCACATATGCAGCCATTTGTGAATTCGATCACATTTCCTTTTCCGTCGCTTTTTGAGATTTTATCGCCTAACCGTCTCTCAAAAGCATCAACATGATTTTTCATGTCAACCGAATTCATTGCTCCTGCTATGTATGCAATATGGTCATCCATCACAGGATATCCCCACATGATTTTGTCAGTGCTGACTTTATAATCTCTTTTCAGCCCCTCAATTCCTCCGGGATACTTCTTCTCAACCACATCCAGCCGAACTACAAGTTCGATGAAATCTCCTATCGCAATCATATGTGCTCCTAAGGCAATGATAGCCCATAATTCCCTGGAATACATTCTGTTTTTGACTCTGATGTTCCAGTCCCGGAGTCTGATCTAGCAATATCCAAAAAAAGACGGAAAGCCATTGCCTTCCGTCCTTCTGAAGCTATTTCCTCTTTTCAGGAGGTGTCGGTTCGAAGAATACAGCGGTGCTGTTATCGACATTCTCAAATGCAGTTATCGATCTGTTGTAGCCTACAAGGAACTCACCGGTCTCACCATTCCTCTGCTTTGCGATGATCACCTTCGTATTCTGCAGGGTAGGCTTTCCTTCGCAGTCCTTGGAATTCTTCTCAAGCTCTTCCGGTGTAAGGCTTCGCTTTCTGTGAAGGAACATTACGATATCAGCATCCTGCTCGATTGAGCCCGAATCCCTGAGATTTGAGAGTATAGGAGTCTTCTCCTCGCTGTCCCTGGATACCTGACAGAGGACAACGATAGGCACCTTGAGCTCTCTTGCAAGCTGTTTCAGGGATTTCGATACTGTTGCGATGACCTCATGTCTCGGAACTCTTGCATCAAGTCCGGGATCAATAAGGCCTATGTAGTCGATCATGATGCACTGTATGTCGTAATCACGCTTCATTGAACGAGCCTTGGCCCTGAGATCTCCCAGACTTATATTCGGCACATCGACAATGAAAAGCTTCTTCGTATAGAGTCTGTTCGCAGCATCCATTACTCTGGCAAGCTCACCGCCTGTGAAGTCTGCATTCATGATCTTGGTAGTCGCAATCCTCGATATGTTCGCAAGAAGCCTGACTGTGATAGCAGATGCAGGCATCTCAAGCGAGAAGAATGCGACTCTGACATCATTTGCGATCATATTGCGGCAGAGGGAGACAGCGAATGCGGTCTTTCCAATCGACGGACGCGCTGCAAGGACAATATAGTCCTCAGGACGGAATCCCCCATTTGTCATCCTGTCAAGGTAAACGAATCCTGTCTCGATCGTGTCTTCCTTGAAAGTTCCTTCAAGTTTCGACTGTATGCGCGAGATGATATCGTTTACAGTATTGCCGATGATGTAGCTTTTCGAATCAATGGCCCCATTCTTGGAGAGATTCATCAGCATCGTCTCACCATGATCGAGGACAGTATATACATTTTCGCGTGGATCAGAGGCAAGCTCCCCAAGAGAGGAAGAAAGACCCAGGATGGAACGCCTTATCGAATCTTCCTTGATGATCCTCGCGTAGTTCTCAGCATTGGAATATATGGAATCCGATTCCGTAAGCTGGGAGACATAGCCCATTCCGCCAGCTTTCTCGAGATCTCCATTCTTCGATAGATAATCTATCAGTGTGATGATATCGACAGCAAAACCAGTCGTCTGCTTCATCTGCGATATTGCAGTGAATATGACACTGTTTGCCGGATGATAGAAATCGGAAGCATCGACAATCTGCGATACATTGTCGAATGCTTCCTCATTCATAAGTATGGCGCCGAGAAGAGCTCTCTCGGCATCATCATTATGTGGTGCAGTCTTCACTGAGCATCAGCTGGAGCTTCTTCTGCAGCTGGCTCCTCAGCAGTCTCTTCCGCAGCTGCGGCAGCGGCAGCTTCCTCAGCAGCTTTTGCTTCTGCTTCAGCCTTTGCCTTGGCCTCTTCCTCAGCCTTCTTAAGAGCAGCAAGTCTTTCAGCCTCTGACTGGACAACAAGCTTTACATGAGAAGACTCGTTCTCGTAGAGGTGGATGACAACAGAATATGTTCCTGTCATCTTGATTGCATGTGTAGCAACCTCGATCTTCTTCCTCTCAAGCTCGAATCCAAGCTTCTGGAGCTCTGTCTGGACCATTGCTGATGTGACAGAACCGAAGAGCTTGCCAGACTCACCAGCAGGAACCGTGATATAGAGAACGACATTGTCGAGCTTCTCCTTCATGGAAGCAGACTGTGCTCTCTTCTCTGCCTTCTTCTTCTCAATTGCAGCTGCTCTTGACTTGAAGAGCGCGGCATTTGCCTTGTTGTAGATTACAGCTGTTCCTGTAGGAAGGAGATAGTTTCTTGCATATCCATCCTTTACTTCTACGACATCGCCCTCTTCGCCGAGATGTACGACATCCTGATTGAGAATGATCTTCATTGATCGACTCCTTTCTTCTTCAGATCGAAGAAGCATTCAAGGACTCCTATAAGGGGAAGCCCAAGAACAAGAAATATGTTTATCCCCGGGAATATGAAGAAGATAAGCACAAGAACAGAAAGGATGGTCAGAGTCCTGACTGCCCTGTTCTTCCGTCTGATGCGATATGCAATGACTGTAAAGCCCTGTATTGCATAGAAGATGCACCAGATGCCCGCGATATTCAGCACAGCTATCTCCAGCTGCAGGGGAGCTGATACAAGATGGAGGATGAGTACTGCTGCCAGCGAGATTATCAAGCCCCAGACATAGTCTGTTGGATAATCGTAGCAGCTGACCTCGTCATCCCACCCATCTTCTCTTGAATGCAGCGCTGTCTCATAGAGAAAGCAGCATGCACAGACGCCGCAGAGAATCGCAGGAACAATCAGAGAGGCGAATGCGATCAGGAAAAGGTCTGTGACCATCTTCATGTCCGCACCGACCATCTCTATGAAAGGCCCCGCTATCTGGGCAAACGCATTCTCGAATGCCGAATAGACGAAATCGAAAAGCGCCTTATCAGTTGAGATGAAATATCCGGCAATGACGGCAAGAAGCACAGATGGCAGAATCGAGGCGGAAAGCCTCGGAATCAGACGTCTTGAGCCTCTTGTCTTCATCCATATGATCCCAGCCGCTGACAGCGACAGGGGAATATACTGTGATATGAAAACAGCAGCGGCTGTGAACCTGAAACCCATTCCATCCGGCAGATACATGAGAATATCCGCTGCGAGGGAAAGGACTATCGAGATTACAATCAGCAGTACTCCGCTGTTTTCCCCGAACCTGGCTCCAAAAAGCATGAGAGGGACTATGAAGAGAAGCGTCAGGAAAGGCAGCTGAAGCATCAGCGCAGAAGCGGCCAGTGCCACAATGCCAAGTCCGGCTTTCCTCAATCCCTCATTACGCATAAGCTCTCTTACTTCTTCTCGAATGGAAGATATGCAAGGACCCTGGCTCTCTTGATTTCCCTGTTGAGCGCTCTCTGGTGCTTTGCGCATGTGCCAGTGATGCGTGCAGGAATGATCTTGCCCCTCTCCGTGATATAGCGGCGGAGTGCCTCTGGGTTTTTGTAATCAGCAGGTGCTGCGCCCTGGCAGAACTTGCAGATCTTCTTCTTGAAGCCAAGCTTCTTGATACCGCCCTTTCTATCGCGAAGGGCATCCTTTTCAGCGAAATCCTTATCTTCGTGCATAATCTTACTCCTATCAGAATGGGATATTGTCGTCCTGGAATGCCTCTGGTCCAGGTACAGATGGCTCTGTCATCTGGCTCTGAGGTCTTCCATAGTTCGATGGGGCCTGTGGCGCTCTTGGCGCTGCCTGGCCTCCCTGACCCTGGCTGACGAGAGAGAGTGAATTGACGAAAATCTCAATCCTGTTGCGTGACTGTCCGTTCTGATCTTCCCATCTTGACTGTCTCAGCTCTCCCTGGATCGCTACCTGCCTGCCCTTCTCAAGATACTGGCTGAGGCTCTCAGCAGATCTGGTGAAGTATACGCAGTCGAAGAAGTTCGCCTCGTCTTCCCATTCGCCAGAGGCATTGCGCCTCGATCTGTTTACAGCGATTGAGAAACGAAGAGAAGCATTCCCTCCATTCTGGGGGTATCTGAGCTCAGCATTGCGCGTAAGACGTCCGACAAGGACCACCACATTGATATCGCCAGCCATGACTTTTCCTTATTTCCTTTCCGGATTGACGAACAGGAACTTCAGGACAAGCGTTGAAAGCTGGAAGATGTTGCTCATCTCAGCGATCTTTGAAGTGTCAGCCTTCAGCTCGAAGTAGACATAGTGTCCCCTATCCTGCTTCTTGATTGTGTAAGCGAGAACCCTTATTCCGAGATCTTCTTCCTTTGTGATCTCTGCACCGCAGCGCTCAAGGGTCGACTTGACAAGCTCGTAGCCTGCCTTCATCTTCTCTTCATCTGCATCGAAGATGACTGTGAACTCATAATTCTGGATCATGGTTCCTCCTTGTGGTCTTGAGTATTGCTCTCACTGATCCGCCAGAGACGGATAAAGAGGCCTAATTAAACTATCACCGGAAAAGGGTTAAGGTCAATATGGCAGAAGGTTTTTCCATTGTCTATAATCAGTATATGAGCGAAATCGGCAAACTGCACACAGGAGAATTGTATCTTCCTGGCGATAAGGAGATATCGGAGCTTCAGGACAAATGCCTTGATCTTCTAGATGAGTTCAACAGAACACCGAGAATGGACAGGGAAAAGCGTCTGGAGCTACTTGGGAGAATGTTCATGTCCTTCGGCAAGGACAGCTGGATAGAAGCTCCGGTCCATGCGAACTGGGCAGGAAGATTCACTTCCATCGGAAACCACGTCTGGATCAACTTCGGACTGACGCTCGTCGATGATACATATATAACGATCGGTGACAATACGCAGCTTGGCCCGAATGTCACAATCGCCACCGCGACACATCCTCTTGATCCAATTCTCAGGAAGGAAGGCTATCAGTCAAACAAGCCTGTGAGGATCGGCAGCAACGTCTGGATAGGAGCTGGAGCGATAATACTTCCGGGGGTGACCATCGGCGATGATTCCGTGATAGGAGCAGGAAGCATCGTAACGAAGGATGTCCCTCCATCATCCGTGGCTGTCGGCAATCCTGCAAGAGTGATAAGGAGAGTCAATGACTGACTTCGATGCGCATGCACATCCGGGAGCATCCACGGAAAATGCATTCATAGCAACAGCATCATCAGATGAAGCCGGGAAGCTGACAGGGTATCGGTACAAGGCGCTAGGGGCGATTCCAGAAGGAAGAGAACATTCCCTCAGGAATCTGGAGAATGCAGCAGAAGCAGGATTCCACATCGGCGAAATCGGAATTGATTCAAGATACCCTGATATGGAAGGACAGATGGCTTTCTTCCGCGATGCACTGACAATTGCGAAGGATTATGACAAGATAGCTGTTATCCATACAGTCCGTGCATATGAGCTGACTTATAAGACGCTGAGGACTTCAGGAATAAGCAGGTTCATAATGCATGGCTATACAGGCTCATATGAAATGGCAAAGCAGTTCATATCGCTCGGGGGCATGATCTCGATCGGACGAAGAGCGATGCGCGCAAAAAGCTTCTCCAAACTCATCACCCTGCCCTTCCTTACGGAATCGGATATGCCCGCAGGATATGAGCAGGAGATGGAAATCAGGAACTGGAACAGGGAGCTTTCAGAGCTTCTCGGGAAGGATATATCGGAAAGGACATGGGAGATGCTTTCAGAATGGCTTTGAGAAAACAATTCGAAAGAGAAGCAAGGCTTATCGGAGAAGAGAATGTGAGGAGGCTCATGGACTCCACTGTAGCTGTCGCCGGGCTCGGGGCCGTTGGCGGACATGCGCTTGAGGTCATTGCAAGAGCTGGTGTCGGAAGGATAATCACAGTCGACTGCGACAGAGTATCAGAAAGCAATCTCAACAGACAGATCCTGGCTCTGCATTCCACCATCGGGATGCTGAAGACAGATGCGGCGGAACACCGCATCAAGGACATCAACCCAGATTGCGTGGTGACGAAGTGCCCTGCTGTGATATCAAAGGATAACGTGGCTGAGATCTTCTCCGAAGCTGACTGCATAATAGACTGCATTGACTCGGTGACTGCGAAGACCGATCTTCTTGAATTTGCCTGGAAGAACAATATCAAGGCTGTATCGAGCATGGGCGCTGCGCTGAGGCGCGATGTCTCTTTCATACATGTATCGGATGTGATGGACAGCTATGGATGCCCGCTCGCAAAGGCCATAAGATCAGGGCTGAAGAAACGCGGAGTCGGTAGAGGGATAAGCTGCGTCTTCTCCGATGAAAAAGTATCATTCTCATTCATACCGCCGGAGGAAGATGAGAGCGCGGAGGCTGTGGCTGGAGGAACGATGAAGCGCGCTGTCCTCGGCTCTCTGCCGACAGTGACTGCCGCATTCGGCATATATGCCGCACAGATTGCGCTCAAGATGCTGCTTCCTGAAGATACCCTGAGCGCAATAAGCGTCAGATGATCTCAAGCCCCTCTGCTCTGGCTTCCAGTTCAAAAGGGATCCGGACCGGAACCGAGAAGGAAATCCTGTACCGCGATCGCTTGTTGTTGTTCTCAAGTATTTCAGTACTGAACGGAATATCTCCCTTTCCGGATGGTCTGAATGAAAGGCTCTTGCCATCGATTGTCACTGATACGCTGTTGTCATCATCCCATCCCATCCTCTGAAGGAAAGGCGTCTCTGCCGTAATGAGAAAACGAATGTTATCGCCATCGGGCACAGCTCTGAGCACAGCTTTATGATGACCATCACTTTCAGGGAACAGGATAGAAAAAGGAATTTCTTCTACACGCATACTGTGATTCTGCACAGCTGAAAGGACTTATGCAAGTAAAAACAGACCGCCGATATCCCTATCGGCGGCTGCAAGATAGCTAAGAAGTTATTTCTTCTTGTGTCTGTTCATTCTGAGTCTTTTCTTTCTCTTGTGAGTTGCTATCTTATGCTTCTTTCTTTTTCTTCCGCAAGGCACAATATTGCTCCTTATACAATCCAGTTTCTGGATTAAGTGTAATTACCCGACTATTCTGTAGTGTTTGCAATCTCATTGTCAATAGCCTTCATGCTATATTTCGCCATCCCACAGAAGGCGGTTTCTTCCTCTTTTCCATCGCATCCATATGGAGATTGTTCTGATTTCACCTTATACTATAGGCGTGAAGATCCTAATCATGGGAGCAGGTACATCGGGTGCCGGAACTGAAGCCGCTGAATACTATCTGAAATTTGGCAATAAAGTCAGCATTCTCGCCGAGAAAGGCGCAGAAGGCTCTCCTATGATGGCCTCGCTCAGGGAAAAAGGCGCGATGCTCATCTCCAGAAGCGAAGCTGAGAAGGAAGCTGCGGTATCTGACATAGTCGTCAAGATGCCAGGTGTCCCAATCCCATATTCCATAAAGAAAAACGCGAAATGCATCATGAATGATATCGCGGCGCTGCTGACCGACCCAAGCACCGAGACGATGAAGAAGATCGTGATACTCGGAGCAAAGGGAAAGACCTCGACAGCCTCTGCTCTGACAGACGCGCTCTCCAGGCTTGGCATCCGTGCTGTCTTCTCTGAAGGAGGGCTTGGCTACTCTGCCTTCCATATCCTTTCAGATATCGAGAATGACAACAGGACATATGACGCCGTGATCATCGAAATGTCACAGCGTCAGATCAGGGATACTGCGGAATCCCTGGGCTATCAGTGGCCCCGGCTTGATATCATCGCGATAACGGATCAGATTCCACTTCCCTCTTCTCCGGCAGATCCTGCGGACGGCGGCCTCATAATCGGCCCTTGGGCAAGGAAGATGATCATACCGCGTCCTCTGAAGGACAAGATACTCTTTTCTGGAATCATACCGAGAGCAAAGGTAAAGACATATCCATCGATACTCAATCCGTACAAATCGAAGGCAGGATCGGAGCTCGCATGGGAATGTCTCAGGGCCCTAGGCTTCGGATATGGCGAATCAAAGAATGCGTTCCATGGCTATAAAGGAATCCCGAACAGACTTGAGCTCGTGTCGGTCGTCAATGGAATCTCATTCATAAATGACTCATCATCTGTCATTCCGCTTTCCGTGAGATTCTCCATGAAGGGAATGCGCGGAACGCCTGTCCACCTGATAGTAGGGGGGACAGATAAGATGAAAGCTGGACTTGATGAGCTTGCAGGACCACTTGATGATGCTGTCTCCATAACACTGCTCTCAGGCAGCCTCACGGACAGGATCATACAGTATCTCAGACACAATGGGATAAGATTCACAGGTCCTTTCGATAAAATGGAAGATGCGGTGGACGCTGCATATAAGGCAGCCCTCGCCCACCAGAGAGGAAGGGATGCAAGCGAGATAATCCTTCTCTCTCCCGGAAGCTATGCAGATGAGCATTTCGCCAATGAATTCGAGAGAGGAAGGATATTCCGCAACTGTGCTATGAAAATAGCCTCAGGAAAGACCTGAGAAGCGCTTTACAAGCTCCTTCACAGTCTCAGCATCCTCTTCCTGGACCTTATCGCAGATAGCATTCGATGCGACAATCTCAGCAACTTTCGTGATGGCGGACTTCGCAGCGTGAATCTGCGTAAGCACATCCAGAGGGCTGGCCGATGACTCAATCATCCTGTCGATTGCATTGACCTGCCCTGCTATCTTCATGAGCCTGTTATGAAGTTCGCTTCCCATAATCAGCCCACATTCCCGTTAATGTATTTCTCAACACGAGGATACTTGCCATCAGCGCCGAGTTTCTTTCCATCGATTGTCACATAGCCATCGATTGTCTTCATTGGCATTGCGAAGAAGTGATCAGCCTTGATGTAAGTCGTCACCTTCTCGACATCGCCTTCGCCATCGTACTTCAGGACTGTACCAGGAGCAATATCATCGGCAAATATGAGCTCACATGTCTCATGCCCAGTATCTGCAGGATCTGATGCAGCAAGAAGCATACCATAGCTCTTGACACCTCTGAAATTAGCTGGCTTGAGATTCGATACAAGCACGATATTGCGGCCAAGAAGCTCTTCTTCCTTATAGAACGGGACAATTGACGAGACTATCTGCCTCTCTGTCTCCTCTCCGCAGTCAAGCTTGAGTATATACAGCTTGTCACCACCCGGATGACGCTCAACGTTAACGATCTTCGAAACCTTGAGGATCACGCGTCTTGCGAATTCCTCTGCAAGGCTTTCCTTCACCTCTGCATTATCCATCTTATTCTCCTCTGTTCTCTCCTGGCGCTCGGCCTGAGAACCTGAATATCTTTCCTTGAGTTCCTTTATCCTGTCGTCCTCAAGCTTCTGGAAAAGAAGCTCAGCCTGTCCGACGGAGACTTCGCCTCCGAATGTACCGACGCTATCCCATTTGAGGCCATCCGATGAAAGGAAGGAAAGTATCTTCTCTCCAGTCGATGGCATATATGGGATTACCATTACGCCAAGGTCCCTGATCAGATAAAGGAGCGTCCTGAGAAGCTTCTCAGCAGCAGCCGGATTCTCCTTCCTCATCTTCCAAGGCTCGCCTTCCTGGAAAGCCTTGTTGCCGATATCGCTGAGCTCGAATATCGCATGGATTGCATCACGCTCATCTGCGCGTTCCAGGCAATCCGTGATTTCCTTCTCCTTCGCTATGATCTCAGCCTTGAGAGCCTCATCAAGCTCACCTCTTCCGAGATTTCCATCATAGAATCTCTTCACGAATGTGAGTGTTCTGTTCACAAGATTAGATAGATTGCCGATAAGCTCCTTGTTGACCTTATCCTGGAAATCAGACCATGTGAATGTGAAGTCGCTCTTCTCCGGTCTGTTGTAGAACATATAGAAGCGCCATACATCAGCAGGTATGCCAGTCTCTTCCACATCGTTTCCGAAGATGCCTATTCCCTTCGATTTCGAGAACTTGCCGCCTTCGTAGTTGAGGTACTCCGTCGATGACATATGGTAGAGCATCGTCCACTTCTCTTTCGTAGCAAGAAGCGATGATGGGAATACAACTGTATGGAATGGGATATTATCCTTTCCGATGAACTGGAAAAGCTCCGTATTCTCAGGATCCCTCCACCAGTACTCCCAGTCCTTCGTCTTATTGGCCGTGATCGAGATGTACCCGATAGGAGCATCGAACCATACATAGAACACCTTGTCCTCATATCCCGGCTTATTCACAGGAATACCCCACTTCAGGTCTCTGGTTATGCATCTTTCCTTCAGGCCATCGCGTATCCAGGATGATGTGATCTGTACAGCGTTCTTCGCCCAGAATCCCTTCTCGGATGCATCGTCAAGCCATGCTCTCAGCTCCGGCATGATCTTCGGAAGGTCGAGATAGAGGTTCTTCGTCTTCCTCATCACAGGTACTGAGCCGCAGACAGAACACTTAGGCTCTATGAGCTCTGTAGGATCAAGAAGAGTGCCGCATTTCTCGCACTGGTCTCCCCTGGCGTCCTCTGAACCACAGTGGGGACAGGTGCCTTTGACAAAGCGGTCCGCAAGGAAGCGTCCGCATGTAGGACAGTAAAGCTGCTCCGACTCCTTCTCTGTTATATAGCCATTCTTGTCGCACTCATGGAAGATATGCTGGACAATCTCTGTCTGAAGCGGCGTTGAAGTACGTCCGAAATAATCGAAATCGATATTGAACCACTTGTAGATGGCCTTATGTATCTCATGATATCTGTCACAGAGCTCACGTGGTGAAATACCTTCCTGAAGAGCTCTGGTCTCGCTTGCCGTGCCATACTCGTCTGTTCCGCATACATACATCGTCTCATAGCCCCTGAGGCGGCAGAAACGTGCAAACACATCTGCAGAAAGCACCTGTGTAAGGTTGCCCAGATGCGGTATGTTGTTGACGTATGGAAGAGCTGATGTGATCAATCTTTTCTTCATGCGCATACTATAGCCCCGGAGGGCATGGAAAGGCAATATCGATTCCATAAGGCTACATGATTTGCCTCTTGCCATTTCAGGTGTTAGATTGGAATCATGGAAAATGGATTTCGATTCAGCAAGCTGCGGATGCCTTCTGCCAAAGCTATTGCAATTGCATTAGCCGCCATTGTGATCCTTGCCGCTGCTGCAACATCGTTCTTCTCTGTCGACCAGACAGAAGATGCGGTCGTCACCAGATTCGGCAGATATGTCAGGACTGTCGGCCCTGGCCTTCAGCTGAAACTTCCTTTCGGTATAGAGAAGAACTACAACGTAGAGACAAATGTCGTAAAGACAATGACATTCGGCTATAGGGCCACAGACCCAACAGGAACATCTCTGACAAGGGCCAGGGCCTTTGAGGATGAATCGATGATGCTGACAGGAGATCTTAACATCGTCGATGTCGAATGGATTGTGCAGTACAGGATCTCGGACCCAGCCGCCTACCTCTTCTCCGTGCAGGAAAAGGAAAAGACCATCAGGGACATATCGCAGTCCGTGATGAATCAGCTTGTCGGCGATCTTCCTATACTTTCAGTCATGACAAGTCTCAGGACGCAGATCGAGTATGAGGCACAGATAGCGATGCAGGAACTTTTCGACAATTACGGATTCGGAATCGAAGTCGTTACGGTCAAGCTTCAGAATATCGTGCCCCCTGAGGGATCTGTGCAGGATGCCTTCGAGGATGTGAACAAGGCAATACAGGATATGAACAGCTATATCAACGAAGGCAAGCAGTATTACAATCAGGAAATTCCTGCAGCTGAAGGACAGGCAGAGAAAATCATAGCGGAAGCCAACGGATATGCCTCTGAGAGAATAAACATGGCTAAGGGCGATACAGCAAGATTCGATGCTATGCGCGAGGCGTATGAGAGTGATGAGGAGACAACCGCAAGGCGCCTGTATATCGAGACGATGGAAGACATAATCACATCTGAAAGCGGGAATATCGTCCTGATTGACAAGAATCTTGAGACATTCATCCCGTTCAGGGATCTGGGAGGTACTGTATGAGAAAGCTTATGACAGTACTGACAATCATAATAATCCTTCTGGCTTTCCTCCTTCTTCTCGGTCCTTTCTATGTCGTATCCGAAGGCGAGCAAGCAGTGGTTACAAGATTCGGAAAGATCGTGGATGCCGAGACAGAAGCAGGACTGAAGATAAAGATACCTGTAGTCGATACAGTCACGAAATATCCTAAGATGCTGCTTTCCTGGGACGGAGAGGCTCAGAGAATACCTACCAAGGAAAACCAGTTCATATGGGTTGATGCGACAGCAAGATGGAGAATCGCGGATCCTGCAAGGTACTATGCGACAGTCAAGACAATCGAAGGCGGCATCGCAAGGCTCAATGATGTCCTCGACTCAACGATAAGGACTGTCATCTCCGAGAACTATCTTTCCGATGCGGTCCGCTCGACGAACAGGATCAATGAGATATCCTATGAGGAGAACATCGACAGCGTTGAGAATGCAGAAGACAGAGAGACGCTCAGGTCCCTTACATCTACTGAGATGAGATACGAGACCATAAACATCGGACGCGATGGGCTTTCAGATATGATGCTCAAAGCCGCACAGCCTCTTACAGAGCACTACGGCATAGAGCTTGAGGATGTGATAATCCGACAGATCCGGTATTCTGATGATCTGACAGAAAGCGTGTATGCAAGGATGATCAAGGAAAGGAGCCAGATAGCTGAGGCTTACAGATCCTACGGACGCGGACAGCTTCTCTCATGGCAGGGACGCACGCAGAATGACAAGATGGCAATCCTTTCCGAGGCTTATGCTGAGAGCGAGAGGATCAATGGCGAAGCAGACAAGCAGGCTGCTGATATTTATCAGGCCTCCTACTCTGCAAATCCTGAGTTCTTTAGGCTCTGGACAACGCTTGAAAGCTACAGGAAGACAATGCCAGGGCTTGATAAGACACTTACGACAGATGCTGAGTACTTCAACTACCTTTACTCACCTTCCGGACAGCCGGAAATCTGAGATCTTCAGCAAGCTTATGGAGAACAGGGCACAGTCCCTGTTCTTCATCTCTTCCCTTGCAAATCATCCTGAACGTACAGAGGTGTTCTCAACTGGAAAAGATACTGCCCTTCTCTGTTCAGGTTTTGCTGTCCTCATGCTCTCCGATGACACTGAATTCGCCTCCGCTGTTGCGGAATACACGAAGCCTCAGGTGATAGTATCATCAGAAAATGCAATCAGGGCCCTATCCGAACGTTTCGGAGAACTGTATCAGGAAAAACATGCAAACAGGATGATAAAAGACAGTTCATCCTCTTATAGCTACCCGGAACCAGAATACCGGCATCTCTCCTCACCCAGGGATTTCCTTGCGCTCTTCAGGCTTCTGAAAAAGGAATCAATGCTTCCTGATTTCTATGAGGAATCGGAAAAACATGCGCTTGCCGAAGAATACGCATCAAAGCCATTTCCTGCGGAAGCCATAGGCATATACAGGGATGGAAAGCTTGTATCTGCAGGCTACACAGCACATGAGAGCAGGATATGCGCGGATATTGTCGGAGTGACGACAGACAGCGCATACAGACGGCAAGGACTGGCTCTATCTGTCGTTGAGGCACTCTCATCATCACTCCTTGCTGAAGACAGCCTGTCCTTCATAGGACTGTCATACTCATCAGAGGAAAGCCATAAGCTGTACCTCAAAGCTGGCTTTGAGGATGCCGGAAAGCTCTCCTATCTTACCCGAGCATCTCTCCTACCCTGATCCTCAGAGATGGTGTAATTATCACAGTGACTATTATTTTCAGCGTATCGCCTATCACAAAAGGAAGGAATCCTGATGCAAGAGCCGGGGCAATCCCTATATCCATAGCAGATGCAAGCCATGGAATTCCCACAGCATAGATAGCTGCTGTAGCCACGACCGATGATACTGCAGCAGCAAGACGAGGCTTCGACGCAAGCACCTTCATAAGCAAACCGCCTATCGCAACAGATGGAAGCATGCCTATGAGATAACCGCCTGTCGGTCCAAGAAGAGCAGCAAGCCCGCCTCCTGTTGTGAATATGGGAAGGCCAATCGCACCCAGAATAAGATATACTGTCACGCTGGCAATGGCCATCGGTATAGGAAGCAATGTCCCGGCAAGAAGCGCGAACAAGGTCTGAAGAGTAATCGGCACAGGATAAAATGGTATTCTTATGAATGCACCTGCAGCGATGAGCGCTGAGAAAAGCGCTGTGATGACAAATCCGGTAATCTGTTTTCTTTCCATATTCATACCTCCCTGAAAATGAACCATGCAATTGTGATGACTATACATGATGCGATGATCAGCCAGTCATATCTCCTGTACTCTGCGCAGTATCTTCCAGATGATGTGTCATATCCTCTGCTGTACAATGCATCGATATAGATCTCAGCTTTATCGAAGATATCAGAGAGAATCGATGAGGACAGCTCTGCAAGAGAGGAAAGCGGATGGGATATGAAAGAAGCTCCCCTGGCCTTCCTCGCCTCAAGCATGCCTGCGGCACTGTCGATGATAAGCGGAATCATGGACAGTGTTATCTCCATCAGCGAGGATAATGCATATGCATACCTTCCTAAAACATGGGAAAGCGCTGAGCCGAGCGAACGTGAAAGCTCATCAGGCATTGTCGTGTCTGTCAGAAGCACAGATGCAAGTACCATGGCAAGGAATGCCACAGCTGAAGCCGCCGATGATATGAAATCAGATGAATGGAAATACGCAGATAACCACATGATGGCGGCAAGTACGATGAAGAAGCTGCTCTCCTTCAGATATCTGTGCCATGGCAGATGTATCATCATGGCAACAATGACAGGCATGACAGCAAGCACGAATACCTCATATCGCTCTGCTGATGATATAATGGCAGAATACGAAAGAAGCGCCACGAGCTTTGCATTCGGATTCATGCGCGTAAGGATGTTGTCATCATTCCTGTAGTGGAAGATCATCGCTTCAGCCATGTCAGCTCTCCGAATGAAGCGTTTTCAGGAATATAGATATCATAGGAAGGAAGCAGGCTATAAAGCTCTGCTGACTTTCCCTGCTCTTTCAGCTTTCCTCCTTCCATTATGAAAAGCCTGTCAGTATGGGCAAGGAACTTCTCGGCATCATGTGAGACAACAAGGATTGAATATCCCTTCTCATGCAACGTGTTTAATGCTCTTATGACAGTTAGCACTGAAGGATAATCAAGATTCGCAAACGGCTCATCGAGAAGAATCACATCGGGCTCCATTGCGAGAATCCCTGCGATAGCGCATTTCCGGAGCTCGCCGCCTGAAAGTGTCTGCGGTCTCTGCTTCGCTTTATCGGTCAGTCCCATCAGCGACATTGCTGACTCGACTCTCCTTCTTATTTCAGCCCTGTCCAGTCCCATGTTCTCAGGACCGAATGCGATGTCTTTCTCAACGCTCTGACTGACAATCTGCATCTCTGCATTCTGGAAGACAAGGGCAACCTTCTTCAGCCTTTCCTTTTCATCAGCTTCTGCTCCATTGATAAGGATCCTTCCACCATCCTGCTTTCTCAGTCCCTTGATGCATCTGAGGAGCTGGCTCTTCCCTGCCCCGTTATGACCACATAAAGCAGCAAATGTACCGCTCTCAAGTGTCATAGATATATCATCGAGAATGAGTCTGCCACCAATGGACAGCGTGAGGTTCTCAATCTGAAGTCCCTTTTCCATGGAGCAGAGAATATCAT
>CALXLA010000013.1 GCA_944389075.1 uncultured Spirochaetaceae bacterium
GGACCGACTACTCGGCATATGGCGGATGGGATATATCGCTGATCAAGCTCAATGAGGTGCTTGATGCCATATCCATGTCATATGATGATTTCCTCAGTCTGGCGGATTCAGATGAGATTGAAGTGAAGCCATCTATTGGAGACATGCATAGATTCACGAGGGATGACATCACAGCAGTCATCAGGTCTGCATACAGGGATGATGGGATATCGATATCGAAGGCGGCTTATATACTCGATGCTGATGTGAACCATGTGAGGAAGATGCTGCACAGGGACGGGCTGAGGACGATTGCATTATCGACGATATCGAGGCTCGCATATCCTCTTGGATGGGATGTGTCCGAGGTGTTCAGGAATGTAACAGACAGGAAGTGATGCTTCTATATCCTCAATATGTAACACTTCTTATCTGATTTGAAAACAGCTGGCACATTCCTGCACCAGCTGCCAGTTATTCAGCTATTGTCCTGCATATCCACATAGCCAAGCATATCGGAGATTGATGCGCCTGGAGCTACCATAGGATAAACCTTGTCATCAGACGGTATGTAAGCATCAATGACCACAGGCTTGCCAAGGGATACAGCAGCTGCAATCACAGCCTCAGGATCATCATCCGGCCCTATTCTCATGCCATCGACTCCATAGGCATTGGCAAGCATCACCCAGTCAAGAGGTGTCTCAAGCGTAGTCTCTGAGTAATGCGACTCATAGAAGAGAGTCTGCCACTGCCTGACCATGCCAAGCGCATGATTGTTCATGACTATGATAATCACAGGAAGGCGGTAGCGGGCGATTGTCGCAAGCTCATTGCAGTTCATCCTGAAAGAGCCATCTCCTGCGATATTCACGACACGGGCATCAGGATGAGATACCTGAGTACCAATCGCGGCTCCTGTGCCATAACCCATAGTTCCAAGGCCACCTGATGTAAGGAAGTGCCGTGGCTTATGATTCATCAGGAACTGAGCTGCCCACATCTGATGCTGTCCAACCTCAGTAGTGATGTATGAGTTCTCAGGAAGGACTTTCTCAAGTGCTGAGAGAATCTTCTTTGCCCTCTCGGCATCGGTGCTGACACGCATAGGATAGCGCCTCTTGGCATCCTTGATCGTATCAATCCAGAGCCTGTGGTCAAGCTTCTTCCCTATCTTCTTCATAAGGCGTGGAAGCGCAATCCTGAGATCTGCGACGATATGGACTTCAGAGATGATGTTCTTATTGAACTCCGCAGGATCGACATCGATCTGGATGATCTTTGCCTGACGTGCGAATGTGCTCGACTTCGATATCACCCTGTCAGAGAATCTTGCACCGATGACAATCAGGAGATCGCAGTTGTTGATGCTCATATTCGAGACTCTCGTGCCATGCATGCCGATCATGCCAGTGAAGCGGTTTGATGAGCAGTCGACAGCACCAAGTCCCATAAGAGATGAACCACACGGAGCATCAATCATATCGAGGAATTCGTTAAGATATTCAGATGCATCCGAACGGATGACACCGCCGCCTACATAGCACATAGGACGCTCGGATGAGAGTATGAGCTTCGCGGCAGCCTCAAGATCCTTTTCCCTCAATCTTGAAGAGACCGGGACGATCTTCCTTGGCTCTGTCTTCTCATATTCATACTCAGCAACCTGTATATCCTTAGGTACATCGATGAGGACAGGACCCGGACGGCCCTCGTTTGCGATATAGAACGCCTCACGGACAGTCGAAGCAAGATCCTTTATATCCTTTACGATATAGTTGTGCTTCGTGATGTTCATCGTTATCCCGGTGATATCGACTTCCTGGAAGCTGTCCCTGCCGAGAAGGCTGAGAGGTACGTTTCCAGTGATTGCGACTACAGGGACAGAGTCCATATAAGCTGTGGCAAGGCCAGTCACGAGATTGGTAGCTCCCGGGCCTGATGTCGCAATGCAGACACCGGTCTTTCCTGTAGAGCGCGCATAACCATCCGCTGCATGGCTCGCTCCCTGCTCATGAGCTGTGAGGATATGGCGGATCCTGCCGCCACATCTGTAGAGGGCATCATAAAGCGGGATAACCTGACCGCCAGGGTAGCCGAAGACTGTATCAACACCCTGCTCTACAAGACATTCGATTATTATATCCGCACCTGTAAGCTTCAAATTCAATCCTCCTTTATGATTGCACCCTGACGTGCCGATGTCACATGCTTTGAGTATCTTGAAAGATAACCTGTCTTTATAGGACATTCTGGCTTCACAAGCGTCTTCCTTCTCTCTTCCAGGGTCTTCTCATCGACTTCAAGATCCAGCTTCAGTCCCGGGATATCTATGCTTATGATATCGCCTTCCTCGACGAGGGAAATCGGACCATCCGATGCAGCTTCCGGAGATACATGCCCGATCGATGCACCGCGTGTCGCTCCGGAGAATCTTCCGTCGGTTATGAGCGCGACTTCCTTATCAAGTCCCATTCCGGCGATTGCCGATGTAGGACTGAGCATCTCCCTCATTCCAGGACCGCCCTTCGGTCCTTCATAGCGGATGACAACAACATCGCCACTCTTTATCTTATTGCCGAAGATAGCCCCGATAGCTTCCTCTTCGCTGTTGAAGACACGTGCCGGCCCTTTATGTACGAACATCTCAGGAGCAACTGCGCTTCTCTTCACGACAGCACCCTCTGGAGCAAGAGAACCGGAGAGAACTGCAATGCCGCCCGTCTCTGAATAAGGATTGTCTATAGGACGGATGACCTCAGGGTCAGTATTCCTTGCCTTTGAGACCGAGTCGCCGATTGGCTTTCCTGTGACGCTCATCAGATCGAGATCTAGGAGATTTTTCTTCGAAAGCTCCTTCATCACAGCCATAACGCCGCCCGCCTGATACAGATCCTCCATATGATGGGGACCAGCTGGCGCAAGATGGCAGAGATTAGGAACTTTTGCACTGATCTCATTTGCCTTGAAGATATCGATATCGACACCAGCTTCATGACCAATGGCAGGAAGGTGAAGCATCGTGTTTGTCGAACAACCGAGTGCCATATCGACGGCAAGGGCATTCATGAATGCCTTCTCTGTCATTATGCTGCGTGCCGTGATACCAGCCTTGAGAAGCTCCATGACCTGGAAGCCCGCTTCCTTCGCAAGCCTTATGCGCTCTGAGTACACGGCAGGAATCGTTCCATTGCCTGGAAGTCCCATTCCGATGGCTTCTGTGAGGCAGTTCATTGAGTTCGCCGTATACATTCCAGAGCATGAACCGCATGATGGGCATGCTGAGTTCTCCCAGTCGAGAAGCTCATCATCTGTCATCTTCCCTGCTGCATGCTTTCCCACAGCCTCGAACATGGAGGAAAGGGACATGCCGCGCTTGTCACCGCCCTTTATGTGACCTGCAAGCATCGGCCCTCCAGATACGAATATCGATGGAAGATCCATTCGGGCAGCAGCCATGAGCATGCCAGGAACGATCTTGTCGCAGTTAGGAATGAATACAAGGGCATCGAATGGATGGGCTGTAGCCATGACCTCGATCGAATCAGCAATCAGCTCACGCGATGCAAGGGAATACTTCATTCCTGTATGGCCCATGGCAATTCCATCGCATACACCGATTACAGGGAACATCACGGGATTGCCGCCATTCTCCCTCACACCGGCTTTTACAGCCTCCGCTATCTTCAGGAGCTCGCAGTGACCCGGGATTATCTCATTGAATGCAGCTACGACACCGACTGTAGGCATTGCGATTTCCCTGTCAGTCCATCCAAGTGCCTTCATAAGCGATCTGTGAGGTGCCTTCTGCGCACCCATCTTCATTGAATCCGATCTCATCTCTGCATCCTCCTTGCAATCTCATCACCGCACTCAGCAGTCCCTATATAATTGCCGCCTGCCGCGATATCCGATGTGCGGATGCCATCAGACAAAGATGCAGCGACGGCATCCTCGATGCATCTGGCCTCATCCTCAAGAGAGAATGAATAACGGAGCATCATCGCGCATGAGAGTATCGTCGCAATAGGGTTCGCGATATTCTTCCCTGCGATATCAGGAGCAGAGCCATGTATAGGCTCATACATGCCGAAACTGTCATCCCTGAGGGAAGCAGACGGAAGCATCCCTATAGAGCCAGTAATCTGGGAAGCCTCATCGGAGAGGATATCGCCGAACATATTCTCAGTAAGGAGAACATCGAAATGCGAAGGATCCCTGACAAGCTGCATCGATGCGTTGTCGACATACATGAAATCAAGCTCGACATCAGGGTAATCAGCGGAAAGCTTCTTCACTGTCTCCCTCCAGAGTCTGGAAGTCTCAAGAACATTTGCCTTGTCTACAAGAGTCACCCTGCCCCTTCTGAGCCTCGCAGCCTCGAAAGCCTTTCTCGCGATCCTGACTATCTCACCTTCAGTGTATGACATCACATCGTAAGCACCATCAGAAGTCCTTTCCTTCTTGCCGAAATAGATACCGCCTGTAAGTTCCCTGAAGACTATCAGGTCAACGCCATTTGCGATGATCGAATCCTTCAGCGGAGATGCCGATGAAAGCTCCGGGTAGATTCTTGCGGGGCGCAGGTTGCAGAAAAGCCCCATTCCGCTTCGCAGTCCGAGAAGCCCCTTCTCAGGACGCTTATCGCCAGGCATGCCATCCCACTTAGGGCCACCTACAGCACCAAGGAGCACTGCATCCGCACTCTTTGCCTTCTCAAGATTGTCTTCCGTAAGAGGAATGCCGTACTTGTCGATGGAAATGCCTCCAGCATCGACTTCCACATACTCGATTCTGTGTCCATAAAGATCAGCTGTCTTATTCAGGATCTTCACGCCCTCTCTTACGATATCCGGTCCGATTCCGTCTCCAGGAATCAATGCGATCCTCATATCCATCAGTAATTCTCCTTGATGTATTCAGCAAGTCCGCCTGCCTGGATGAGGCTCTGCATGAAAGGCGGGAATGGCTCTGCCTTGTAAGTCTTTCCTGTTGTCTCATCGACAATTGTGCCTGATGAGAAATCAACAGAGACTGAATCGCCATCCTTGATTTCCCTGGAAGCCTCATCGCACTCAAGGATCGGAAGCCCGATGTTTATCGAGTTCCGGTAGAATATGCGCGCGAAAGTCGATGCGATGACACAGCTTATGCCGCTTGCCTTGATAGCAATAGGAGCATGCTCCCTTGAAGAACCGCAGCCGAAGTTCCTGCCGCCCACTATGATATCGCCAGGCTTCACGTTCTTCACGAAATCCTTGTCGATATCCTCCATACAATGCGATGCAAGCTCTTTATGGTCCGATGTGTTGAGATAGCGGGCCGGGATGATCACATCCGTATCTATATTGTCTCCATAGCGGAATACTCTTCCTGATGCGTTCATACGAAATCCTCCGGATCTGTTATTCTTCCAGTCACTGCAGATGCCGCAGCTGTATAAGGTGATGCAAGGTAAACCTCACTCTCTGTGTGTCCCATGCGTCCTACGAAGTTGCGGTTGGTCGTGGATATGCACCTCTCGCCTTTCGCGAGGATGCCCATATAGCCACCAAGACACGGACCACATGTAGGTGTCGATACGACACAGCCTGCATCGATGAAGATATCGAAGAGACCTTCATGCATGGCTTCCTTCCAGATCTTCTGGGTAGCAGGGATGATTATGCACCTCACACCCTCATGGACATGCTTGCCAGCAAGGATCTCAGCAGCAGCCCTCAGATCCGATATCCTGCCATTGGTACAGCTACCGATGACTACCTGATCGATTGCGATATCCTTCCCCTCTGATGCAGGATGGGTATTCTCCGGAAGATGCGGATATGCGACTGTCGGAGGAATATCAGCCAGATCGATATCGATAGTCTTCTCGTACTCAGCATCAGGATCTGCCTCGAAGATCTTAGGCTCCTTAGCTCCGCTCTCCTTCAGATACGCAAGTGTCCTCTCATCTACAGGGAAGATACCGCACTTGGCACCTGCCTCTATGGCCATATTGGAGATCGTGAATCTGTCATCCATCGTCAGGTTCATGATTCCGGGACCTGTGAACTCCATCGCCTTGTAGAGAGCGCCATCGACTCCTATCTTGCCTATGATGTGGAGAATCACATCCTTTCCTGAAACTCTTGGTCCCATCTTGCCGACAAGATTGAACCTGATTGCGGAAGGAACCTTGAACCATGCCTTGCCTATTGCCATGCCTGCAGCCATGTCAGTCGAACCGACTCCTGTCGAGAACGTCCCGAGCGCTCCATATGTGCATGTATGGCTGTCTGCGCCGATGACGACATCGCCAGCTGTCACAAGTCCCTTCTCAGGAAGGAGGGCATGCTCAATGCCGACTTCTCCCACTTCAAAGTAGTTCTTTATCGATTCGCTCTTCGCGAACTTCCTGACACAGAGGCACTGCTCTGCTGCCTTTATATCCTTATTAGGAGTGAAGTGATCAGGGACAAGCGCTATCTTGCTTTTGTCAAAGACATGTTCCTTTCCGAATTTATGGAACTCCTTGATTGCCACAGGGCTTGTGATATCATTGCCGAGCACAAGGTCGAGATCCGCCATGATAAGCTGTCCCGGATGAACTTCCTTCTCGCCTGCGGCTGCGGCAAGTATCTTCTCAGTCATTGTCATCGGAATATTCCTCCTCTTTGTCCGTATGTCCCATCAGCATATCGTTGTCGAATGAAAGCCTTATGGCGCTCTTTCCACCATCAATAGATGCGCTTTCACCATCAAGCATCCTGTTCACCGCTGAAAGACATGCAAGTATCGAAGCCTCTATGACATCGGTCGAGACACCGCGGCCACGCCATACGTGCTCAGAGTCAGAGATCTTCACATGAGCCTCGCCAAGAGCATCCTTGTTCTCAGTGACAGCAGAGAGCTGGTAATCCTCAAGGGAGAATGGATGGCGGATGATCTTCTCAACAGCCCTGAGGGATGCATAGACAGGTCCAGTGCCAGCTGCAATGCCCTCATAGACCTTATCGCCCTTCCTGAGCGATATGCATGCTGTACTCGTCATCTTGTTGCCGCTGTTCACGACAAATGACTCAAGAGTCCAGATCTTCTTCGCTTCCTCTTCAGTTGATTCGACAAGCGCCACGATATCCCTGTCGGAGATGTTCTTCTTCCTGTCGCAGAGCTTCTTGAATTCAGAGAAAAGCCTTGCAGTCTCATCATCAGGGAGCACATAGCCGAGTTCCTCGAGTTTCTTCTTGAAGGCATGATGCCCTGAATGCTTTCCGAGGACGTAGTTTGTCTTGACGACTCCTACGCTTTCTGGGGTCATGATCTCATATGTCAGGGAGTTCGCCATCATACCATGCTGATGGATACCTGACTCATGGGCGAATGCATTATCACCGACAATGGCCTTTGAAGGGAAAATCTTCACGCCTGTCGTAGACTGCAGGAGACGTGCGGAGCGGTAAAGCTCTTCTGTCTTTATGCCTGTCTCGACATTGTAGACATCGTGGCGTGTCTTGATAGCCATCACAATCTCTTCAAGGGCCGCGTTTCCAGCTCTCTCTCCGATTCCGCAGAGCGTGCATTCAACCTGTCTTGCTCCGGCTTTCACGCCTGCAAGCGTATTAGCGACACCCAGCCCGAGATCATCATGACAGTGCATCGAGATGATTGCCTTATCGATGTTCGGTACCCTGTTCATGACAGAGCTGACCATTGATGAGATATCATCAGGAGATGCATAACCTACGGTATCAGGGAGATTTATGGTTGTCGCGCCGCACTTTATCGCTTCCTCGACAACGCGGCACATATAATCGATGTCGGTCCTTGTCGCATCCTCAAGGGAGAATTCGATATCTGGACAGAGAGATGCTGCATACCTGACATTGTCCCTGATTCTATCAAGGGCCTCATCCCTGGACATCTTCAGCTTATACTGCAGATGGAGATCGCTTGTGGCAAGAAATACATGGATCCTTGGTCTGTTTGCTTTCTTCACCGCATTCCATGCCGCATCGATATCCTTGGGGAGAGCTCTTGCGAGGGATGCGACTGTCACATCCTTCACAGCAGCGGCAATTGCCTCTACACTCTCCGCATCACCGGGGGAAGAGATGGCAAAGCCAGCCTCGATTATATCAACGCCTAGAGTCTCTAGCTGCCTGGCGATACGTATCTTCTCTTCCAGGTTCATGCTATATCCTGGAGCCTGTTCTCCATCCCTGAGCGTTGTATCGAAAATATAGAGATGCTCTGCCATCCTTTTCCTCCTTATACCTTTTATTTCTTGAGCCAGCTCATGAGAGATCTGAGCTTTGCGCCTGTCTTCTCAAGCAGGGACTCTCTCTCCATCCTCTTTGTCGCATTGAAGAATGGACGCCCGACCTGATTCTCAAGAAGCCAGTTGCGTGCGAATGTACCATTCTGGATATCCGTGAGAATGCCCTTCATAGCTTTCTTTGTCTCATCTGTGACAATCTTCGGACCTGATACGTAATCGCCATACTCTGCTGTATCGGAGCATGAGTATCTCATATATGAGAGACCACCCTGATTGATGAGATCGACAATCAGCTTCATCTCATGGCAGCACTCGAAGTATGCCATCTCAGGCTGATATCCTGCCTCAACGAGAGTATCGAAACCTGCCTTGATGAGATGAGAGACACCGCCACAGAGAACTGCCTGCTCACCGAAGAGGTCCGTCTCCGTCTCTTCCTTGAACGATGTCACGAAGATGCCTGCCTTACCTGCGCCAATAGCAGCTGCATATGCAAGAGCCACCTTCTCGCTGTCCCCGGAAGGATCCTGATGCACTGCAATAAGGCTTGGAACACCCTTGCCTTCCTGATACTGGCTTCTCACTGTGTGGCCAGGTCCCTTAGGTGCGATCATGATCACATTGACATCTTCTGGTGGAACAATCTGTCCGAAATGGATATTGAAGCCATGGGCGAATGCAAGATACATGCCCTTCCTGAGATATGGCTCAATAGATGTATGATAGAGCTTTGCCTGCTTCTCATCATTTACGAGGATCATCACGACATCACAGCACTTGACAGCATCCTCAGTTGTCATGACCTTGAGTCCTGCTTCCTCTGCCTTTGCCCAGCTCTTGGAACCATTGTAGAGACCGACAACGACATCGACTCCTGACTCATGGAGATTCAATGCATGTGCGTGTCCCTGGCTGCCATAGCCGATGATAGCGACCTTCTTGCTTCTTATCAGCGAGAAATCCGCATCCGATTCATAATACATTGTGCTCATATTACACACTCCTTATTCTTCGCCTTCTAAGCCGAAGGTTGTTTCCGATAATGGTCTCGAACCACGCTCAAGGGCCGTGATTCCGGTTCTGACAAGCTCGACGATCCCATATGGAGATGCAAGCGTGAGGAACGATTCAAGCTTATCGAGGGAACCCGTAAGCTGCATCGTAAGCGTCGTTGGAGTCACATCGATGATCTTGGCCTTGAAGATCTCGGCAATCTCCGCGATCTTGGAACGTGTATCTTCATCAGCTTTGATCTTCACAAGGACAAGCTCTCTCTGAAGCGAGCCATTCTGAGTCATCTCATAGACCTTCTTCACATCGACGAGCTTCTCGACCTGACGTATTATCTGCTCGACGATCTGGCGGTCACCTGACACGACAATCGTTATGCGGCTCGTCGCTGGATCCTCTGTCTCTCCGACTGAAAGGGAGTCGATATTGTAGCCTCTCCTAGAGAAGAGCGCGACGACGCGCATCAGCACTCCCGATCTGTTGTTGACAAGGATTGCAAGCGTATAGCTGTTCTTTTCATACTTCATCCAGCGCCTCCTTCAAAAAACAAAAGAGACCCGATCTGGCCTGAAACCACGGGTCTCCTGATATCATCAAATATCTGAAACCGCGGTTCAGCATATAATGACGATAAGAGATAGAAGGAGAACAGATATAGCGATAGTCAATGTCTTTGTCATCGTTTTCTTTCTCCTCCATTAAGCGATTTTTTCATTTTGTACTTCAATGGCGGTGTCACTGTCAACAAAAATGCAACCACTTGGAAAAATATTTGCAGATGGCTTTTCATGGGTCTGAACAAGCGACGCCCAGCAGAAATCCTGAATGAATATGCAGATTATGCATATCTATGCACTATTCATTCATTGCAACTTGATGGTATTCTTCATTCACGGAGGAAACAATGAAGAGAATTTTCACGCTTTGCCTCGTGCTGATAGCCGCAGCAGGATTCGCGATGGCCTCAGGAGCCAGCGAAGGCGGAGAGGACCTCTCCCTGCAGAAAGTCATCGATAAGGGAACATTCGTGCTTGGCCTTGACGATGCTTTCCCGCCTATGGGATTCAGAGATGAGAACGGCGAGATCGTAGGCTTCGATATCGATACGGCAAGAGAGGTATGCCGCAGGATCGGAGTTGAGCTCATTGCCCAGCCTATAGACTGGAATGCAAAGGAACAGGAACTTGCCACAGGGAATATCGACTGCATATGGAATGGCTTCACGGTGACACCGGAAAGAGAACGCGTGATGACATTCTCAGAGCCATATGTCAGGAATGCACAGGTCGTGGTAGTCAGGAGCGACAGCCCTGTGAATACACTTGAGGATCTTGCGGACTGTGAGGTCGGTGTTCAGGCAGGTTCCAGCGCACAGATCGCCATCGATGATACTCCGGGCTTCAAGGACAGTCTCAGCAGTGTTGTCGAATTCAAGGAGAACCTCACAGCTCTCATGGACCTTGAGATCGGCGGCGTTGACGCAGTAGTCATGGACCTCCTCGTCGCAAATGACAACATCAACAGGTCAGGAAAGGATTTCAGGATTCTTGACCAGACGCTCACAGAAGAGGAATATGCTATAGGATTCAGAAAGGGCGATGCAGCTCTCTGCGCAGAGGTGAACAAGCAGCTTCATGCGATGGCAGAAGATGGCACGCTTGCCGAAATCGCAGTGAAGTGGTTCGGCGCTGATATCACCACAATAGGAAAGTAAAAGAAGAAATGAGCGGCCTCCTCTCTCAGATGTTCGAAGGAACACTGGTATCATTCAGGATATTCTTCCTGACCCTTGCCTTCTCGCTACCCCTTGGCTTCGTGGTAGCAAAAGGCAAGATGTCATCATTCCGCCCCCTAAGGTGGATTACGGATCTCTATATCCAGATAATGAGGGGGACGCCCCTTATCCTTCAGCTTATATTCGTATATTTCGCCCCATTCTATGTCTTTGGCGTCTCATATGACAGATTCACGGCATGCATTGTCGCATTCGTGATAAACTACAGCGCATATTTCGCCGAGATTTACAGATCAGGCCTTCAGGCAATGAACCGCGGCCAGTATGAGGCTGCGAAGGTCCTTGGCTTCTCTAAGGCATATACATTCTTCCATATAATACTGCCTCAGGTCATAAAGACAATTCTTCCATCGCTGGGAAATGAAGTAATAACTCTGGTCAAGGATACTGCGCTTGCGCAGACAATCGGAGTCGCGGAGCTCTTCCGTGTCGCTCAGACGGCATCTGCACGCGAGTTCTCGACTGTCCCTATATTCATCGCTGGCATCTTCTATTTCATAATGAACTATATAGTATCAAGACTGTTCGTCCTTGGAGAAAAGAAGCTCAGCTACTACAGGTGATCTTATGGAAATGATAAGGCTTGAAAATCTTTCGAAATCATTCGGAGAGACTGAAGTCCTCCGCGATATAAGCTTCACGCTGGAAAAAGGACAGGTGCTCTCGATAATCGGACCATCAGGCTCCGGCAAGTCCACGATGCTCAGGATCATCACGCAGCTTGAGAAGGCTGACAGCGGTACCCTGACAGTCGACGGGGATATCATGTTCAGGAATGTCGGAGGAAAAGCTGTATATGCCTCATCCGATGATCTGAGAAGAATCGGGCTCAAGACAGGACTTGTATTCCAGTCATTCAATCTCTTCCCGCACTTTTCCGTTCTGAGGAATATAACGGAAGCACAGCGTGCGGTGCTGAAGAGATCGAAGGAAGAGGCAGAAGAAAAGGCGATGGGACTTCTGAAGAAAATGGGCCTTGAGGAAAAGGCCAGCTGCTATCCCTATCAGCTTTCCGGCGGACAGCAGCAGAGAGTATCGATCGCAAGGGCTCTGGCTCTTGATCCGGAGGTGCTCTTCTTCGATGAGCCGACATCGGCACTGGATCCTGAGCTCACAAGGGAAATACTGAAAGTCATAAGGACACTGGCTGAGGAGAAGATGACTATGGCTGTCGTCACACATGAGATGCATTTCGCAAGAGCAATCTCAGACTGGGCGATATTCATGGATGGAGGTGTCATCGTCGAAGAAGGAGAGCCTGAGAGGCTGTTCCTCTCCCCTCAGGCTGAACGCACGAAGAAGTTCATAATGTCATTTGACGAATGAGCTGATGATGCGGCCTGGCCTTATATCATTCCATATGCCATCATCAAGGACCAGCGATCCATTCACAGAGATATAGCGCATCTTCAGGTCTTCCTTCCTGAAGAGAAGCCAGTCAGCCTTATATCCTTCCTTCACGTAGCCCCTGTCACTGAATCCCATTCTGTCCGCATTCTTACCGGTAAGTCTTCTTATTCCTTCCTGGAATGTCATGACATGCCTCTTCTCCACATATTCAAGCAGGAATTCCTTCACGGCTTCCGTAGAACGCGGGTGCTTTATCGGGGAAGAGTAAAGCGCATCTGATCCGAAGCTCATCAGCGGATGAGACATTATCCTGACAAGGTTCTCATCGCTTTCCGTCACATCTGTCATCACCGCAAGCCCTGTCTCCTCAGACAGCAGGTCGAACAGCGCATCAAGGGGATCCTTTCCCTTCATCCCGCCTATCTCGGATAGCGACTTCCCCGTATATTCATCCATCCCCTCGAGATACAGCACACGGATATCGTCAGGCCCGACCATCTCGTAGATGCTGTCCCAACCAGATGGATTGAGCATCTCCTTCTTTATATCCTCACGTTCATTATCAAGGGAGAGCGCAAGGCGCTGCTCAAGACGCGAAAGCGACAGGATATCAGGAGGAAGCAGCGAGTAGAGACTTGTCGAGCCGAATGTGTATGGATACTGGTCGAATCCTACATCGACTCCCCTTCCCCTGTACGCATCGATCATATCGAGCATCTGGGCGACCTTCGGCTGGTTTGCCTTTCCTATGGCTTTGAGGTGTGAGACCTCTATGCGGACACCTGTCTCCTCAGCTGCATCAAGCACTTCCCTGAGAGATGCGATGACATCATTTCCCTCGCATCTGTGGTGTACGGAGAATATCCTTCCATGAGCCTTCACAACCGAAAGAAGCGCCTTGAGCTCCCTGCTGTCTGAGAATACGCATGGATTGTAATAAAGCCCTGAAGAGAATCCCGCGGCTCCAGCCTCAAGCTCGGATGAAAGGATTCCGCACATCCTGTCGATCTCTGCATCAGAAGCAATCCGTCCGGCATCATCACCCATCGCGGCAAAGCGGAGAGCTGAATGCGGTACAAGCAGAGCCTCATTTATCGCGATGCCTGAAGAGAGCATACAGGATGAGAATGAGCGGAAATCGGTCCATGACCATTCAGGATAATGACCAAGAACATCCTCAGAGGCTTTCCTCAACGCTTCTGTCGCCGGAAAGCATCCTATGCCGCAGTTTCCTGAGACGTCGGTAGTGATCCCCTGTCCTATCCTCATCATCGCACGCCTGTCCCTCATCACCTCAAGCTCTGAATGCGTATGGATGTCTATGAAGCCCGGGGTCATCACAAGGCCATCTGCATCGATTATGCGCCTTGCTCTCACGATGTTCCCCTTGCCTATGAAAGCGAATACATCATCGAAGACAGCGACATTGGTCCTCACAGGCTCACAGCCTGTACCATCATAGACCAAAGCATTCCTTATCAGCTGATCATACATTCTCGATCTCCTTATATGATGAGTGCACGGCTCTTTCGACATAGGATGTGAAAAGCGAATAATTACCCTGCTTTATAGCGAGGGAGAATGCTGCCTTTTCCTCATCGATGCTGTCGGGCTCAAAGCATGGGGGCAGAATACCATTACGGAGAAGTTCTCCAGCAAGTATCAGATAGGCGAACAATCCTGAATACTCCTCATAAGGCTCAATGCGGAGAATCTCAGCATAGAGAAGCGATGCGGAGACAAGGCCATGCATACGGCGCCACTGTGTCTCATAAAGGAGAACTGCTCCTTCCATGTCATCAGGAACCTTCACATGAGTCTCACGCGCAGGAAAACGCGAAAGTCCTGAACGGAATGAGGATGCTGCGATATCATCGATGCCCTGCATCAGACGGACATATACATTCTTCATGTCCTTGAGATTCCACTGGTCGGTCATATCGACAAGCGAAAGCATCAGGGACCTGAAGTTCAGGATTATGAGATGCAGCTCAAGAGGCATCGACGGAACAATCTTTCCGGAATAGACAGCCCTCACATCGCGCTCGCTTACCTTCTCGCCGGCAATCGCCATCAAAGACACAAACGAGCGGAGTATTATCTTCTGATAAGCCTTTGATTCCTTCAGCGATGTATCAGGATGGAAATGATCCTGGAGCTTCTTCAGATAATCGACATCGACAGTTCCTGGCCTTATGTCAGTATTCCGGTACTTCCTCATATGGCGGCCATCTGTCGGACGAGGGGCATCGCTCGGGATAGTCCATGTCCAGCCAAGCTTTATAGCGCCATCCACACGACCTGCTGTGCAGAGATACCTTATGCGTCTATCTGACATTCCCCACTTCTGGGCAGCTTCTGTAATGCTTATATACTTCATACGTAATTTATAATCCGGAATTGGAATATAATCAAGAAATAAAATCTCAACACATCATACTAAGGAATCTACATACAGATGATACTACCTCCGCACTCTTTCAACAATCGGAAACTTTATGTACAATACGCATATCCCCAGATGGTGAAATCGGTAGACACAAGGGACTTAAAATCCTTTGGCAGCAATGCCGTACGAGTTCAAGTCTCGTTCTGGGGACTTATTTTTGATAGTTAATTCATTTTATTATAAAGAAATAAATTTTCAGACGCCCTCAAAAAGTCTCTTTTATGGTCTCTTTTTATATCGAAAAATCATTCAAGGAACATATTCAAGGCCAGTAAAGCTAATAACAAGTCGTCAAAGCTAATTGCAGATTCTTACATCATTGATGAATATCGTACTACACCTGTATTCCCATTTCTAAACTAGGATTTCCTTCAAGATCTTCTCCACATCAGCGGGTTTGACCTTCAACAATGAAGATAGAAGCAACGTTTGCTTGCCGGTAAGATCGGAATACAGCTGCACATGCTTCCTTTTGCCGTCTCTCCTCACATATGAGACCGAGACCTTGTCCAGGGTCTTCCTCACGAGATCAATCGTCAGCTCCTCCCTGTCCTTGCATCCCTTCAGCCTCTGCCTCATCTCAGCAATCAGTATCGAGGCGATGAAGACGATGAACACACGCCCGTCCATCGCCTGCCTGGTATGCACAGAGAGCCGCCTGCAGTCCTGGACGTTCTTTATGTCATTGAATATCTTCTCGACCCCGTCCTTGTCCCTGTATACGTTCATCACATCCGTGCTGGAGAGATCCATCCTGTCAGTGACGATGGCGAAGAGCCCCGCATACTTCGTCTCCCGGCCCTCTATATGCTCCTCGTTGTACTCGTAATGCCTGCTGCCATCCTCTTCCTCGATCTCCTTGAAGTACCTTGCATAGAGAGCGGCATGTGAATTGAGGAACTTCCCCGCATTCAGCTCCTCATAGCATTCGGCAAGCCTTATGTCCAGGCTGGAGGTGCGGAGGTTTATGTCTGTTACGGACTGCGCATAGACATGTATCATGCAGTCCCGGTGCATCCCCTCAGCATTCCAGTGGCTCTTTATCCCCATCGCATACAGGAGCTGCCCGTTGTCCGTCCTGATTATGTTCCTTGGATGCCTTATCCGGCTTCTCAGCGCCTCATCCATCGCCTCCCTGGTCTTTGATGAAGCAAGTGTCATTGCCTGGATGAAATGGTATCCATGGCCGTACATCGTGCTCACGTTCGCTGTGGAGAAGAAGCCCTTGTCCATCACGAATGTCAGCTTGCTGTAGTTGAAGCTGTATCCCTCCCTGAGCACCGACTGCAGCGTGGATACATCAGGGATCGCGCCATCATGCACCCTGTAGTAGATCGGGAGCCTGTTGCCGCTGTCCACTATCATCCCGAGGTTCACCTGCGGCAGATCCTCGCCATCCCTGTTGTAGCCGTATTCGACAAGCTCATTGTCCTTCGAGTATGAGGATATGGATGTTATGTCATGGA
>CALXLA010000014.1 GCA_944389075.1 uncultured Spirochaetaceae bacterium
ACTTCCCTGTCTCAAGGTAATCAGGAATTGTCCTGTTCGCATTCACAGCAAGGACAATCTTCTTTATAGGAGCACCCATCGCCTTCGCCCAGAATGCGCCTGTGGAATTGCCTACATTGCCTGACGGGACAATGAATACTGGCTCTGCATCATATATTTCCCTGTAGAGGAACGATGCATACACATAGTAAGCCATCTGAGGGAGCAGGCGTCCGAGATTGATCGAGTTTGCAGATGAAAGCCCTATAAGGCTCTTATCCATGAATGCTTCCTTGACCATCTTCTGGCAGTCATCGAATGTGCCATCTACTTCATATGATGATACATTGCCATCCCAGCCAGTAAGCTGGAGGCGCTGTCTCTCGGCAACCCTTCCTTTCGGGAAAAGTACTTTTACGGAAAGATTCTCCCTGTTGTGGAATGCAGAGGCGACTGCACCGCCTGTATCACCTGAAGTCGCAACAAGGATCGTAAGCTCCTGATTCCTCTTCTTCAGAAGCGATTCCATAGTGAACGCGAGGAATCTTGCTCCGAAATCCTTGAAAGCAGCAGTCGGGCCATAGAAGAGCTCCATGGTATCCTTGCCTCCATTGCGGAAGAAAGGAAGCGGGAAATCGAAAGCAGAACGGCAGATATTCTCAAGCTCTCCTTCGCTCTCATCACCCTCGAAGAATGGAGCTATTGCTCTGTACATGGCCTTCCAGAGACCACCAGAGACCGAATAATCAGAAGGAAGCTGAGGCATCTTCTCAGGGATGAAGAGACCGCCATCCGGAGCAAGACCCTTGAGAATCGCCTCAGATGCCTTGAACTTCTCGCCATTGATGTTTCTTGTAGATACGAATTCCATAGCTTCCTCCTCAGATTTTCGAACCAAGATATGCGCTCAGGCGCAGGATATCGGCAAAGACACCGCCAGCAGTGACTTCAGGCCCGGCGCCCGGTCCTTTTATCACCAGCGGCTCCTTATTATAGCGTGCTGTCGAGAATGCGATGACATTGTCTGTGCCTTTCGCCTGTGCGAAAGCATGCTCTGCAGGATACTCTGCAAGAGAAACAGTACAGACACCATCCTCTACCTTACCTACATATCTTATCACCATGCCTTTCTCTGAAGCTGATGCGAAAAGCTCCGCCATAGGCTCATCAAGCTCCGTAAGACGTGACATGAACTCATCTTTCGATACATTCCTGAGAGCTTCAGGTACAAGCGACTGCACGGAGATATCAGAGATCTCAGTCTCATAGCCAAGTTCCCTGGCAAGGATAACAGTCTTGCGGGCGACATCCATTCCCGAAAGATCATCCCTCGGATCAGGTTCGGTATAGCCAAGCTCCTTTGCCTTCAGCACAAGCGATGAGAACGGAACCTTTCCATCATAGCTTGAGAAGAGCCATGCAAGCGTTCCGGAGACAATGCCCTCGACCTTATGTACAGTGTCACCTGTCTCCCTGAGATCCTTGAGAGTGCAGATTATAGGAAGACCTGCTCCGACTGTCGTCTCATAAAGGAACTTCCTGCCTGTCCTCATCGTAGCTTCCTCAAGCTTCTTGTAATACTCATATGAGCCGGAACCGGCTTTCTTGTTCGGTGTGATTACATGGAGACCCTGGTTTATGAACTTGAGATACTGCTTCGCACGCTCTTCTGAAGAGGTGCAGTCCACAATCACGGCATGAGGATAATATGATGCATTTATATGGGAAAGGAAGATATCTTCCCTGTACATCACGGCATTCTTCTCGAACTGCTCCCTCCATGATGAAAGGTCTATGCCTTCTTCAGAGAGAAGCATCTTCTTGGAGCTTGCGATGCCTCTGATGCGGATATCGAGATCGAACTCGCGCCTCAGTCTGTCGCTCTCTTTTGCGATCTGGTCAAGAAGCGTGCCGCCTATGTTGCCAGGTCCGAAAAGGCCTATGGACAGAGTCTGCGCCGAGAGGAAGAAAGCAGAATGAAGGGACCTGAGCGCCTTTCCGCTCTCCTCTGCCTTTATGACTACGCTTATGTTCCTCTCGCTTGAGCCCTGTGCGATTGCCAGTATATTGACGCCGCTTCTTGCAAGGGATGAGAAGAACTTTCCTGCGACACCGACACGACCAGGCATTCCCTCACCGACAGCGGCAAGGACCGCAAGTTCTGAATGAAGACCTACTGTAGTGATTGCGCCGGATGCGATCTCTTCGGCGAACTCCTTCCGGACAGTCTTCTGAGCAAGCTGAGCTTCTTTCTGAGGAATAGCAAAACAGATCGAGTATTCGCTCGATGCCTGCGAGATCAATATGACAGAGATGCCTTCTGAGCGGAGCGCAGTGAAGAGCCTTGATGAGATTCCGGGAACACCGGACATTCCAGAGCCCTCAAGATTGATGAGCGCTATGTTCCTGACGACAGAGAAAGCCTTCACGACTGTCCTGTCATCGGAAGGATGATGCTCCTTTGATATCAGAGTGCCCTTCTCATCGATATCGCCCCAGTATCTGAGATAAATCTCAAGTCCCTGCTGCGATGCAGGCTGGAATGAATGAGGATGGATGATCGGAGCTCCGAAGAAGGAAAGCTCAGTAGCCTCATCATATGTGAGATGCTCAATCACGCTGCTCGATGGGACATCGCGCCTTGAGGCTGAGCAGAGAAGCGATTTCGAATTCCAGAACGTGAGGCTTGCATGATGGGCAGATGCAATGAGGGAAGCAGTATACTCGCTCCCGCCTTCACGCCTTATCCTGCCTGCGGCATCATATGTATTCGGCGCATCATACAGCTTTCCTGATACGAACACAGCACCTTCTGGAAGAGCAGCACTCTTCACAGCTTCGCTGCACTCTGAGACAGAGGCCTCGATACCTTCCATCCTGAATCGCTCTGCGGCAATCTCGGCAAGGAGTGCGCCTGTCAGCCTCTCAAGATGGGAAACAGCAGCTTCCGGAACGCTTTTTATGATCCATAGAGCCTTGAGGATTTCCTCGATATCGGAGAAGGATGCAGATATCAGGTCATCGATAGCCCTTCTCTCTTCGCCGAGCATGGCCTCTGCGGCTTCATTCCAGGCATTCTGGCTGCGCTCAAGACGGGACCAGAGCCTCTCGTCATTCTCTGCGGCAGCGGATGCGAGACTGTCAAGCGAGAGATCTGCTGATGAGACATGCGAAACGACAAAGACCGTTGTCCCTGCATCCGTACTGCGATAGATCCTGAGGAGCTTCTCCATCCCTGTCCGGGATGAGATCATCGACCCCTCCAATGCATGAATCATCATGCCCATATCCCCTCCATATTCCAAAAAAGCTCCCAGTTCGGGAGCTTAGCGTCAGATGAACGGCTGTTATACGACCTTTTCTACAAAACCGCTTCTAAGGCAGCGTGTGCATACCTTGATTGTCCTCGGAGTTCCGTTGATGAGAGCCTTAACGGAGACAAGATTCGGCTTGAAAGTGCGCTTCTTGGTTACACCGATGTGCTGACCAACACCACCCTTCTTCTTTGCCTGACCTTTGCGCGGCACAACTGATCCGGAAATTGTTCCCTTACCGCAGATTTCACATCTTCTAGCCATGTTATCTTTCCACCTTGAATTGATTTCTCACAAGAGAGGCGCATCTAAAGCGCCAGTCACAGCTTTGAAATGATAGCCAATCCAAACTGTTTTGTAAATAGGTTATCTGAAATCATGTTCCGATACTGACTGATACCTTAATATGATAATATCAAGGCGTGAAGAAACTTACGATACTTACATTCGAAGAAGGCTCCCGGCTGGAATGGCAGAAGGCACAGACGCTCTTCTTCAGGGAAAGCGGAGACTATACATCATATCTCATGCCACCATGCATCGTGCTGTCTGAGCTGATCGATATCAGAGCCTGGATTGATATCGGTGATGGTATCCTCAGCCATACAGGCAGGATAGAAAGAATCTCAGGACTCTGGTGCATAGGGATAGAGAATTCTCCTTTCGGATACAGCTGCGGCATCTACCTTTCCTCAGCAGAAGAGAAGCCTTCCCTTCCATCATACCTTCCTGATAGCGTGAAGATAAAGGGAATAGCGGAAGCGGAGACTGATGGAAAGACATTCAGGATTGTCCAGTCGCACAGCCTGAAGAGGGACACAGCGCGCTGACAGGGCATTCAGTGCACAGAGGTTTTGGCTTGCAGCATGTGCGTCCATGGAGATTGAGGACCATGGAGATACGAGTCCAGAGACTCTCGTCGAAGCGTTCCCTTATTTCCCTTGCGGAAGCTGCCCTGTCCACTGTATCGGTGAAACCTATCCGCATCGCGACCCTGACGAAATGTGTATCGGCAATCACTGCATTCTTCCCGAGAATCTCAGAAACATAGCATGCGGCGGTCTTCTCTCCGACTCCAGGAAGCTTCTGAAGACCTTCCATCGTCTCAGGAATGCCTGACTCTGCGACAATCGCGGACATCGCCTTTATATTCTTCGATTTAGCCTTCGAAAGTCCTGCCTTATGTATGAGGGCCTCAATCGATGACACATCTGCAGAAGCTATCGCCTGTGGATCCGGATAAACGGAGAACAGTTTCTCAGCAGCCTCCGCAGCCTGCTTATCAGTCGTGGAAGCAGAGAGCATCACAGTCACCAGAAATCTAAAAGGAGACACCACAGGAAGGAATGAGATTCTCTCAGGATAGTGCCCGTCAAGTATTTTCCAGATATTTTTCTGCGAGGCTATTGACGCACTCTCTTCTTTCACGCTACAATCGCCACGTTGTCCGGGACGTCGCCTAGCGGCTATGGCGCCTGCTTTGGGAGCAGGATATCGATGGTTCGAGTCCATTCGTCCCGACTTGGAGGCTTCGCTTGAGCGAGGCCTTTTCTTTTTCTCCTCACTCACCATCTGGAATCCGCTGGCTCTCAGCCTCTACTATCTTCTTCCTCTGGGGAATAAAACGGGTCCAGAATCCACCGGATGCAGCCTCCTCAGATTTCCTGTAGGCATCCTGCCATACCTGTGCGAACTCAGGATTCTCAGCCATCAGTGACTCAAGAGCCCTCCTGACAATCTGCAGGGTACGCGAATCCCTCTTATCTGATTTCTCGCTCAGGACACGTATCTCAACCTCAAGGTTCTTGTTCGCTTCCTTGAGCTTCTCATTCTCATCCTTGAGCTTGCGTATGCCTTCGGCCTCGACCTCCATCTTATCCGCAAGGAGCTTCTTGTATTTCTCTATCTCCTCTTTAGCCTTCTTCTTCTCGTCGGAGACCTTGAACATCATAATCGCGCTGACGATAACAGCCACAGCAAGCCCGCAGGCAAGACCAACAACAAATGAATCCATACACAGAGGATACTACCAAAGGAGACCACCGGCAATGCATCTATACCATGATAAGGAAGTATGCTATCATCATAGATGCCTATAGGACGGCAATCTGAAGCCTCTTGGAGCAAACCTTATTTATGGGATCTGGAATAGCCTTAGCGGCATTGCTCCCGTATCCGGGAACAGAAAGCGGGCAACATAGATCCCCCCTTGAACTATAGTTCAAGAGCCACAGCCGCCGTACCTATAGGTAATTAGTTATGAAAGAACAGCAGAACAACACAGTCATCAGATTTATTCAGCTAACGGAAGATCTCGCAATCGATAACACAGATATAAGACTACCTAAGGGAATAGTTCTTCCCGTGGAAGTGCCCAAAGGAGTCAAGAAGCTTGAGGCAGAGCATGTGACGCTCCCTGCGATAATGTCAGGCATGGTCCAGGCCATCGCAGAGGATCATAAGGACTCTGATACCTACAGGAAATTCCTCTCTGCGGCATGGCCAGAGCTTGAGAGCGACATGACAAAGACTGGAATCGCGAAGATACATCAGAAGGATCCGGAAGGAGCATTTCCATTCTTCTACAATGCATACAAGTATGCTCCTCAGCCGAATTCCTGCATCAACCTGTCGAACTGCTACCGGGCCATCGCGGAGCTTGCCGCAGACAACAAGGATGATGAGACGGAAACGAAATCATGGCTCTCAGCACGCCACACTCTTCTTGAAGGCCTCGATAAATTCGGAGAGAACGCGGATATCCTCCGTTCGCTCGGAGAGCTTGAGTCCCAGATGGGCAATTTCGAGGAAGCCCTCTCCTATTTCAATAAATATCTTACAGTAGCAGAGGACGGTGATGAGAAAAGCAGGATCAAAGGCATTGTCAAGAAGATCAGATCGCTCATATCCTCGGACAAGGCATTCCTTGAGGCATATGATGCTGTGATGCTCGGCCACTACAGCGAGGCTATCGAGAAATCCACGGCATTCATCAGCGATTCCCCGAAGGTATGGAACGGCTATTTCCTCAGAGGATGGGCAAAGAGACTTGCAGGTGATACAGCTGGTGCAAGGAAGGATATGCTCGAATGCGTATCGCTCGGACATACTGATGCTGATGTCTACACAGAGCTTTCGATGATCGAATACCTTGAAGGCAATAAGGAGCTCAGCCTCACATACCTTGAGACTGCAGCTGATCTCGATCCGGACAGTGTCTCGACCATGGTCAATCTCGCGAATGCATACATCGAGGCAAACAGATTCGATGAGGCAAGGGAATGGATCGAGAAGGCTCGTTATGCAAAGGCATCGCCGGAGCATCTTAGCAAAGTGATTGCCTTCTATGAGAAGATGACTGGCGAGAAGATAGGCGATGAGATCATACATGAGGAAATCGTCGAGTCTGATGATGAGGATGCAGGTGCGATAGCGGATCCAGTGCATCATCACCATGAAGGATGCTCATGCGGCCATGATCACGAGGAGGAAGCATGATTTCCCATTCATATGCAGAGACAGAAGCCATCGGTTTTGAAACAGGGAAAAGCCTGAGAAAAGGGAACGTCATCTCACTGAGAGGTTCGCTTGGCGCCGGCAAGACAGTCTTTGCAAAAGGAGTTGCCAGATCTCTTGGCATAACAGAGGCCATCGTCTCCCCTACTTTCACGATTGTCCAGGAATATGACGGCACAATGAAGATGTATCATCTTGATCTCTACAGGCTCTCAGGCGAGGACGAGTTCGAGTCTATGGGCGGAGAGGAATTCCTCTATCCTGATGGCATCTCACTGATTGAGTGGTCTGAGAAGATAGACTCCATGCTCCCGGATGATACGATCTACGTTTCGATAACAATCAATGATGACCAGTCAAGAAATATCGAGATAAAGGAAGGAAGGAATTGAACATCATCGCATTCGATACATCATCAGATGCAGCTGTAATCGCACTTGAGACTGAGAAAACATATGAGGAACGCATCATATGCGGTGCATTCTCCCCTTCCGAGAATCTGCTCCATGAAATGGAATGCATGCTGAAGAGAGCCGGCATCACTATCAAGGATATCAATATGGCGGCAGTGACAAAAGGCCCGGGCTCCTTCACGGGACTGAGGATAGCAATGGCATCAGCAAAGGGACTTGCATCGGCTCTGTCGATTCCGCTTGTATCGGTTCCGACTCTCAATGCAATCGCTGGGGCGGTGTCTTTCTATCCAGGAGCAGTGCTTTCATGCATCGATGCGAAAAAGAAACGCTTCTATCTCCAGCTCAGAAAAGGAAATGACATCATAATCCCTGACTTTGACGGTAACGCTGAGGATATCATCGGAGTCCTTTCTTCCCTCGATATGCCAGTGCTTGTGACAGGCCCTGATGCCGTGAAGTTCTCATCAAAGCTTTCCGAAGCAGGATTCAGCAATTATATTACAGACACCATGGCACCCAGAAGCATCGGCAGGGCCCTGATCTCGCTTGCTAAGAGGAAGCTTGAGGAAGAAGGTCCGGATGACATCGGAGAAGGCCCTGTATACATAAGACGCTCAGATGCTGAGGAAGCGCTTCTGAGGAAGATGGAGGAAAAGGAAAATGGCTGATTGCGATATTCTCATAATCGGAGCAGGCCCTGCAGGCCTCAGCGCTGCAGGCTATGCGGCACGCCTTGGCTATAAGGCAATAGCAATCGATGCGCTTTCCCCTGGCGGACAGCTTCTCTACATAGACCAGATCGAGAATTACCCGGGATCTCCATCGGTATCAGGATATGAGCTTGCGGAATCACTTGAGAAGCAAGCTGTATCATTCGGAGCTGAAATACGTTTCACAGAAGCACTCTCAATAAAGAAAGAAGGCAATCTGTTCATAACGGAGACATCCGATGGCCCCATCTCATCGCTTTCCGTGATATATGCTGCAGGCGCTCACCACAGGAAGCTTGGCTGCACAGGAGAGGAAGAATATCAGGCAAAAGGTGTCAGCTACTGCGCGACATGCGATGGCCCGTTCTTCAAAGGCGGACGCGTTGCCGTAGTCGGAGGCGGGGATACCGCGCTTACAGATGCACTGTATCTCTCAAAGCTCTGCTCTGATGTATACATCATCCACAGACGTACAGAATTCCGAGGACAGAAGATGCTTGAGGACAGAGTCAGGGCAAAGGAGAACATACATCTTGAGCTCGGAAAGAATGTCATATCCATCAATGGCGATGGGAAGAAAGTCACTTCGGTAACGCTCTCTGACTCAACAGAGCTTTCTGTCGATGGCGTATTCATCTTCGTCGGGATGGAGCCTAATTCCAGGATGCTGGAAGGCTTTGCAGACCTTGATCACGGCTTCGTATCCTCAGATGACCACATGAGGACATCTGTACCGGGACTCTTCGTTGCAGGAGATGTCAGGACCACGCCTTTCAGGCAGGTAGTCACAGCTGCAGGAGATGGAGCCATGGCAGCACATGCTGCTGATGAATATATTCAGGGCATTTGACATAAGATTTACCATCTCGCAACATTTTTTGCCTTGAGTTATCCTTGAAGGCGGAGGATAATCATATTCTATGAATATCCTGATGGTGACAAGCGAAGCAGTTCCATTCTCCAAGTCAGGCGGTCTTGCCGATGTGCTTGGAGCCCTATCCCCTTCATTGGCGAAGAAGGGAGCGGATGTCAAAGTCCTGATGCCTCTCTATTCGTTTATCGACAGGAAGGGCTTCAGAAAGCAGATAGTCCTGCAGGTCCCGATGCTTGGAGGAACGGAGACAGCTACGATTCTCTCAAAAAAGCTGAATGGCGTCGAATACCTCGCAATTGCCCATCCATGGTATACAGAGCGGAAAGGGATCTATGGCGATACATCGTTCGAGCCATATCAGGACAATTGCAGGCGCTTTGCGCTTCTTGCGGAGAGTGCGGCCATCTACCTGAAGGAATCTGGCTGGAAAGCCGACATCGTCCACTCACATGACTGGACCGCAGGTCTCGTGCCTTTCTATCTGGATAAATACAGAATCAAGGCAAAGACGATATTCACGATACACAATCTGGCATATCAGGGAGATTTCTCCCGCTATGACGGAGTCCTGACAGGCGACAGATTCCCTGAGGAATGCTTCGAGGGAAACGCTGGAAGCGAAAGGCTGAACATGATGAAGTCTGCCCTTCTCCTTTCCGACAAAATCACCACAGTATCACCTACTTACGCGAAGGAAATCCAGACAGAGAAGTTCGGCTGTCATATGGATGGGATACTCAGGCAGAGGGAGAATGACCTTCTTGGCATCCTCAACGGAATGGATATCTCAGAATGGAATCCATCCAGGGATAAGTTCTTCCCAGAGCATTACTCAAAGTCAGATCTATCAGGAAAGGCAGAACTCAAGAGAAGGGTTCAGAAGGAAGCCGGTCTCGAAGTAAATGACAACGTGCCGCTTTTCGCAATGATATCGCGCATTGCGGACCAGAAAGGATATGCAGAGCTTCTCGGAGGCAACCAGCCGATACTTGCAGAGCTCCTGAAAATGGACATACAGATCATAATCGTTGGCACAGGAGATCATCATTATGAGGAAAAGCTCAGGGATATGGCTGCGATATATCCGAATCTATCGGTAAGCATCGCTTTCAGCCAGAAGCTCTCGCATGAAGTCGAAGGCGCTGCGGATTTCTTCCTGATGCCATCGCGCTATGAGCCATGCGGACTCAATCAGATGTACTCGCTGCATTATGGGACTCTGCCAGTCGCCCACAGGACAGGAGGACTTGCAGATACCATCGTGGATATAAGCGAGGATGGAAACGCAGGGACAGGCTTCCTGATGCCGGATCTCTCATCGGATTCATTCATCGGTACAGTAAGGAGAGCCGTGGAGTTCTACAGCAATGATAAGTCAGGCTTCCTGAAAGCCCAGAAGAGAGCGATGAGCGAAGATCTCTCATGGGACAGGTCAGCAGATGAATATATGAATCTATACACACAACTGGAAACAGAATAAGCATTCAGATAGGAGGAGGAATCGTTATGAAATCAAAGAAAAAGAAAGTGATTGCTATCGTTCTAGGTGGAGGCAGAGGCACCAGACTCTACCCTCTCACAATGGGAAGAGCTAAGCCGGCTGTTCCTTTTGCAGGCAAGTACAGGCTTGTCGATATACCTATTTCAAACTGCATCAACAGCGGTATAAAGAAGATCTACGTACTGACTCAGTTCAATACGGCATCCCTTCACAACCACATCACGAATACATATCAGTTCGATCAGTTCTCCGGCGGATTCGTTGAAATTCTCGCAGCTGAGCAGACACCTACAAGCGAAAGCTGGTATCAGGGAACAGCTGATGCCGTAAGGAAGAACCTCACTCACCTTCACGACCAGCAGGCTGACTACTATGTGATCCTTTCTGGTGACCAGCTCTACAGAATGGACTTCAATCTGATGCTTGACAGGCATATTGAATCAAATGCTGAGCTGACAATAGCAGCAAAGCCTATCTCAAGACAGCAGGCAACAGGTCTTGGCATCATCGGAGCAAACGACGAGGGCCTTATCGAGAAGTTCTATGAGAAGCCAGCTCCTGATATGGATATCACAGACTACAAGGTGCCTGAGACATGCCTTGAGTCACAGCTTGGCCTCAAGAGGACAAATGAGAATGAGTATCTTGCATCGATGGGTATCTACATCTTCAATGCAAGGACAATGGAAGAAGCCCTGAACAACGACAAGACTGATTTCGGAAAGGAAATCATCCCTGATCTGATCAAGACAAGAAGAGTCAGCGCATATCTCTTCAATGATTTCTGGGAAGATATCGGTACGATCAAGGCATTCTATGAGACGAATCTCAACCTCGCTTCCGAGAAGCCTGCATTCAATTTCTATGATGAGGAAATGCCGATCTACACCCATCGCCGCCACCTCCCGGCAACAAAGGCGAACTTCTGCAATATCTCATGCTCACTCACATCAGAAGGATCTATCATCACCAATGCGTATATTGTCAACTCGATCATCGGTGTAAGAACATTCATCGAAGCCGGCGCATCGCTCGATGGTGTATACTGCATGGGTGCCACTGCCTATGAGACAGAGGAAGAGAAGGCGGAGAATGCAAGGAAAGGCATTCCTAACATCGGTATCGGCAAGGCTACGATCATCAAGCGCGCGATCATCGACCAGAACGCGAGAATCGGATCTAACTGCCGTATCGGTATCGATAACATCCCACGTCCGGAAGGCGACTATGAGATGTACTCAGTCCATGATGGCATCATCGTCATAAACAAGAATGCTGTCATACCTGACGGAACAGTAATGTAAGACGCAGCGCCTCTTCTCCGGGAGAGGCGTTTTAATTTGCTTTATCATGATCGTTGCCTTAGACTTTTCTCTATGCTGAAAGTTCTTATAATCGGTGGTACAGGGAATATAAGCTCATCTGTAAGCAGACTTGCGCTTGAGAAAGGATATTCCCTGACCATACTCAACAGAGGAAAGAGGGAGGAAATCGAAGGCGCTGAGCATCTTGCTGCTGATATAAACTCACCAGAGGCAATCAACAGCGTCCTCAATGGCCGTACATGGGATGTCGTCGCGGATTTCATAGCATTCAACAGGAATGATGCTGAGCGTGACATATCACTCTTCAGGGGCAAGACCGGGCAGTTCCTGTTCATAAGCAGCGCATCATGCTATGCAAAGCCTGTGATGGCCTACCCTATTACGGAATCAGTGCCATTATCGAATCCATATTCGCAATATGCATCGGATAAGATAGAAGCTGAGAAAACCTTCATGTCAGCTTTCGAGAAAGAAGGATTCCCTGTGACGATAGTACGTCCTTCCCATACATATGCGATACGCATTCCGCTTCCTGTAGGTACAGGCGGAGAATACACGCTCATCGACAGAATGAAGAAGGGTCTGCCTGTAGTAAGCCCGGGAGATGGCACTTCACTGTGGACAGTCACCCATTCCGATGACTTCGCAAAAGGCTTTGTCGGGCTGTTCTCGCTTCCGAGAGCAATCGGGAATGCATACCATATAACATCCGATGAGGTTCAGACCTGGGATGGCATATACAACGAGATCGGCAAGGCAATCGGCGTAGAGCCAAAGATCATCCATGCACCTTCTGATGTTATTGCAGCTGTTGATCCTGATGCAAAGGCAAACCTTATCGGGGATAAAGCCTGGAGCCTCATCTTTGATAACTCGAAGATAAAGAATGCAGTTCCTGATTTCCGCTGTACAATCCCATTCTCAATAGGAATCAGACGCACGCTGAAATGGTTCGAGGAAAAAGAAGAGAGAATGATAATCTCTGAAAAGACGAACTCAGTCATAGACAGCGTGATGCACAGAATGGAGCTCGCCTTAAAGTAACTAAAAGCTGCCTGCGGAAAAACAGGCAGCTTCTTCATATTACATGATCTTGCGGATCCAGCCCTCAGGTCCCTTGATATCGCCTTCCTGGATTCCGGTAAGCGTACCTCTGAGCTTAGTAAGCACTGGTCCCATCTCATCCATGCCTGATGGGACTTCAATGACCTTGTCAGGACATGTGATAGAGCCAACAGGTGAAATGACAGCAGCAGTACCGCAAAGACCAATCTCTGCGAATTCCGGGACTTCCTCAAGAGTCACCTGACGCTCTTCCACTTCCATTCCGAGCATATCCTTGGCAACGACAAGCAGAGACCTTCTCGTGATTGACGGAAGGATTGTTGGGGACTTCGGAGTCACTATCTTGCCATCCTTTGTGACGAATATGAAATTCGCACCGCCGGTCTCTTCAACATATGTCCTTGTAGCTGCATCAAGATACATGTTCTCGTTGAAGCCATGAGAATGGGCATATTCACCAGGATAGAGAGACATAGCATAATTGAGTCCTGCCTTGATATGGCCTGTGCCATGCGGTGCGGCTCTGTCATACTGGGAAAGGAGAAGCTTGATCGGCTTCACACCTCCCTTGAAATAAGGCCCTACAGGTGTTGCGAACATCCTGAACTGATAATACGGTGCCGGAGCGACTCCGATTACAGGACCAGAACCGAAAAGGAATGGCCTGATATAAAGCGTAGCGCCAGATCCATAAGGAGGAACCCATGCCGCATTTGCCTTCACAAGCTCATCAAGCGCATGAAGGAAAAGCTCCTCTGGAACAGGAGGCATGAGAAGCCTCTCTGCGGAATCATGCATTCTCTGCGCATTCAGATCCGGACGGAATGCTACAATAGAGCCATCCTTCTGCGTATATACCTTAAGACCTTCGAAGCATGTCTGTGCATACTGAAGCACACCTGCGCTCTCGGAAATCGTCACATCTGCATTCTCAGTAAGCCCGCCATCATTCCACTTGCCATCTTTCCATTCAGAGACCCAGCGGTAATCAGTAGGCATATAGCCAAAACCGAGCTTAGACCAGTCGATATTCTTCTTTTCCATAGTCCATCCTCCAATTTGACTAATCATAGTCCTCAAGGCATGACCGGCTCAAGATTCGCAGATTGCAGACAAGCGAAGTTTCACGATAAGCTTTGGCTATGAAGAATCTGAATCAACTCTGGAAAGGCCTTGCGCTCTCGCTTCTCATTGCCGTTCCCTCGTACATACTCGGACTGAGGTTCCCGATCATAGGCGGACCTGTAATAGCGATTATCGCTGGAATGATCATTGCCATATTCCTCAAGGAGAAGAAGGCCTTCGAAAGCGGTATAAGATTCACATCGAAGAAAGTCCTTCAGTGGGCTGTAATCCTTCTGGGATTCGGAATGAATCTATCAGTAGTCGCAGAGACTGGACTGCAATCGCTTCCAATCATACTGACAACAATCACAGTCTCGCTTCTCACTGCTTTTGTCATGACAAAAGTTCTCAGGATAAAGGGAAATACAGGTGCACTTATCGGAATAGGATCATCTATCTGCGGAGGTTCTGCAATAGCGGCAGCAGCTCCAGTGCTAAATGCTGATGATGAGGAGGTTGCTCAGTCAATCAGCGTTATATTCTTCTTCAATGTGCTTGCCGCCCTTCTCTTTCCCATGCTTGGTACCGCAATAGGATTCAGCACAACAGATGGCACACCATTCGGGATCTTCGCAGGAACTGCTGTCAACGACACATCCTCTGTAACTGCATGCGCATCGACATGGGACAGCATGTGGGGACTTGGCTCAGCGACTCTCGATAAAGCCGTGACAGTGAAGCTCACACGTACTCTCGCGATAATTCCCATCACACTTGTACTGGCTTTATACAGAGCAAAGAAGGCAGGCTCCGCAGAAGAAAGCAGAGTATCAATCAGAAGCGTATTCCCGTTCTTCATCCTCTACTTCATCGCGGCATCTGTCATCACTACGATAGCGACAGGGCTCGGAGTCAGCCCTTCATTCTTCACGCCATTCAAGGATCTCTCGAAATTCATGATAGTCCTTGCAATGGCTGCTATAGGCCTCAATACAGATATCGTGAAACTTGTAAGAACAGGCGGCAAGCCTCTTCTTCTCGGACTCTCATGCTGGGTACTAATCACATTATCAACACTTATGATGCAACATTGGATGCATCTTATATAATGCAATGTTACAAAAATACCCCTCCTTCCGGAGGGGCTGGAAAACAGATGGAAATCAAATCAGAATGCTGAGTTGAGCCATTCAATTCCATCAATCTGCACTGTGAAATATGGTGCTGACTGGAATACTGATTCGTGGAATGCACCATCATAGACAGCTTCCTCGGAATCTGCTGTGAAATCACCATCTGTATCAAGTGCGAATGCATGCGTAAGAGTCTCGCCGCCAACTGTGAATGTGCTTGTGTCGAAAATCTGGAGAGAGCCATCAG
>CALXLA010000015.1 GCA_944389075.1 uncultured Spirochaetaceae bacterium
CATTCATCATGAATCGACTTCATTATCGTCCTGAGCCTTGAGTCGACTTCCTCGGCTGACCAATGAATATGCATGGCATTCTGGCTCATCTCAAGGCCAGAGACCGCGACACCACCAGCATTCGCAGCCTTTCCGGGAACGAAGAGGACATGTGCCTTCCGGAGAGCTTCGGATGCCTCATTTGTACAACCCATGTTCGATGTCTCGACAACGGCTTTGACGCCATTATGGATAAGAACCTCCGCATCGGAAAGCGTGAGCTCATTCTGTATCGCGCAAGGGAATGCAAGATCGACAGGGACTTCCCATGGTTTCCTGCCTGGAATGAATTCTGCCTTGAAGCGTTCAGCATATGGTTTCACGACATCATTGTTGCTTGCCCTGAGCTGCAGCATGTATGCCCACTTCTCAGGTGTCGAAACCCCATCCTTATCATAGATATAGCCATCTGGGCCTGAAATCGTAACGACCTTGGCGCCAAGCTGCGATGCCTTGACTGCAGCTCCCCAGGCAACATTGCCGAAACCGGAGATCGCAATGGTCTTGCCTGCGATATCATCACCTGAATCACGGAGCATGTTCTCTGCGAAATACATAGTGCCATAGCCTGTAGCCTCAGGGCGCACGAGGGAGCCGCCCCAGCCTATGCCCTTACCTGTCAGGACGCCTGTATTCTCGCCTGCTATCCTCTTATACTGGCCATATAGATAGCCTATCTCACGGCCGCCTACGCCTATATCGCCGGCAGGGACATCTGTATCTGGCCCTATGTACTTATAGAGCTCTGTCATGAATGACCTGCAGAAACGGAGGATCTCAGCATCGCTCCTGCCTTTAGGGGAGAAATCAGAACCGCCCTTGCCTCCTCCCATAGGTAGCGTTGTCAGTGCATTCTTGAATGTCTGCTCGAATGCAAGGAACTTCATTGTCCCTGCTGTGACCGATGCATGGAACCTGAGACCTCCCTTATATGGGCCAATGGCATTGTTGAACTGGACACGGTAGCCCCTGTTCACCTGGATATTCCCATCATCGTCTTCCCATTCAACCTTGAATGATATTGCCCTGTCGGGCTCTACGATTCTTTCGAGTATCCTGTTCCTGACATAAAGGGGATTGTCATTGACAGTATCGATGACAGAAGAGACCACCTCATAGACTGCCTGGATGAACTCAGGCTCACCTCCATTCTTCCTCTCGACTTCCGACATGAAATCACCAAGCCTGTACATATTGCCTCCTCAGACTCAGGCTAAGGCAGGTATCAAAATCCGTCAACTTATATTTTTTTCACTATCAGTGGATTATTTTTACCGTATCCGCAGAAAATATAATCAATTATTATCTATCCCTCATTTTTACTGATTTGAAGCCTTATTCAATTATATTGAATATCCATCAAGCATATGCTGCTTTAAAAACCTGATGCTACTCATTGCTGCCTAAGTTTCTTCAATAATCGGACTTTGTATTTTGTTGACAGGTAGATTTTTCCATGGTTTTCTAAAAATAGAAAACGATTTTCTAAATAAGAAAACAACAAGGAGGGTACAATGAGGAAGATTCTTGTAGCAATCATGATTGCGGCAATCGCTTGCTGCTCTGTTTTTGCAATGGGGGCAGGAGAAGCATCCAACGGCAACCCAACCCAGATTGCAATAGCGACCGCTGGTACTGGCGGAGCTTATTATCCAGTAGGCGTAGGGCTTTCTGAGATATTCACAAAGGCTATCCCTGGCCTTTCCGTCAGTGTTGAGGTAACAGGTGGCACTGTTGAGAATCCGGGCCTTGTTGATATCGGGGACTGTGATATCGGCATAGCTAATTCCGACATGGCAATCTTCGCATATGAAGGTGAGCCTCCTTTTGACAGACCACATGAGAACATCAGGGGATTCGTCAATGGAATGAGCCCGGGAGTCGTCCATTATGCCGTCCTTGCTGATAGCGATATCCACACGCTTGCAGACCTTAAGGGCAAGAGGATTGCAGTCGGTCCACAGGGAAACAGCACATCTCTCTTCCTTGAGAAGGTCCTTGATATGCTTGGGATTTCCTGGGACGATATCATCCCTTCATATCTTTCGTTCAGTGAAGGCATGCAGGCTCTCACTGATGGCAAGGTCGATATGGCAATTGCCTCCGCAGCTCCTCCAGTAGCTGCTGTACAGGAACTTGCTGCTTCTGGAAAGGATTTCCGCCTTCTTGAATTCGATGATGAGTTCAAAGCAAAGTTCCTTGAGAAATATCCATACTATATCGAATACGTAATCCCAGGTGAGACATATGGGCTTAGTGAAGATACAAAGACCGTAGCGACTGAAAACATACTGATTATAAACGCAAACCTCTCTGAGGATTTTGTCTATGAACTTACGAAGGCTGTCCTTGAGAATCTGCCTACACTCGTCGCCTCTGCTCCAACTGCAGATACGATAACACTCGAGAATGCACCATTCACAAGCATTCCTCTCCATGAGGGTGCAGCCAAATACTATAGAGAGAAAGGGGTCCTATGAGCAGCTTATCGAAATTCCTGAATTCTAAGCTGCTGACGTACTTCATAGCAGCTGTGACTCTGGCAGGAGGCCTATTCCATCTTTACACTGGTGGAATAGGAACCTTCTCATCGATGGTTCAGACAGGCACGCACTGGCTGATAGTATTTGCTGTTGTATTCCTGATGTATCCGAAAAAGCGTGATAGGAACCTACTGGATTGGATACTGACGCTTGCTGCAGCAGCAGTTGGCATATACATCCTTCTGACTTGGGAAAGCAGGGTCAACAAGGTCTCTGCAATCCTTTCACCAGTTGAGATGATATTCGGAATCGTATTGATCCTGCTCGTTCTAGAAGGATCCAGGAGATGTACTGGAAACTTCCTGATGATCACAGCAATTGTGTTCCTCATATATGCGAAGGTCGGCCCATATCTTCCTGGCATATTCAGGCACAAAGGCTATTCATGGTACAGAATCATCTCAACGTTGGTCTATTCAGAAACAGGAATATTCGGCAATGCATTGAACATAAGTGCAACATTCGTTGTCCTCTTCGTCCTTTTCGGATCCGTGCTCAATGCCTGCAATGGTGGGAAACTCTTCATTGATATCGCATATTCCGCAACTGGCGGACTCCGTGGAGGCCCTGCGAAGACAGCAATCCTCTCCAGCCTTATGATGGGATGTATTTCAGGCAGCCCGGTAGCCAATGTAGTAACTACAGGTACATTCACAATCCCATTGATGAAGAAGGCAGGATATACCCCGGAAGAAGCTTGTGCTGTTGAGGCTGTCGCGTCGACCGGTGGCCAGATCATGCCGCCTGTCATGGGTGCAGCAGCATTCCTTGTGGCTGAATATGTCGGGATCAACTATGGAGAGCTCTGTATCGCAGCTTTCGTCCCTGCCCTATTCTACTACATTGCACTGTACTTCATCATCGATGGCGTATCACTCAAGAAAGGACTCCTAGGATTGCCTCGCGATCAGCTTCCACCAATGAGGCAGTCGCTGAAGAGCGGTGCTCATCTCTTCATCCCGATTGCAGCACTGATCATAAGCCTGATTTATGGCTTCTCGTCGATGAAGTCCGTCTTCTATTCGACGATTGCCCTGGTAATCATTGCAGAGTTCAGGAAATCAACGAGAATCGATCTCAAGGGTATCGTCCATGCCATCCAGGATGGAATGGTATCGGCAATACCTGTCGCGGTATCATGTGCCGCTGCTGGAATCATCGTAGGCATAGTCAATCTCACGGGACTTGGGGTTAAGTTCTCAAGCTCTCTGATTGCGCTTTCACATGGAAACATCCTGATGGCTCTCTTCCTTACGATGATTGCCTCGATAATCCTTGGCTGCGGTCTTCCGACTACAGCTGTCTATATTATTCTGGCATCCCTTGCAGCACCTGCATTGATCCAGATGGGAGTAGCTCCTCTTGCAGCACATCTCTTCGTATTCTACTTCGGATGCATCTCAACCATCACTCCGCCTGTTGCACTCACTTCATATGCAGCATCCGGCATAGGCGATGCTAATCCAACGAAGACTGGGTTCAAGGCATTCATGTATGGAATCGTCGCATATATCGTTCCATATATGTTCGTCCTCTCCCCAGCATTGCTGCTTCAGGAATCCTTCCTACCATCAATCTACGGTATATTCACAGCGCTTGTAGGAATCTATGAGCTGTCAACAGGAGTATCAGGATATATGAGGACCCACCTGATAGCACCGCTTCGCGTATTGCTGATAATAGGCGGAGCAATGCTCATCAAGTATGGTGTCGTTACAGATATCATCGGTGTCTCCATATTCATAATCGTGTTCACAATTCAGACATTAAAGCTAAGAAAAGAATCGGATAATGCCGCAAAAGGAGGAACATATGGATGCGCATGAGAAATTCGATCTGAAAAAACTGATGAGCATAGAGGTCTCACAGGAACGTATCGACAGGATTAAGGATACTGTCGTATTTGACAGAGGTGAAATCAGCGAAGAGGTCAAGAACTTCCTCATCAAGGAACAGATCCGCTTCGTGAACATCCAGTATGCAAGATTCCTTGCTGGCATTCATTTCACACAGGAGGATGTCGACGAGCTCCTTACCGGTTCCATAGATATCCATGCACATGGCGGATCTGAACCATTCGAAAGGATCTGCCTTGAGGATCAGCTTGTGGAGGACTGCATGAACGTAGGCATGAAGGCTGTCGTAATCAAGACCTGGTATACACCTTCTGCCAGCAGGAATGCTCTCCTTATGAAGTATGCTGAGAAGCTTGCAGCGGAACAGGAAAAGGAACCTATCAGGATATTCGGAGGAATAACGCTGAACCAATCAGTAGGCGGGCTCAATCCAAATGCAGTTGAACGCTGTCTGAAATATCCAGGATTTAAGTATATCTGGCTTCCTATGGTTGATTCATATCATCACAGAAAGCTTATCTATGATGATCTCACAGGAGCTGGGATCCATATCCTTGATGCAAATGGGAAGTGCAAGCCTGAGCTGAAGGAAATCTTCAGGATTGCTGCTGACAATGACATCATCGTAGCATCCGGCCACTATCCGTATGCAGAGACCTCTGTCGTATTCGAAGAAGCAAAGAAACTTGGCGTAAAGCATCTTGAAGTAGTCCATCCGGCACATATCCATTCCAAGACGACGATTGCCCAGATGAAGGAATATGCTAAGGAAAATGTGATGCTCATGCTCTCAGGGCTTGGTACTCTTTGCTTCCCACTCCATGAGACAGGGCCTATCTATGCAGCTCAGATGATACAGGAAGTAGGAGCTGACCACTTCGTCTACGGTTCGGATTTTGGTCAGATCCACAACCCAAGGCATGTCATCGGCAACAGATGGATGATTCAGATCCTGCTTGCATATGGCATAACGAAGGAAGAAATCACGAAGATATTCAAGACAAATCCATCAAAGCATCTTGGATTGGCAGAATGACAGGTTTAAAGTCCGGTAGCGGCCTCAATCGATGGCTGCTATCGGCTGCTGGCGGACCATTAGCTTTTTTGGATTCCTGTGCTAGAATAAAATAGATTCAGGACATTATGGAATTATGGAACGAAAGAAGACACCCGCTCTCAAGACAGTGGAGAAAGCATTAGGCGTTCTCGATATTCTTGGAGAGACCCCAAAGCCAATGACGGCATCTGAAGTAGCGAAGAAAGCTGAACTCCCGATAAGCACAGCATATAAGATTCTCTCTACATTGGTAGATCAGGGGTATGCAGAGTTTGAGGAATCCACAAAATTCTACCAGACAGGAACTAAGCTGCTAAGATTCGCCAGCAATATCAGGCAGCAGAGAAGCATTGGTGTCCTTGCATATCCGATTATGCTTGAACTTGCGGAGAAAACGAAAGAGACCGTACATCTTGGTGCCCCTCATGGGTATTTCGGAGTATTCCTTGAAAAGGTCAACTCACCCATGACAGTAGGCGTCCAGACGCGTGTCGGAACCAGGATTCCTTTGAATAAAGGAGCTACCGCAAAAGCTATAATGGCTTTTCTTCCAGAGGTTTCATTCGAGGATTTCTGCAACAATTTCCTTGATGATGGCACAGCTGAAGGACTTCATGCCATTGATGTTGCAAAGGAACAGCGAAAGCAGATCAGAGAGGATGGCTATGCAATTACATTCGAGGAAGTCAATCCAAACGTTGCTGCCGTAGCGGTACCGATCTTCGGTTTCAACAACAGCCTAGTGGGGTCCATGGCAATCGCAGGTCCATGCGAGCGCTTCACGGCTGAGAAAATCGAGACTTATATACCTTTATTGAAAAAAACAGGCAAGGCCTTCTCAGAACAGCTTGGGGCAACCCCGGATATCATCGATTGATATCCCAGAATGCATGCATCTGAATAACGTATATCTATATTCTGAATGGTTTCATGAACAACCCTAAGCAGAGCCAAGAATGACAATACGGCCTGCACTGCTTATAATGAGGATATGGCAACGAAACTTGACATACTCTATAAAATAGCAATAGCAGCCCTGGCAATAGCGCTGGCTGTGCTGGTTATCTCACCGATAGCAGCCCCCGTATCTGACAGATACCTCTTCACGGCAGGCATTATCGCCATAGCACTGATGGTCCTGACCCTTGTTCTCTGGTTCATGAAAAGGAAATAAGCTTGTATCTTCTCGATGAAACATGGATGCCATTCTCGAATCTCATGCTCAGGCATGTGTACAATGTCCTTCTCATATGCTCTGACTACGACCGCTTCATGCTTGAAGAGGATGGCAGAGTCGAGGAAGAGCTCTACAAGGAATACATGGAGCTCGGTCTTTCCAATCCTCCGAAAATCACGCACACATCCTCTGAGGAGGAAGCTCTCCGCCTCATAGATGAATTACCGTTCGATCTTGTCATATCGATGCTGGATCTCGGCACTGAGCGCGTGGAAGCCCTGGCAGAAGCCATCAAGGTCGCAAAGCCTGCAATGCCTGTAATCGCGCTCTCCCCATCTCCTGACCACAGGAAAGCAAGGGAGCTGAAAGGAGAGAACTGCCCATTCATAGACTATCTTTTCTACTGGCAGGGTAATCCATCGCTCTTCCTTGCGATGGTCAAGCTGATCGAGGACAGGATGAACATCAGCCATGACACATCAGAAGCAGATGTCCAGGTGATAATCCTTGTTGAGGACTCTGTGAGATTCATCTCATCATATCTTCCAAAGATGTACACATCGCTGATCCATCAGAACAGGATATCAATTCTTGAGGCTCTGAATGAATGGGGCAAGACTCTCAGGATGAGAGGAAGACCCAAGATCGTACTTGCGCGTACATACGATGAGGCCTGGGACCTGTACCAATGCTACAGAGACAATATCCTGGGTGTCATCACGGACATATCATTCCCTTCGCCATGGGGAAATGACAAGGCAGGAATGCACCTCGCGAAGTCCATAAAGGCCGATAACCCTGAAGTCCCGATCCTGATTCAGTCGACGGAAAAGGACAATGAGAGAGAAGCCCGCGAAATCGGCGCTGACTTCATCTGGAAGCTTTCAGAGACGCTTCTCCAGGACCTTGGCAATCACTTCATCAGATACTACAACTTCGGCCCATTCATATTCATAGACCCGAAAACAGGAAAGGAAATCGCAAGAGCAACGACAATGAAGGAGGTACAGAAGATCCTTGAATACCTTCCTTCAGACTCTTTCGCATATCATTCAAGAAGAAATGACTTCTCCAGATGGCTCAGGGCACAGTCGCTCTATACGCTCGCATCAATGATCAAGCACATCAACATAGCGGAAGGCCAGGATCCGAAAGAAGTACAGATAAGGCTCCATGACACAATCAGGCAGTACAGGACAGAGCGTGCCCGCGGAGTGATTGCGGAGTTCTCGCCGTCAAGCTATGACGACACTCTGCTCTTCTCAAGGATAGGGAAAGGATCCCTTGGAGGAAAAGGAAGGGGTCTGGCATTCATCGCAATGGAGATGAAAGCCTCAGGTATACGGAGAAAATACCCTTCCGTCTACCTCTCCATTCCACGTACCGTCGTAATATCCACAGAGGTATTCTCGGAGTTCCTTGAGATGAATGATCTCTCAGGTCTGTCATTCATACATCTTCCGGATAATGAGATCCTGAAGCTCTTCCTCTCCTGCGGTATTCCGGAAAGCCTTTCCGAGGATATCGCGGCAATCATCAGACAGATCGAGAAGCCGATATCGGTAAGATCATCTTCCCTTCTTGAGGACAGCCACTTCCAGCCTTTCGCTGGCGTATACCAGACATGCATGATACCGAACAGGGGAAGCGAGGAAGAAAGACGGAAGGATCTCGAGAATGCCATCAAGACAGTCTGGGCCTCCACATACTTCACAACAGCAAAGGACTATCTCAAGCATACATACCACTCTCTTGAGGAAGAGAAGATGGCCGTGATAATCCAGCAGATCACAGGCTCAGAGCATAAGGGCTACTGGTATCCGAATATCTCGGGTGTCGCAAGATCCCTCAACTACTATCCGATCCCCGGACAGAAGGCTGAAGATGGTGTCGGCATGCTCTCATTCGGCTTCGGGAAGATGATAGTCGATGAAGGAACAGCGCTCAGGTTCTGTCCTGCGAAGCCAAAGTCCCCTTCATCAGCATCACTCACATCCGAGACATCTCCGCAGCATATGTTCTATGCACTGGATCTCACAAAGCGGTTCAATCCGCTTGAGAACTCGGACAACCTCGTGAAGATCCCTATCCAGGAAGAAGCGAAGCGCTTTCCCAAGGCATTCAAAGGCATAGCTTCCGTACTGGATATAAATACCGGGATGCTTTCTGAATCAACTATGGCTGAAGGTGACAGGATGATAACGTTCAATGGCATCCTGAAGTACGATACACTGCCTCTGGCCCCTATCATTTCCGATATGCTGAAGCTCGGGACCGAGGCCATGGCAGAACCTGTGGAAATAGAATTCGCTGTGAACACGGAACATGGAGCATCCCCGGATTTCTCGATATTGCAGATAAGGCCTATTTCGGGAATCGCGGGCTATGATGATATAAAGATAAGCAAGGAAGAGTTCGATACAGCCCTCATTGCAGCTGAAAGCGTCATGGGCAATGGCAGCATCGATGATATCAGCGACATAATCACGATAAAGCCTGAGGCATTCAAAGTCAGCGAGATGACAGAGATGGCAGGAGAACTCGAAGGCCTGAACAGAAGTGTTGACAGAAGCTACGTGCTTATTGCAGCTGGGCGCCTCGGATCTTCGGACAGATGGCTTGGCATACCATGCGTGTGGTCACAGATATCCAATGCGCATGTGATTGTCGAGACAGGGCTGAAGGAAATACAGGCAGAGCCAAGCCAAGGCACTCATTTCTTCCAGAACATGACAAGCCTCGGCTGTCTGTATCTGACTATAAATCCGATGTATGGCGATGGCAGATTCGATTATGAGTCAATCACAAAGCTCGAGCAAATTGCAGAGACAAAGCATTTCCTCCATGTAAGAAGCAAGAGGCCGCTTGTGATAAAGGCAAATGGCCTTAAGAAGAAAGCAGTGATAAGAGAACAGGAATAAGGAGTCTATATGGATTACTATACCCCTACGAAAGTCGTTTTCGGCAAAGATGCCGAACTGAGAACCGGCGAGATGCTCAGAGAGCAGAATGCCACCGATGTCCTGATCCACTATGGATCTGAGCGTGTAGTGAAGTCAGGACTGATGAAGAAGATCACGGACCAGCTCGATAAGGAAGGCATCAGATACACCCTTCTCGGAGGTGTTCAGCCAAACCCGCGTCTTGCTCTTGCGAAGAAAGGCATAGAGATTGTAAGGGAGAAGAATATCGGATTCATCCTCGCAGTAGGCGGAGGAAGCGTCATCGACAGTGCCAAGTGCATCGGCTACGGATCTGTATATGATGGCGATGTCTGGGATTTCTACACAGGAAAGGCAAAGCCTGCCGGTGCCATGAAAACCGGTGTGATACTCACTCTTTCCGCAACAGGCTCGGAGATGAGCGACAGTTCTGTCATCACAAACGATGAGGGTGGTCTCAAGAGAGGCGTGAACTCAGATTATTCGCGTCCTGCATTTGCACTTCTGAATCCTGAGCTGACATACTCAGTATCACCATATCAGACCTCATGTGGAACTGTGGACATCATGATGCACACGCTTGAGAGATTCTTCCACTCCGGAAGCGGCCTCAGCCTGACAGACCATCTTGCCATAGCACTGATCGGCGAAGTCATGGACAGCGGAAAGAAAGCCCTTGCAAATCCTGAGGACTATGATGCAAGAGCGAATCTGATGTGGGCATCCTCCCTCTCCCACAATGGCCTCATGCAGGCAGGAAATGACCAGAGGGGCGACTGGGCATGCCATCAGCTCGAGCATGAGCTTTCAGGTATCTGGGATGTCGCACACGGCGCAGGACTTGCCGCAATCTGGGCGACATGGGCACGCTACGTCTACAAGGAGAATCCTTCGCGCTTCGCATTCCTCGGGGAATTCCTCTTCGGCTTCGCTCCATCTGGCAATACGGAGAATGACGCTCTGAGGACAATCGCGGCAATGGAAGAGTTCTTCCACTCCATTAATATGCCTATCAATCTGAGAGAACTCGGAATCAATCCGACAGATGAGGAGCTCGATCTGCTTGCAGAGAAAGCATCCTTCTTCTCAAAGCGCACGCTAGGCGCATTCAAGGTCCTGCAGAAAGAAGATATGAGGAATATCTACGAAGCAGCAATCTGAGAAAGATAATCGGCAGGAGCCTTTCCTGCCGGTTTCTCTTTATATGAGAATCACTGATAATATCAGCCTTGGAGCACTCCCATGAAGTAAATCCAGGGTTCCTCTGAAGGCGGTGGAGCGATAACTGTGATCCTCTCCTTCCTCACAGGATGTATGAAGCTGATGCTCCTTGCATGGAGAGAGATACCGCCATCCGGATTTGACCTTGCCGCACCGTATTTCAGATCACCCTTGATGTGGATACCAAGAGCTGCGAGCTGTGCACGTATCTGATGATGGCGTCCTGTATGGAGATCAATCTCAAGCAGATGATAATGATCGGAAGATGCAAGCACTCTGTATGACAGCTTCGCGATCTTCGAACCCTTCGCTTCCTTTGAAAGCGCTATGGATTTATTATTCTCGGTATTTCGGACAATGTAGTGGACAAGCTCGCCTTCTTTCTTCTCAGGAAGCCTGTCCACGACTGCCCAGTATGTCTTCTTGACATCAGATGTCCTGAACAGAGCTGTCAGCCTCACGAGGGCCTTCTCTGTCTTGGCATAGACAACAATGCCTGTCGTAGGCCTGTCGAGACGATGCGGGATTCCAAGATAGACATTCCCCGGTTTCGAATATTTGACCTTGAGGTATTCCTTCACATCATCCGCAAGAGTCCTGTCCCCGGACTTGTCGCCCTGGACAAGCTCCCCCGCTTTCTTGTTGATGATAATCAGATGATTATCCTCATAGAGAATTCTGTCAGCTATCTGATTCATCGCCCTTTTCCTTGAAAAGCGAAGGCTGTGAAGCTTCCGCTGTCGTGGAAGTGTCCTTTATCTGCCTTATCGATATGCTTGCCAGGACCTTGCCTGTAAGCTTCTGCCCGGAAGCGGATGGCGACTTATAGATCGGGAAGTCAGCAAAGCGCACTGTATCCTCAAGTACCTTGTAGCCATAGCCAGGCTTGAACTTCATCGTGATGAGAGCGCTCGGCCAGATGGACATCTTCCTGACTTTGGCCTTCTCTCCGGAGACCACTGAATAGGCCTTGTCGGTCGTGAATGCGGAAATCCTGAATCTCTTGATCTGATAGACATTCTTATCGCGGATCTTATCAGAGTAGATCACGGTGAAGACTTCCTGCGAAATCACATCCTTGTCACCATAGTTGATATAGAACAGACCTTCCGATCCTATATACGTCTTATCCTCGACAGGAATGACCCTGTATTCGCCATTGTTCTTCATATAGAAGATCTTGTCGAATGTGCTAACCTTGAGAAGGGATTCCCCTGTCTTGATATTCGTACCGATATATCCAGTCTCGGGATCATATCTCACATCCATGTTCCTGACAGCGACCTGACGTGCATTCAGTGTCTCGAAGCTCGATATCTCTGTCTTTCTGGCGAACTCATCCTTATCCACCATGCCCTCAAGTTCGGTAAGATAGGACTCGGCATACTTCCTTATATGCGAGAGATTGTAATCTATGGTCTTTATCTTGCCTTCGATATCGCGGATCTCTTCCCTGTTCTTCTCGATATCAAAAAGGGAGATGCGCCTGATAGGTATTTTCAGAAGCCTGTCGATATCATCATCGGAAAGCGGCTCGCCACCAAGCTCCGCCTCAAAAGGCACGAACCCTGAGATGATTGCATTTGTCACATCATTCTGGCTCTTCTTATCCTCGATTGACTTGTAGATCCTTTCCTCGATGAAGATGCGCTCAAGAGTCCTTGCCCTCAGCCTCTCGTGGAGATGACGCTTCTCATTCTCAAGCTCCTTTGTAAGAACCTCGACAAGATGCTCTGCATGGAACTTGATCATCTCCGTAATCGGAACAGCCTTGGGAAGACCATCGACAATAACCAGCGGATTGACCGATATCTTCTTCTCGCAGTCAGTCGTCGCATAGAGGACAGGAATCATATCCTCTGAATAGACATTGCGCTGCCAGCAGATCTCTATCTGTGCCTTCTGGGCAGTATAGTCATTGATTGAGGCAATCTTGAGCTGCCCTGTCGCGTTAGCCTTCTCTATTGATTCGATCAGGGCATCGCTTGTCACGCCATATGGGAGCTCCTCAATCACGAGCTTCTTCGGATCCGATGCATTGAACCTTGCGCGCACCGCGACCTTCCCAAGTCCATCATTGTACTCGGAGACATCCATGATGCCGCCACCCGGGAAGTCAGGATAGATCTCGAAATCCTCCCCTCTCAGTGCTTTCTTCTGAGCCTCAATCACCTCAATCAGATTATGCGGCAGGATCTGTGTCGACATGCCGACAGCGATACCCATCGTGCCTTGTATAGCCACTACAGGTATTTTCGCCTGAAATACGACAGGTTCCTTGTTCCTTCCATCATATGAATCGACGTATTCGGTTATCTCCGGACTGTACAGGACCTTCTTAGCAAAAGGCTTCAGACGGCATTCTATGTACCTTGCCGCTGCCGCTCCATCGCCTGTCAGGAAGTTTCCGAAGTTTCCTTGGGTATCGATGAACAAGCCGCAGTTGGCAAGATTGACAAGTGCCTGGTAAATCGAGGAATCACCATGCGGATGATACTTCATGCAGTTTCCGACTACATTCGCGACCTTGATGAATCTTCCGTCATCTGTCTCGAAAAGCGTATGCATGATTCTGCGCTGGACAGGCTTGAAACCATCTATCAGATCAGGTATGGCCCTGTCTCTGACGACATATGATGCATATTCTAGAAAATAGTTCCTGTATAGTTTATCAGCCTGTGACATTCAGAAGGTTCTCCATGATGAAATCCTTTCTCTGCGGCGTATTGCTGCCCATGTAGAATTCCATCTTATCTTTTATATCCTTGATCGATGTGATCGTCACCGGAAGAAGCTTTATGTTCTCCCCTATGAATTCGCCGAACTCATTCGGACTGATCTCGCCAAGGCCCTTGAAGCGCGTGACTTCCGCGCCCCTTATCCTGTTGATGGCCTGATCGCGTTCGGTTTCCGTATAGCAATACTCGATTGTGGACTTGTTCCTGACCCTGAAAAGAGGCGTCTCGAGTATGTAAAGGCGTCCTGACGTGACAAGTTCCTCAAAATATGTGAGGAAAAATGTCATCAGCAGTATGCGGATATGATAGCCATCGGTATCAGCATCGGTTGCGATTACTACCTTTGAATACCTGATGTCATCGATGCCATTCTCGATCCCGAGGGCAACCATGATGTTATAAAGCTCATCGTGCTTGTAGATCTCAGTGCGCTTATAGCCCTGGACATTGAAAGGTTTTCCCCTGAGTGCGAAGACTGCCTGGGTATCCGGATTCCTTGACTTCGATATCGTACCGGCAGCGCTGTCACCCTCTGTGAGGAATATCATGGAGTTCTCGGCTTCCTTCCTGTGCTGTGCCGATGATGCATTCAGATGATAGCGGCAATCCCTGAGCTTCTCGATATGGATCGCTGTCTTCTTGGCCTTCTCCTTGGCATTGTTGCGGACAGTCGCCTCTTCCTTATGGACTTTTTCATTGGTAGTGACCTTCTCCTGGATTCCCTGCGCTATCTCCTTATTCTTCAGCAGAGCCTCCATGACAGCTTCCTTGACTTCCTGGACGATCCATGTGCGGACCTCAGTGGAGCCAAGCTTGTTCTTGGTCTGGCTCTCGAATACAGGATTCTGCATCTTTATCGCAATAGCTGCCGCGATGCCATCCCTTATCTCTGGGGCCTGCCAGCTTTTGCGGAAGAATTCATTTATGCCCTTTAGCACGCCTTCCTTGAAAGCCGCGAGATGCGTACCGCCATCGCTTGTGTTCTGGCCATTCACGAATGAGAAGTAATTCTCGCCATACCCTGATGTGTGAGTGAAAGCGAATTCAAGATGCTCGTTCTTGAAATGAATCATAGGATAGAGGCCATCGCTGCCGAGCATCTTCGAAAGAAGATCGAGAAGTCCGTTCTGGCTCTTGATAGTCCGGCCATTGAAAATAAGAGAAAGGCCTGTATTCAGGTACGCATAGCTCCAGAGTCTGTCCATGATGAACTCTTCCTGGAAATGATACTCAGATGTGAAGAGCTTCGGATCCGGAGTAAACGTGATGAGGGTACCATTCTTCTCTCCCTCAGCCTTCCCTTCATGCTTGCCTTTCAGCTTCCCGCCTTTGAACACGGCATCAGCGAACTTGCCGTCCCTGACGGATCTGACAGTGAAATCCGAAGAGAGAGCATTCACAGCCTTGAGACCGACGCCATTGAGACCAACAGAGAACTGAAATGATTCATCATCATATTTCGCGCCCGTGTTTATGACAGAGACACACTCGACGACCTTGCCAAGAGGAATGCCTCTGCCATAATCACGCACGGTGATCGTATTGCCGTCGAGCGTGATTTCTATCCTTGAGCCGAATTTCATCGTGAACTCATCGACAGAATTATCGATTACTTCTTTCAGCAGGATATAGATGCCATCGTCCGGATGGGAGCCGTCACCTAGACGGCCGATGTACATTCCGGGACGAAGCCTTATATGATCGAGAGATGAGAGGGATTTTATATTGCTTTCGTCATAAGCCATGAAACAAGTATAAAACGATTATGGCTTAGTTAGCAAATATCACTCAGCAGCCTTTTTCTTTCTGGAATAGAGGAAACCTCCGGCAATCGCCGTGAGCGGAGTGACGAGGATAAGTCCTGTGCATCCTGTAAGCGTCTGAACGATCTCAGATGCTATCATCTTGCTTGTGAGGATATTGAGCACCGGCGTTCCCTGCGCCATATATACCATCATAACGCTCAGCCATGATCCCATATACGCAAGAAGAAGCGTGGTTGTCTGCGTTCCGACTCCTGCACGGCCTACAGCCAGTCCGGATTTTATCAGCTCCTTGCGCTCGATATCAGGTGCATGCTCCTTCACTTCCTGCATGGCTACTGAGACATCTATCGAAAGATCCATTATCGCACCGCCTGCGGAGAGTGCGACGACGCCGATGAAAAGCGATGTGAGATCAAGATCCACGAAGCCTGAATACAGCAGCGACTCGCTCTGTTCAAGCACCGAGCCATGTATCATGAACCAGTGTGTCATGACATAACCGACAAGCGCAGTGACAAGCGATGCGGAAATCGCGCCGATTATCGCGGCAAGGCTTGTTCTGCTTACACCACCGACAAGAAGCAAGGTGACTATCGTGATGAGCATCAGCGATGCAATCGATATGAACATCGGATTGATGCCATTGAGAGCGCAAGGGACAAGAAGCTTCCAGATGCAGAGGAATGCAAAAGCGAATGATATAAGTATCCTTACCCCTGAAAAGCGTGCGAATGCTATGATCAATGCAGAAAAGAGGACAGCGGCCACGATTTCCTTTCCGAGTCTGTAATGATCAATCATATTGATGAATATGGGATTGTTGTCCATATCGCGCTCTACAAGTACCCATGCGACATCACCAGCCTGGAACATCTTATCAGAGGCAAGGGAACCAGAGAGCATGTTCACGCCATCCATCACAAGACCTTCATGGGAACCGGAGAGGATCTCGACAGTACAGCGCTGATCTCCCTGTCTGAAAAGTCCTGTCTGGATCACTGTCGAATCATCTGTTGCGATGACCCTGGCCTTCGCACCTTCCGCGTTCACGTAGATGGCACGCTGAAAGCCTGTCGGTATGAAAATCAGGAAAAGGGAGAAAACGACAAGGACTGCCGCAAATACAATCTCTCCCTTTTTCCTGAGCAATGTATTGTTAGTCTTATCCATAAATGCAGAAAGCTGCCCCTGTCCCCAGAGGCAGCCATAATCCTATCTATAATCAGTTTACGTTGCAGAGATCGAAGAGCTTGTGAGCGACTTCTGTGTTGTCATAAGCACCAACGAAGAGTTCTGCACCCTCACCATATGCATACACTGGTACTGGAAGACCTGTGTGAGCATAGCTTGTCCAGCCGATGCCAGCCTTGTTGTTGATGATGTGTGTCAGTGTCACGGAGATGGCATTGTAGCCGCCGTAAAGAAGTGATTCCTCATAGCCTTCCGTGTTACCTGACATATCATCCTCATATGCCTTCTGGAGCTTTGCATACTCATATTCATTGAGGACAAGAGCCGGAATCTCATTCTCCGTGCCAGAAGCTGTGAGGCCGAAATTCTCCTCGACCATCTCCATGAGGCGCTCGAATGTGAGTGTTCCTGCAGCCTTCTCTTCAGCAACCATCTCATCGAATGCTACGTATGAGCACTTCTGGGCGCGGAGGATATCGAATGCAGTGTCATAGCCTGTTGCTGCGTATCCGATTGTCATACCGCCAGTCTCATGGTCACCTGTGACGAGGATGAGTGTCTCATCCGGATGCTGATAAGCGAACTGGAGGGCAACTTCGACAGCCTTGTCAAGCTCAAGTGTGTCATGGATATTGGCGACTGCATCGTTTGCGTGGCCAGCCCAGTCGATCTTTCCTGACTCGACCATCATGAAGAAGCCGTTGTCGTTATCGAGGACTTCAATACCCTTCTTGACGAAGTCAGAGAGCGTGAGCTGGTCTTCTGTTGCATCGATTGCATATGGCATAGCACCATCGTCCTGGAGGACCGGGCTGTATGCATATACCTTGCCGCTCTTATCGTTGAGGGAAAGAATCGTGTCGTAATCATTTGTCACAAGATATCCATTCTCCTCAAGAACCTGATAGATTGACTTATCGCCATCATCTGCCTTGTTCACGGAACCGCCGCCGAAGAAATCGAATCCACTCTCAGCCATCTGCAGGCCGATGTCATAGTAATCGTTTCTGTTCGCGATATGCGCATAGTATGCAGCTGGTGTCGCATGGTTGATCGTGACTGTCGAGATGATACCTACCTTCCAGCCAAGCTGGTCCTTCACCTTCTCTGCGATTGACTCGCCGGCTGTCACCTTATCGACACCCATTCCGATAACGCCGGAATGTGTCTTATAGCCAGAAGAGAGAGATGTGGCTGTGCTGGCACTATCCGGGCAGAAGGATGTAGAATCCTGAGTATACTGAAGACCTACGACTGGGAACTGTGTGAATGCAAGAGGTTCGATGGCAACCAGACCTGAGACATTCGTTCCCTCGAAAACCTGTGCCGCATTGGTCTGAGGTGCGCTCATTCCATCACCGATGAACATGAATACATATTTCGGGGATGCATCAGATGCAGATGAATATATAGTTGTTCTCTGCTCATTCATTCCCTGAGCGCACAGAATAGCTGCTCCTGCGACAACAACAGCAAGAAGCATGGTAATGCGTTTTGTGACTTTCATTATTTTCCTCCGGTTGGATGATGGTCTGAGCATAGAAGCGGAAGATGAAATCGAAAGCGTCTTTATGTTAAGAGCGCAATAATTATCTTTTTTGTTTGTTAACGGGATGGAAAGCGGGCATTTGCATCTCTGTTCCTAGCCATTTTCCATCCTTAATGATATTCTCGACGGTATGAGCAGATATCCATTCGATGAGATTGAGCCAAAATGGCAGAAATACTGGGAAGAGCATAAGACATTCCGGACTGTGGAGGATCCTTCAGTCCCAAAGGAAAAGAGACGCTATGTCCTCGACATGTTCCCCTACCCATCAGGAGCCGGACTTCATGTAGGCCATCCTGAGGGCTATACAGCTACAGATATATATTCAAGGTTCCTTAGGATGAATGGCTATAATGTACTTCATCCGATGGGCTTCGATTCATTCGGTCTTCCTGCGGAGAACTATGCGATCAAGACAGGAACGCATCCATGGGAGACGACGAAGAAGAACATAGACACATTCCGCCGGCAGATAAAGTCTCTCGGCTTCTCATATGACTGGGACAGGGAGGTCTCGACATGCGATCCTGAGTATTATCACTGGACTCAGTGGATCTTCGAGCAACTCTACAAGAAAGGCCTTGCCTATGAAGCCGTGACTCCTATCAACTGGTGCCCGAGCTGCAAGACAGGACTTGCAAACGAGGAAGTCAAGGAAGGCAGATGCGAGCGCTGCGGAGAGAAGGTCGAGAAAAAGAACATCAGGCAGTGGATGCTCAGGATCACAGCATATGCGGATAAACTTCTTGCAGGTCTTGATGAGCTTGACTGGCCAGAGAGCGTGAAGGCTATGCAGCGCAACTGGATCGGAAGATCTGAAGGCGCAGCCGTATTCTTCCAGATCGATGGCATGGACGAGAAGCTTGAGGTATATACGACACGCTGCGATACCCTTTTCGGCGCAACATACATGGTAGTCGCACCGGAGCATCCTCTCGTACCAGCACTCACGACAGCTGAGCAGAAGGAAGCTGTAGCAAAGTATCTTGATGAGACAAAGCATAAGTCTGACCTTGAGCGTACAGACCTTGCGAAGGACAAGACCGGTGTATTCTCAGGCTCATATGCAATCAATCCACTCAATGGAAAGAGAATTCCTATCTGGATTGCTGACTACGTGCTGATCAGCTATGGGACAGGTGCTATCATGGCTGTTCCTGCACACGATGACAGAGACTGGGAATTCGCGAAGAAGTTCGGTCTCCCGATAATCGAGGTTCTCAAGTCAGATGTAGATGTCCAGCAGCAGGCGTGGACCGAGGACGGCATCCATGTGAACTCCGAGTGGCTCGATGGCCTCAACAAGAAGGATGCTATAGCGAAGACCCTTGAATACCTCGAGGCAAATGGCCTTGGGCATAAGGCAATAAACTACAAGCTCCGTGACTGGGTGTTCTCACGCCAGAGATACTGGGGAGAGCCTATACCTCTCATCCATTGCCCGAAGTGCGGTACTGTAACGGTTCCTGAGGAAGAGCTTCCTCTGACTCTCCCTGAAGTCGACAAGTATGAGCCTTCAGGCACAGGAGAGTCCCCTCTTGCCAATGTAGACAGCTGGGTGAACTGCAAGTGCCCTGTATGCGGCTCAGATGCAAAGAGAGAGACCAACACAATGCCTCAGTGGGCAGGCTCCTGCTGGTACTACCTCAGATACATCGATCCGCACAATGACAAGGAATTCGTGGGAAAGGACAAGGAACAGTACTGGATGCCTGTTGACCTCTATGTAGGCGGTGCAGAGCATGCGGTTCTCCACCTTCTCTATGCAAGATTCTGGCACAAGGTGCTCTATGATCTCGGAATCGTTTCCACATCAGAGCCTTTCCATCGCCTTGTGAATCAGGGAATGATCACATCCTTCGCTTACCAGAAGGCATCGAAGAGCCTTGTTCCTGTAGATCAGGTCGAGGAAAGGGATGGCAAATACTACGACAAGGAATCCGGCGAGGAGCTTACGCAGGTCATCGCCAAGATGTCCAAGTCGCTGAAGAATGTCATCAACCCTGATGACTTCATCAAAAACTATGGTGCGGACAGCGTCAGGATGTATGAGATGTTCATGGGACCGCTCAGGGAATCGAAGCCATGGGCGACAAACGGCTTCATCGGTGTCTACCGCTTCCTCGACAGGATCTGGAGAATCGCGACAGAGAAGAATATCCAGGATGTTGCGATACCAGAGGATATCGACAAGCTGATGCACAAGACGATAAAGAAGGTGACAGAGGACACATCCTCTCTCTCCTTCAATACGGCTATCAGCCAGATGATGGTATTCGTCAATGAGCTGAACAGGCTTGAGACTGTGCCTAAGAAGACTCTTGAGACTCTCACTCTCCTGCTCTCTCCATACACACCTCACCTTGCGGAAGAGCTCTGGGTCATGCTTGGCCATGAGCCATCTGTAAGCAAGGAGCCTTGGCCTGCCTATGATGAGGCAAAGACTATCGATGACACTATCGAGATCGTCGTTCAGATCAATGGCAAGCTCAGATCACGTCTCTCAATGAAGAGAGATGCATCCAAGGAAGAACTCCTTGAGGCTGCAAAGAACGATGAGAAGGCAAAGACATGGCTCGATGGAAAGACAATCGTCAAGGAAATCGTAGTACCTGGCAAACTTGTGAACATCGTTGTGAAATAAACCAAAGGAATAATAACCTGAAGGGCTTTCCAATATGGAGGGCCCTTTCTTTATAAAGTCATATATTGATTTATATTACAGGGGGGGGTAGAATATTCTTGAATATTTCCTTATTTGGGGTGAAAAAATGAGAAAAATTTCGAAATGTATCTTCATCGTGCTGGTTTCTATTCTGATAATAGCATCATGCTCTGGAACGGGGCCTCAAAATACGGAAACTGTGAATTTCCTGAAAGAATTCAATCCCACGGAATTCGCAAGAAAAGGTCTGGATGAATATTTCAATGGTACAGAATCTGGAACTGTAAA
>CALXLA010000016.1 GCA_944389075.1 uncultured Spirochaetaceae bacterium
TTGAACGAATAACAGTTATATGAGAATCTGGGACTATAGGCATTTTTCTTGGATTGTCAGAATGTCTATATATACCGACTCTGCCAAGAGTGCCTCCTCCTGTTGAATTGATTACGATATCATAATCATTCAGGAATTCGTCTACAGGATAGTTCTTCAGGTATGCCTCATTGAGATATTGTGCTAAGCCCATGTCAATATATCCTGCTTTGGTATTACATTTCTGAGCAAATACCAATGTATTGCTTATACCCGCATAATGAGGTGATTTTCCTCTCTTGATTGGCTTTATTACAATATCCTCAAGGTGTACCCATTTCCAATTTACAGGTATTTCAAATGGCAATTCATCGTCAATACAACGTTCGATATTGCTCTGCTTTTCATAATGGGAGTTATGTTATCCAAAGGAAGGCTGTCATTATGGCCTTGGAATATTCAGGCTTACTTCATATGTATGGGAAGAAAATGTTTCCGAGGGTATATAATAGACTATATGATTTCCAGAAGATTGATACAAAGAGTCGAGAAGGAGGCAGTGCAATACAATCAATGGGAATAATTGATAATGGTAAAGGTGGTTGAGGATGCTATTCCGGAAGACGCAGAACACACTTCAGGAAATAAAGAATGTTGATTTCAAGCTTGAGAAAGATATACAAAGACTGCTGGAGAACAACTTAGAGACTGTTTTTGGTCTACAGTTCCTTGAAACTGAATTTCCTATCAAGGATATGAGATTCGATACGGTTGCTTATGATGTGGAGAATGCAGCTTTTGTAATCATTGAGTACAAGAAGGTGAGGAATACCAGTCTTGTTGATCAGGGGTATGCTTATCTGCATACGGTACTTGACCGTAAGGCAGAGCTTGTTCTGCTTTACAATCGTGTTAAGGATGATAAGAAGCAGATTTCTGATTTCAGCTGGGATATGACAAGGATCTTTTTCGTTTCTCCAACTTTCAGCAAATTCCAGCTTGAAGCTACTGGCTTTGCTAATATGCCTTTCAAGCTTTTTGAGATACAGCAGTATGATGGTGGATTGATTGAAATCATAGAAGTGGATAATAAAACAGAAGCAGAACTTGAAGTTCCTGAACAGGATAAAGTCATCAAAACAGTAAATAAGGAAGTTAAAGTCTGGACATTTGATGATTATTGCAAGCAAACAAAACCAAGTGATGATGTGCTTGAATTCTATTACAAGCTTGTTGATAACGTATCGGATATCGCATCATTCTCCGTTGACTACAAGAAGGTCTATATTGCTTTCAAAGCAAAGCATACAAATATATTCGATTGTGCTTTTACGAAAAAGAAACTTAAGGTATGGCTTAACCTTAGATGGAATGAGCTTGGCGATATTCCTTCAGAACTGTCAGTGATAGATGTTTCGAATATCGGGCATCATGGGAATGGGGATTATCAGTTTGATATTTCATCTGAGGCTGAGATTGAAATGCTTGTTCCTCTAATCCGTAAGACATATGAGAAGAAAACAGGACAAGACTGATAAGAGGATTGTAAATGGAAGATAGAACAATCGAGTACAAGCGAGAACTTACAAAAGACTTAGAAGGCCTTGAGAGGGAAGTCGTATCATTTCTCAATACCTATGGAGGAGAACTCATTATTGGTGTAAATGATGATGGAACTGTATATGGTGTTGAGGAAGTTGACGCTGTCCAGACAAAGATAGCTCAGCGCCTTGATTCTAATATCCGGCCTTCCTGTCTTGGTCTTTTTGATATCTATGCTGAAAGACGTGAGAACAAGAATGTTGTCAGGGTTATTGTTTCAGCAGGATTAGAGAGGCCATATCATCTTGCAAAGTATGATTTAACTCCAGAAGGTTGCTATTATCGTCAGGATTCTTTGTGCCAGCAGATGCCAGAAGATATGATAGCAGCGATGTTTGCATCAAGTCTTACAAAGACGATTTCTCTTGTGATGTCTCCAGATCAGAACCTTACATTTCAGGTATTGGAGATTTATTACAGGAATCATGGTCTTCGGCTTGTGGGGAACTTTGCAAAGGAACTTGATTTCCTGATGCCTGACGGAAGATATAACTTCGTAGCTTACCTCTTTTCAGACAACAATCATCTCACATTCAAGGTTGCTAAGTATGCAGGTACTGACAAATGCAATCTTATTGAATGTTCGGAATATGGATTCTGCTGTCTTCTTCTGACTGCTGACAGAATTCTCAACCGGCTTCATGTTGAGAACAGGACATGGACTCGAATTACTTCAAAGTTCCGGATTGAAAAGCCTATGTTTGAACCTGAATCCGTAAAGGAGGCTGTCATAAATATGCTTGTGAACAACGATTACATTCATGGTTGCACTCCAGTTGTCGAACTCTTTTCTGACAGGCTTGAGCTGACTTCTATCGGAGGATTGCCAGACGGCATATCTGAAGATGATTTCTTCCGAGGAGTAAGCATGCCAAGGAACAGAGAAATACTGAGAGTATTCCGAGATACCGGAATGGTAGGGAACTTTGGTTCGTGCCCTGACAGGATACTGAAGGATTACGATAGGAGCGTGTTCACCATCGGACATGGGTATATCCGGGTATCCTTCAAATATGCTCTGGGTGATGAAAGGTGATGAAAATGGCTGATAACAAATTGACGGTATCTGATGAGCTTTATACAGAAATCAAAGAGACTTTGCTTGCTTCCAGGCAGCAGGCATATGCTGCCATCAACTTTGCAATGGTGAAATCTTACTGGAATATTGGGCGTATTATTGTTGAGCATGAACAGTCTGGCAGCTTGCGAGCTGAATATGGCAAACATACTTTGCAAGAGCTGTCTGAGCGATTAACAAAAGAGTTTGGTAAGGGATTTACAGTCAGGACTCTTCAGCAGATGAGGAAGTTTTATGTTCTGTTTCAAAATACGAACACACTGTGTTCGCAATTGACATGGTCTCATTATCGGCTGCTGATGACAGTAGAAAATGAAAAGGCAAGAGAATGGTATATGAATGAAGCTGTAGCTGGAGCATGGTCATGCCGCCAGCTTGGAAGACAGATTTCCACTCTGTATTATGAACGCCTTCTTGCAAGCAGGGATAAACTTCCAGTCAAGGCTGAGGCGGATAAACTGATGAAAACCGTAGAGCCAGAGGAGTTCATCAAGGATCCGTATGTACTGGAGTTCCTGGATCTGAAAGATTATCCAGCTTTAAGGGAATCAGATCTTGAACAAGCTCTTATTGATAAGCTTCAGGAGTTTCTTCTTGAATTGGGCAGGGGATTCTGCTTTGTTGCGAGACAGAAGATGATGCGCTATGAAGATGAAGACTTTTACCTTGATCTTGTGTTCTATCACAGTATCCTGAAGTGCCATGTCCTCATTGATCTTAAGATTGGTAAGCTTACTCATGGCGATATCGGGCAGATGGATAGCTATATCAGGATGTTTGATGCTCTGTATAAGAATCCAGATGACAATCCAACTATTGGTATCATCCTTTGTTCTCAGAAGAATGAGGCGATTGTCAAATACTCTGTCCTGAATGATGCAAAGCAGATTTTCGCTTCTCGATATAGTCTTGAATTACCGACAGCAGAGGAACTGCAGCATGAGATTGAGGCAGAACGAAAGAGAATTGAAGATGACAGAGATGCTGATTGATGAATTGTCTGGAATCACGCGAACGCACTGCGTTTACAGACCTTTCTGCAGGCAGTTTGCGTAATTTATGCCTGATAGTACAATTGGTAACAGGTTTGGTATCTGTAAGAACGAGAAAGCTGAGATAAAGCCAGTAAAATGTGCAAGTTGCTGCGGTGGTTGTAAAGAAAGGATTTTACATCTGTAATGAAAGCGGGCCTCACAGGGAGACCCGTTCATGCATGAATGCCTTTCAATCAGTCAAGTGCATGTCCAGCAGATCCAAGAACATCGATGTTCTTGTGCTTGTACATTTCCTTGAGAGCTTCACGAGCTGGTCCGAGGTACTTTCTTGGGTCGAATTCTGATGGCTTCTCATCGAAGATCCTTCTGATTGTAGCTGTCATTGCAAGACGACCATCGCTGTCGATGTTGATCTTGCAGACTGCAGACTTTGCGGCCTTCCTGAGCTGCTCTTCCGGAATTCCGACGCTGTCAGCAAGCTTTCCGCCATGCTCGTTGATCATCTTCACATATTCCTGAGGAACTGAGGATGAGCCGTGGAGTACGATTGGGAATCCAGGGATCTTCTTCTCGATTTCCTCGAGGATGTCGAATCTGAGCGGTGGCGGTACGAGGATGCCATCTGCGTTCCTTGTGCACTGTGCTGCTGTGAACTTGTATGCGCCATGGCTTGTTCCGATAGAGATGGCAAGGGAGTCAACGCCTGTGCGTGATGAGAAGTCCTCGACTTCCTCTGGTCTTGTATAGTGGGAAACAGCTGATGAAACCTCATCCTCGATGCCTGCGAGGACTCCGAGCTCTCCTTCAACTGTCACATCGTACTGATGAGCATACTCTACGACTTTTCTTGTAATCTCGATGTTCTCCTCATATGGGAAATGGGAGCCATCGATCATGACGGATGAGAAACCATTGTCGATGCACTGCTTGCATGTCTCGAAGGAATCGCCATGGTCAAGATGGAGGACAATAGGAATCTCACATCCAAGTTCCTTTGCATACTCTGTAGCACCGCGTGCCATATTGCGAAGGATATTGATGTTCGCATAATCCCTTGCTCCCTTTGATACCTGAAGGATAACAGGGCTTTTTGTCTCAACACATGCCATGATTATTGCCTGCATCTGTTCCATATTGTTGAAGTTGTAGGCTGGGATTGCATAGTGACCCTTCATTGCTTTTGCGAAGATGTCCTTTGTGTTAACCAGTCCGAGTTCTTTGTAGCTGACCATACGATCTGCCTCCTTAATCAGATAAGAAGATATCATAATCGGAGAGAATAGTCTTCCCCCTGGAATCAGCTTGATTATGATTGTTCCTGACAGTATCCTTATGCCCATGAAGCTGAAAAGGACATGGAGAATAATCATATGCTGTGTCGCTGTGATAGCAGTGGCTGCAGTGTTTTTCTTCACGCGTCCATCGTATGCTCTTGTGCTTCCCGAGCATCCTTCCTGGTACAGCCTTGGAGAGCCGTTGTTCTCCCTTTCATTCAGAAAGGCATTCTCTCCATTCCATGCTGATGTTGTGTTTGTCATGCCTGGCGCAGGGATACCTCAGAGCAACGGAGATATCTATCTGATGAGGCCGGTAGCTGAAGGAGAGAATTATCCTTCGATTGATATCGACGAGAACGCAATGTGGGCCGAGGCTCTGGGCGATGGAAGGGAATGCATAATTTACGATTCGTCGTCAGCGTACAGCTCAGAGATAGCTGACTATCTTCTTGAAGCTGATGGGAATGCTTTTGATGTTCCATATGATGGAAGGGTCTCTGATGCGAACATAGGAAGGATTCTTTCCGATGCTGAAGGCGCTGATAAGATCCTTCTCCTTACTCCGCAGTCCTCGGTAATGATAGCAAGGGATAACCGCACGGATATCCCTGTAGTCATGGATTTCAGGGACAGGGCAGCGCTTACGGCCGCAAGATGCGATGAATATGTCTCAGTAAACTGGAATGAGCTTATATCATCAGCGCTCTCATCAGAACCCCATCTTTCTTACGCTCTCATCTCTACCTAGCACTTTTCTGATATTCCCGATTATCTTTTCCTTCAGGATATCCTTGTCAGTACCCCTCAGGTCCGCCATCAGGGACAGTGTGATTTCCGTGAATTCAGGAATGCATGGACGCGGGCGCATAGGTATGGGAGCAAGGTAAGGGGAATCTGTCTCAACAAGCAGCCTGTCATCGGGAACAGCAAGCATTGCCTCACGTATTCCTTCGTTTGCCTTGTATGTGATATTCCCGGAAAAGGATATATAGAAGCCTTTATCAAGCGCATTCATGACTGTTTCCCTGTCATATGAGAAGCAATGCATGATCCCATGCTCAGCAACTGACTCTGAGCCAAGGTATCCGATAAGCTCTTTCCTCGCATCGCGCGAATGGATTATAAGAGGCAGGCCAAGCTCATTGGCAAGTTCCGACTGCTTATAGAAAAGTTCTTGCTGTTGCTCATGGCTTCCGTATTCATGGAAGTAATCCTCTCCGCATTCGCCGATTGCGTCGAGATTCCAGTCCATGATGTTCTTCCGGATCGTATCAACTATGCTGTCGATTGAGGTACTGAGGTTTTCCGTGCACCAGGGACCTGCGCCTGCAGATGCGAATATAGCTGCAGAATGGGGAAGAAGGGGTTCTCTTTCAGGATAGTCATCAGGTTCTGTACCGACGTCGATTCCTATCACGTTCTCAAGGTCTGGTGTCAGATTCCTCTTATGCATTGCAAGCGCATGGAAGTGGCTGTCTGCAATCATATGTTCTTCTCCATGTATACGACAGACCAGAGTTTGCCGAACTTCTCTCCGCAGTCTGTGAGCTTTCCGACGATCCTGTATCCTTTCCTTTCGTGGAATTCAACGCTTCCGTATCCGGGATGCATCACGATTGCATATAGATTGTGTATTCCACTCCCCCTGAGGTCTTCTTCAAGGGCATTATAAAGCTCAGAGCCGATGCCTTTTCCCATCTGATCTTTATCAAGGTAGATAGTCACTTCCGCAGAGCGCCTGTATGCGGCTCTTGCAGAGAAAGGATGGGCATAGGCGTAGCCTAGTATCTTCCCGTCATCCTCAGCAACGAGATAATGCGGGCAGCCTTCCATCCTCTTTCTCATCTCATCGGCATCAGGTGCCTCATATTCGAATGAGATCGCAGTCTCTTCCACGTAATATCTGTATATTCCGGCGATTTCCTCTGCATCGGAAGGTATTGCTTTCCTTATAGTCATAGTTCCTCCAGAGTCCTGAGGATATCAGCAGCAGAAGGAGGGCATCCTTTCACCGAGATGCGTGCATCCTTGCAGCAGATGCCCGTGCCGATATCAGGAGACTTGCCTCTGTAGCCCTGGCCGCAGGCGATTTTCATTCCCTTGAGCTTCCTTATGCTTCCATTGTCATCCATCCTCTTGAGTGCATGGATAAGCGATGCATAGCAGGCAGAGCAGGCCATGTCAGGTGCTGTATATGAGGCCAGCCGGGCGACAGCCCCATGTGGCTTTGCAGAAGATGCCGAAGGCTTGTTCAGCTCTATGAGATTTATGTCCTCAATGTTCATTGAACCAATGCCATATGATGCGGCAATAGGTATGTACTCTATATCCTCAGGTCTGAATCCCATGAGGCTTGCGCCGAATGCGTCTGTCAGTACGGCATTCTCTCCGAGATACATCCTGTCAGTCCTAACAGGATTGCCACCTTCCTCGAAGTCGAGATCCCCGCAGATCGAGTCCACGATATTAAGATCCGGCTTCACGATTGCATTGAGCGCCGCGATAGGCTTTGAAAGACCCATCTGGTGGAAAGCCCTCTTGCTTCTGTCTGACAGGCAGCCCTTGAGATTCTTCATGCAGCATGTCATCTGCGTCTGGCAGTGGCCCTTGAGTACAGGGAGATTGATGAGATAGTCAGCATTCAGGATTGTCTCTGATATCTCCATGGGAATGCCATCATATGATACCTTCCTGTAGCTGTCCTTTTTCAGATCGAGTATCCTTACGCCATATTTCCTGCAGATATCATAAATACCTGTCTTTGAGAATGCATCTGAAGTGGAAGCACCCACCCAGGCACCTTCAGCTACTGTTATGTTCTCAAAGCCATGCTCCTGAAGGTATCCGATCAGTGTCGTGATTATCTCTATATGCGTTGTCGCGCCATTGTCAGCAGGCGATGGTACCACGAAGTTCGGCTTGAGGATTATCCTGCTGTCCTTCCTGCCGATTTTCCCTTCAAGCCCATATGACGAGATGAGCTTCTCTGTCATTGATGCGGCATCGTCTGAGTAGATGATTCTGATATCCATGGCCCGATGATACCACAAAGGAATCTTTCTTTCTGCATATTGCGGCGTACTGTGGTATATTGATAGCGATATGAGGCTCTTGATTATCAATCCGGGTTCGACTTCCACTAAGATAAGCGTATTCGATGATGAGAGGGAAGTATTCACTGAGAGTGTCTTCCATGATGCACCTGTCCTTCTCAGGTACAAGACAACCAATGACCAGCTGCCATTCAGGACAGAGGTGGTTCTCGATGTGCTTTCACGGCATGCAGTAGATATAAGTACAATCGATGTCTTTGTAGGACGTGGCGGATGTGCATACAGCCAGAAAGAAGGAGTGATGGCAATAGACAGACGTCTTTTCGATGATACTGCCTGCGATAAGGGAGGCTCCGATCATCCTGCGAAACTTGGCGTAATGATGGCCTACAAGCTAGGGACTGAGTACGGCAAGCCTATGTATACGGTGGATCCTACGAATGTCGATGAGCTCTGTGATGAGGCGAGGATCACAGGTATCAAGGGAGTCTATAAGAGGGCACAGTCACATGTCCTGAATCAGAAGGGAATCGCAAGGCTTCATGCCGCATCGATAGGAAGAAGATATGAGGACTGCTCCTTCATAGTCTGCCATATCGATGGCGGGATAACGATAGCAGCCCATAGAAATGGAAAGATGATAGACGGGACAGAAGGCGCAGGAGGCGATGGCCCTTTCACACCTACAAGGCTTGGCTCCATTCCGATCATGGAGACCGCGAGATATGCCGCAGAGCATGGCGCTGATGTACTTGAGGCAATGTGCTCGCGATCTGGCGGGTTCGTGAGTCATTTCGGCACTTCAGATTCAGACAAGGTCCACAAGATGGTGGAGGACGGAGATGCGCATGCCTCCATTGTGTGGTCTGCGATGATTTACCAGATAGCAAAATCGATAGGCGCTATGGCTGTGGTTCTCGAGGGCCATGTCGATGCGATCCTCCTTACAGGTGGCCTGATGCGATTTGATGATATCGAGGAAGGAATAAGAAAGCGCTGCGGCTGGATCGCTCCGGTATATGTCTACAAAGGTGAGGTCGAGCAGGAAGCGATGTGCACGGAGGTCCTGAAGGTGCTGAGAGGAGAGAAGGAAGCCTCTGTATATTCAGGGAAGCCTGTATTCAGCGGCTTTGCGTGGCAGTGAGAAAGGACTGCTGAAAAGTCATTGGCAATTTAGCAGTCCAATTGCGGTTTTCGAATCGAATGCCTTGCGGCATATCCAAACCAATTACAGTATATAGCAGATGGAATTCTTTGCAACAAAAAGAAAAAAGCTTTTTGTCAGAACTTTATCGAGTCGTAGGCTCCTTTTATTATCGAAGCGCTCTTCTTCAGCTTTTCCCTTTCTTCTGCATTAAGATCGAGCTCAAGCAGCTTGACTCTTCCTTTGCGTCCTACGATGCATGGAAGCCCGAGATATGTATCCTTGATTCCATACTCCCCATCTACAAGCGATGATATCGTGAGGATCGAGTGCTCATCGGAGAATATGGCTCTCGTTATTCTTGCGAGCGCCATTCCGATTCCGTAGTATGTCGCTTTCTTTGCAGCTATGATCTTCTGTGCTGAGTTCCTGACATCAGATTCTATCTCGGACATATCGAGTTCTTCACTTCTTTCCGGATGGCTCAGCTTTATCTCATCGAGTGATACAGTAGCCACATGCGCCTGACTCCATGGAACGAATTCGCTTTCGCCATGTTCTCCTATGACATATGCATGTATGTTCCTCGGGTCGATTGCGAGCTTCTTGCCGATGAGGTATCTCAGTCTTGCGGAATCAAGCGTCGTACCGGAACCTATCACCTTGTCAGGTGAGAATCCAGACAGTTTCAGGGTGACCTGTGACATGATATCTACAGGATTCGTGGCAATCAGGAAGATGCCATTGAAGCCCGACTCGACCACAGGCTTGATTATCGATCTGAATACCTCTGTATTCCTTCCGAGGAGCTCTATCCTGTCCTCTCCGGGTTTCTGGTTCACTCCTGCAGCTATCACGATAAGATCCGCATCAGCTGCATCACTGTAGTCTCCCGCATATATCTTCATTGATGAAGATGCGAATGCAAGACCATGATTGAGGTCCATGGCCTCACCGATGGCCTTTTCCTTGCTTATATCCACGAGCACAAGCTCGTCAGCTATGTTCTGGTTCAGCATGGCATAAGCGTAGCTCATTCCTACCATGCCGCATCCGATAAGCATTACTTTCTTTGTGTCTGTCATTTTCATGCCTCCTATCTAAAGATAACCATTGAATCGTAAAAAGCTAAATCGATAAGGAAAAAGAGGTAGGATTTATAAAAGTTGCCGCAAGAAAACCTGACAGGCTAGTCCTGCAGGATGAAGGCGGTTGTAATTATTTCACTTTGTAGATTGCAAATACCTGGCCACAATCCATACAGATATAAGCGTCCGCTTCCTTTTCCAGAATAGTGTTGGGGCACACATCATTCCTCTCAGACTTGAATATGACATTCGTGCTGAATGGCATGCTCCCTGACGATATGACTGTTCCCCTGAGCATTTCTTTGCCACATATTGGACATTTCTTCATTCGGTACCTCCGATGTTCGACTTCTGGTCCTCAATGTATCTCTTCACACTCTCTTCAGTAACGGCACCAACGCTTCCATAGTAGCAGCCGCGTGCCCAGAGTCCCGATCCCCAGAACTTCCTCTCCTTCAGTTTTGGAAAGGCTGTGAAGATGTGAACAGCGAAAATCGACTTCAGTGTTCTTGCAATTGTCGATGGCGCTTCATCGGGAGAGGCTTCCAGAAAAAGATGTACATGGTCAGGCATCACCTCAATGGCCTTGAGCGTCCAGCCGTACTCGGCACAGACCTGTGCGAGTATTGTCTTCGCCTCCATCTCGACCGCTCATGTGAGTATGGGGTGCCTGTACTTGGTGCACCATACGATGCGGCATTGCAATGTGGAAACAGAATTGCTGTTCTTATATTGCCTTGTATTATAAATAAATGTTAAAATCCTCATATGAGAAGGTCAGTCACCGTATTCCCAGATCTCTCTGCCAAGGAAGTCTCCGCAATAGTGGAGACGAGGAAGCAGTATGCGAAGGCCTTCAACATGTCTGTGGACTGTCTCATCAGCAACAGCAGCACATCCAAGAGGTTCCTTCACGAGGTGCAGTATGAGAGAATAAAGGAAGAGTGTCATTCCCTTCCTACAGGGCTGATACAGTGTGCCCGTGATGTCGCGGTGGAAGCTGTGAAGACCTGGAATGTAAAGAGGACTAAGCTGAAGCAGAGGAATCCGAAGAAAGCCGAGAGGATGAGAAGGCCCTCGATGAAGGAGAAGTGCACGATGCGCTATGATGTGCGCACTGTGACACTGAGAGGAAGTCAGCTGACATTCAGCACCTGTGACAGGAGAATAAGGACAATCATCTCGATCCCCGGGTTCTTCACTGAACGCTATCCTGATTCAGAAGGATGGAAACAGAAGGGAGCGAACATAGGCGTAAACAGGAAAGGAAGGGTTTTCGTCAATCTCATCTATGAATGCCCTGATTGCGATATAGTTGAAAACGATGGGAAGATAGTGGGCCTGGACAGGGGTATCTACAACATTGTTACAACCTCTGATGGAACTCATTATGGGGCAAAGGATGTAAGGCGGGTAAAGAGGAAATACAATCATGTGCGTTCTGAGCTGCAGGAGAAAGGCACCCGCAGTGCCAGGAGAAGGCTCAAGGCCATCTCGGGCTGCGAGAAGAGGTTTGTCCATGACCAGAACCACTGCATTTCCAAGAAGCTTGCTAACACTGATGAGGATGTCTCCGTATACGTCCTTGAAGACCTGTCATCCATGAACATGTTGAGGCTCAGAGGGAAGAGCAACAGGACCATGAGAAAGTGGCTTTCAAACTGGTCATACTCTGACCTTGAGTTCAAGCTCATCTACAAGTGCCAAAGGAACGGCATAAGGGTGGAGTTTGTGGATGCGAGGTATACGAGCCAGAAGTGCTGTGTATGCAAGACGATAGATAAGGCTTCGAGGAAGGGAAACAGATACGTATGCAGGCATTGCGGCAATGCGATGCATGCAGATGTGAATGCCGCCATCAACATCCGAGACAGCTACATTACCCAGACCTTGAAGTCTGGGCAGGCTGCAGTCAATCAGCCGTATGGATGGAGTGCTATAGGCAAACCGGCAACGGAGCCTGTGGGCAAAACACTCACGTCCAAGCCTTCAGGCTTGTCCTGAAGGTCGTTGACTTTATCTGAAAGCAATATTCCATATTTTATATTTCACGGCATATATCAGAAAATATAAAATACGTTACCTGTAGTACTATTTCACATTATACTTTATATAAGTTGATACATATCAGAAAATATAAAGCAGAGGTATTATGGTAATAAATCGCCCGGAGTACATTGAAAGACTTACATCCAAAACAGGAAATGGCCTGATAAAAGTCATAACAGGCATCAGAAGATGCGGGAAATCATATCTGCTGTTCAATCTTTTCAGAGATTATCTTCTATCACAGGGCATCGAAGAGGAATGCATAATAGATATACCTCTCGATGATGATGACTATATCGAATTGCGTAATCCAGACAACTTGAAATCTTACATAACCCAGCGGATTGATAATCCCAGAAAACTATATTACATCCTTATCGATGAGGCTCAGTTCGCTATCAGCAGCGAAGAGATGAAGAATAAGGATATGCCGATAAGACTATATGGCATACTCAGCGGATTACTCAGAAAAGGCAATGCAGAAGTATATATAACAGGAAGCAACTCAAAGTTCCTTTCAAAGGATATAAGAACTGAATTCCGGGATCGGAGTGATGTCATCCATATATCACCTCTGTCTTTTTCAGAATATTATCATGCATCATCCCTGGATAAAAACGATGCATGGAGAGAATATATTTATTTCGGCGGGCTTCCTCACCTGCTTCTGGAAAAAAATGATTCAGGCAAAATGAATTATCTGAAGGGACTGAATGAGAAGATATATCTGGCCGATCTCAAGGAACGCTATGATCTGAAAGATGCTTCCACTATGGAAGAGCTGATGAAAGTACTTGCATCATCAATTGGATCTCTTGTGAATCCAAGAAGGATTTCCAGTACCTTCATCTCAAATGGCTCAAAGGATATCAGTGAGCCAACGATAAAGAAGTACATGGGCTATCTTGAAGATGCATTCATAATCACACCTGCAGAACGATACGATATAAAAGGAAGACGATATATCGAATCACAGAAAAAATACTATTTCTCAGATATAGGATTAAGGAATGCGCTCCTCAATTTCAGGCAGCAGGAAGAAAGTCATATCATGGAGAATGTGATTTTCAATGAGCTTATATTCAGAGGTCTCAGTGTCGATACAGGAGTCTCCATCAAGAATGTCATCGAAAATGGGAAGCATACAGGAAAAAAGCTTGAAATAGATTTTGTTGTCAACAGTCCGTCATCCAGGATCTATATACAGTCTGCGCTGGCTATCCCAGATGATAAAAAGATGGAACAGGAACTTGCTGCTTTCAGGAACATACCGGATTCATTCAGGAAAGTCGTCATAACAGGAGGCAATTACAGACCTTGGTACAACGATGATGGCATAATGCTTGTCCCGCTTCTGGATTTCCTCCTTGATAAAAGCCTGCTTGACCGTATGTTCTGATCAGTGCCATCAAGCTCATCTGGATTCATCCAGCCATGCTTCAGTCCTGGCAATGACATTCTCCTCAAGGTTCCTGAAGAAGAACTGATAGTCATACAGATGATACACGCCATCCCCGAAAAGCGCGCTGCTGTATTCTTCTGATGGAACATCTGTGACCTTGAGAGTACCGCGTTCAGGATCTATATATGCGCCTGTGAGGCATGGTATTTCCTCTATGATAGTTCCTGAATAATCCGTGAAGCATGCCCCGATATTCAGGGACTTATCGGCATATGTGCTATCTGTCTTCCAGTTCAGTGGATTGATTGAAAGCGTTCTGACACCTTCAGGGACAATCATCGAATCAGATACATCAGCAGCTTCTGAATTGAAGGAGATTATGACGCAAGTATCTTTCTCGCCTTCTGCCATCTTCAGATGAGGATACGCCTCGATATCATCTTCCGTTACTCTCCAGCCTATGCAGTAAGCCGCTATAAGGCGTTCCTGAAGCGATGGATCATCAAAATAATCCTTCATCAAGGCAAGCACATGCTGGCCGCCCTGGGAGAATCCTGCAAGGATGATAGGGCTCTCTTCCGGAATAATCCTCAGGAACTCCTCGAAGGCCGCGCATATATCGCTGTAGGCAATATCAAGATAATAGCCAGATGTGGATCTGCGCTCGCTGTAGACAGGAAATGTCATCTGTCTGTAGAAAGGTGCATAGATGATGGCAGAATCATCATATATCCCCTTCTCCATATTGAGGGCTCCGACAAAAGATGCCTTCATATCCTCATCTGAGAGAGACATATTCAGATTCCCATTCCGGCCCATATCGACAACGGGACAGACCATGAATGCATATGCAGGCTTGTCTTCTCCTTCATGATAATATGCCCAGTATTGAGAATCGGAATAATCAGGACCCGATGGGATGCTCTGGCAGGATGATGCAAGCAATAAGATGAGAATCAGGATTACTGCGGAAAGCTTTTTCATAACAATCCAAAGAATAGAATGCGGATATGCGGGCAGTCAAATGAATGACCCTGATGGATATCGATTTTCAGGAATCAAGGCTGACACCCATATACCATGTACCGCCAAGTTCTGATACAATGTCGGAGTTGGTGGATTATGAGAATCGATGGAAATACGAAGAAAAGAACCGCAATCATGCTTATCGGTGTTGCAGGTATGGGAATTTTCCTCTCTTTCCTGCTTAAGGTAGGATATGGCACTGATACTTGCTCATTCATGAATGCTGCGATTTCAGTACGTACAGGAATCTCCCTCGGGACTGTCATGGTCTGTGTAAATTCAGTCCTTTTCATCGCAGAGCTGATCTGGGGCAGAAAGTATATAGGTCTTGGCACATTCGCGAACATGCTTCTTCTTGGATACATATCGGATTTCTGCACATTCCTTGAAGAGAGATATCTGCCAGAATACATCTTCAAAGAACAGCCATACAGGGTACTCATCTTCGCAGGAGCCCTTACGCTATTCCTCACAAGCGCAGCCGTATACATGAACGCGAATATGGGGCTCTCGCCTTTCGATGCGATTCCTACGATGTTCAGCAAATTCACGCATCTTCCATTCTTCGCAGTGCGCATGGTATGGGACTTCATGGCTATCGGCATTGGAATGCTGGCAGACGGGAAAGTCACAGTCGCTTCGATAATCCTCGCATTCACCGTAGGGCCAGCAGTAACGGCAGTTGGCAAGCTGATGAAAAAAGCAGGGCTCTTCTGAACCCCGCCTTATATCAGCCTCTGTACATATCGACAAGCTTCCGGTCCGTGAAATAATCGATCTGCATCGATGCGCGGACATCATCAAGAACAGAACGTGCTGTCTTCTCGGCTTTCTCAGAGCCTGACTTCAGGATGTCATAGACATCATCGATCCTTTTCTCCCACGCAGCCCTGCGTTCCCTGATAGGTCCGAGCTCTTCCTGCATTACTGCATTGAGGAACTTTTTGACTTTGACATCACCTAGTCCGCCTCTCATGTAATGAGCCTTGACATCATCAAGGGTCTCATAGCCCGGCATGAACTGAGGAACATACTCAGGACGGCAGAAGGCATCGAGATACAGGAATACAGGATTGCCCTCAACCTGACCGGGGTCCTCAACCCTGAGATGATTCGGATCTGTATACATCGACATGATCTTCTTTCTGAGATCTTCTGAGCTATCAGCGAGATAGATGCAGTTTCCAAGGGACTTGGACATCTTCGCCTTGCCATCGATGCCAGGAAGCCTCAGGCAGGCCTTGTTCGAAGGAAGGACAGCATCAGGTTCTGCAAGAGTATCGCCATATGTAGCATTGAACTTATGGACTATCTCGCGGCACTGCTCAATCATCGGCAGCTGATCTTCTCCTACCGGTACATGAGTCGCCCTGAATGCCGTGATGTCAGCAGCCTGGCTTATAGGATAGCAGAAGAAACCTACAGGTATGCTTGCCTCGAAATTCCTCAGCTGGATCTCTGCCTTCACCGTAGGATTCCTCTGGAGACGTGATACCGTCACGAGATTCATATAATAGAAAGTCAGCTCGGTAAGCTCAGGAATCATAGACTGGATGAAGATCGTCGATTTCTCAGGATCAAGTCCTGCAGCAAGGTAATCAAGCGCAACCTGCATGATATTGCTTCTGACCTTCTCAGGATGATCTGCATTATCAGTAAGAGCCTGGGCATCGGCAATCATGATGTAGATCTCATCGAACTCCCCGGAATTCTGGAGTCTGACCCTTTCCCGGAGAGAACCTACAAGATGACCTACATGAAGCTTTCCTGTAGGCCTGTCGCCTGTAAGGATGATCTTCCTCATTCTGACTTTCCTCCCTCGCTCTTCCTGTGATCAGTCGAATAATAGCCGCTGCCATGATACTCGACAGCAGGAGCTCCTGAGAATATGCGCTCCGCAGGAGATGAGCAATCAGGGCAGATATCATGATCCGCATCCTGATCGAATCCCTTTATAACTTCATAATCCTTTCCGCACTTAGTGCACTTATATTCATATAGTGGCATAGCAAACCTCTTAGTTAGCTGGAATATCATAATCAATCAGGACTTTATCACCATCAGATGCGAAAACACCCGCAAGAGACTGGAAATCAGGACGTTCGCCCTGGCTTCTTATAGTCTTGATGAGTTCATTGCGCAGGATAGTCACAAGAGTCCTTGCAGACTCCTCACTATCCATATCGATAGTCCCTTCGATTCTGTATCCATTCACAAGCAGGAGAATCATATCCATCTTGTCCACGACATTCTCAGGAACAGCCAGCGGAAGCTGGGATGGAAGCGACTTCGGCGCAAGAGAATAGATCGCGACAGCAGCTGTTGCCATCTGATCCGCGATATCCGAAGGAATCTTCTCCACCCTCTCTGAATATACTTCCCTGTAGAAAGAAGGATAGTCAGGAGTGAAAAGAAGAAGACCTGGAGCTGCGACGCCCGCATCGATCGTATCAGATGAATAATAACGGATACGGCCCTCTCTCACGAAATCGAAACCCGGTGCATTGTGAAGCAATGTGGAATTCACATACGCATAGCTGTAGTTGCCTTCAGCTATGCCGGAAACTTCGAATCCATCATCAGATGGCGAGAAATCAAGAGTGAGCCTTGATGCCCTGTCTGCAAGACTGCCAAGGATGCCATCCGATGGCACCATCGATGCAAATGGTGTCCCTGCGGCCTTATCCATGGCAATGGTGATGATGACATCTCCTTCCTTGCCAAGTGCTGCATATGAGCGCTCCAGCGGAGACTGGAGCACACACGATGCAGCAAGCATAAGAACCGCAATTGACGCTATAAGCCTTCTCATGCTTTCTCCACAAGCAGGCTGATCTTCTCATCGGCTATCTCAGCTTCCTTGCCATTATTCGCAGCAATCGAAAGCGAATCAGCCAGCGTCTCCTCTGAGATATATGAGGAGAATGCCTTCACAGCCTTCTCGAACTGCTCGCTTCCGGAAACAGTGAGCCTGATATGATCCGCAACGAGGAAGTCCCTTTCCTTTCTCTCGGTCTGGACAAGGCGGACAAGATCACGCGCGATGCCTTCAAGAAGAAGTTCTTCCGTAATCTCTGTATCATAGCCTACTGTGAGAGCACCTTCATTGAGCACCTTCACATGAGCCTTCTCGCTTCTCTGTATCACAAGATCGTCTTCAGTGATTGAGATCTCTCCACCAGAGTACTGCACAGACTTCGCATTGCCATCAAGTATTGATGCGATCACATCGGATGAGAATGACTGTATGAGCGCCGCGACTTCCTTCATGGACTTTCCGAGCCTGGAGCCAAGGACCTTGAAGTTAGCCTTTGCAGAGTATGATACGAGCCCTGACTCATCTGCGCTTATCTCGACATTCTTGACATTCAGCTCTTCTGCGATGATATCGCTGCTTGAAGCAAGGATTGCCCTGTCAGCCTCATTCCTGTCCACGACAAAGAACTTCGAGAGCGGCTGCCTTGTCTTTATGTTGGATGCAGACCTGAGAGCCCTGCCCATGGCGACAGCCTTCATTGTCAGGGACATCTCCTTCTCAAGAATCTCATCCCTTTCCGCACTGTTCTCAACAGGATAATCGCAGAGATGGACGGATTCCGGCATATCATCGGTACGAAGATTGAGATAAATCTCCTCCGTGACAAACGGAATCATAGGAGCTGCGACCTTGACAAATGTCAGGAGCACCCTGTAGAGAGTATCGTATGCCTCCTTCTTGTCGCCATCGTTCTCGGACTTCCAGAATCTCCTTCTTGAGCGCCTGATATACCAGTTGTTCAATTCATCTATGAATGTGACAAGAGTTGATGATGCTGTCTGGATATCATAGGAATCGAAAGCATCCGTGACAGTCTTAACGAATCTGTTGAGGGATGAGATTATCCACTTGTCAAGTGGATTCGAAAGCTTGCTGTATTCAGTCTCAGAAGGCTCATATCCGTCGATTGATGCATATGTGACGAAGAATGAGTATGCATTCCAGAGAGGAATCATCAGATTCTTCAGTACATCCTTGACAAGGTCATCGCTGAACTTCAGATCATCAGCTTTGACAAGAGTGGAATCAATCAGCGCGAAGCGGAGCGCATCTGCGCCGTACTTGTTGATGATCTCCATAGGATCCGTGAAGTTCCTTTCGCTCTTGCTCATCTTCCTGCCATCAGCGGCAAGCACGATGCCGGAGACAATGCAATGCCAGAATGCAGGCTTTTCGAAAAGCGCTGCGGCAAGTATTGTCAGCGAATAGAACCATCCTCTTGTCTGATCGAGTCCTTCATTGATGAAATCAGCTGGGAAGATATTCCCGAATCTATCCTTGTTCTCAAATGGATAATGCTCCTGAGCATAAGGCATCGAGCCTGACTCAAACCAGCAGTCAAGGACATCAGGGATTCTTCTCATCGTGCCCTTTCCATCAGGAGATGGCCATGTAAGCTCATCGACATACTGCTTATGGAGATCCTCGACCTTATGGCCGCACTTTGCCTCAAGCTCAGCGACAGATCCGATGACCTCGATATAGTCAGAACCATCACACTGCCATACCGGAATAGGATTGCCCCAGAATCTGTTGCGGCTGATGGCCCAGTCCCTTGCGCCTTCAAGCCATTTGCCGAATCTTCCATATTTGATATGGGAAGGAACCCAGTCAATCTGGTCATTGCATTCAAGCATTGTCTTCTTGATCTTCTGGATATCGACAAACCAGCAGCTCATCGCCCTGTAGATAAGAGGCATCTTCGTGCGGTAGCAGAACGGATATGCATGGAGATAGTTCTCCTTCTTTACCAGCTTGCCATGCTCTTTCAGCCACTGGATGACACCCTTATCTGCATCCTTCACGAAAAGTCCTTCGAAATCAGGGACCTCGGATGTGAATCTGCACTCCGCATCAATCGGGCATACGACAGGAATGCCTGTGCCCTTGAGCACATTGTAGTCATCTTCACCGAAACCGGGGGCTGTATGTACGATACCGCAGCCATCTTCAGTAGTGACATAATCGCCGCAGACAACAACGAACGCACCCTGCTTCTTCAGATCTGCAAAGTATGGGAAGAGTGGCTCATATGTCCTGCCCTTGAGATCAGAGCCCTTCATCCTGGCAACGATCTCACAGCCCTTTCCATCCTTGTAGTACTTGCCAAGGAGCTTCTCGGCAAGGTAATAGAAGTCCCCTGATTCCTCATCGCGCACTTTCACGTAGTCGATATCAGGACCGACAGCAAGAGCGAGGTTCGAAGGAAGCGTCCAGGGAGTAGTCGTCCATGCAAGGAAGTATGTGTTTTCCTCGCCATCTGCTGAGAATCTAACCGTGACAGCCGGATCAGTGACATCCTTATAGCCACCGAGAGATACCTCCATGTTCGAAAGCGGAGATGCGAGAAGCGGAGAATACGGAAGGATATTGTACCCTTTGTAGATGAGTCCCTTGTCATAAAGAGACTTGAAAACCCACCATACAGACTCCATGTAATCCTTGTCCATGGTCCTGTAGCCATGATCGAAGTCAACCCAGCGGCCCATACGCGTAATCGTATGCTTCCACTCATTTGTGTATCTGAGGACAATGGAACGGCAGGCATCATTGAATTTCGCGACGCCATAATCCTGGACTGCGAAATAACCCTTGATGCCAAGAGTCTTTTCGACCTCAGCTTCTACAGGAAGCCCATGGCAGTCCCATCCGAAGCGCCTGATCACCCGCTTTCCCTTCATTGCCTGATAGCGCGGGATCGCATCCTTTATCGTACCCGGTACGAAATGACCGAAATGAGGAAGACCCGTTGCGAACGGAGGGCCATCATAGAAAACATATTCATTATCAGCAGGGCGCTGCTCTATAGATTTATTGCAGATATCATGCTCATTCCAGAATGAAAGGATATTTTCTTCCATCTTAGGAAAATCCACTTTATTGTTGACAGGTTTGAACATCACTCCTCCTACCGGTCTAATATAGCGGAAAGCAATGCTGTTATTCAATCATCAGATAATAGCGCGGAACTCATCAGAATGGATACAATCAGCTCTTTGAGATAGCATGCATGACATCTTTCCCGGAAAGCTCTCTCAGCACAGGTCTGCCCTGTCCCTCCATCAGTATGAACTTCACTGTGCCATTGCTCTTCTTCTTGTCTTTTCCTATTGCGCTGAAATAAGCATCGAAGTCATCAATGGCGTAATCCTCATCGTATCCATACATCGAAAGGAGGGAAAGCGTCCGTTTCGCAAGATCATCAGGTGTGATTCCGAGAGCGACCCCTGCCCTGATTGCAGCTTCCATCCCCCAGGCAACGCCCTCGCCGTGAGAAACGCCATAATCCATATATGATTCGAGCGCATGGGAGAATGTATGGCCTAGATTGAGTGCTGATCTTATCCCCTTCTTCTCCTCAGGATCTCTCTCTATATAAGAGATCTTGACCTCAAGGGAAAGCTTTATCATCTCGGTGATGATATCATCGTCCCTTGCGATGACTGCATCCCTATTCTCCTCAAGGAAATGGAAGAGACGCTCATCGGAGGAAAGGACCGCATGCTTGAGGACCTCCCCAAGACCGGAGCGGTACTCTTTTCCGCTTAGTGTCTTAAGTGTCCATGGAGCGATAATCACACTCTCTGCAGGAAAAAATGTCCCAACAAGATTTTTACCTCCGCAGTAATCTATGCCGGTCTTTCCCCCAAGAGTGGCATCGACCATCGAAAGAAGCGTTGTGGGAATAAGTGAAAGACGCGCGCCTCTCATGTAAACAGATGCTGCGAATCCTGTCATATCGAGTATGACACCACCGCCGAATCCGATGAAAAGCGAATCCCTCGCAAGCCCTGCCGACAAAGCGGAAGAAAGTATCGTGTCGACAGATGACCAGTTCTTCTCGTTCTCTCCAGGAGGAAGCACCACATCAGGCCTTCTGCCGCCAAGATGCTGCATCGCATTGCTGTCAGTGACTATGAAACCATCATCGATGAATGAATCCCGGGAAGATGCGAAGAAGACATCTGTCTTCTTTCCTCCTGCAAGCGTTACTGAGAAGATCTTTTCCATATGGCATCATTATACGATTTTGCATCACTTGCAGAAAAGAGCAGAAAACAATCTAATATGCCCATGAACCTGTATTTCGACAATGCGGCAACAACACCTATGTCTGATAAGGCCATGGAAGCATATATAAGGACAGAAAGGGAATTCTTCGCAAATCCATCATCTGTACATGCAGAAGGCATAAAGGCGAAAAAGGAACTTGAGCGCATCAGACGCTCATTCGCATCGATGCTCGGGGTAAAGGAAGAGTGCCTCTTCTTCACATCAGGTGCAACTGAATCAATCGCCTCTGTCTTCTCATCCCTGCTCTTCATGCAGCCTGGCAAGGCAATAATATCGAGGATAGAGCATGAGGCTGTGGCATCATGGCTTCCTGTCCTCTCATATCATGGGTGGAAGACTGAGGAAGTAAAAGCAAAAGGCGGCTTCGTGAGGCCAGAGGATCTTGCATCGGCGCTCACTCCTGATACAAAGCTTGCAGCTGTGATGGCTGTCAGCAATGTCACAGGCGCAATCGAGGATATAGAGGCCCTTGTGAAGACAGTCAGGGAATATGAGAAAACATCAAAGAGAAAGATTTTCTTCTTCTCTGATTCCGTACAGGCTCTCGGGAAGATCCCATACAGCCTCTCTTCCCTGGATATCGATGGAGCATCATTCTCAGCGCACAAGATAAACGGACCGAGAGGCATCGGACTTCTCTATCTGAAGAATCCTTCAGCATTTAGGCCTCTCTCAAGCGCAGGCGGCCAGGAAAGAGGCAAGCGCGGAGGAACCGAGAACCTGCCGGCAATCGCAGGCTTTGAGGCAGCTCTGGCAGAATGGCTTGAGGATGCGGATACAAAGAGACACAGGATACAAGGTATGAATGCAATGCTCAGGGAAACAATAGCTTCTCTTGATCTTCCGATCCTTTCACCTGAGAATGCATCTCCATACATACTGTCGTTTGCATCGCCATATCCTTCTGAGGTATTCGTGAGAATGCTCTCAGATAAAGGGATCTCCGCCTCATCAGGCTCTGCATGCTCCAACAATGCAAAAGGCGAAAGCGAGAAGATCATGCAGGCTATGGGAATCAGGAGCGATAACGCCAGGAATGCAGTCAGGCTTTCATTCTCGAATGACACATCGGAGGAAGATGCAGGATATCTTGCCTCTGCGATAAAGGAAATATGCAATGGATAAACTTTACCTCATAAAGGAAGGTGAAATATCATTGAAGGGCGGAAACCGCAAGCTCTTCGAGAAAAGGCTCAGGCAGAATATCAAGGATAAGATACGCCCGTACAAGTCAGAGATAGACAGACAGAAAGGAAGACTGTACGCATACATCGAAGAGAGTGCCCCTGAGGATATTATAGACAAAGCACTGAGGACCACATCGGGAATCGTCGGCTATGCAAAAGCATACAGGACCGAAAAGGATATCGAGGCAATCATAAGGACTGCAAAGGAGATTCTCCCTGCATCATCTTTCAGAAATGAGGGGACATTCAGAATCACAGTGAAAAGGGAGGACAAGCAGTTCCCTCTCAATTCGCATCAGATAGCTGTGGAGCTTGCGAAAGCCGTTGCAGAAATCTTTCCTGCTCTTGAAGTCAATCTCGATGATCCGGACTATACCCTATTCTGCGAGATCAGGAATGAGGCATATCTCTACACAGACCAGATAAGATGCGAGGGTGGTCTTCCTGCAGGTACGGCAGGCCGCGGCATGCTCCTGCTCTCAGGCGGAATCGACAGCCCTGTCGCAGGTTATATGATGGCAAAGCGCGGAATGAAGTGCGATGCGATCTATTTCCATGCATACCCATACACATCCGATGAGGCACTTGAGAAGGTAAAGACACTTGCATCACTCATTGCCCCATACACTCAGGGAATGAGACTCTTTGTCGTGCCATTCACTGATGGGCAGGTGCATATACGCGATAACGGATACGAGGAAGAGGCGACTCTGATGTTCAGGGCATCAATGATGCAGACAGCTGAGAGAATCGCGAAAGCCAACGATGCCGTTGCCATAGTCACAGGCGAAGCGCTTTCACAGGTCGCATCCCAGACTCTCGATGCGATGTCATTCACGGACAGCATGACAGAGCTCCTCGTAATCCGTCCTCTAGTCGGTATGGACAAGGAAGACATAATCAGAATCGCAAGGAGAATCGGCACATATGAGACATCGATCCTTCCTTATGAGGACTGCTGCGTGGTCTTCTCCCCTAAGCATCCTGTGACTCGTCCTGTGAAGGAAGTCTCGAAAAGGCATTTCGAGGAACTGAAGATGGAAGGCTTCATAGAAGATGCCGTGAAGAACACGAAAGTCTATACATTCGACTCGATGGGAAGGGAACTCGATGCGTAAGTGGATACCTGTCGCTGCAGCTGCCATAGCTGCCATAATATCAGCAATCATAAAGCATCCCACAGGTGAGATGATCGTATCGATGCCATGGGGAAGCCTGTTTACGATCCTTATGATATCCGCATGCTACAGCGGCCTGAAAAGAGAGAATGCATTCTTCAGCATAAGAAGAGCTGCATCATCTGCAGACTCAGTATTCGGCATGCTCTCATTCCTTGTTCTTTCCGCTGCTGTCCTTGCGCCTTTCATCACATCATATCTTGCAGCCCTCGCAATCATGCCTATAGCATCCGGAGTACTCAAAGATGCCGAGAAGGATGAATATATCCCTAGGACACTTGCATTCATTGCGGCAGGAGCTGCAATCGGAGGATTTCTCCTTCCTACAGGAAGCTTTCATAACCTGTTCATCTCTGAAGGAACAGAACTCTCATCCATTTCAGTAATGGCGCTTCCGGCACTGATTGCCGTAGTCCTGCTTTTCGCATTCATGGCTGCTTCGATGGGAAAGAGCATAAGAAGCAAGATCTATATACATCCGGAACTTGAGGATCCTGAACGGAACAGAAGCCTCATGATATTCCATGGATGTCTCGTATTTGTCGTTATGCTGTCATCAATGGGCATCTTCACCTGGCTCGACATCCTCATATTCACAGTAATCCTCACTCTCCTGTTCGACAGATCAGTCTACAAGGAAATCGATTATAGGATGTTCCTGTTCCTTGTCCTTCTCTCATTTGCCCTGACGAATTTCAGGACAGAGATGTCAGGATGGATTGCCTATATCGTATCCGAGATTTTCGGAAGCACAGCAGCATCGCTTATAGCAGTACCTTCAGAAGCTGTTATGAAAGCCGTAAATGCGGGAAGCCTTGGATTGCTGGCATCCTTCCCCGCGGCAATCGGACTTATCGAGGCAAGGAAAACAGGAAAGGCGAAGGAATACTGCCTATGGTATATTCCACCGACTCTCATCATTTCCATCGTTCTCATGATTCTGCCTATCTGATCAGGAATCAGCAGACACATAGCAAAACGGCCGCTGCCAAAAGCGGTCATTTCTTTTATCAGAGAAACTTCAATGCCTCATCCCTGAAGCCAGCTGATGCTTCCCTGAACTCTTCTGCTATCTCATCGAATGGGAATGTGAATTCCCTGTCCTTCAGCAGCTGCCTGCCTTCAATGAACACATCTGTCACATTCATCGGAGACGCGGAATATACAAGAACTGAATACGGATCAAAGCATGGGATCGTATTCACATCTTCAAGCGAAAGCATCACGATATCGCTTCTGTAGCCCTTCCTCAGCTGCCCTATCTCAGAGGAAAGCGCAAGACCAGCATTCCGGAAAGCGAGAGGAACGACATCAGAAGCAGGAAGCGCTGCCCTGTCGGAGAGCCTGTTCTTGTTGAGAATCGCATACAGTCTCATCTGCATGAACATATCCAGCGTATTGCCGCTCGAAGGACCATCTGTACCAAGCGTGGCTATACAGCCTGCTTCAGCCATCTCCGGAATACGTGCAACGCCTTTGGCGGCCTTCGCATTGCTTCCAGGACAATTCACGACTCTCACATCATTCTCCGCAAGGCGCATGATGTCATCATCTGATGCAAGAAGAAGATACGCAGCTATGAGATTCGATGAAAGCAGTCCTTCATCATCCATCCAGGCAATCGGCGACATGGAATGCCTTTCCTTGAAAAGGGACATCTCCATCGGAAGTTCCTGAAGATGCATGGTCCACATAATCCCATGGCTTTCTGCATAGGAGAACGATCTTTCAAGATTCCTCTCGGAAAGCGAATACGGCGCATGAGGCGCGATCAGCGGAGTTACAAGCGGATCATTCATGCTGCAGAGCTCATCACATCTTGCAAGACTCTCATCAAACGATGCAGCGCCAGGATGGGGCGCATCAAGGACAGTCTCTCCTGCCCAGAACCTGAATCCCATATGTGAAGCCGTCTTAGCAATGGCCGCCTCATGATAATACATATCGACAGCACTTGTTATGCCGCCCCGGATCATCTCAGCAATAGCGATCTTTGCAGAAGCCACTGCAAGACTCTCTGTCATCGCATTATTCTCAAGCGGCATCAGGAATCTATGGAGCCTGTCAGGAACATCATCAGCAAGTGAGCGGAAACTTATCATTCCGAGATGCGTATGCATATTGCACATACCCGGAACAAGAAGATGCCCGCGGCCATCTATCGCATCCAGAGTCTTGTACTCAGCAGGCAGGTCATCATCATTTCCGATGAACTCTATGCCATTTTTGTCCTATTATTTTGTAAGCATTTATTTTTATAGGAATCGATGCATTTAGTTAATCAGGCCACAATGTAATGTATTCATGACTTAAGGAAATTCATAACCAGCGTCACCATGATATCCTTTTCCTCAGGTCTGGATTCAGCAATCATAAGCGTTATTGCAACAAGTGCCCCATTCGATATGACCATCTTCCCTGATGGGGTAAAGAGCAATCCATTCTTCTGCAGGAATGCAAGGAAGAGAGTCGCCCCTATACGCTTGCAGCCGTCAATGGATAATCCTTAATAAGGAAATACAGAAGCGTTGCGGCTTTCTCCTCTACTGTCGGATAAACATCCTCTCCGAACACAGACTGATAGACAGAGCCAAGTATTCCCTCCAGTTCCCCTTTCGTCTTCCCTGTGCCGAAGACATCAGAAGAAAGGCCGAACTTCATCGAATTGATAATCTCTTTGCATTCCTCATAGGAAAGCTGGACATATTCCTTATTGCCTTTCGGTCTGACAAGGCACTGGTGATCATAGTCATCAAGCAGATCGAGAGCTTCTGTATATCTATTGATGACATCCATGAGTTCAGTTTCATCAGTCTCGGTAAGATGAGCAATCATCCTGGTCTGCAGCTCGATTGTCTTTCCCTGGGCTTCCAATAGCCGCTGTTCTCCGCATACCCCTTGAGAAAATAATCATTGAGAACAGAAGTTGCCCACTTACGGAAAGCAACACCCCGCTTTGATTTCACCCGGTATCCAACAGAGATGATGAGGTCGAGATTATAGTAATCAACTTGATAGGTCTTACCATCAGAGGCAGTAGTTGCATAATTTGCAACAACTGCTTCTTTATCAAGTTCTCCTTCGGAAAAGATATTCTTTATGTGCCTGGAGACTGTCGATTTGTCCTTCTCAAAGAGAGAAGCAATCTGATCAAGAGTAAGCCAGACAGTATTCTCTGAAGCGGAAATCCTGACATCCAGCTCGAAAGCTCCATCATGGAACATCACCAATACATTGTTATCAGCGTTCATGATTCTCCCCTTCTTCTGGCTTATTTGGCAACAAAAACCTTCATCCTTATAGGTTCTTTGCCATATCTATTTAAAAACATAAAATCCTCTGGATAATATAAATACATTGCATCTGTTGTGTTGATTAAAACCCTGCTCTGTATAGAAGACTCAGTTCTGAAAGCAACACAAGCCGGAATGTTGTTGAGGAGGGTCGCTGTGATTGCAGCGCAAGAGACTATTGTAGATGAAAGAATAATATGAACACCCGCAGCCATCGCTTTAGCAGCTATTTTCTGCATAATATAAGTCTCAAAGTCATGACCACAGTAATTCATCACATCATTAAGATCCTTGACAATCAGAACAAGATATGGGAGCTTATCGTTTGATTTCTTGTTGTACTCGACAATATTCTTGACTTCTGCATCTACAAGAAGATAGTACCTCCTCATTATCTCATCATTGATCCACTCAAGTGATTCAAACAGCGTTTTGCAATCCTTTATAAGAGTGTCATAAAGATATGGGCTATCTGAATATCTTTCAAAATAATTACCTGCTATATCTGCAAGGATAAACCTAACTTCTTCCGGTGTTCTCTTTGCAATTATGGATGCAATAGCATTATCAAGCATAATCAGCTGCCCTGAATTACCACTGCCTGCTATCAATAGATGTGGCATATAATGAAGATCGATTATTGCTTTATGTCCATTTTCCTTTCTTCCAAGTAAAATAGGCAATATACAGCTACTTTTCTTCAGGCTCTCAGATACAGAATCGAAATGTACCTCTCTAGGGCATAAATCAGGGAACTCTACATTGAGATAGCCATCTTCTTTCCTGATTTTCACTGGATAGCCAAGTTCTGCAGACAGTACATTCTCAACGCTATACAGCCTATTTAAAGATATCCTTGGAGATGACAGGATGCAAAATCTCATAACATCATATGAATAGCCTTTATGTTTATTGTAAAACTCAGCTTTGATCTTTGCGTTCCGAAGTGCCATGATTATCTTCTGCTCTATTTCATGATAACTGTTCTGCATATCTTCAATTCTAACTAACAGATGTTTCCACAACAACAAAATAAGTAAAATGAGGTTGGTTTCCCATAACAAACAATGTAGATTACGTTGGAGGGAAGTTGAAGTATATGAACAGATCAAAGTTTAATGAAGTAATATTTATTCCTTGGGTTGGAGAAAAACTATGAGAGGGGCGGATCGTGGCATAAGCGTATACTTGCACTCGGTGATAGTCACTATTGTCAGGATAATGATTGTCAAACATGTGGGGTTTTAGGCTCTGCTCCAGAAGAAATGGGTGATTGTAGGAATCTGACATGCGACGTAGTAAAATCTTTTCTTGATACAAGTTCATGTTTTGAAGGGTGGAAAAATACATTCAAACGCTTTTCCGGCCTACTAGCAGGAGGTCATAAAAACAACTCCCGAAGAAGATTCTGAAATCTGGGGAAGCATAGCCTTTTATAATTTTATACAGACTGCAATCATACAAGGTCCACGAACTGCATATACAGAAGAAGCCTATAAGAAGTCACTCCCAATGTTTTGGACAGTAATCAATCAATTAAAGCCAAGACTTGTTTTGGTATGGGGAGAACGAACTTGGAATGAACTTCCATCCGACGGATGGCAATAGATTGATCTGGGCATAGAAGGCGACATAACCGCAGGAAAATATACAAACAGGGATACTGATGCGCTTTTCCTTTTAGTATGGCATCCCTCAGCCGGCTTAAGTTATGAGAAATGGACTCCGATTGTCAAACGAGCAATTGAGCTCGCCTGACTTTTTCATTTCCTTAAAGAAGTAAATGTTTCTTCATGACATACTTCCACCGTAAAGATTATATGTCTCTTTGATCGTCCATTTGATATCCTCAACTACAGACTCAGGCTCAAGAATTTTAATCACAGGACTGTTCTTCATAATCCATCGCTCAAGTTCCCAGAGAACTCTTGTCCTGACAGTGAATATGATAGCTCTGTTATCAAGAGTTTCGATATCAACGGAATCAGGCCAATCCTGCTCCTTATAATAAATAGGCTTGTTCGGAATCTATCAGAAGCTGTACCGTTACAGGCTCAATCTCCTTATTTTGAAAGGATATAGAGCTTCATTCTGCATATTTAGAGAGGAAAGGGCCCAAAATACATGATGAGCCTACAATTTCTCAGGTGTTTTTAGTACGAAGGAATCTGAAAGCTTATGGGCACATATCAAGGAAAAGCGATAGAATTGCAGAAAGGAGGCACTATGAAAGATTCCAGGATCCGTGAACTGATAAGCAATATGACACTTGAGGAGAAAGCAGGCCTGCTTTCCGGAAAGGACTTCTGGCATACGAAGCCGGTCGAGAGGCTTGGCATTCCTTCTATGATGGTATCTGATGGACCTCATGGACTGAGAAAGCAAGTCGATGATGAAGATGCAGGATTCAATGAATCAATCGAAGCCATATGCTTTCCTGCAGGATGTGCCGCGGCATCATCTTTCGATACAGACACGATGAACATGATCGGCAAGGCAATCGGACATGAGTGCCAGGCTGAGGATGTAGGCGTGATCCTAGGACCGGCGGTGAATATAAAGCGCTCGCCTCTTTGCGGAAGGAACTTCGAATATTACTCGGAAGACCCATGTCTGGCAGGGAAGCTGGCAGCAGCATTCATCAATGGCGTCCAGTCCGAAGGCGTGGGAACAAGCATCAAGCACTTTGCGGCGAACAGCCAGGAAAAGGAGCGCATGAGCATCAGCAGCGAAGTAAGCGAAAGGACTCTCAGGGAAATATACCTTCCTGCATTCGAAACTGCTGTGAAAGAGTCAAAGCCATGGACTGTCATGTGCTCATACAACAAAGTCAATGGCACTTATTCCGCTGAGAACAGCTGGCTTCTCAATACAGTGCTGCGCGACGAATGGGGATTCAATGGTTTTGTGGTATCGGACTGGGGTGCTGTCAATGACAGGGCAAAGGATGTAGCGGCTGGACTGGATCTTGAGATGCCCGGATCAGATGGCATAAACGATGCACTGATTGTAAAAGCCGTCAAGGATGGCAAGCTTGATGAGAAAGCCGTGGATAAGGCTGCCGAGAACATCCTGAGAATCGTCTTCAGATACCTTGAATCCAGAAAGGAAGGAATCGCATTCGATAAGGAAAAGGATCATGAGATAGCAAGGAGAGCCGCAGAGGATTCCATCGTCCTGCTTTCCAACTCAGGCATTCTTCCGCTCGGCAGCAGGAAGAAGATCGCTTTCATCGGGGGTTTTGCCTCTAAGCCAAGATTCCAGGGAGGCGGAAGCTCCCATATCAAGGCATACAAAGCAGATAGTGCACTGGAAGCCGCAGCAGAATACAATGTCATTTTCTCCCAGGGTTTTGATGCGGAGACAGGAAAATCAGATAAAAAGATGCTTGGCGATGCAGTGCGGATAGCAAAAAATGCGAATATCATAGTGCTGTTCCTCGGGCTTCCTGACACCTACGAATCCGAAGGCTACGACAGGAGCCATATGAGGCTTCCTGATGATGAGAACAGACTGTTTGATGCACTTTATGAAGTGAACAGGAATATTGTTGTAGTACTCAGCAATGGTTCCCCTGTCGAGATGCCATGGAAGGATAAGGCAGAAGCTATCGTGGAATCATATCTTGCGGGAGAAGCTTCAGGCAAGGCTGTCGTGGACATTCTCTTCGGCAAAGCAAATCCATCTGGACATCTTGCAGAGACCTTCCCTATCCGTCTTGAGGATACACCTTCTTATCTGTTCTATGGAGGAGAGCTTGGCAAGGCATCATATGCTGAAGGTATATTCGTCGGCTACAGATACTATGACAAGAAGAAAATGGATGTCCTTTTCCCATTCGGTCATGGGCTGAGCTATACGACATTCTCCTACAGCAACCTGAAAGTCACCAGTACAGGAAACAACACGTTCTCAGTCTCAGTCGATGTTGAAAACACAGGGAACATGGATGGTAAGGCATCTGTGCAGCTTTATGTAAGAAATCCTGAAACAGGCTCAATGATAAGACCTGTGAGAGAGCTCAGGGACTTTGCGAAAGTATCACTCAAAACAGGAGAAGAGAAAACTGTATCATTCACTCTGCCAGAAAGAGCTTTCACCTACTTTGATGAGGAGTCGAGAAAATTCGAGACTGAAAGCGGCATCTATGGCATAGAAATCGGGGACAGCTCAAGGAATATCCTTCTTTCCCATGACGTTGAAATCACAGCAACCAAGAAGCCGGGAAAAATCAATGCGGATACAATAATCTCCGACATACTAGCCGATGATATCGGGAAGGAAGCGCTTTCCGATGTGCTGAAAAGCGTAAGCCTTACAGGCGGCGGAGACTCATCCTCTCTTGGGGAAGGCACAGATGAGATGATGAGGCAGATGCTGTCATCGCTTCCGCTCCATGCAATAATATCATTCTCAGGCGGTAAAGCGGATATGCAGACTGTAGAGAGAATCATCGAGAAGGTTAATGCCGGAAGATGCTGATTCATCCTTTCAAGCCTATCTGGGACAGCGAGTCAAGGATTCTCATCCTTGGCTCCTTCCCTTCCATGAAATCCAGAGAGGAAGGCTTCTATTACGGACACCCAAGAAACAGGTTCTGGCCTGTGATGGAAAGGCTTTTCGATGCAGAGCTGAGGAATACGGAGGAAAAGACAGCGTTCCTCCTGTCGCATCACATAGCACTGAGCGATGTGATTGCCCAGTGCGATATCACAAAGTCCGCAGATGCATCCATAAGGAACGCAGTACCGCAGGATCTGGCAGGAATCATATCCTCATCAAGAATCTCAGCAGTATATGCAAATGGCTCGAAAGCCGCAGAGCTTTACAGAAGATTCTTCGATGGGAATATCATACAGCTGCCATCCACATCGCCTGCGAATGCGGCATGGACTCTCGACAGGCTCTGCGATGAATGGAAGCAAATACTGTCTTAAAGTTCGAATTTATAGAAATATGATCTTTTGAAAGCTGAAACAGGCTTTCTTTTCGGCTGCTATTCTTCATGGCAGAAAAGAATATACTATCTTTGTCCTTTGAAAGTTCTTCTATGAGCCTTGTTTTCCCTATCCTACGCCGGACATAGATTATTGCAAATTCGAAATTCCCCGTTCTGTATCTGTTTTCAAGGTCTTTGATCTCATTCTCTTGCTATAAACATGGTCTTCTCCTGCTTTCTGATTATATGAGACAACACATGACAGCAATATTACAAACTAGTAGTTTACGATATGGTAGATTATAAGCTTGTAACCATTATTTCCAGCAGTAAAAATATGATAGAAGAGTACCCTCAAGATTCTGAAAGCATGGAAGATTCTGTCTCACTCTGGATGGCCAATATTATAGCCTTCTGTTCTGGCGCAAGGATGACATGATAGATTGCGACTCATGAATCCGTATTCCTTAGTTATCGTTTTACACATAAAACCTGTCTGGCAAGAACCAAGAAAAGCCAGCAGCCTCTGCTTTGTCTGCTACAGCTTCCTCTTTAGGCTGTTGCATGCCCTTGTGAACTCTCTTATCCTCGTCATCAGGCACATAGACGAACCGGTATGCATCAATTAGTGCCATCACACGCATCTTCGCATCACACCTGTCTGTCTTCTTCCTCTTGTCAGAGCTTGACTTCTCTGTTGTCGCAGGGGCCATGATCACGCAGTCATAGCCTTTCTTCTGCCCCCAGCAAGCCCCATAGCCTACAGGCCCAGCCTCAGCCCCGATCAGGAAGCGGCAATCTCAGTATGCAGCCGAATTCAAGTTTCCTGCAAAACCAAGGAGGTCACTTCATATTGTCTAGATGTGCTCGCTGTAGACAATCTGAGGCCTTAAAACGGAACCCTGGATGAAGACATCAGCGATGCTGAACATCTCAACGCGCACCTGCCTGACATCCTTTATATCCTGAAATGCCATTATATCTATCGCAGAAAGCGATGAAGGAAGGGTAATGACCTCGATTGAAGCATCCTTAAATGCCTCCTCTTCGATCGCACTGATACCCTGAGGAAGAATCAATGCCTTGAGAGAAGTGCCTTCAAACGCTCTTTTACCTATTGAGCTTGTTCCTGCAGGGATGAAATATACATCATCTTTCTTCCTTTTCGGATACATCATCAGCGTCTTCGAGCCTCTGCTGAATACGACTCCTGAAAGCGACTGATAAACCTTATTGCCATTATCGACATTGATCTCTTCTGCATTGACTGCATTCTCAACAAGACCTTCCTTCAGGCTTTCAGGAATATTGATTCTCTTCAGCGAAGACGGAAAGAGAGGCTCCATGCCTATGGCAATCTTCTCAATACCGGAAGGAACCGAGAAAATCGTCCTATTGCATGCCGGCGGATAGAAAAGAAGGGTCTTCCCTGAATAGAGGACGCCATCGGAAGCGCCGCTCCCGGAGAATTCCTCAAGAACAGGAAGCTGCGAAGGAAGCACCGGGAATGATGTCAGCCTGCCTGATACATGGAAAACCTTTATGCTGCAGCCTGCGGCGAATGCGTTCTCATCGACTTTCGTGACGGTATCAGGACACATTAATTCATCACCGGCTTTCTTAGGAGGATAGAAGACAAGCGTCTTCATCTGCTTGTCATACAGCACGCCATCGCATGATACGAACCTGCGGCTATCTATCTCGATCTGCTCTAAATATCTCAGGCTTCCGAAAAGCTCAGGATCTATGGACTCGATTGATTTCGGCAGCGATATGCTTCTGACCTTCAGGCTCTTCCTGACAAGCCCCTTGCCTATCTCCACAGGAACAAATTCCCCGATAGTCTCAGGGATCACGAGATTCTCAGCATCTCCATAGTATTTAGTGACAGAACACTTATCCTTGCTAGTCTTCCTGACTTCAAAATCATCTATCCGCATGCTGAGATCCTACCATACTTGAAGCTGTAATTACAGCATGAGCGCCCATTCTCTTCGCTATTCTGCATGATGAGAAGCCATGGCTCTGAAGCATTTTCACAATCTCCTCAGGGGAACGTATTGTTATGATATCGCTTCGCTTTATCCAGTCAGGAGATGCAGATGGGTCTGTCGCTTCAAGCGCTATTATGATTTTCCCGCCATCGCAAAGAACTCTACGGATTTCGGGGATGGACTTGTCGAGATACCAGTAGCAGAACGAATCAAAGGATATGACAGATGAGAAAGATGCCGAAGGAAATGGAATTGATTCCGCAGACGCCTGCAGGACATTTACACATCCCCTCTTCCTTGCAAGCGCTATGCTCTCTTCCGAGATATCGATGCCATATGCCATTCCATGCGATGAAAGGCGCTTGAGGGCATAACCTGTCCCGATACCTATCTCAAGCACTGGATAAGGAACAGAAACAGAATCCAGCACCCAGTCCATGAAGCTTTTATGCATCAGTGACATGAAACGAAGGATCATCCTTCCGCTCCTGCCCCGAGGCGATGAACATTGCCTGATATACCAGTCAGAAAGCATATAAAACTATATCATGCAGAATACAAGGCTGCAAAGATGGCAATGACATCAGCAATAGTTGCTAAGTATACGCATGTATACCTGAGTATCTGGGATAATTCCTTTCGGTCAAAGATATTGCAATCAGAATATATCAACTGTTTCTTGGCATGCTACCTGCACATGCATTTCTACCTGCAAAAAGGGAAAAGGAGGGAATGTGAAAGAGTATTTTTCCAGGGAAGCAGATAGGTACATGACATCTTTGGTGCTAAGGTACAATTCGGAAAAGAACGAGAGTGAGAAACTGAAGCTGGAGAACATCGTGGTAGAGCGCACGAAGGTGATGCTTTATCTCATACCACTTCGTTCGTGCTTGATTGCAGAGGAAGAACTCTCAGGATTCCTGCTGGACGTGATGAAGGATATAAGCAGATTCATAACATCATTCACGATAAGCGGTACATCCTATGCAGCATATCTTACACAGATCTGCCGATACCGCTGCATCCGATACATGAGCAGGAAAAAGAAAGCGGAAAGGAACGAGATGGCAATGCTCATTGATGCATCTTCTGGATGCGAGAGGCCTACATACCTGAATGAAAAAGAGAATGCATATGAAGGTACATTGATCCCTGAATACAAGAGCATGGATTTCGTCTCGATAATCAAGGCAATGCTGGAAGATTCAGATGGACAATGTGGCAAATGCAGCGCAATCGAGAAGGAACTGGGAGACAGGCTTGCAGACAGACTCTGCAGAAGGAGATTCATCGAATTCCTTCTATATCTTCCGCAGACTGAAAGCCCATCATTCATCGCAGGCATTTCAAGAGTACTGCGGATCGATGGCGCAGTAATCAGCCATTTCTACTATCTCAGGCATCTTTATCTGAATACCGATGACGATGCAATCGGACGCCTCAATGAAGTCACATGCCGCTACTGGAATATGATTGTCAGCCTGCAGCGCTCAATGGAGTACGAGACAGATGAAGAGAAGACAACCATGCTGAAAGCTGCTTTAGAGCGTACGAAAGCGATTCATAAAAGAAAGCTCAACGCATTGAAAAAGGCGCGGCATGGTCTTTCCCAGAGCCAGATAGCGTCCCTTATGGACATAAAACGCTCTACAGTCTCAATCGATCTTGAAATGATAAGGATTCTTCTGAAAAGCCTGCTGAGCAGAAAAGCAGAGGCTGGGAACCCCCAGCCTCCAGATCATCAGTTCTTGCCTTCCAGTGAGTAAGGAAGCATTGCATAGAACTTGGAGCAAATCACGAGGTCCTCAACCCTGTTGATCTCATTAGGAGCATGTGCCTGAGCCTCATCTCCCGGTCCAAAGCCGATTGCAGGGATCTTGTGCCTTCCTGTCGTTGCGACAAGGTTAGTGGAGAATGTCCACTTATCTACGACAGGATCCTTGCCAAACATCTCCTTGTAGTCTGCAATACCTGCCTGTACGAGAGGATGGCTCTGGTCAAGCTTCCATGTCGGGAAGTAAAGCTCCTGAGAATACTTCGTACCAGTCCATGCTGTCTTGTCGTAGTCAGGCATCTCGACGATGATGTCTTCCTTCTTGTCTCCTGTAGCCTTGGATACATATTCCTTGACCTGATTGATTGCGAGCTCCGCATCCTCTCCCCATGTAAGACGTCTGTCGCAGTAAAGCATCGCATAATCAGGAACAGCGCACTGAGAAGGTCCTTTGACATCAATCTGGGATACAGTGATAGTGCCCTTGCCGAGGAAGTTGTCATCATCCGGCTGGAGATCTGCATTGAGCTGCTCTATAGCAAGAGCTGCGCGTGCAGCCTTATATGCAGCAGATACTCCGCGCTCTGGGGCAGATCCATGGCAGGAAACACCTCTGAGTATAACCCTGATCTCCATTCTGCCTCTGTGGCCTCTGTAGAGACGGCATGATGTAGGCTCTGTGGAAACAATGAGATCCGGCTTGATGCCTTCTTCCTCGATCATATACTTCCAGCACATTCCATCGCAGTCTTCTTCCATGACTGTGAAGGTAAAGAGAACTGTGTATTCTCCGCCATAGCCAAGCTCCTTGAGGATCCTGCCAGCGGTGATCATGGAAGCAGCTCCACCCTTCTGATCCGATGCGCCTCTTCCCTTCACGAGACCATCTTCGATAGCACCTGAGAACGGATCGAACTCCCAGTTCTTGAGATTACCGACCTCGACAGTATCGATATGGGCATCGAATGCAAGCTTCTTTGGGCCGTTGCCAACTCTGCCGACAACAGATCCAAGCCCATCAATCTTCACTTCATCGAAGCCTGCTTCCTCGCAGAGCTTCACGATGAGCTTGCAGACATCCTCTTCCTTAGAGCTGTAGCTCTTGGTCTGCACAAGTTTTGAAAGATTCTGAGCTGTATAATCACGATACTTCTCAGCCAATTCACGGATCTTCTCGGATATCATAATAATTCTCCTTATTCCTACCTTATCTTATCAGCTCTTTCCCAGACGCGCTTCGCAACACGGCGGGCCTCGCTATAGATTCTCTCCGCATCAAGCTTTGTGAATCTGTGATTCTCATAGACTATATCGCCATTGACAATCACAGAATCAACACAGCCGGATCCCATGCCCCAGACAAAATGCCCTGCCGCATTCTCCTTCACAAGAGGTGTCGGCGCATTGTAGTCAAGAAGCGCGATATCAGCCTTATAGCCTGCTGCGATCCTTCCCCACTTTCCTCGCCCGGAGAAGCAGTTCTCGACTATCCTGTTTCCGCGGTTCAGCGCCTCAAGGAAATCCGCAGGCCAGTATGGGCCCTTCGCATCCTTGTTCTTGAAGAACGCGATCTTGATTTCCTCGAACATGTTGCCACCGCAGCCATCTGTTCCGAGTACAAGGTTCTTTATCAGAGGCAGATTGGTACAGTAGCCGATGCTGTTGTTCATATTCGATCTCGCATTATGCGCGATGAACGAGCCACGCTTGTTGATAAGCTCTATCTCTTCCTGACTAAGATGTACTGCATGCACAAGGAGCGTCTTTGGAGTAAGCAGACCAAAGTCATCGAGCCTCTGAGCTATATCCTTGCCGTAAATGTGGTGAGAATGAATCACATCATATTTATCCTCAGCCACATGAAGATGCATACCGCAGCCTGTCTTCTCAACGCACTGTGCGATAAGCTTCAGACCTTCATCCGGAATCGTGAAAGGAGCATGTCCTCCGATCATCGCCTGGCAGAGAGCATCATCGCCTTTGGAAGCAACCTCATCTGCAAAGCGCCAGTTCTCGGCAACGCCTTCCTCGACTTCCTTCATGCCATCATTCCTGTCAGTGACCTCATAGCAGGTGGCACCTCTTATGCCGACTTCTTCCATACCTTTCGCAATCACTGAAAGGGAGCCCTTGATGAATGACGGAGATGCATGATGGTCAATTGCTGAAGTAGTGCCTGCGGCAATCGCATCCATTGAGCAGATCAGTGATGAATAGTAGAGAGCTTCCTCATCAAGAGCCCTGTCGAGCCTCCACCACCACTCTTTCAGGACCTGGATGAAATCAGTCTGCGGACCTGCGGAGATGAGCATTCCTCTTGAAAGGCCTGAGTAGTAATGATGGTGTGCGCATACATTGCCAGGGATTGCGATACGCCCTTTCCCATCGATTACCTTATCAGCGGCCTCACCTTCTGCAGCATCAGGACCTGCTTTGATTATCTCAGTCCCATCGATGAGGATATCGCCGGGAGAGACATCGAATGGAGGTTCCGTCTGCATGATCAGTACATTCTTGATTGCTATTCTTGCCATTATTCCTCCACAGCTCCAAGAAGATAGGAGTACGACATATAGATTCTTTCGATGATGGCCGCAATCTCCTCAGGGACATCAGCCTCAAGATATCCATCGCCATCAATCGAACCCTTGATCACCTTCCCATCAAGCCTGATGTAAATCTCATCACCAGCTGGATAGAAGCCGCTGTTCGTGCTGTTCTCGAAATCCTCATAGAGCGAGAAAAGCGTGAACTTATCACGATAAGGCTTTCCTGAATGAGGACAGAATGTCTCGCAGTTTCCGCACTCATTGCAGTAAGCATCGAGATGAACAATCTGGAACGGATCCTCGAAAAGCCCTGTATCACGGAGATCTATCGCGACATTCGCCCTGTTAGGACAGACTTCCATGCACTTCAGGCAGAGATATGAGCACTCGATACAGCGTGATGCCTCGGAGAGCGCGAAGAACTCATCTGAAGACTTCGTACGAGGAACAAGATGGCTCTTCTTCCTTACGATGGATGCGAAGAACTCTTCCTCTGCGAGCCTCATCTCCTCCTCTTCCTCTGGAGTCATCTCATCGTCATCCTCTTCATCATGGTCATGTCCGCAATCGCAATCATCATCGTGGTGGTGATGTCCGCATCCGCACTCATCTCCATGCTCATGGTGATGTCCGCAGCCACAGTCATCATGGCCACAGCAGCATTCATCCTCGTCCTCATCTTCTTCTGCGATATTGCTGTATACATCATCGATTGCATCCTCGACAGCAGCTCTTGCGGATGCGATGCATCTTACTACGGTAGACGGACCTGTCGCAGCATCTCCGATCAGGTATACGCCTTCAGTATCTGTTCCGCAGATAGCCTTGAGGACATCCTTGTCAGCGCTCTCTCCGATTGCAGAGATCACATAGTCGATATTGATGACAGCTGTCCTTCCTGTATCAACAGGACGCCTTCTTCCGGACTCATCCTCTTCCCCGAGCTCCATCTCGGAAACTGTAAGCTGTCCATCCTGGAATGATGAAGGATTATGGAGGAACATGAACTGGATGCCCTCATCCAGAGCTTCCTTATACTCTTCCATGTCAGCAGGCATCTCAGAACGTGTACGCCTGTAAATCACGGTTACTGATTCAACACCCGGAATCCTCTTTGCCATCCTCGCGGCATCCATAGCGGTATTTCCTCCGCCGATTACCGCAACGTTCCTTCCGAGATTGATATCCTCCTTTCTCTTTGCTCTTGCAAGGAAATGGATAGCGCTCTCAACAGGCCCATTGCCCTTGATTCCCGGATCTCTGGACTTCTCTGCGCCGATTGAGACGAAGATGTAGCCGAATCCTTCAGCCTTGAGTTCTGCAACAGTCTTCTCTGTGCGGAAGAAGAACTTGACACCATTGTCCTCAATGAATTTAACATCATGCTCTATAGCTTCTTCAGGAATGCGGAAATCAGGGATTATGTTCCTTACGACACCGCCTGCATTTTCCTCGCGTTCAAAGACATATGTATCAAAACCGGCTCTTGCGAGGAAGTATGCGGCAGAAAGACCTGCAGGGCCTGCACCTATCACGGCAGCTTTCTCAGAAGCGGCCTCTGGCTTCTCCCAGATCTCGTTTCTGAATTCCTCATACCCGTTCTCGACAGCAAGCTTCTTAATCTCCCTGATCTGAACAGCGCCTTCATAATCCATCCTTGCGCAGTGGTTCTGGCACTGATGGTCACAGATCCAGCCAGTGATTGATGGCAGCGCATTCTTGAGATAGATAAGACCAAGGGCCTCTGCCCATCTGCCCTCACCTGCAAGCGCAACATAATCCGGGATATCCTGATTTATAGGACATGCTTCCACGCATGGTGCGACAAAGCAGTCAGTAAGCGAAAGAGGCGTACCGATCTTGACGGAATCGGTTCCCCTGAAATCCTTCTCATAGTGTCCGGACTCATCTGCAATCGCAATAGCCTCGCGGAGCTTATCGAGATCGATTCTGCCTGCCTCCCAGCTATCTGATTCTGCGATAATCGATGCAATCTGGGACATCCTTGCATAGCCGCCCGGGCGGAGCATATCCGTCGCAAGCGTAAGAGGACGGATTCCCGCATCGAAAAGGAGCGCTGCATTAGCGGCATTGAGACCGCCTGAATAGCTTATCATGATATTGCCATCGAAATGCGATGCGATCATCTCTGCAACCCTGACAGAGACAAGGAACAAAGCTCTTCCTGACATATATTTCTCATTGCCTGGAAGTACTTTCCCATCATTGCCTGTACCAAGAGTATTCGTAAGCTTCACACCGAATCCTACGCCATTCTCAGCGGCAAGAGCCTTGAGACGCTCAAGCATAGGAAGAGCATCCGCCTTCTGGAGATCATGTGAGAATGAGTCCCTGTTGAGAACGATGTAATCAAAGCCGTGATCGTCAAGGATCTTCCTTACTGTATCGTAGCCAAGAAGTGTCGGATTGAGCTTGACGAATGTATCGATATGCTTCTCGGAAATCATGTAGGAACAGATTCTCTCGATCTCATCCGGTGGACATCCATGCATTGTGGATATTGTCACGCTTGATGCTATGCGCGGGGAAATGACATCAAGATGCTTTGCGATCTTCAGTCCTGCGCCTTCCCACTCCGTGCCTTCGAAGATGTTATCCTCAAGAAGGGCCTGAGCCTCTGCGATGTAATTGCCGAAATCTATGCGATGGCATTCGATCATATCATCGATGAAAGCCTGCATCCTCTCGCTCTTTATTCCTTCGAGGTTATAGCCGACTGACATGTTGAAGATGAATGATGGCTTCCTATCCATCTTCCCGTTCATCAGTCCTTCGATTATGTGGAGGATGATCCATGCCTTGAGGTATTCATCGTAGGCCTTCTCAAGGGTGAACTCAGTAGACCACTCGACATTGTATGCCTCATCTCTGGCATCGATGCATGGCTTCGCAATCTCAAGAGTATCCATGATCTGGACAGTCTTGAGCTCGATGAATCTCGCACCGCAGAGATATGATGTGATTATGTTCTGCGCAAGCTGAGTATGAGGCCCGGCTGCAGGCCCGAGAGGCATTGTGCATGATGATGAGAATACATCCGCTCTTTTCTTTCCTGCATCATGATAGAACTGCGCGCTGTCTATATTGAATATAGAGCCATGATTCCTGAACTCACCTGCAATCCTTCCGAGAAGCTCCCCGAAAGGCACCGGTCTCATAATATCTGCCATATGCACTCCTTATCTCTTTAATTCTAAATCAGAGGACAGCTAAGTCAAACAAAATAATGCAACAAACTGCAACAGAGGAAGACCTTTCCTGTCATCTGGCTAAAGCTTTCCTATGATTGCTTATTTCCCATGTGTTGCTCAATATCACGGAGATATGAAACCATGACGCTGGCAACTCATGGCATAAGGATGTATGGCAATCCGTTTTATCAAGATTGCTATGCTTGGAAGCGCTTACTCTCAATAATCAGAGCCTATTGCGATGACTGTAGTCCAGATAATACTTGCAGATTTCTGTTTTTGTTACCGCTGACTTGATCTTCCCTATCCTTTCGGCTATCGCATCAAGCTCATCAGAAGGGACAACATCGTGGCTCAGCAGGAACTTCACAGCTGGTAGATTAAGATAATGCAGGGCAGTCATTATCGGGGACATCGCCTCCTCTGTGTGATATGTGAAGATATCCTTATCTGAAAGCTCCCACAGCGCATTCCATTCAGATGTCCCGATATGGAACAGACCAGCAGCTATTGTCGCGACTGTGCCCCGATATCTGTCAGGAGATTCATCAGCCCCATGCTCAATAAGATATCTTATCTTCGCAAGCGTACACTCCGGCGACAGGACTGCGATACGAAGAGTGCTATTGCCATTCTTATCTCTGGCATTGATATCTACGCCGATTCTCAGCATCTTGTCGTAAATTTCCGGATAATACCCTTCCTGGACTATCATCTCCATAAGGAATGTACTGCCATCGGATGATTTCGCATCAGGTCTGACTATATCAAGAAGAGAAAGGATAATATCCTCATTCTCATAAACCTGCTCAGCGCTATAGGAATCTCCTATTACGGCAAAGAGCATCCGTTCCGCATATCTGATGTCACTATCAGAATAAGCGGCCTTAGCTAGGAACTTTTCCAGCTCGATTTCGTCCAAGTCCAGTCTGGGCATTTCCCCATTATCATTTCTGATATCGATATCGGCACCGGCAGAGATCATGGCATCCCATCTTTCCAGGTCCCCGATGTAATGAAGCGCGGAACACCCATCTTCATTGATTACATCGATATCAGATGTCCGCCCGAGAATCCTGCAGAACAGCTCCGGAAGGGAACCGCAGCGCTTAGCGGCAATAATCAGGAGCGTATTGCCATCTGCATCACGCATTGAGAAGACTTCATCAGGAATATATGGGGACATTGCATCAAACTGCTCACATCTGACTTTATCAAGGCGCTGCCAATATGCAGTACCATGGGAATCATCGATTGGCACCAGATGATCATTAAACCGAGCATTCTCTAGAAAATTACCAACAAATTCGAAAATGCTTTCGAAAGACATATCATACATGGCTTCTGCCAAGGTTCTGAACATAATGCCAAGCTTGTATGAATCATAGAGTTCATAAGGCAGCCTATCGATATCATCAAAGACATCGCTTCCTCTGTATCTGAAACCGACAGTGACAAGATATCTCACGATATCAACGCAGTCATCCTTGCTGTTCTGATAACCAGCACCGCCGCTCGCTATGCTTCCACATGAGCTATAATCCCTGCATGTGATCGCATTGTGCAGAATCGATGTACCTTGCCTGTTCTCAGCTTCCCTCGGTCTCCTTATGTTCCCTGCGATCTTCCTGATTGTTTCGAGCTTATCTGTATCATCGATATCATTAAGAAGATAAGCATAAGTACGCTCATCTGCGCTTATGCCATATTGCCCGATAACCTCAAGAAAATATTTCTTAAAGCTGTCATTGTCATGAGGAAGCATATCTCCCTCGATGTATTCAGCATCCAGAACAGGGATGCAAGTCTCAAGTTCCTCAGGAACCGAAGATACGGCAATGATGCTCATTATACTGCTGCATTGACTTAAAGTGATGAGAGAAGAATCAAGGCTGTCTGTTGCTGTGATTATCGAGCAGTTTTCCTCGAAAGCCGCAAGATAATCCACAAGGATCCTGCCTTTTCCTTCATAACTGATAAATTCATTTCTGAAATAGCCTGCAATATCTCCTGCATCAGATCCCGAAACAAGATAGTCTAGCTTGTCATCTGGGAAAAGCAGATAAGCCAGCAGTAATCCCTTCTCAATATCATCAGTGCGTATTATGAAACTATTGCAAGACCCATCAAGGATATCCTCGATACCCGCATTTCCTGATGAAGATATTCTCGCTTTCAGCGATATTACCGGCCCATGCCATTTCCGGGCTCTTGCAGCAGACAGATCTCCTGTCGCAGGAACATAAACCGAAAAAGAATCAATCGTTTTGTCATCATCATATGACTTGCATAAAAGCACAGAGTCATTTCCGTATATCTTATAGCATGTACAATCATAGCCATTCTCAGATTTCCTGCATACTTCGCTTCTTTTCATCTTATTCAGACCTCGTGCAATATTATTCAGCCCATGTGTGACATTTCCTGACAGACAATCCAATCAAAAAGCTCTTCGCAGGATATTTCATCGGAAGCTGTCCCAACCCCCATTTCTACTATATCGTTATCCGCGCATTCGATATGTATCCCATTGACTTCAAGAAACGTCAGCATTGCAAGAATGCCGATGCGCTTGTTGCCATCCAGGAATGAATGTCCTGTTATAAGCGAGTACCCAAGCCTTGCCCCTTTCATTTCCAGCGAGGGATAAAGCTCTTCGCCTCCGAATGTCTGGAATATCCCATCGGCAGCAGACTTCAGCAGATTCTCATCCCTGATCTCCGAAGAACCGCCTGTCGTCTGTACAATCATCACATGAAGCTGCTTGATGATTTCAGCTGACAGCCTTATCATTTCGCAAGCTCCAGAAATGCAGCTTTGTGCTCTTCAAGAATTTTTGAAGCAACAACGAGAATCATCTCATCATAAGTCACAACTAAGTTCTGCTTATCTCCTCGAACCTTAAGCACTTCATTAATCTTGCTTTCCATCCTTGTCTACTCCAGAGTTTCCTGAAACAGCTTTATCTACATAACCAGCAATTTCTTTGCGTAGATCACTGTTCTTTATCGATTTTGCAAATTTTTTGATCTTATCCGCTTCATCAGCCCTAACGAAACCATTCTTTCCAAGATAGTGAATTGCCCCAAGATTCCTATACTTTACCGCTATTGCAAAAAGGCTGTTACCCTTTTCCGTCAAACCAAATAGAAATGATTTGTCGTCCACAGAATCAAAGACCTTGTTCCAGTCATCTTCTGAAAAATTAAAATAATACTCTGAAAAATTTCCTATCATTTTATCCCGTATAAAATTCAAATCTGAAGTTATCGAATGAATATCTGCTCCATGGCTGGCAAGAAAGCTGAAGAAATCTGTATTATAAATCGACTGTTTCAGCGGAGTGTTCCCAAAAGAATCATGAATGTTCAAATCAACACCCTTTTCCACCAAACTCTGTAAAAATCCATTATAAGAACCATTAGACAGTGTCTTGCAAGCCTGTTGCATTATTGAATATCCAAAAGGATTAATGAATGCAGGGCCAACAGCATCAACAAGCTTGAATATCATTGAATCAGTGCCATCTTCAGCCGCAGCAACTTCCGTATCTGAAAAGTATTCACCCCTTCGTATCAAAAGCTGAAACAGTAAAGCACCTTTTTCCGCTTTCTCATAAAAATCATTTTGCTTTGGAGGTTTAACAAAGTATGTTGCCTCATCTTCAGTCATAAGGTTCTTAAATCTTTCAAGTGCCATATAATTCAGCCATGATGGAGAGATACTAGAAGACCACCATATATACTGCGAAAATATTGACATATCATTAATTCCAACATACACACCTTCGTTTACTGAATAATCGAGGATTCTTTGAAAACTTCTTGGAAAAAGATTCAGAGTCAATACAGCTATTTCAAGTAATGGATAATGCCCTTTTCCAATATCTGAATAACCAAATACTGCAGAAGGTATCAAGGCTGCAAGTCTCTCAAAATAAGTTAAAAGCCTAGAATCCGTGCATCTTATATCCGCAACCGATGGTGCTTTGGGCCATGAATGAAGCCTTAATTCGGTTATAGGTCCTATATAAATCAGCATTCTGAAAACAATCAAGTAAAGCTCCTCAATTGAATACGATCCAGCATTGCATTCCAAGTGCGTAATAAGATTTTCAAACCCATTGAAAAACTCGACCATGCTAATCTTAAGTGGCATATAGTCATCTTCCAGAAACGAGTTGACAACACTTTTTCCAGAAAAAAATTCAAAGTCAGAAAAATTCCCATAAAATAGCGCTTTATCCCATATGCATTTCTTTGCAAGATCTGCGCCCAGCCACTCAAACAGGCGCGAAGCATTGTCCGAACACTCTGATAAGAAAACTTTCACTATATCATCTAAATCATCGAAGGTAGTTACATTCATAAGCGTCAAAGCATAATCAAAGGTTTTTGAGCCATTATAAAAATCCATAATGACAAGCCTCGTATACTCTGAGGGATCAAGATTGAAAATATCATCACACCTATCTGAAACAATAATTGCTCCATATTTATTGGCATATCGCTCGCAGGCACAGCCTTTACGAACATGCCTTTTTAAGATTCTCCTTAATTGAATTGGATTATCATTTCCATCAAAGGCTAACAGTACAGCAACATTGATACCTAAAAGATAGACATCGGAAATGAATTCCCCATCTGTCCTTGCTATTGTAAAAAAAAGACTCTTATAATGATGAGAAAGAAGTTCGCCGGCTGTCAGACCTTTAAGACTTAAAATATCAGCCTTGTATCCAAACTGTTTACCTTCGTAAATGTTATTGCAAAAAAGATAAATCTTACCGTTATTAACATGAATGAGAACACGGCATTTTGAAGAACCATACACAACAGAGAAATCTTCATTCACTGAATTATCCATATATTTATACTCCATAGTTCGATTCTACACAGCATAGTGTTCAGATTACTGTACAGATGAATATTTCAAAAATATGACTGTAATATCCGCAGGGGACAAAATCACCCTTGATGGATCTTGTGTAGTCAATCATTCTGCTGACATCGACAGTATTCGGATTGTCGTAATCATCAAGCTCAAACAAAGTAAGATTTACATCCATCCATTTCGCCGGTCCAGAAATCGAGATATTTCCGTATTTAGATACAATCATTCTCCAGACCTGCTCGGTAAAGAAATTCGATTTGACAAAAGATATTAGGTATATCATAGAAGTTGTCTTAGTACCGGTTTCAGATTACGATATAGCCAAGCAAGTGAGGAATTATGATTGCTAGTAAAAATATCTTCTACAGGATTACAGATGAAAATGAGAATGCAGTCACTGATGTCTTAGCCAATCTCATGAAATATCGTCTGATACGTGATGTCATTTTACGTTTCTTCATCCCTGATGTCAGCAAAAGTGCGCTCGATTCGATATCAGAAGAAAGCATCATTATCCAGAAACGCAGTGAATATGGGGGACAGCCGGATCTACAGGTTAAAAGCCCAATGATATATCTCATCATTGAGAATAAGATTCATAACAGTACAAGCCCAACGGATTATGAAAAGACAAGCTACATAAGTGCGGTCGGAGAATCCGAAGCAGAATACAAACGCCTCGCTTATCTGGTTCCCAACGACTACGCATTATTCAATGATACCGTAGAATCAAATAAGGATATAGCAGGGATCTATCACTGGGAAGATTTCTTAGACACTCTTCAGAAAACTGGTGCTGGGGAATTATCCAAATATGTCAGTGATGCAATTGAATATTTTTCGAGCCTTGTTGATACACATATAACTGAAGATATAAAACTGACACCAATGGAGGTCGCCATGATTTATGAGCCTGATACAATATTTAATGCTATTTCAGCAGTAGAAAAACTTAAGAAACGTTTTGATAATATAGCGGGACAAGTGACTGCAGCTATTAAGCCACTATTTAGTAACGATATCATAATCACCGAAGGAGAATCGCAATCCAATTATTGGGCTATCGGACGATACATAATTCTCCAACATGGGAACAGGAAAAATCAAATATTCTATGGCTATTCAAACCTTGGTGATAGGGTCAAGAATAATGAATACAGTCTGAGTGTCGCGTTTTATATAGATAATGATTTGTTTGATATTTCCAAATTTGATGATAAAGAAAAAGATCAAGAATGGTGGTACATTCCAATCAGAGATAAGAAACTGCTTGTTTCAGGCAGTGATACCGATTTGGTGAATGCAATTGCCGATATAATCAGGACAGCCCATGAGGCAAAGGCATAACACCTAAGCCAAAGAAAAAATATATATCCAGAAGAGAGGATTTATAAGCATTCAGATCAATTACAACGTGGCTAGAACAAAATTCACAATTTCTTCTGGCATTCCCATTTCATCATTCTCCATCTCATCACAGAGATGTATTGCCTTTTGATTTTTTCCGTCTGGATTCCTTTTCCCGGCAATAAGCGCAAACAGCTCTGCGTGTTTAGAATATTCATATGGATACTTCCCATAACAGTCTGTCTTCGTAAGAAGATCTTCTGGCAGAACATCAATGATCTGCTTCAGGTAATTGCCAGCCCATACCATGGGGAGATCTAGAAAATCTTCATCATCATTCAGGTTTTCAAAGAAGAAATGCAGGACATTCTTCCTTTCATTATCTACAGCTCTCAGACTCTCAGGAACTCTCTCTGCGATATACCTGACAGCATCAGCATCATCAGAAGCATAGAAAACCGCAGATCTCCCATATTCATCTTTTCTTGACAGATCATCGGGAAGCCATCGGTTTATGCAATCAAGGATTTCCGCATCATTATCATTGAATTTAAGTTCATTGCATTTCAGGAATGCCGATGATAATGACTCAGGGAAATCTTCTTCAGATGGATTCCCGATTTCCGCAAAAAGAAAGGACAGAACATCAATTGAAGGACAGCAGCCCGCTGTAAAGGTTTCAAGGCTCCAGTAGATTGCATCAGCTATCCTCTTCCGTTCTGAAAGAGGTCCGTTGGCAGCTGTAAGTTCTTCGATGAAGCCATTTCCATAATCAGTCTTGCCATTAAGGCGGATATGCATATGCTGATAGATTTCATGGATATCATCGCTGAAGACTTCTGCAAGATAATCATACATGACCTTATTGCCCGCCCATATTGCCGCACCGACAAGTCTGGACTTATCATCCATAAAAAGATTACCGAATACGGAATTATCTATCCAGTTAAGATATGCTTCCCCAGCATCGATAAGTATCGGGTTCAATATGATATACATGCAGAGATCAAAAGCAATTACGGCCTTGCTTTTCAATGCAGGGAAATTATTTCTGCCGAATTCAATGAAATCCGCAACAGCAATGTCAAAAGTCTCGGGAGAAACACCGAAGTGACCAGAGAAACTGAAAATATCAGCTTTCGCCCCGTAAAGTTCCTTCCCTGATTTATTCCCTGCGTAATCTGATTTTCTGAAACACAGCCTGGCAAGTCTTTCCGCAGCAATCTCATAAAGCTCTTCTGTATTCCCGGGCATATCCATTCCAAGAATCTCAAGGAAACCGGCGGGATCAGGATAAAACTGAAAATCGTGCACTGGATGCATGGGATACCCTATGTCCCTGAGTATCCGGAACGCATCAACGCTGGAACAATGCATCACAGCCGTACGGACAGGATTCTCAAAATAATAATCGCCATCCCAGAACCCCACATCTGAAAACTGTTCAGCAAGCAGCAGACTGCTGATGAACGGAATAAGCTCAAGATGACTTTCAGACTTAATAAAGCACTTCATGGCATCAATCAGGAATCTCTTGTCTTTACGCCCGGACTTCACCTGAGATGCCAATCTGTCTATGAAATAACTATCCATAATCCCTCCAGGAACAGCTGAATGATACAGGCTCATCTGAACAGCTTTGTGGACAGAAGGGATTAAATACAGCCTTATTATTACAAGCTGCTTTTATCTCTTTGATAGAATGACAACATCTCTTCGATTTCAGTCCTTATCTCATCTCTGATGAACTCCGGCTCAAGAAACTCTGCTTTCTCTCCCAATGAAAGAACCCACCTTTTCAGCCAGTATTTCCCGGTAGTCCTGACTGTGAAAATATAATAGTCACCAGCGTCCTCTATCTTAACTGAATCCGGCCACGACTTTTCCAGCTCATAAAGCCCCTGCCACTTATCAAGCCTGACAACAGCAGTGAACTCTTCTTCCCATGGGATGATACCGAAAGGATCCGCAAGTGCCTTATCAATATCGAAATCAGTATCCGGCCGTTTTTCCGAGGACTTTGCCAAAGGTATTGTTATCCGTTCTATTCTCGGGACCGAGATATTATAGACCACTCCATCATCACGAAGGACATAGCAATATATACCGCCGCTGAATACAAAACATTTCAGCGGCCACAGCTTTGTCCTTTCGGAATTGTAGTCAATATAGAGATAGCTCTTATCAGTCTGGGCTTTCAGCAGAGTAAGGAGATTCTTTGCATCAGAAAGCGCGAAATATCCCTTTGATCCTGATGGCTTGATCATCATATCGCCAACAAGATTCCTGAGCCTCGGGATAAGGGTATCCTTGGATACAGACACAAGCGGTGAAAGGCTGCCTATGCTTTCCATCATGAATGAGAGCATAAGCCGGTCATCATCCGTAAGCATCTTACCGATAAGCGATGACCTGAATTGTGCCCAGTCATCCTTGCTTATACGCTGGACAACCTCTCTTCCTGTAGGGCCTCTTCTCTCTTCAGTAGCCTCTACAACCATCCCGAAATGCTTGTAGATATTGCCGAAATCAGAGTAGATGCTGGATCTGGATGAATATCCGAATCTCTCAGCTATTTCCTGTACAGTCGCTCCCCTCTCTGATGAGAGAAGGAAAGCAATGCTTAAAAGTTCTGAGAAATCCTTCATCTTGATCTTCTGTGGAAGGAAAGACCTTCATTGGTCGAAAAGTACAAGCCTTTTTCACAAGTCGCCAAGAGCTCTTTGCCGCCATCCATGATTTCCAGGAAATTTCCCATAGATGGTGTAGAGCGGCCTCTGTGATGCCATGATAGCCCCCTGTTCGTTGAGAACTGCAGCTCGCTTGCCTTCGCTGGATTGATCCTCACAAGCTTCCCTTTGTATTCAATCATCGTTGCCATACTAACCCCTCCTCCTATATAAAATGATTGTACAATCATATGTGTACAAATTCATGTACATAATCTTAAATAAGATATCTTTATGATGCGTTCTTATCCAATCCAGTTTTCCACCGTAACAGCATCATTCAATAATAAGCAGTCCTTATATTATTACCAAACTTAGAAATTCAGTGGGAAAATATATTTAACACCAAAAAAATAAAAATCGTATATGAACAGATTTTTGTACATATGATCCCATATCATTCATCTGTCTGAGAGGTGAATGCATATGAGTTATTCAGCAGAAATGATTCCAATAATCCTGAAAAGCTATGGACTGTCCATAGAATATACTGAAACGCAAATCAGTGATTTTATGGAGATAGATATCTATAAAATCATCAATCCCAGAGCCATGACAAGGACATTGCTCAGAGAGATGTCAGATTCTCTCGCAGAAAATGCAATCGCAACATTCAGAGATGGTATGCTCTATATTGAGAAAAGCTATGGAGCACAGCCTAATTCATTCTCTGCATATTCAAAAGCGATATCCCAGTCAAAGGCAACGCTTCCGGTATTCTTCGGAGAATCGATGAATGGCTATGAGATAGTGGACATGAAATCAGATGGGAACATACTTATCTGCGGAAATTCCGCGAAAACAAGATCTAATATACTTTCCGTAGCGCTTTCATCTCTGAAGCTTTCAAGGAAACTTCCAAAGATTATTGAAATAGACTCCGCCGATGATTTCATGCAAAAAGCAAAGATAGCAAGGAATGATGATACGGAGACTATTATCATAATCAAAGACCTTCCTGCTCTCTTGACATCAGGCATTGGAATGAAAGTGGAAAAAATGCTTTATACCACAAGGAATGCTGAGAATATTCATTATATTGCAGTATCAGGGATTGCTTCTGCAGATATCATAACCGATACGATAAAGAAGGCTTTACCTGTAAGGATAACAGCAAAGCTCTCATCAACTCTCAATAGCCGGATCGCAATCGATATGCAAGGAGCAGAGATGCTTAATGGCACATATGACTACCTGATGGAATGCAAAAGCAAGGTAATCCATATTCATGGAGCAAAACCGGATACACTCAGGAAGCCCCATAGCAGATAAATAAAATTAATCAAAGGAGATAAATTCTATGAATTGCGAACAATTGAAAAAAGATCAGAAGCTTGTTGAGGAATACATCCGCAGAATGGGTTCTGACAGGACGAATGATGACATCGCACCTATCGCAGATGGCGTTGTCGATCCTGAAAGTTATTTAAGCTCAGCATTGCGCATAGCCTGGGTACTAAAGGAACCTTATGATGAATTCGATGAGAACGGCAATCCCTGGGGCGGTGGCTGGAATATGCACGATATCTATTTCAAGACTACTGATGTTTACGACAATATCAAGCAGAATCCGACATTAAATACAATGGCATATACCACATATGGCCTGCAGAACAACCTCAGCTATGAGTCCCTTCCATGGATTTATGAGGATCCAGCGGTAGGCAATTCACTGAGATCTGTTGTGCATATGAATATCAGCAAATTCCCCGGAGGCAAGACAACGCCTTGGAACAAGCTCTATTCCAATTATGAATACTGGCGACCTATACTATTGTTCCAGCTCATGGTCTATAAACCACAGGTCATCATTTTCGGAAACGTGATGGATTTCTTCGCAGAAGATCTCAATCTGGATATCCAATATGATGCAGGAAAGAATCTTGGATACGCAATAAAGGATGACTGTATTTATATCAATGCCTATCATCCGGCACAGATATCAATCAAAAAGGAAGATTACGTTGACAATATAATCCATCTAGTCAGGGAGCATTGTATCCTGAAATAGTCAAAGCAGGCCTGCCATTCGATGGACAGGCCTGTCATCTTAAAGATTCTCTGCGAAGAATGCCTCAAGCACAGATACAGCTTCATCTACATATTCAGGAACCCAGTATGCCTTTATATGGGAAGCTCCTTCGATAAGATGCAGCGTACGTGATTCCGCATGGAGAGCCTTCTCGTATGCGCCAAATGTGAGATACAGGCCTTCTGAGCGGCTTCCGGCAATCATCAGAAGCGGCTGGACGATCAGCGGTGCATAATCCGCGGCATCATATGATGCAAGCTCAATCAGATTGCTTGAAGGATTAGCAGCTCCTGCATTCGGATGGAAATGCGTATTGCCATAGTACTCCCCGCCTTCAGTATAAAGGTCGAACATATGACCTGGATACACAGTCTGCCCTGTCAGCACGCTTTCTGTCCCTGATGGCGAAAGAGGTCCATAGCCTCTTGTGATTCTCTCGCATACCCTTGGCGGCACTTCAGACATCTATGTCGATTACTCCGAAAATGCGGACAGAGGCTGATGACCTCATGGATAGCGCTCGGAAGGAAGTACTGGGAAGACCTCTGGGCCTATGATGCATATGCAGCAGCTTCTGAATATACAGAACCTGTCCTTCTCCTACAGGGAGATGCCGATGCAGTTGTCAATATCTCTTACGCAAAGAAGCTTGCTGATATCTACAAGGGAGAGGAGTACTACGTAATTCCCGGAGCCGGACATGGCTTCCATGGTCCAGACTATGCTCTCTCAATCAGCTACATCATCTCATTTCTGGACAAGCAGGTCTGATCATTCCTCAGCAGTGCTCTCAATGGGCACTGCTATCCTTATCCTGTGCTCTGCCTTATCCTCAGCACTACCCTCATCAATTATCCTCTTCTCCCAGGCATCACCTGCAACAGACAATGAATGTCCTGATATATATTCCTTTATATCCGCATACATCGGCCCGGTATCATCCATCCCGCCTATTCCCTGATAAACAAGATAATCCCCTTCCGGCATCGATGAATTCGCATACTTGGATGAGCTAACATAACCTGCGATGCATGAGATTCTGCTGCCTGTACCATCTTCCACGGCATCCCTTCTCACGACAAGGCCTTCAGGATAACCAAAACCATTCCCATGTTTGTCGCAATCAGTGTAATAGCCGTCCCAGATATCATCACCGATCTCATTCCTTCTTATGCCGCCAAGATCACGGCTTATGAATACGGGAGATGCCTTCATATGGCATATACTGATTCCGGTATCCGAGACAGAAGCCTCATCAAGGCTGTCAAGCCGTGAGCTGATGACATCCATGGCGCTCCTTATCCTCAGAAGCTCCTTTTCCAGAAGTCCCCGCTGAGTCTGGAGAAGCTCTCTCGCAGCCTCTGGATTCGTTTTCTTCATATACTCCCTGATCTGATTGTGGCTGAGGCCCAGCTCAAGAAGCATCTGTATCATCGAAATCGTGTAGATCTGGTCGTATCTGTAGTAGCGGTAGCCATTCGTGTCCGTGATGGCAGACTTGAAGAGATCTGTATTGTCATACCATATGAGCGTCTTTCTGCAGACGAGGCTTATCTTGGCGAATTCTCCTATGCTGAGGATTTTCTTCAAAATGCTTCTCCTCTCTGTTGACTGTATGGAATATATACAGTTTATCGTCTCATCTGTGCCTTGTACAGGCATTGGAGGAATAATGATCATAACAATCAGCAGGGAATTCGGAAGCGGAGGAAGGGAGCTTGGGAAAAGGCTTGCCGATGAGCTCTCCATCCCCTGCTATGACAATGAGATTATCCATTACGTTTCGGAACATGGAGGCTTTGATGCCTCTTTCGTCGCGAATTCAGGTGAAAAGAGCATCACGTCATTCTATACAGGAACCATTGCCCACAGATTCTCATCTCCTGCAGACAACAATGTGAAGCTGAAAATAGATCTTGCATCAGTACAGCGCGAAATCCTGATCGGCTTTGCAGAAGCAGGCGACTGCGTGATAGTCGGAAGAGCCGCCGATGTGATTCTTTCCGACTATCATCCCTTCAATATATTCGTCCATGCCTCGAAAGAAGCGAGGATAGAAAGAACACTGTCACGTTCTGCCGATGGCGAAAAACTCAGCAAAAAAGATGTAGAGAGGAAAATGAAGGAAATAGACAGGCAGAGAGCTCAGCACAGAGCGGATTTCACCAATGCGAAATGGGGAGAGATGAAGAACTACCATCTCTGCATAAATACGACAGGAACCGAAATAAAGAATCTGATTCCGGGCCTTGCCAGCTATATCAGGGCATGGTTCGGAGAAGACGGAGGTATACATGACGCTTTCTGATAAGCTCTTCGGGCATACAAATCCCGTAAAGCTGTTCTTCATAGCAGCGATTCCCGGTGCGATAAGCATGCTTGCGAGCAATATATATCAGACGCTTGATGGAGCGATAGTCGGACAGAGACTCGGAAGCACGGCATTCGCGGCAATCGTGATCTGTCTTGCATCATTCCTGCTCATCACATTCTTCCCTTCTCAGCTGGTAAGGCTGTTCGTCGCAAAGGACAACACTGAACTTATAGAGCTTTCCATAAGGGCTCTCTCGATATTCGCATATGCCTATCTTTTCAGATGGATCGGCTTCTCCACGCAGAGCTTCCTTCTGGCTATCGAGAAGCCGGCACCTG
>CALXLA010000017.1 GCA_944389075.1 uncultured Spirochaetaceae bacterium
ATATCCAGTGGGTATTCCCGTACTGGTTGAGCTCTATGGCGCTGTATTCGCTCCTGAACCTCAGCTTCCCGTTCTTCTTTCCTGTCTTATCTCGCTTTGAGGCAAGAGAGGCCATATCCTGCTTCAGAGATGAGTATACACTCTGGATGAGCTTCGCAGGTACCGTGAGATGACGCTCCATGGCATTGCCATCCTTATCGAGGGATGTGATCTCCCTTGTCCTTGTGCTGAATGTCCTGAAGGCATCGGCATCAACCGAGATGAGGTAATTGCAGAGCCAGCGGCACTGGGTGAAGTAGTGCCAGAGCTTTTCCTGTTCTGTCTTGTTAAGGCATTTCAGATTGAGTTTCAGCTCCACGCAGAGAGGGCGCATCGAACCATGACGGGCACGGGTTTCTTTGCCGTGCTCTTTGATCGCCATGTTCTTCCCGATGCGCGCTGATTCATTCATAATTCATTGTATCATATCATATTAATATCAGCAATACATCATGCACGCCAGGCAATTCATCTCCTCCATGCAGAGGATGGAGTCTTCTTGCCTATTTATGATAAATTGGAAGAATGGATATTCCTTACTCATGTATGACAGAAAATGTCACATCTGCCATTTAAAGTGCAGCATGGAGGTATGCCATGCTCTTTTTTTCCATACGGACGGCAATCACCCAGAAGATTGCAAGGAACACGCTTGAATCCGACTCATTCAAAAGCAGAATCAGGAATGCAGCAGAAGCAAAATCCATGAAGAAGGGATCCATAGTGCTGATGACAAACATAACTTTGTCCAATGCGACCTTCCTAGGTATTCAGAAGACATACAGCCGGAGAATGCTGGGACTCCAGACGAGGGAGTTCCTTGAAGAGACCGGACTGAAAGCCGAGATAAGCGAAATCAATGAAATAACAATCTCCGAGTCCTCAAGGCTGCTCAGGAACGCAGAACGCAATGACTTTGTCGGAGATGCTGATGATATTACAGGGAAAATCGGGCTTGATGATTTCTTCGATAGATTCGGCCATCGTGGCAGGAACAATGAAGCTGTCATTAAGGGAAGATGCACCAGAGCATCTGCATTCAGAACAGCTGAATCGCTCAGCAGCGGAACAACCGGACTGAAAGAGGAAATCGGAAGGATCTTCAGCAGCAGGCATCGCAGATTCGAAGGGCATCCGGTGCATTACGCCATTTTCTATGGAGATGATGTTTCCAGAAAGGCCATAAGGGAGCTTCTGCTTTCATCGCTCTATTCTGCAGGAAGACTCAGAAGCAGACGGATAAGGACGTTGCTGCTTTCAGATGCATCAGACTTCAGAAGCATTCCTGATCCAGACGACATCAGGAACAACTACAACCTCCAGGAAGATGGTGCCATGATAGTCACTCTCGATATAAGGAACTCTGAATCCGATGGAATGAAATCCGCAGAATATGAAATCCTGGAGAACCTCGGCAAAATCATCTCGGAATACTCGATGAAGGTCCTCACAATCATCGAAGCGGATTCCAGCAGCATCGACAGTCTCGAGAGAATCTCTGAATATGCGGATGGCGTTCAGTTCATCACAATAAAGGAAGGTCCGATACCGAAAGAGCAGACAATGCAGTTCCTTAAGAAGTATGCTGCCATGGATAATATAGAGAATATAGATAGCCTTTACGCATCTATTCCGGACAAAGAGGCCTCACACTACCCTAATGAGCTTCTGAAGCTTTACAGGACATGGAGGAAATCAAGACTCTGCTCAGAGGTCTATCCTCAATACTCATCTGCTCTCACATCAGGTCCTCAGCGTATCCAGAAGCCGAAGGGCTCTGCCTACAAGTCACTTGAGGGTCTGATAGGGCTTGATGAAGCGAAAGCCACGATAAACCAGATCATCGACTACATGAAGGCTGAGAAGCTGTTCAGGGACAGCTCTATAGAATACAAGCCCATTTCAAGGCATATGGTATTCACAGGAAATCCGGGAACTGCGAAGACAACGGCAGCAAGGCTCTTTGCCGGGATAATGAAGGACAATGGGCTTCTTTCAACTGGCACATTCATAGAAGTCGGCAGGAAGGATATCGTGAGCAAATATGTCGGCGGCACTGCTCCGCTTGTGGGAGAATTCTTCAAGAGAGCCAAAGGCGGCGTGCTTTTCATTGATGAAGCCTATTCTCTTGTCGAGGAACGAGGGCTGTATGGCGATGAGGCAATCAACACTATTGTCGCGGAGATGGAGAACCACCGCACAGATACCATAGTCATATTCGCAGGCTATCCGGATGAGATGAACAGATTTCTCGATAAGAACCCCGGGCTGAGAAGCAGGATCGCATTCCATGTGCACTTCAATGACTACTCAGCTGATGAGCTTCTCTCGATACTCAGGCTATTCGCCTCGAATGACAATCTCATGCTCAGCACTGATGCAGAAGCGCTTGCATATAAGATATTCGAGATATCAAGCAAGGATAAGAATGCCGGAAACGGAAGATTTGTAAGGAATATATTTGAAAAAGCAAAGATGAGACATGCATCAAGAATCATCAGGCATAATGATAATATGTCTTTTGAGGATATAAGGATGCTGACGGCGGATGACTTCGAGATCCCAGGAGAAATGCGCAACAGCAGCAAGCAGAGACAGATCGGTTTCGTATAAGGAGGAAATTATGGAAAACCAGTGGTCGAAGGAACTCATAGAGTACACAAGGAATCATTTCGGTGATCTCGGGACAACAAGGCTGAAGAATCTCAAGCCTGGCTATTATGCAGCAGGTTATGACACCAATCTCTACATCCCTGACGAAGTTGAGGAAAGGGTTCCGGATGAAATCAAGGGAAAGCAGTATATCCTCTTCATCAAAAGCCCTACAGGTTTCCATTTCGAGTCATTCGATTCCATCGATGAGATAATCGCAGAGGGATGGGTAATTGACTGATATCTGCTGAAAAGTGATTGGCTTGCTATCTATGTTAGCAAGCCAATCATGATTATCACAGGACTCTGAATGTAATTACTTTCTCAATATATTCTTTTCCATCATCAAACACCTTCATGACGACAGTGACAGAATCTCCTTGTTCAATATCCTCTGAAAGCCTGAGCTCTGCACCTGTACCGTTTTTCATATAACCTGCGGCATCATCCCTGTCCTGATAGGAAACGGAAGAATTACCAATCG
>CALXLA010000018.1 GCA_944389075.1 uncultured Spirochaetaceae bacterium
CGGACCATCCTATCTTAGGATAACGGTGGTCTCCTGGCGGCCATAGCAGGGCGGCGATACCCGTTCCCATCCCGAACACGGAAGTAAAACGCCCTCGCGCCGATGGTACTGCGGCCAAGTCCGCGGGAGAGTAGGTCGCTGCCAGGTTTTTATTTTATTCCCCATCTGGGGATTTTTTTTGTATAATTGTGATTTCAGATCCGTATAATCATGATATAACCACATAATAAAATGCATTACTATGTAATTATTTGTAATGCATTGAGTTGACTTTGTTGAAAACGCATATATCCTGGTTCTTCACAAAATCTTTATCGAATATTTCAGGACAGATTCCATGCATGATGGTAGAATATAAATGAAATCAGAGACAGAATTATTATTTCCAATCCTCCCTGAATGTTCTCTAGGTTTCCGTTTTTGGTTTTCTGGTGTCCAGTCCGTCGGACTGGGCTTTTCTATGGCTAAATCAGCTGTAGTCTGCTAAAATCGTAAAGTATGGCAATCAGATTCTTCAAACCTGCATTATATAGGAAAGATATGGACGGAGTCCTCCAGACTATGGTCGATGAGAAGATAGGCCCTGGAGAGCGTAAAAAGGAATTTCTTAAGCAGATTGCTGAGTTCATCGGCAGGAAAGATGGGATTGCCTTGAGATCCTACCCTGATGTGCTTACGGCGTCTCTCATTGCTGCCGGAATATCTGAAGGGGATAAGGTCATCGTTTCAGTGCTTTCCCCGAAGATCTATCTTGAGGTTTTCAGGAAGATGGGTATCGAGGCTGTGATAGTAGATACAGATGAGCATGGGCTTCTCAGTACCGATGATGCCGCAAAGCATCTTGATGGAGCATCTGCAGTGCTTTATTTCGAACCGGTATCGCAGATCCCTCAGAGCAGCGAGGACATAAAGGCCCTTGGGCTTCCCGTGATTGAGGATATAACACAGTCGATAGGCTCATATTTCGGCGATAAGGATACCGATGGATATTTCAGGGCCGGAATGGCTGGCGATATCGTCGTTGCGGCTCTTGAGGAAGATGGAGTCATCTCTACGGGAGGAGGTGCTGTTGCAGTCGCATCAAAGCAGGAATATCTTGAGAAGCTGAGGAAATTCGCAGCGCTTACTGCTCCTTATACTGATCTTCCTGATATGAATGCGGCACTTGGAATTGTCCAGCTTTCCAAGATCGATGCGCTTCTTCAGCGCAGGAATGAGATATACAGGATGTATCAGCAGTCCCAGCTTAAGAGCGAATCAAGGCTTTTCGGAAGCGCATCGCCGCTTTTCACATCAAATGGATATGGCTTCTCCGTAATCGTAAAGGCCCGTCCTGATGATTCCATTGCCTTCGCAAATAGTCATTCAGTCTCATGCAGAAGGACTTTCTCAGACAGTATAGGATATAAGTATCAGGATAAATACGACAGATTCCCGAATGCCATTGCCGCAATCACAAGGGCAATCTCGTTCCCGCTTTATCCGTTCCTTTCGAAATCCGATCTGGAATCCGTCCAGCGCGTCATCAGCCATATAAGCTGAAGGAGGCCTCATGATCCGCAAAGTCATGATTATCGCAAACGGGTCCAAGCCGGAGAGCCTCATTCTTGCTGATGAGATAATCTCCTATCTTTCACAAAAGGGCATAGGCAGCTTCATCATAAGCACAAGAAGCTGCAGGGAGAGCATCTCGGTTCCTATGTCCACGGATCTTGTGATAACGCTAGGTGGCGACGGCACTGTGCTGTATGCTGCGAGAGCTGTCCATGACCTTGGCATCCCGATTCTTCCTGTGAATCTGGGCACTTTCGGCTATATAACGGAAATAGCAAAGGATGAATGGAAGGATGCCCTTGAGCATTATATAGAAAAAGGCGATAACATCTCACGGCGTCTCATGCTTAGAATCACAGTCAGCAGGAGAGGCAGGAGAATATGGACTGCTTCTGCTCTGAATGAGGGGGTGATATCATCATCAGGCATTGCGAAAGTCATATCGCTTGAGCTTTCGCTTGATAGCGTGAGGCTTGGCCACTTCCGTGCGGATGGCATGATTATAGCGACCCCTACAGGCTCGACAGGCTATTCGCTTGCGGCTGGCGGTCCTATCATCGATCCTGATATGTCCGCTGTGATAATCACGCCTGTATGTCCTTTCACGCTTTCAAACAGGCCGCTTGTAACATCGGGAAAGGTCGTTTCGCTTACAGTTGCCGAAGGACAGCGCACTGATCTTGTCCTCACTGCAGATGGACAGCTTGATTTTCCTCTTGAGGAAGGAGATGTGGTGACTGTAGAGAAGAGCATGAGCCGGGCGCTTCTCATAAAATCCGTGAAAAGAAGCTTCACGGATGTCATACGTGATAAGCTTCATTGGTCAGGAGCCCTCCATGCTTGAGAGACTTTTAGTCAGGAATTATGTGCTTATAGATCATCTGGACCTCGATTTCAGTCAGGGATTCTCCGTATTCACAGGCGAGACTGGCTCCGGTAAGTCAATCATGCTTGGAGCCCTTTCCCTCCTTCTTGGCGCGAAAGCCGATAAGGATGCGGTAAGGAGAGGCGAGGAGTCTGCAGAGATTTCCGGAATATTCACGGCCACAGGCGAAGATGTCGAGAACTGGCTTCATGAACATGAGATTGCAGCTGAGGATGATGAAATCATAATAAGGCGCACGATTAAGGCGAATGGCCGCTCTTCATACTCAATCAACGGATCACCTGTGACGAGGACAGAAGGCGAGGAACTCGGCCAGCTTCTTGTCGATATCTCATCACAGCATGCCCATCAGTCGCTTATGAAGACAGATGTCCTGCGCAAGCTTGTCGATAAGGCTGCATCTGCAGACCAGCTTTTCTCTGAATACAAGGCTGTCTATAAATCATTGAAGGCAAAGGAGAAGGAGAGAGAGAAGCTTTCATCGCTGATCTCATCCGCCTCTGAAGAGAATGATTACATGGCGTACTGCCTGAAGGAACTCGATGAGGCAGAACTCCGCGAAGGAGAGGATGATGATATCCGGGCAAGGCTCTCTGTGATAAATTCCTCGGAATTCCTTAAGGAAACACTTTCTTCCCTTTCCGATGAGCTCAGGGCTTCATCTGAGTCGCTTTCTCAGTCCCTGATGCTTCTCCGGAAGGCAGAGAAGAAGGATGCTGCGCTCTCTTCCCTGGCAGAGAGGCTCGAAAGCCTTTCGATTGAGTGCGATGATATCCTGCTTTCCGTAAGGGAGCATCTTTCATCCATTGATTACTCAGAGGAAGAGCTGGAGGCCATGAATGCACGCCTTTCCGTCCTCCAGAAGATAAAAAGGCGCTTCGGACCTGGATTGTCTGATGCCATAAGGAGACGCGAGGAATACAGGGAGAAGCTCAGGCTTTCCGATGATGGCGCCGAAAGGCTTCAGGATATCGAGGGGGAGATCAGGAAGCTGTCGGATGAGGCAGAGCGGCTTTCTGAGGCTATAACAGAGAAACGCAGGGAGACTGCCTCGTCGCTTTCATCTGCAATAAAAGATAATCTCCATAAGCTTGGGATGCCTTCCGCAGAGTTCGTCATCCGCATAACGCCATCAGGACAGCTCAGGGAGCACGGTGCCGATGATATCGAATTCCTCATTGCTCCGAATAAAGGCGAGAAGCTCAGTCCTGTCCAGAATACCGCATCTGGTGGTGAGCTCAGCAGGATAATGCTTTCTCTCAAGGCTGCGCTCAAGGCAGAGGGCGATGTCGATATCTTCATATTCGATGAGATCGATACCGGAATCGGAGGAGCTGTCGCCAATGCTGTCGGCGATGAGCTTCTTGAGCTTTCGCGCTCTTCCCAGGTGATCGCGATTACCCATCTGCCGCAGATCGCTGTCAGGGCCTCATCCCATTTCCTTGTCTATAAGCAGGAATCCGATGGACGCACTGTCTCTCATATCAGGAGAATAGATGGGGAAGAGAGGGTAGAGGAAACCGCCCGCCTCCTGTCCGGGGATGCGAGCGGCATCGCGATCGAGCATGCAAGGAAACTACTCGAAGTTCAGGGCTAGATATGTCTTCCTCGCAAGATCTTCCGGTACGGCTGTCTCCTTCTCTCCTGAGTAATATGGGTAGACAGCATCCTGAAGACTTCCGATTTCAGGCTTGAATCCATGACTGTAGGCCATACTCAGGGTCTCATCGATCTCAAGTGCTTCCTTTTCCTTGAATCCGTTCTTCCTTATTGTGTCCGCAAGGTATCCTGCATTCTGGGAGAATATAGTGTTGATCGATTCGATATCTGTATTGCGTCCGCATTTCTTCACGAAGTCGATCATGTTCCCGAGAATCTCCTTTTTCTCGGCCGATGGAATCGTGACATAGACAGTGAACAGGGATTTGATGATCTTGAGCGTAAGACCGAGGTTCTCCATGATATTCGTCTCGAGCGGGACATACTTCGAGTTTTTCACGAGCATTGAGAAGTGACGCATGTCACGGGCAAGGTCCGCAAGTTCCGAGAATGTCATTGAACTCATCGATGCGTCGATCCAGTGATAGAGGTCATCCATCATCCTGAGAGGTATATCCTGATTCGTGACGCGGATTCTGTTTATCGGGTTGTCATTCCTGTCATTCTGGCAGATGTACAGATTGATGCCGTTGTCTATCGATGATGATGAGAGCACCGTGAACCGTGACATCTCCATCGCCACTGTATCGACTATATCAGCAGAATAGTTCTCGCTATTGCCCTCAACCTGATCGTGGGAGAGTATGAAACGGCCATAACGGCTTATCCTGAGATTCTCAGGTGCGAAGATCCTGTTGAGGAAGAAGCAGAGGGCCGCCTCAGCTTCGCCCGGAAGTCCTTTTGATTCCTCTTGTGCTATGTTCATCCCATCGCCCTGGGCCTTGATGTTCGACTTAGCCGCTCTCAGGTCTGCGAGGAACGGATATAGCAGGTCTCCCTGATAGTAAGGCTGGAACATCTTTATGGCATATAGCGCATATTTGATATTCTGCCTTGGCTCGATGCCTGAGATATCCGAGAAGAAGAAACCGCACGATGTGAACGAGAAATGCTTGTTCTTCATTCCTGAAATAAGGGATGCAAGTTCGACATCATAGCTTGAGTCGAATGAATATTCACTATGGAGCTTCTCGATGAAAGTCCTCATGCTGACAGCCTCTGTGATGCAGTCTGCCGCCTTTGAGAGTATCTCCGCCGCATTCACCTTGCTGTGGAATATCTTCTCAAGTTCTGCCTGGAAGATCGAGTCGAGCTTATCCGCAAGATTCCTCAGGCCGTTTCTCAGAGGCGTGCGCCATGCCTGATTCCAGCCAGGCTCGCCGCCGGTGGTGCAGCCGCAATCCTTGTACCATCTTGAAACTCCATGAGAGCACGACCAGCTTGTACCTCTGCCATCTTCTCCCTTGTGGAGCTCCGCATGCTTTGATGCAGGATGCTTCTCAAGATAGGATGCGTAATTGTCGAATATGAAATCATCCCTTTCCGTGACTTTCCTTATAAGGGCTGCGAGTGCCATATCGCCATAAGGCTCATGGTGACCATAGATCTCGCCATCTGTAGCTGTATGTATCAGAGGCTTCTGCTCACTGTCCCTGATAGACTTCAGTGTCTGATAGAGATTGTCCGCAGACTGGAGCATATGGCCGAATGAGATGCCTTCTGCAAGTCCCGGGTGGTAGAAGAATGCGCTTATCGTCTTTCCGCCAGCTCCTGTCAGGATGAAAGGCTCCCAGTATGGCGCAGGTTTCCCATCAAGCGATGTGAGGACGCCATCATCATCTTCCACGGCTCTGCACTGCCACGGGGACAGCACGATGAACTTTATGCCCTCATCTGCCAGCATGGCTATGACATCTGGATTGACTCCTGCTTCCGGAAGCCACATGCCCTCTGCCTTCCTTCCGAATCTGTTCTCGAAATCCCTGGCCCCCCATTCAATCTGGAGTTTTGCGTCACATGGCTTGTCAAGGGGAAGGATCGTATGGTTGAAGCTCTGGGCCATCGCATTGCCATGGCCCAGCCTTTCCAGGGATTTCCTGTCTGCTTCCTTCAGAAGCTCCTCGACCTCGGGATGCTCATCGCGTATCCAGGAAAGGAGGGTAGGGCCGAAATTGTATGATATATATGAGAAATTGTTCGTTATCGAGATGACACGCCTCTCTGCAGAGAGATACCTTGAGTGCACATTCGCATTGTAGCAGTCATGGTAGATCCTTTCGTTCCAGTCTTCATAAGGCGATGCGCTTGGCTGTTTCGGTATGACTCCTGTGAAAGGGTTTTCCCTTGGAGGCTGATAGAAATGCCCATGAAGGATGAGCGATGTTCGTTCTTTTCTGATGTCCATATGGCGATGATACCATAAGGAGGATGCAAATACCAACGATAAGTCGCAACCCTATATATGGAGATGCCCTGATCGGAGTCGAGTCGTCGGATGGCTATTTAAATCGGGTCAGTGCATTTCCCTAGTTATGATGCATTGACCATATCTGGTGTTTTATTGACATGTTTTGATGTTTTCCATAGAGTGTATAGAGCAGGAAAAAGAGGGTATTTTGTGATATTAGTCAACATCGAATCTCTATCTTTGTCAGAACTCAGGAACATAGCTGAACAGGAGGGGATATCCGATTCGGACGTCATGGACAGGGACGAGCTTGTCGAAGCTCTCCAGGAGAAATACGAAGAAGAGGATGATGCACCCGATAGCGATACCAATACTCGCTATCTTTCAGGTATTACCGATTTCCGTGGCATGGGAAACTATGTTGAAGGACTTCCAGGCGTCGTAGATCTTCCGGATGATTATGCAGATACCGAAATCCATCTGGTTCTCCGCAACTGCCTCTGGGCATACTGCTTCTGGACATTCTCCCAGAAGGATGCGGATGAGATTGCCGATACTGGCCGTTCTGTCTATCTCTCTGTCACGATTATGGCTGATGGCAAGACAGAGCACTTTGAAGTCCCTGCGGCTCTTGGCGATAATGAATGGAATCTAAGCATACCTTATGGCAATGGCTGGGCAGAGGTAAGCCTCGTATCCGGTAAAGGCGATGAGAGGCGTGTCCACGCTGTCTCGAAGCGGATCCAGCTTATTGATCCATACTGGCTGAGGCATGAAGATGAGATGAAGGCAAGCGATTTGCTTTACAGGGTATATCTATCCCTCCTCAAGACAAAGGAAGGCGCTGTGGTTGAGAATCAGGTAGTAGAGGATATTGTGGAGCTTTTCAGGAAGGAGGACATCAGATGAACAAGGTCAATTTGATACTTCATGCTCATCTGCCATATGTAAGACATCTGGAATATCCGAAATTCCTTGAGGAGAACTGGCTTTTCGAATCGCTCAATGAGACATATATACCTCTGCTGCGGATGCTTGAGAAGCTCGATATGGAAGGCCTTGGCTACCATTTCTCGATTTGCTTCTCTCCGACTCTTGTCACCATGCTTACAGATGGTCCTCTCCAGGAGAGGTTCATCGATTACATGAATGGCCGCATAGAGCTTGGCGAGAAGGAAGTTGAGAGGACCCTCAGGGAAGAGACCGAGTGTCATGATATGGCAGTGCGATATCTTGAGGATGCAAGGACCAATCTTGAGATGTTCGAGCGCTGCGGACGCAATATCCTGATCGGCTATCGCAATCTTGCTGACCGCAACAGGGTAGAGCTTCTCACAACTGCTGCGACTCATGCCTATCTTCCTATATACAAGAGCCATCCGACTGCGATAAAGGCCCAGGTCGTCACAGGCCTGAAGACGCATGAAAGAGTATTCGGACAGGCTGCGAAGGGCTTCTGGCTTCCGGAATGCGGGTATTACCCGGGGCTTGACAAGGTCCTCTATGACAATGGTGTCCTCTGGTGCCAGCTTGCATCGCACTCAGTCATATCTGCGCGCGACAAGTCTTTGTATGGCGGCTATAAGCCTGTGAGGCTTCCAAGCGGTCTCTTCGGATTCCCGCGTGACTGGAGTCTCACATCGCTCATCTGGTCTTCTGTCTCTGGCTATCCATGCGATAGCGACAACAGGGATTTCTATCGTGATATAGGATACTATCTGCCGCTTGAGTATGTCGGGCCATACATACATGAGCCTGAGGTCAGGGTATTCACTGGCTATAAGTATCATGCCGTCACGGGAAAGACAGAGGATAAGCGCTACTACGATTATAGAAAGGCCATGAGCAAGACGGCTCTCCATGTGGAGAACTACATATATTCCATAAAGCGCAAAGGCCTTGCCCTTGAGACCTGCGGTATAAAGGATCCCATATTCAATCTCTGCTTCGATGCTGAGCTCTTCGGACACAGGTGGTATGAAGGTATCAAGTTCCTCGATCTTTTCCTGAGACGAGGGATGGAGTGCAAGGATATCGCATTCACGACTCCGACGATGTCCATCCTCGACGGCAATGAATATGACAACCTCTATGTCAATGAATGTTCATGGGGGCTTGGCGGTTATTCCGATACCTGGCTTGATGCATCGAATTCCTGGATTTACAGACATATAGGGAAGGCGCTTGACAGAATGGAGGAGCTGACGCATCGGTTCCCTGATCAGGGTTCGCTTAAAGGCCGGTTCCTCAATCAGGCATCCAGGGAGGTCCTTCTTGCTATGGCATCGGACTGGCCCTGCATCATGCATGACAGGACCAGTGTCGCATATGCGGAGAAGCGTCTGCGCAATCATCTCGGGTCATTCAATGTCGTGTACTCTTCGATGTGCCAGAACACCGTGAATACGGAGTGGCTCATAAATGCAGAGCGCAGCAGCCAGATTTTCCCTGATATGGATTACACGCTTTTCGATCCTGATAAGCTCTGAAAGGGATACATAATCAATATTCTATTGCTAACTCCTTGTAAGCCAAGGAGTTTTTTATTTCATCAATGAAGAGTTCAATCCTGAATGAGGATTTTGTGCGTGTTTTTGTGTGGATTTTCCTTGCATTGCAGTGGGCTTTGGTGTAGTGTAGTGGTATGAAGTGGGAGAGATTCCCACAGATGGGTAGGTAGGAATGCAGTTACTTACAGGGATGTATAAAGCGAAGATCGATGATAAAGGGCGTCTGTCTTTGCCTGCAAGACTAAGGACTGCATTGGCATCCAATCAGGTAGTTGTGCTTCCGGGACTGGATGAGAACCACCTGATGCTGATGACACCTGAGTATTTTGAGAAGGACTTCTGCGAGCCAATTCTCTCATCCCCTATGGCAATGCTCGATCAGAAGAAACGCAGCCTTATCAGAAAGCTCATATCACCAGCTCAGTATGTGGATATCGACAGTGCTGGAAGAATCGGCATACCGCTCACAGTGAGGGAGAAGTATTCGCTCCCGAACAAAGGAGAGGCTCTCTTCGTAGGTACAGGCTTTGCGATTGAGCTCTGGAATCCGGCTGTCTATGAATCATTCGATGACGGAACGTCGATTTCTGACCTTGCGCAGAGCCTGCTTGAGGAGAGGGAGTAATGGAAATCAGGCACTATCCTGTCATGCACAAGGAGGTCCTTGAGTATCTTACGATACCGCAAGGAAAAGCATGCATGATAGACTGTACGACAGGAGAGGGTGGGCATACCAGCCTCTTCCTCTCTAATTATCCGGATCTCAGCATAATCGGCCTTGACAGGGATAAGGAGATACAGAAGAAAGCCATCGAGAGACTTTCTGCTTTCGCGCCTCGCTTTACTCCGGTACTATCGTGGTTCGATGAGTATCTTGCCTCAGCTGAGACTGAATCCGCAGATGCGGTTCTTTTCGATTTAGGGATTTCGATGTTCCACTACGCGGAGAGCGGCAGGGGCTTTTCATTCAAAAGCGATGAGAAGCTTGATATGCGTCTCAATACGGATGGCGGCATGAGCGCGGCAGATGTGGTCAACGGCTACAGTGAGGAAGCTCTTGCGGATGTCATCTACCGCTATGGAGAGGAACGTTATTCACGACGTATTGCGAGAGCAATAGCCGATAGAAGGAAGGAAAAGCAGTTCGAGCTTTCCTCCGATCTTGCCGATGTGATAGCCGCATCGGTTCCTGGGCAGTACAGGCATGGAAGGATACATCCTGCGACAAGGACCTTCCAGGCACTGAGAATAGAGGTGAATGGGGAGCTTGACAGGATCAAGCCGGCTTTGGGGGAAGCCGAAAGGGTACTCAGGCCAGGTGGAAGGATCGCAGTGATCACATTCCATTCGCTTGAGGACAGGATAGTGAAATGGTTCTTCAAGGATGAAGAGAGAGAGGGAAGAGTGAGGATCCTCACGAAAAAGCCCATAGTCCCTTCTGATGAGGAAATCGCAGAAAACGCACCCTCGCGGAGCGCAAAGCTTAGAGTGGTGGAGAAGGTGTTATGAATGATATAGAAGTCGGAAGAAAGCTGTCTCGGCCATACAAGGCTCTGATTGTCGCCTTGCTTACGCTGAGCTTCATCATCGTATTCCTCCCATTGTGGCAGATGGGATCGGAAAGCACGCTTTCTGTTAAAGTTGCATCGGCTGATGAGGCCTATGCTGATGAGGATGCGCAGAGAAGGGCCCTCAGGGCTGCGATTGCAGCAGGTGAGCCTGATATCGAAGAGCAATATTTCTTCAGTGCAGGTATATCTAGAAACGATTATTTGAGGTAATCTTTGCTTGATATGCCAAAAGAACAGATCAGCTATGATGATATAACATACAAGGTCGGCAACAATGGCGATAAATCAGGTTCATTATCGCCATTTACATTTCTCTGTCTTGTGCTGGTGCTTGCGCTTTTCGGCCTTGTACAGCTTTACAGCGTCTCCTTCCCGATAGCAGTCAGGGAAGGACTCAGTCATTATCATTATTTCCTGCTTCAGGTTATAGCAGCCGGCTTTGGGCTTGCAGCTGGGCTTGTTCTTTATTTCATTCCGCTCAAGGCAATAAGGAAGCTCTATTTCGTATTCTATCCTGTTGCCATAGCATCTGGCATACTTATCCTTTTCCCGCAGTTCTCCGAGGATGGATATCTGATTGTCGATTCAATCCGCATCGCATCTCCGGGATCTCTTGCTGCTGTTGCCGCAGCTTTCATGGCTGCTGACATAATACCTGAGCCGGACAGCATCGGAGGCGGACTTGTCAGGGAATATGTCCTTTCCTTCATATTCCTTACAGTCCTTCTTGTTCTCACGCTTTTCTCATCAGGGCTTTCCTGGTTCATCATCATCTCCATGATAGTGCTATCTGCATATGCCATCAAAGGAACAGGTAAGGTTGCTGTCGCAGTATATGCTGTTCTTATTGCTGCTTGCGCCGCAGTGCTTTTCGCCCTTTTTGATTCCATATCGGATCCTGTTCTCGCATCCATCGTCCCCTCGTCAGGAATGAAGCTGTATGACAGCGATCTCAGCCGGGCGCTTCTGTCATTCGCAGATGGCGGAATCGCGGGCAAGGGGCTTGGCAGCGGTCTTGAAGATCCCTTTTCATATGGCAGTGCTGAAAGCATCTTCATATTTCCTTCAATCGCAAGGGAACTCGGTGCGAATGGCTGTGCTTTCATTGTGATACTCTTCGCATTTGTGATGCTTATCGGGGTCAGGACAGCGATGAGGGCTCTCAGGAGGGAAGACCTGCCTTCCGCAACTCTCGTTCTTTCGCTGACTCTTGTCCTTGTGCTCAAAGCTGTACTGAATATGCTGTATGCATCAGGGCTTCTTCCTCTTCCGGGAGTCCTTCTTCCGTTCTTCAGCTATTCTGTTTCGGAGGAGGGCATGAACATAGCTGTGTCTGTCCTCCTGTACAGGATGATCTACATGATAGGGAGGGAAAATGCACAGGGCTGAGAAAGCAGGATCGTTATTCATCCTGGCAATGCTGACATCCGCGGCTGTATATGCAGCGCTTTCATATATGCCGTTCTCAGCTATCACATCAGTCTCTGTCGACGGGACTCCTTCTCTTGAGAGGATTTTCCTTCCTCTTGCGGGAAGCTCCTATCTCTCATCCAGACGGTTCTGGGCTGAGATCGCGGCTTCCGCATTGCCCTATGTCGATGATGTATCCATCGCATTGGATAATGGAAAAGCCAGTGTCGCGGCAGAATACAGGAAAGATGGCGTCATGATCGCCTCACATGAGAAAGTGTATATCGTATATCCTGATTCTGCAGAGGAAATAGATTTCGAAGATGTGCCGTTCCTGATGGGACTCTATCCGATAGTCGAGGTTGGTGATGACTTCATCGGAGATCCATACAGGAGGGATGTCATAAGAGCTGCCAGGGAGCTTTCAGGGCTTTCAAGCTTGATAACCTGGATGGAATACTGCAATAATCTTACTGATGGATCATCGGCATTGATAATCGATCTTCCGGTATTCAGGGCAGAGCTTGCAGTAAGGGATGTGGTTTCAGGAACTGATATCAGGGAGAGTATAGCAATGATCAGCAGGGAAGCAGATCCTGCATATGCTGATGAAGCGCATTACGAGCTCTTTTCTGATGGTCTGGTCAGGGTATAGAAGGGGATAGGCTGTGTCAGATAAGACTCTTGTTGGATTGGATATAGGAACAAGCTGGACCAGGGCTGTCATAGGGACTGTTTCCAAAGATGGACAGCTCATGATTGAAGCGATCTCCGAGCGTTCCTCCGAAGGAGTGAAAGCGGGATCAATTGTCAATATAGAGCAGACACTCAAAGTCATAAACAGCACTGTATCGGATGCTGAGCTGCAGGCAGGGACAGAAGTCTCATCTGTAATACTCGGAGTAGGTGGCGACCATATAAGGGGGATAACCTCTTCCGGCGTCGTAGGCATACAGTCGAAGAATCAGGAGATAAAGAGGGAGGATATAAGGCGTTCGATTGATGTCGCACGCGCACGCGATCTTCCGCAGGATACGGAGATCCTCCATACTCTTGTCCAGGATTTCCAGGTCGATTCACGTTCCGGGATAAAGGATCCCATCGATATGCTTGGCCACAGGCTCGATACAAGAGTCCTGCTTGTCACAGGTGCATCGTCCATCTGCCAGAATCTCCGCAAGTGTGTTCAGAAAGCGGGGCTTCAGGTCCAGCGCATGATACTCCAGCCGCTTGCAGACAGCGAGGTGGTGCTCAGTACGGATGAGAAGGAGATGGGAGCCATAGTGATAAATATCGGCTATGGCTGCACGAATGCGATTGCCTATGTCCAGGGTGCGCCTGTGTATGTGGGTGGTATAGCATTGGGCAGTGACAGCGTCACCGGTGATATCGCATATATGCTTCAGGTTCCGCGTACGGCTGCCGAGTCCATAAAGATATCAGATGGATGCTGTCATACGCCTTCTGTTTCGGATTCTGAGATGATAGTGACTCCTGCTGTGGGTGGAAAGCCTGCGATACGCCTTCCGAAGAAGGAGCTTTCAAAGCTCATCGAGCCCCGCATGGCTGAGATCTTCTCCATCCTCTCATCGGAGATCGAGAAGAATGACATCCAGGGTTCTTTCGGAGCCGGCGTGGTGCTTGTCGGAGGCGGAGCGCTTCTGTCAGGAGCTACGGAACTTGCATCGGAGATCTTCAGGCTTCCTGCGCGCATAGGATTCCCTGAGGCGATAAATGGTCTGGACAGGATGTATATAGATCCGAGATATTCCACGCTTCTGGGACTCCTGAAAATGGAGGCGAAGAAATATAAGGAGAACACATCGCTTTCATCTGGCCATAAGGATGATGGCAGCATAGGTGGCAAGATAAGGAATCTTTTCGGGAAGCTGTTTTAAAAGGAGCATATATGGGCATGGATTTTGATATTTTCGATATTGAAGACGCAGCGGCAAGCGAGCAGACTGCACCTACGATAATCAAGGTAGTGGGAGTAGGCGGAGGCGGTGGCAACGCTATCAACAGGATGATTGCATCAGGGCTTAAGAAGGTTTCCTTCATAGCTCTCAATACCGATGTCCAGGCTCTCCAGCGCTCCAATGCGCAGACGAGAATCGCAATCGGAAAGGAAATAACAGGGGGCCTTGGGGCCGGTGGAGTTCCTGAGATAGGCGAGAAGGCAGCTCTTGAATCGAAGGATGAGATAAGGGCAGAGCTCGAGAATGCCGATATGGTATTCATCACTGCGGGTATGGGAGGCGGTACAGGAACAGGAGCCGCTGCTGTCGTTGCAGAGATCGCAAAGAGCTGTGGCGCTCTTACTGTTGCTGTTGTTACGACGCCATTCGCATTCGAGGGAAAGAAGAAGCTCGTCCTTGCACATCAGGGCATAGACAGGCTTCGTAAGCAGGTTGATACGCTTATCCTCATCCCTAACCAGCATCTTCTCAAGGTCGTAGAGAACAATACCCCGATCCGTCAGGCATTCCTGATTGCAGACAGTGCGCTCCTTCAGTCTGTCCAGGGAATATCCGATCTGATTACCGAGCCTGGTGAGATCAATATCGATTTCGCTGATGTGAAGACGATAATGAAGGGCAAGGGTGATGCCCTTATCGGACTTGGATTCGGCGAAGGCGAGAACAGGGCAGTGGATGCCGCGAAGCTTGCCATTTCCAATCCTCTTCTTGAGAATGCCAGCATCGATGGTGCGAAGTCAGTCCTCGTCAATCTCGCAGGCGGCGACAATCTTACCCTGCAGGAGTATCAGGATGTGGTTGAGCTCATCACCTCGAACTGCGCGGATGATGCGCTGATCATCGCAGGCCAGAGCTATAACCAGAGCCTCGGAGACAGGATAAAGGTGACAGTTGTCGCAACTGGATTCGAGTCAAAGCCGGAAGCTTCTGCGGAAATAGATCCAGATACAGAGGTATTCAGAAGAAAGCCTGCCGAGCCTGTACAGGAGAAGGCTCCGGAACCTGCTGCTGTGCAGTTCCATCGTGAGGAAAAGCCGAAGCCGGCAGAGAAACAGAGCTCAGATCCTTCAGCTATCACCGTCAACAGGTGGCAGGATCTCCAGCAGCAGCTTGGCAAACGCAATGCGCAGCAGAATGACTATTCGATACCTGCAGTGCTCAGATATGCACGCCACGATGATGAAGAATGATATCCTGAGGGAATACAGTCTTTATATAATCTATGAGCGGCGTCTATCGGAAAAGACACGCGATGTCTATGTGAAGGAAGCTGAGGAATACCTCGGCTTCCTTTCCTCATCAGACATAGAGCTGCTGTCATCGACGCCTGACACAATCGAGAGCTATCTCAAGTGGCGGAGGGAGAAGGATGATATCGATGAGAGGACAGAGGGCAAGGTCCTTTCTGCTCTCCGCTCTTTCTTCACATTCCTTATTTCGCGCGACAGGACAGAAGAGAATCCTGCGAAGCTTGTCGAGAAGCCAAGGGAGCATTTCCATCTTCCGCGTGTAATCTCTGAAGATGATGTCAATGAGCTTCTTTCTTCATTTCCTTCAGATGATATCCTCTCAGTGCGTGATTATGTCCTCTTTGAGCTTATCTATTCCTCAGGAATGAGGATAAGCGAGGCTGTTGCTCTTGATGTGTCTTCCTTCAGGCCTGAGGAGTCCACGATCAGCGTAATCGGAAAGCGAGGAAAGGAACGCCTGGTGTTCATCGGAGAGATTGCTGCGGATGCGCTTTCGATGTATCTGAGTGATGTCAGGCCGAAGCTCATGCGCAATAGCGGCGAAAAAGCGATGTTCCTCAACAGGCGCGGAGGACGGCTTACCCGGCAGGCTGCCCATAAGCGCTTCCATCAGGCAACGCTCCGGCTGGGGCTTGATGCGACAATCCATACGCTCAGGCACTCATTCGCATCGCATATGATAGAGCATGGTGCTGATATAAGGTCCGTTCAGGAGATGCTCGGGCATTCTGATGTGCGGACCACACAGATCTACACGCATCTCGATACGGCCTCGATACTTGAGTATTTTGACCGCTTTTCACCCCTCAGCGGCCATCCTGATGATGATAGACTCTGAATATGAGATCACTCATGTCGGATGAAAGGCTCGTATACGAAGGAAATGGATTCGTATACAGGGGAGCATTGCCTTCCTGCGATGCGGTGCTCTTTGCTTCATATGGGAGGAATTCCAGCGCATCATGCGCCATGTATCAGTCTGCGCTTGAGGCTGCAGCTTCAGGCTATGATGGAGTGAATATCGCGGAGAATTCCGGTAACAGGTCGGTACTGAAGGGATATGAGGATGGAGGAGGCAGGCTTTATGTCGTCACGGCTCTCTCCATGGATGAGTACGAGAGGCGCTTTCCGGATATCCTCAGGAGGATAATGCTGACAGGAGGTGGCCTCATCGCACCATCTCTGACCAGTGGAAACAGGGATAAGGCATATGAGATAGCATTATCGTTCTCTTCTATGCTGATGGTCTCATCATCTGCTGGATTCCTTCCGCAGATTGTATCACGGGCAATTGATTCCGGTCTTGATGTATACATGCTCAGAGCATCGCTTGCTGACAAGGCAATGAGGAGGCTCTTCAGGGAAGGCTGTCCTTCCGTGCAGTCATTCTCGTCCATTTTCCAATATCCTGATGCAATTGCATATGAAGACAATGAGGACGGATGCTATAATTTCCTTTCGAAGGGCTATAGCATAGTTAGGGCTGATGAGACAGATTGATGAGTTTCTGGACTATATACAGAACATAAGAAGGCTTTCGCGCAATACGGTGATAAGCTATAGAAGGGACCTTGAGGACTTTGCCTCATACATGGGGAAGATCGGGCTCAGTGAGATGAATTTCTCTAAGCTTGATGCTGCTGATTACGCAAGGGAGCTTTCGGCTGAGTTCTCTGAGCAGTCCGTGCTCAGGAAGCTTACGGCATTGAGGACCTATTTCCAGTATCTTGAGAGAAAGGGGATTGTCTCATCGGATCCTTTTGCCATGATATCGATGCGGACAAAGGAGAGACATCTGCCTTCCGTGCTGACAGAGGATGAGGTCCATGAGCTTCTTTCTGTCGAGAGGAAGGATTTCTGGGATGAGCGTGATCATATGCTTTTCCTTCTGATCTACAACTCGGGCATGCGTATAGGAGAGGCTCTTTCTGTCGATATCGGCAGCATTGATTTCAAGTCCCGGAGGATACTCATAAGAGGAAAAGGCGATAAGGACCGTTTTGTCTTTTTCTCACAGACGACAGCTGATGAGCTAAGGAGATACATAGAGCTTAGAAAGGATGTGCATTCCTCTTCCGATGCTCTTTTCATAGGAAAGAAGGGCGGGAGGTTGCCTCAATCTTCTGCGCATATTATCTTTGATGAATATAAGGCAAGACTGGGATGGCAGAAGGAATTCACGCCTCATACGCTCAGGCATTCATTTGCGACGCATATGATGGACAGAGGTGCTGATATCCGTTTTGTCCAGGAGCTTCTTGGTCATGAGAGCATCTCGACAACCCAGATCTATACCCATGTTTCCCGCACGAGGCTGAAGAAGGTCTATGATGGCTCTCATCCTCATGCAAAGGAGAAGGAATGACAATACACAGCACAACGATATGTGCAGTCAGGAAAGGCGGCACTGTCGCCATCGCAGGAGATGGTCAGGCTTCGGCTCAGGAAGCCGGAATCGTAATGAAAGGAAACTGCCGCAAGGTCAGAAGGCTTTATGATGGCACGATCATAGTCGGTTTCGCAGGCTCTACTGCTGATGCGATAACGCTCTCTGAGCTTCTTGAGGGAAAGCTCAAGCAGTACAATGGCGATATCACACGCGCATCTGTCGAGCTTGCGAAGGACTGGAGGACTGATAAGATGATGAAGAATCTGAATGCGATGATGATCGCATCAGATGGGAGCAAAATCTTCACGCTTACAGGAAACGGAGATGTACTCGAAGCGGAGTATGATACAGCGGCAATCGGTTCAGGTGGAGCATATGCGCTTTCCGCAGCCCGTGCATATCTCGATGCAGGAGTTGACTGGAGCGCGGAGGAGATCGCGAGGAAGAGCGTAGGGCTCGCTGCCGATATCTGCATATATACAAATCACAATATCATCACAGAGGTGCAGGATGCCAGAGAATAAAAGACTTGACGACATGGTTCCATCCGAGATCGTAAGAAGTCTCGATGAATATATCGTTGGACAGACAGATGCGAAGCGTACTATTGCTGTCGCGATAAGAAACAGGGTGAGACGCAAGCGCCTTCCTCAGGAAGTGAGGAATGAAGTCACTCCTAAGAACATACTGATGATCGGTCCCACAGGTGTGGGAAAGACGGAGATCGCAAGAAGAATCGCAAAGCTTGCGAATGCTCCGTTCATAAAGGTTGAGGCGACTAAATTCACGGAAGTAGGTTATGTCGGGAGAGATGTCGAATCCATGGTCCGCGATCTTATGGCGACATCTGTGCAGATGGTCAAGGCAGAGATGGCCGAGAACAAGAAAGCACAGGTAGAGGAAAGGGTAGAGGAGCGTCTCCTTGATCTTCTTCTGCCATCGCAGCCCTCATCCTCGACGGATCTCTCTGCTTCTGATACAAGGGAGAAGTTCCGCTCGATGCTCAGATCCGGGACATTCGATGGGAAGGAAGTCGAGATGAGCGTCGATGTCAGGCCTCGCGTCGAGGTGATAGGCACGTCGACTACAGATGAGATCCAGCAGACACTTTCGAACCTTACCACGATGTTCACATCCGGTGGAAACACGAAGAAGAGGAAGCTTACGATAAAGCGTGCCCGTGAAATCATCACGCAGGAAGAGATGGAAAAGGTCATAGATCCTGACAAGGCTGTAGATGAGGCTCTTGAGAGAGCTCAGGAGATGGGCATCATCTTCATCGATGAGATCGACAAGGTCGCATCTAAGGGCAATACATCGAATACTGATGTCTCAAGGGAAGGCGTGCAGCGCGATATCCTTCCGATTGTCGAAGGCACTACTGTCTCTACGAAGTGGGGTGCTGTCGATACGACGAATATCCTTTTCATCGCAGCTGGGGCATTCTCTATGTCTAAGCCTTCAGATCTGATTCCTGAGCTTCAGGGAAGATTCCCGCTCCATGTGGAGCTGAAGGATCTCTCGGCTGATGATTTCTACAGGATTCTCACAGAGCCTCAGAATGCGATTGTGAAGCAGTACAAGGCACTTCTCGGAACTGAGGGCGTGACTCTGACATTCACTGATTCTGCGCTCCGCAAGATCGCGGATATCGCATATGAGGTGAATATGTCCAATGACAACATCGGTGCAAGACGGCTTCACACTGTCATGGAGAAGCTCCTTGAGGAACTTGCATTCTCAGCTGATGAGCTTTGCGGCCAGAGCATCGAGATAACAGATGAGTATGTGAAGCAGCGGCTTTCCGGAATTGCTGAGGACAGGGATCTTTCAAGGTATATACTGTAAGCATGCAATACTACACAGTTGTCGGCGATTCATATGATGCAGCGGTGAACAAGGCGAAGGAGATGTACGGATCCGATGTCCGCATCATCTCCAGACGCGATTATACTACCCGTGGCGGTCTTTTCCTCAAGAAGGAGACCCGCTGCGAGATCGTATGCTACCTTCCGCCTGGAACTGCGGCGAAGAAATCCAGCAGGAAAGATCTCAAGGAGTTCGAAGCTGAGGCGAAGACGCCGGATCCTGATACGCTTACCCATGCAGAAAGGCTCAATACTGAAGTCTACAGGGAAGAAGAGGAGAGCGAGAGCCTGAAGAAGGCAAGGCTGCTCCTTCAGGATAATCATATCACCCCGCCTCTTTCCGATAAGCTTCTTGAGGATCTTCCCCAGGATAAGGATCCAAGCACTGTCCTTCCGGACAGGATCGTTCGTCTTACTCCATCGGACTATGCGATGCAGGTGCATCCGAGGCATTTCGTCGTCTTCCTTGGGCCTACAGGATCTGGAAAAACGACTACGCTTGCGAAGGCTGCTGATCTTTATGCGAAGGCCGGGAAGCGTACCGCGATCATAACGCTTGATACATTCCGGACAGGAGCATATGAGCAGATCAGAGCATTCGGGGATGCGCTCTCCATCCCTGTGCTGAAAGCAGGGGATGAGGGAGAGCTCCTTTCAGCAACAGAGCAGTTCTCATGGAAGGACATAATATTCATAGATACGATGGGTGTATCTCCGAAAGACCAGGAGCTTAATCTGAGGCTCAGATCCCTTCTTGATGTCCTTGACCGTGACAGAACCAACTTCATGCTCACGCTTTCTGCCTCGATGAAGGAGGAAGATGCGATGGAGCAGCTCTCATCTTATCAGCAATATACGCCGCTTTCGCTTGCTGTGACAAAACTTGATGAGACCGAGACTATCGGGAATGTCCTTTCTTTCTCATACAGAACATCGATTCCGATCATCTTCTTCACCAATGGGCAGAAGGTCCCTGATGACATAAGGAAGGCCTCAGGTGAGGTTATACTTGAGAATCTGAAGTCCTTCGGACTGGATATGAAGAGCTATAAGTCGCAGATCAGGAGATGATCTCATCGCTGAATGCATCTGCGATTGCTTCTATCGAGCTTTCATCAGCAGAGTAATATGAGAGTCCTGAGATCCCCGTCCTGCTTTCGATGGGGATTTTGTCGTTGCTGCTGTAGATTGTCGTGCCATCATGAGTCTTTACCGACTTTACGAGGAATGCGAGCATCGGTGCAGGTATTTCGCCTGACCATGCGATTATGAAGCCATCGCTGATTACTGCAGCAGGTGCATCCAGTCCCAGACTTTCGAGCCTTAGCTGGGCTTCCTTGTCTATCGTGAGATATACATCGTTTCCGAATGAAGCGGAAGGATAGCGTCCCTCATCGGCATCAAGGCTGTCCTGGCAGAGCCTCTCAATGCCTGAGATTCCGTTGAAATCCTCATCGACCTCACCTATGAAAGCACTGCCGGTTATTGTCTTCCTGTCCTCTTTCCTTGCAAGTATCAGCTCATTGCTGAGGTCTGCTTGCCAGAGCATCTTCTCGATTTCTTCCGCATCTTCCCTGGATGGGATCATCGTGATCGGTATGAATTCCTGTCCGTCGCTTATCTTGCGCTCGACAGAGATCGCATTCTCTTCTGTGAATCTGGATATGAAAGATGCTTCTTTTGCCGGATCGCTGCCATCTGCTATGAAGCCATAGTCAGGGGCTTGTATGGCAAGTATCTCGCCATTCCTGTCGTATATCGTACCGCGTACTGCGGTAGAATAGAGCCCTTCTTCGTAGTGTGTTCCGAATAGCGGCAGATAGTATACGCGCAGCAGGACAGCCAATAGCATAAGCGATACAGCGGCTGCTATTGCTTTGACTCTTGGCTTATTGCCTTTCTTATTCATAGAAAGCTATAATAATTCCCGCTGGAAGGATAGTCTATAGATGAGCAGATATAGTTATGATGATATGCCCCCTGAAGGATATAAGGAAAGGGGTGGTATCAAGAAGGGGTCTTCCCTGATTATCGCATTCATCGGTGTGCTCATAACATTGATTGCAATACTGCTTTACCTGATGTTCTCCCCGCAGGGGGAAGGAAAGGAAGCTGAGGTATCCCAGCCTGAGCCTGTCGAGGTCGATATCGCAGAGCCTGATATCATAGAAAGCGAGATCAGCACAGAAGAGACAGCTGCTGAGGCCATTCCGGCAAAGAGGGAGATCGTTTCCGATTACAAACCTCTAGGCTCTCCTTCTGAATATATCGTCAAAGAAGGCGATACTCTCTCATCGATTGCTTCTGAATTCTCAGTTTCCGTGGGCACGATCATTGCATGCAACTCCATTACCGATATAAAGGATGTTGTTCCTGGTCTTTGTCTGCTTATCCCTGAAATAAGCGGGAGCTATTATATAGCTGTAAGCGGCGATACTGCGGATGCTATCGCTCTCCACCGCAATCCCAGCCTCACTGGAGATGATATACTCGCTCTCAATGGGCTTGACAGGGATCTTCAGGCAGGAGATAGGATCTTCATTCCATCCCTTGGCTCGAATCTCTCCTCAGGTGACAACAGATTTGAGTCGCCTCTTCCTGATGGTGAGGTGATCTACAATTATCTCGATGTCTATGCAGGCAAGGCCCTTACAGGAGTCGTCATTTCAGGTCTTCCGGGCTCTGCTGTCACGGCATCGGCTTCCGGTCATGTAGTTGATCTTCCGATGGATGATTACGGCAAAGGCGTCAAGATCCTCAATGATGATGGTTACTACACAGTCTATGAAGGCCTTGAGATCATCTTCGTGAAGCAGGCAGATAAAGTGGAGAAGGGCCAGCCTATAGGCTCTATAGGCACAAGCCAGATGTACTTCGGAACTCCTGCGGTGTTCTTCCAGATTGAGCAGGAAGGTGTTGCAATCGATCCTGCTCTCATGGTCGAGGATCTCTGATCTTCTCATCCTTGCTTGCGGCAATGGGAAAGCCTGTCACAGGCATTATTCTGTAATTAACCAGAAGACGACCACATGATCATTTGTGGTCGTCTTTGCATATTCAGGCTATCTGAATTGCTTACAGGTTCCTGCCGCAGCAGTTCTTGTACTTTTTCCCGCTGCCGCACGGACATGGGTCATTGCGTCCGATCTTCGGCTGAGAGCGTACATATGTCGTGTTGTGCGCTTCAGCCTGCGAAGATGTTGCTGTGCTTTGGGTCCTTGCAGTCGGAAGGGATTCATGTGTCGCCTGCATCTTCGGAGCATTCTGAGGCTGACGTCTTGGCTGTATCGATATCCTGACGGCATTGACAGTCCTGCAGACACTCTCCGTAATGGCGCTGATCATCTGGTCGAATGCATCGGAAGCTGTGTTCTTGTATTCTACAAGAGGATTCTTCTGAGCATAGCTCATCAGGCTTGCGGCTTCCCTCAGGTCCTCAAGCTCATCAAGGTGATCCACCCATCTCTTCTCTATGTTCCTGAGGTAGATGAACCTTATGAATGAGTTGAACGGTTCCTTGCCGACCTTCGCTTCCTTTTCCCTGAGGCTGTCAATCATGTATTTCTTGAGTTCTTCGGGATCCGTTATGCCTTCAGGAAGGGAAGAGAAGACAGATCTGCAGTCCGCGATGAATTTCTCCTTGTCATCACCAGCATCTTCCTTTGCCTCATCGATGAACTCCGCCGTATTCTCGATGATTCTTTCTATGAGATCATCTGCGAGCAGGATCTTGTCTCTCTCAGAATAGATGAAGTTTCTTTCCTCATTCAGTACATCATCATATTCAAGAAGACGTTTCCTTATCTCGAAATTGCGCTGCTCGACACGTTTCTGCGCATCTTCAATCGCATTGTCGAGAAGCTTATGCTGGATTGCCTCGCCATCCTTGAGGCCAAGCTTGCCAATCATGTTCTTGAGGCCTTCCTTGGCGAAGAGGCGCATCAGCGGATCATCAAGGGAGATATAGAACTGGCTTGTTCCCGGATCTCCCTGACGTCCTGAACGGCCTCTGAGCTGATTATCTATGCGCCTTGATTCATGACGTTCCGAGCCGATTATGTACAGACCTCCTAGAGCTTTCACTTCCTCATATGCCTTCTGGTACTGAGGAAGGAGCTCCTCCTTCGCCTTCTTCAGCTCCTCATCGGTCGCATCGGTTCCTGCTTTCCTCAGTGCCATGTGCTCAAGAGAGCCTCCCAGCTTGATATCCGTACCGCGTCCTGCCATATTCGTCGCAATGGTGACAGCACCTTTCGCGCCGGCTTCTCCTATGATATAGGCTTCCCTTGCATGGTTCTTCGCATTAAGCACTTCGTGGCGGATGCCTTCCCTCAGCAGATACTTCGAGAGCTTTTCGCTCTTCTCGATTGAAGTCGTACCAATAAGTATGGGCTGGCCTGTCGCATGTATGCGCTTGACAGCTTCGACGATTGCCCTGTACTTGCATTCCTCATCATAATATGTGAGATCACTCAGATCCTTTCTCTGCACAGGGAGGTTTGTCGGAACGACAACGACGTCAATGCCGTATATCTGCTTGAATTCAGTTGCCTCTGTGTCTGCAGTACCGGTCATTCCTGAAATCTTGTCATACATCCGGAAGAAGTTCTGGAACGTGATTGTCGCGAATGTCTTCGATTGGCCTCTGATCGCCACATTCTCCTTTGCCTCGATTGCTTGATGGAGACCTTCTGAGTAGCGCCTTCCAGGAAGCACGCGTCCGGTGAATTCATCGACAATCTGGACTTCGCCATCCTTGACTATGTAGTCTGTATCGAGCTTGTACATGTACTCCGCCCGGACAGCCTGCGTCACATAGTGGACAAGCTCGAAGTTCTCATCATCATAGAGAGAGTAGGTGGTATTGCCATTCTCATCATGCGATGGCCGCAGCGCGCCGTTCCTCCTGAGAAGCTCCTCGATATGGGTCATTCCCTGTTTCGTGAAAGTGACTTTCTTTCCCTTCTCATCGAGCTTGAAATCGCCTTTCTCATCGAAGTTCGCATAAAACTCCCTGTCGAGCTTCTCCATCTCCGTAAGCTCATAGTAGTCTCCCGTCTCCGGATCCTTCTCGCATTCCTTCAGGAACGGGACTATGGCCTTAGCGGCTTTCACCTTAGGAGTGTCATCCTCTCCCTGTCCGCTGATGATGAGCGGAGTCCTTGCCTCATCAATGAGGATCGAGTCGATCTCATCGATGATGCAGAAGTGGTGAAGCGGCTGTGTCTTCAAGGAATACGACATCTTCATGTTGTCGCGGAGATAATCGAAGCCGAGCTCATTGTTCGTCGCATATGTTATATCAGCGGCATAGGCTTCCTTCTTCCTCTTCTCGTCCTGACCGGGGAATATGACACCTGTCGTGAGACCGAGGAATGAATAGACCTTTCCCATCCATTCACAGTCCCTTTGTGCAAGATAATCATTGACTGTGACTATGTGCACGCCTTTTCCATCAAGAGCATTGAGATAGGCCGCAGGTACTGCTGTAAGGGTCTTTCCCTCACCAGTCTTCATTTCAAGTATCGAACCCTGATGGAGGACTATCGCTCCCATGATCTGCACATCGTAGTGTCTTTCCCCGAGGGTTCTTCCTGCAGCTTCACGTGCCAGCGCGAATGCCTTAGGAAGAATGTCATCCAGAGTCTTCTCACCGCTCTGGATTTCCTTTTTCCATTGCGCCGTCATCTCTGGGAACTGATTATCAGCAAGGGATGCCGCCCAGCTGTATTCTGCTTTCACGCGCTCGACTATAGGTCTGAGACGCTTCATGTCCTTGTCATGCTTTGTGCCTCCGAAGAGTGCAGCTAAGAAATTTGCCATGACTGAATAATAATCACAAATGAAAAGAAATGGTAGAATGATAGCTAAACATCCGCAAATTGAATAGAATGGAAATATGGATTGGACTATTGCGATTGGATCTGTTACGTTCGGGCTTCTTGATGTGATTGCGCTTGCCGTGGTCCTGATAGGTGCTATTTCAGGCTGTATAACAGGCTTTACGAAGAAAGCCGGCAAGCTTGCTGCATTTCTTCTGGCAATGCCTGCTGCAGTGCTTTTCACGAAACAGCTCGGAACTGTGATTGCAGATAACTCATCCTTATCTATATTCTCATCGACACTGATCGCGTTCGTTGGGCTTTCAGCTGTCTTCTATACGTTGCTGTTCATATTTGTGAGCCAGCTCTCCAATATAGTTGAGTCAAGTGGTGCCCTTAGGGCGATTGACAGCATAATAGGCTTCGCGCTGGGTCTGCTGTGCTCTGCGCTTGTCCTTTCAGCACTCATCTATTTCCTGCAATACCAGACATTCTTCGATATGTCAGCGCTTACTGAGAACAGCATAGTATTCAAACGCATCATCCAGCCATTGTATCCGCAGGTCGCTGGGATATTCAGCGGAGCTGTGAATGCCATTTGATGCGCTCAGACAGACTCAGCCAGCATCCGCAAAGGAGCTTTCCGATGTAATCAGCGCAGGGATGATGCCGAATTCGATACTCATCTCCGGCAGCCGTGGTTCTTCTCGCCTTACTGGGGCTCTTGATCTCGCATTCTATCATGCAGGAGGCGACAGAGAACTTCTGAAGACGGGAAATGTCGCATACTTCGCATCACGCTCTTTCAGATCTGAGTTCGAGGCAGCAGCAAATCTCTTCAGAAAGCATATGAACAGGAGAAGCAGGCTGTTCTTCATACAGACTGTACGCAAGATACTGCTTCAGTACCATAGCGCTCTCACGCCTCTCTATAAGGAGAAGGCAGGGATAAAGGGAAGCATCGATAAGTCAGTTTTCCCGCGCCTTGGATCATCTCCATCTGTCAGTGATGCGGCTTCTCAGATTGATGAGGTGCTTCTGTCGATCGAAGAGGACAGGGACTATGGCGAGAAGGAAACCGCTGATGCCGTAAATGTAGTCGCACAGCTTATGACAGGGGAGGTAATGCGCTGCGGCAAGAAGACGCACAGCGCATCGATAGAGGAGATAAGGGCTGTGCAGGAATGGCTGCAGGATGGCTCAGACAGGAAAGCTGTCATATTCGAGAATATCGAGGATTACTCGGAAGGTTCGAAGAACAGTCTTCTCAAGGTGCTGGAGGAACCGCCTGAGTCTGCCTTGCTTATCCTTGTTTCAGCAAATCAGCCAAGGATAATGGAGACGATACTGTCAAGGGTGAGGAAGTTCAGCTTCCCAGTCCTTTCGGAGAAGACAGTTTCTGATTTCATCGGAGCTTCATTCTCTATCTACGGCTCTTACCGTTCATTTGACTCGTTTTTCTTCGAACAGGGAGCTGATGAAGATGAGAAGACCGCAATGGATGACTGCATTCGTCTTTATTCAGATGCGCTGCTTTCGGGAAGAAGGCTTCAGGATACCGACCTTTCGAAGATGCTGGCATCGCTTTCCAGGATAGATGGCTTCGAGCATTTCAGGCAGGAACTTTATGCCATTGTCACAAGAAGGCTCGAGGAAGGAACGCTGATGAGAACAGATGCAAAGAGAATCTGGAACAGCCTTTCAAGATATCTTATGATGGCTGACAGCTATAATATGAGTATCCGCCTTGCGCTTGATTATGCATTAAGGGAGGTTGCTGATGTCTGAGAAGATCCTGAAGAAAGTCATCGAGGATTTCGAATCATATCCTGCGGAGGAAGTCAGACGCCTTATAAAGGAAGCTCTTGAGAAGAATTCGATATATCGCTCGCTTCTTGATTATCAGGCAGTGGGGCATATTGCCGTGAATATGGAGCGTACCATCCTTTATGCATCGAGATCCGTTCCTCTCCTGATACCATGCGACAGGAGAAGGCGCACGCGTGAAGGCATGAAGATAGACTCCATGATGATCGATAAGGACGTGAAGGCCTATCTTCTGGATGTCTTCAAGGGCCGAGAGAAGCCTGAAGCCAGGGAATTCGCGGTTCAGGTAGGGGAAGAGACCAGGATAATCCGTGTATCCTTTGCCGCGATAGATGCTGAATACTTTCCTTTTGTCGATATCATCCTGCAGGATATAACGGAGGAAAAGCAGAAGGAAGTACGGCTCAGGCGCTCAGAGTCCCTTGCCTCGATGACGACGATGGCTGCAGGTATTGCTCATGAGATAAAGAATCCGCTTGCTGCGATGAAGATACACCTTCAGCTGATGAGGAAAACCCTGCAGCAGAAGAAGAGCATAACCGAGGAGCAGGCTGAAAGATATCTCAGCGTGCTTGATGAGGAAATCGATCATCTCAACACTATCGCTGTTGATTTCCTTTTCGCTGTTCGGCCGATGGATATCGAGCTGATGCTGGGCTCTGTCAATGCAGTGATGAATGACCTTGTGACATTCCTCACTCCGGAGGCTGATTCAAAGAACATAAGAATCATATCGATGCTCGATCCTTTCCTTCCCAACATAGAGCTTGATTCAAGGTATATGAGGCAGTGCCTGCTGAATATAATAGAAAACGCATTCGCTGCGATGCCTGGGGGTGGAACGCTCACCCTGATGACGAAGCTTGAGGGTGATTTTGTCATAATACGCATAAGCGATACAGGCACAGGGATAGCCGAGAATGAGATACAGAAGATATTCGAGCCGTATTTCACCACAAAGGCATCAGGCACAGGCCTTGGGCTGACTGTGGTATATAAGGTAATCAAGGAGCATCGTGGAGATATCTTCGTCTCAAGCCAGGAAGGGAAAGGGACATCATTCACGATCAAGCTTCCTGTCCCGAGCAGCCAGCGCAGGGCAATAGAAAACAAGGAGAAATGAAATGACAACGCTTCTGATTGCAGATGATGAGAAGAACATACGCTCAGGTCTTCAGCTTGCATTCGAAGACGAGGGATACAAGGTATTGACCGCTGCTGATGGCAATGAAGCCTGGGATTGCGTCCAGAAGAACATCATAGATCTTGTCATTACGGATCTGAGAATGCCCGGCATGGATGGCAATGAGCTTATAAAGCGCGTCGCATCATCATATCCGACGCTTCCTGTCATCGTGCTCACTGGCCATGGGACTATTGAGACAGCTGTTGAGACAATGCGCGAAGGCGCTATTGATTTCTTCACCAAGCCTGTTGATATCGACAAGCTCTCCCTTGTCGTGAAAAAGACTATAGCGGCATCACAGCTTGCGGAGCAGAACAGGAAGCTTGCGGAGGAAATCGACAAGCTCAAGCGCCAGCAGGGGTATGGAAGGATAATCGGCAAGTCAGGGAAAATCGCACAGCTCATGCAGACTGTGAACCAGGTTGCCTCAACTAAGGCCACTGTGCTCATAACAGGGGAATCGGGAACCGGAAAGGAACTTGTGGCAGAGGCTGTCCAGCAGCTTTCCCCCCGCAGGGACAAGCCATATATAAAGGTTCATTGCGCGTCTCTGTCACCATCCCTTCTTGAGGATGAGCTCTTCGGGCATGAGAAGGGTGCGTTCACGGGAGCTGTTGCACAGAAGAAGGGGAGATTTGAGCTTGCGGATGGCGGAACTCTCTTCCTGGATGAGATCGGAGAGATTGACCAGACCACCCAGGTGAAGCTTCTCAGGGTATTGCAGGAAAAGCAGTTTGAGCGCGTAGGCGGTGAGAAGACCCTTACTGTCGATGTGCGTGTGATATGCGCAACCAACAGGGATCTTTATAAGGAGATGCAGGAAGGACGCTTCCGCGAGGATCTCTATTACCGTCTCAATGTCGTGCATATCGAGGTGCCGCCGCTCAGGGAAAGAAAGGAAGATATAGATCTTCTTGCGACATCATTCATCAGTACATTCAACAGTGAGGATGGAAGGAAGATAGAAGGCTTCACGCCACAGGCACGGAAGGCTCTATTCTCGTATTCATGGCCCGGCAATGTCAGGGAGCTCAGGAATTCGATTGAATCTGCTGTGGTATTGAGCAAGGGCAAGGTCATTGATATCGATGACCTTCCGCCTCAGATCAGGGATACAGGCGGGGAGTGCACAGTCACATTCAATCTTCCTGTCACGATGGATGAGGCTGAGATGCGCCTTATCCTCGAGACGATCTCATATGCGAAAGGCAATAAGACAAAGGCCGCCGATCTACTAGGAATAGGACGCAAGACGCTTCACAGGAAGCTGGCAGAGCATAATGGCGAGGAGCAGTGACTATTTCAGGGATGGGGGAATTCTTTCGGAGAGGATCCCATCATTCAGGTACAGGCCTTGTCAGGAAGGCATGGCAGAGCTTGTCGAGGAAGCCCTTGATAATTCTGAGCATGCGGTAATCGAGGCCGGCACAGGTACAGGCAAGAGCTATGCTTATATAGTCCCTCTTCTGCTCAGGGCAAAGGAAAGGCTCGGCAAGGAAATAATAGCGACAAGCACTCTCCCGCTCATGAACCAGCTTCTAAGTGCTGATATTCCTGCGATGCAGAATGCGCTTGGCACTGCTTTCAATGTCGCGGCCCTTTATGGAAGGAGCAACTATCTCTGCATACTCAGATGGGATTATCTCTGGCATGAGAAGAAAGATGATGCTTCGGTAAGGCAATTCTCGGAGTGGGTTGACGATACAGAGACAGGGCTGAAAGAGGAAATAAGGGATCCCGGGCTTTTTCAGGTATTCAGCGAAGTCTCCGCAGAAAGAGAAAGCTGCATAGGTCGATTCTGCCCATTCATAAGCCAGTGTTTCTATTATAAGGCACGGAAGGATGCAGAGAATGCCGATATAATCGTCACGAACCATCATGTCGTGCTTGCGGATATCATGCTGAGAAGGGAGAAGGGTGCGAAGGATGATGAAACTGTCCTTCTTCCGCCTTTCGATGCAATGGCTATCGATGAGGCTCACAATTTTCCTGATGGCGCTACCGATACATTCACATCGCTTTTCTCTACGAAAGACGTTAAGCGCGCGCTTAAGATGATAGCTGAGCGACGTGCAGGAAAGAGCCAGAATATAATCGATGCGCTATCTCCATGCCTCAAGGACAGGTCATATTATGGCGAGATAAACTCTGCAATCGCTGAGATCAAGGAGTTCTCCGCTCAGTTCGACAAGGCACTTCCCGATATTCTCAGAATGGCCGGAAAGGGTAATGACAAGTTCTATTTCTCTCCATCATTCTATGAGGAGGGCAGGTTCAGGCTGAGGGAGTTCCTGGCGTTCTCTGACAGACTCACAGAGCTTGGCTCCATGCTTGTCAATGCATATGCTGCTGATGAGAACGCAAGCGAAGAGACCTGGGGCGATATGGTCACGCTTTCGATGGCCGCTGAGAAGCTTGCAGAACTTGGCACTCTTCTCGGCAGCTGGATTGAGTTCGAGCATCCTGCTGATGAGATTCCCTATGCATATACAGAGGGCAGCAGTACGTACATCGCATTCGCGCCGATGGATACAGGTGCGATCCTTGCTCAGTCGCTTCTTGATAACGACAGCTCGATAATCTTCTCATCGGCAACGCTTTCAGTAGGTGATTCATTCTCCTTCTTCGCCTCTCAGGTGGGGCTTGACAGATGCGAGACAGGATATGTCTCACAGCGTTTTCCCACGGCTTTTGATCTGAAGAGCAATCTGCTCTGCATAATAGCGGGAGATGGACAGCGCTACTCGAATGAGTATAAGTCTGAATGGGAAAAGAGCATCGCTCAGCCTATAGCCGATGCCATCAGGGCTTCAGGAGGTGGCGCTCTTGTCCTCTTCACGGCACGTTCCTCTATGGAGAAGGTCTATCCGGAGGTGAGAGAGCTTCTCCCGGATATGCACATAATGATGCAGGAGAGCGGTAAGTCGAGGAATATGATACTGGAGGCATTCAAGGAAGATGAGGACAGCTCCCTCTTCGCGCTTTCATCATTCTGGGAAGGTATAGACGCTCCTGGTGATACATTGCGGCTCCTCATAATACCGAAGCTTCCGTATCCTGTTCCCTCAGATCCGATAATCGCGGCGCGGGGCATAAGGCAGCAGGAGATATCCGGTAAATCACCATTCATCTCCCAGCAGGTGCCTTTATGCGCGCTTAAGATGAAGCAGGGAGTAGGAAGGGTGATCAGGGGAGAAAGCGACAGAGGCGCTGCCGTTATCCTCGACTCACGCATTCTCAGCCCTATGTCAAGGAATGTGCTTTCATCTCTTCCTGATTGCCATATGGAGAAGAGAGTGCCGCTTTCCGCCATCCCTGATATGCTTTCATCATTCTTCTCTAAGAAATGATGTCATTGGCAGTGATGCCTCCTTCAAGGACTCTCGTCGCTGTATAGCCATATGCCTTCAGTCTGTTCTGCAGGAAGTATCCGCGCTTTCCGCGTGCGCATACAAGAAGCAGCTTCTCATCTTTGCCGAAACCTTTGACAGGACCATTCACTGTTGTGATATCTATCCATTCAGCCCCCGGTATTGTCTTTGATGGAAGCGCATCGATTATACGATATCCCGCAGCTTTCCCTTTCAGGTATTCAAGAGGCGTGATTGTCTCAAGTTCGCCAAGTATTTTGTTCTCAAGCACATTGCAAAGATGCGCAAAAGGCGAGATCGCAGTAGAGAAAGGAGGTGCATAGGCGAAGTCCATCGAATCGAACTCTTCAGGCCTCATTCCCTTTGATACAGCCAGTACCGCGATATCGGTCATCTTGTCTACAACCTCTGCGCCGATTGCCTGAAAACCCAGGATCCTATGTGTCTTCCTGTCAGCAATGAGTTTCATTATAAGAGGTGAGGATCCTTCATAATAATGTGCCTTGTCATCCTCGACGGCAACTGCTGTTATTGTGCTGTATCCAGCTTTCGATGCTTCATCTTCCGTAAGTCCTGTCCGTCCTGCGCTGAGCGAATCAAGGAGCTTCACGATACCTGTTCCTGCTGCGCCCGGATACTCCTTGTCGGCACCTCCGATACATTTTGCCAGGATCCTTGCTGTCATGTTCGCAGTCGATCCCATTGCGGAATACATTCTCTTTCCTGTTATCCTGCTTGTTACGAGTGCGGCATCTCCAGCTGCATATACATCCGGAATATTCGTGGACATATCGCTTCCGACGACAATAGCTCCTTTCTCCATCTCAAGTCCGCTGCCATCAAGGAAAGCAGTATTCGGTCTGACTCCAAGTGCGAGTATCACGATATCTGCATCGATAATTCCCTTATCTGTCACTACGCGCTCTGCTTTTTCCTTGCCTTCGATAGCTTCCAGGCGGGCAGATAGAAGAATTCCCATTCCGGCTTCCTTGAGCTTCTTCCCGGCAATATGCGCCATTTCATAATCAAAGGCCTTCGGCATAATCTGGTCAGCCATATCAATGACTGTGACTGAGAGCCCTAGCTTCATCAGATTCTCCGCAGCTTCGAGCCCTATGAATCCTGCACCGATCACAGCAGCCTTTTTCGCATTTCCGGCATATTCCCTGATACCAGCTGCATCATCAGGTGTCCTGAGCGTGAACACTCCTTTGAGGGCCTTTCCGGGAACATCTGGAACAATAGGAGATGCTCCTGTCGCTATGATCAGCTTGTCATAACTTTCATCTTTCCGCATCCCGTCTTTTTCGTAGAAGACCGTCTTCGCCGAGAAATCGACAGCCGTGGCTTCAGCTCCTGTTATTACATCTGCACCTGTAAGCCTGCTGAATTTCTCAGGGGTGTTGACTATCAGATCTTCTTTTTCCCTGATTGTCCCACCTATATAATATGGAAGGCCACAGCCTGCATATGATATATCATGTCCTTTTGTCAGTATCATCACATCCGCTGTACGGATTTCCCTTTTTATTTTCGCAGCTGCCTTCGTGCCTGCAGCGACTCCTCCGAGAATAAGAATCTTCATTGCTGTTCTCCTTCTTCCAATAGATTGTAACAGAGAAAACGGAAAGAAGAGGCAATGTCTATGTTTCATGCTTTCTGAAACATTATCTGCTTTTGCTTCAATTGACTGTCAGGAAATGCCATTCAGCGCGTATATCTTATAGGAGCCGATAACAAGCTCCTGAAGGAGGCTATATGGATTCAGCCAATAGCAGGATAAGAAAAGCACTTGAGGAGATGTGCCTTATGGATGATGCCCTTTTCTCCAAGTGCTTCGATGGCGACAGGAAGTGCTCCTCCCTCATGCTCAGGATTATCCTCGGCAGGAATGACCTTGATGTCACTGAGGCAAGGACGCAGAGATGGATACAGAACATAGAGAACCACTCCGTCAAGCTGGACATAGCCGCAA